>NZ_PNFU01000005.1:240956-312910 GCF_002871415.1 Microbacterium sp. UMB0228 | reverse complement strand
TCGCACGATGGCTCACCCCGTCGCGGTCACGACGCCGCGGGCCCGAAAGACCACCACCCCGCGGGACTCCAGGCAGGGCGCTTCGCCTGCGTTCTCGGCTTGGGTCGGGCGATGCCTCGGGTGAGGGATCGAAGACGTGCCTCGAGTGCGCTCGGGAGGTGCGGAAGTGATCCCGGAGATGTGTCCCGGCGCGCGGAAGCGCCCCAGCCGGGGTTCCGGTGGGGCGCTTCGGGGAGGTGAGGTCAGGCGGCGTGGCCGTGGCGGAATCCGGCGTCGAAGCCGCGCTCGAATGCGCGCTCCGCCATCCGCTGCGCCCGATGGCCGTGGTCGCGGTGCGCGTGACCGTGGCCGCGGTGTGCGTGACCGTCGTGGTGACCGCGTCCGCGGTACCCGCCGTCCTCCTCGCCGTCGTGACGGTCGAAGCCGTGCCGGGGCTCGAAGCCCTCCCCGGGGCCGAAGCCGTGCCGGGGCCCGAAGTCCCCGCGGTCGAAGCCCTCCCTGTGGCCGAAGCCGTGCCCGGGACCGACACCGTGTCCGTGCCCGAAGCCGTGCCGGCGACCGAAGCCGCCGCGAGGGCCGAAGCCGAACCCGGGGCGCTGCTTCCGGGGGAGAGGGGTCTCCTCGTCCCACCCGAAGGCGCGGGCGATCTTCTCGAGCGCCGCGAGGGTCGTCGCCATCTCCTCGTCGGAGACCGCGTCGGCGACCTTCGCGCGGATGCCGTCGACGGTGGCGCCGAGGCGCTCCTTCGCCGCGCGGCCCTCGTCGGTCAGCGCCCATCCATCGCCGTCCGCCTCGACCCAGCCGCGGTCGACGAGATCGTGCAGCTTGTGCGGGGTCAACGGGCGGCGCGCGGGTACCGAGCCGTCGACGACGTTCAGCAGCCGCCAGTCGCGGCGGGTCGCGCCCTCCGCGGCGAAGACAGTGGCGAAGTCCTGTGCCATCAGGCGGTCGACGGCCTTGAGCCAGAAACCGAACGGGCGGGAGGTGTTGTCAGAAGTGCTGTCTGCAGTGGTGTTCATGGTGATCCTTCGTGGTCTGTGGTGCACCGATGACGGATGTCATCCGACATATCAATGTCACTGTGCATGTACATGCAGTGTGACATGGAACGAAAACGCATGTCAAGCTGCATGTAAAATCGGGGCATGGCCACCGATCCGATCGACCCCGCATCCCCCGATGCCGCCGAAGCGATCGCGCAGGCGCTCTCCCGGCTGCGCGGACGTCGACCAGGGCCCGGCGGTCGCGAGCACGGCGGGCCACGCGGCGCACACGGGCATGGGCCCCACGGTGACCCGCGCGAGCACTTCGCCCATCACCGCGGTCACCCCGGGATGCCGCCGTGGATGGCCGACGGCGGCCGCCTCGGCGGACCGGCCCGTCTCCGCATGCTCGAAGCCCTCGCCGCCGCGCCGGAACCCCTCAGCGTGAGTGCGCTCGGGCAGGCGATCGGCGTGGATCAGCCGCGGGCGTCCCGGCTCGTGCAGCAGG
Organism: Microbacterium sp. UMB0228; assembly: GCF_002871415.1. Classification (NCBI taxonomy): domain Bacteria; kingdom Bacillati; phylum Actinomycetota; class Actinomycetes; order Micrococcales; family Microbacteriaceae; genus Microbacterium; species Microbacterium sp. UMB0228. The sequence continues at coordinate 311,419 of NZ_PNFU01000005.1, read as the reverse complement.
GCGTGCAGGCCGGGTTCGTGCGCCGCGAGGCCGATCCGGACGACGCCCGCCGCACCCGCATCGCGCTGACCGACGAGGGGCGCCGACTGGCTCGCGGAATGCGGGGCGAACGCCGCGAACTGCTCGGCCGCGCACTCGAGTCGTTCACCGATGCGGAGCGGACCGAGCTCGCGCGGCTGCTCACCAAGCTCGCCGACAACTGGCGCGCCTGACCGGACTCACGCGCGGGCGAAGTCCAGCGACGGCTCGTCGTCCACCGAGAGGGACAGCACGACGGTCTCCACCGCGTCGTGCGCCTCGATCCGCCGCTCCACCTCCCGCAGCCGCCGGGCCACGTCGTGCTCGCGCGCATCGCCCGCGAGGTCGACCTCGGCGACGAGGAACAGCCGGTTCGGCCCCACGTACTCGATGTGCAGGTAGGTGACCCGCTCGATGTCGTCCATGCCGAGGAGGGCCGTGCCCACCCGCGAGCGCAGTGCGGGGGACACCGACGTGCCGACGAGGAACGCGATGTTCCGTCCGATCAGGATCACGGCGACGACGCCCAGCAGGATCCCGACGAGGATCGACCCGATCGCATCCCACGCGGCGACACCGGTGAGCTGATGCAGGAGGATCGATCCGCCCGCCAGCACGAGGCCGATGAGGGCGGCGGAGTCCTCGAAGAACACCGCCCGGAGCGTGGTGTCGCTCGTCTCCAGCACGAAGTCCCACGTGGAGGATCCGCGCTCCTGGGCCAGCCGACGGGAGCGAACCATCGCCTGGGTGAACGACGCCCCCTCCAGGACGAAGGCGATGCCCAGCACGATGTACGCCACGACCGGGCTCTCCACGGGGCCGGTGTCGGACAGCTCCTGGATGCCGTGCATGATCGAGACGATCGAGCCGGCGGTGAAGATGCCGAACGCCGCGATGAGGGACCAGACGAACGCGTTGCGGCCGTAGCCGAGCGGATGCCGGGCGTCCTTGGTCTTCGCGCCGCGCCGGTCGGCGATGAGCAGGAAGACCTCGTTCCCCGCGTCCGCCCAGGAGTGCGCGGCCTCGGCCACCATCGACGCGGACGAGGTGATGACGGCGGCGACCGTCTTCGCGATCGCGACGAGGATGTTGGCGAGGAAGGCGAGGACGACGGTCACCGGGTCAGGCTACTCCCGCCCGACTCGTCCGGCGCCCTGAGCGGGCTCAGCGCGGCGCCTTCACCGGGAGCAGGAGGAGGAACCCGATGATGAGCACGATGACGATGCCGAGGATCCCGTAGGCGGTCTGGCTCGTCGCGACGATCAGCACGGTCCAGGCGGCGGAGGCCATCCAGCTCGCGGCCCTGCCCGTCGTGGCGTAGAGACCGAAGATCTCGCCCTCCCGGCCGGCCGGGGTGACGCGGGCGAGGAAGGAGCGCGCCGCCGCCTGGGCCGGGCCGACGAAGGCGCAGAGCACGAGGCCGCCGATCCAGAACACGAGGGACCCGGCGTCGCGGAGCAGGAACACGGCGAGGCCGGCGACGATCATCGATCCGATCGATCCGAGGATGATCCGCTTGGGGCCGAGGCGGTCGTCGAGGCGTCCGGCGATGATGGTCGAGACGCCGGCGACGAGGTTCGCGGCGATGCCGAAGACGATGATGTCCTGGGTGCCGAACCGGAACACCGCGGTCCCGATGATGGCGCCGAACGCGAAGACCCCGCCGAGGCCGTCGCGGAACACGGCGCTGGCGAGCAGGTACCAGAACGTCGACCGGGTCTGCGGGTCGCGGTAGAGACCGATCACGTCCTGCACGAGGAGGACGTAGGAGCGGAAGAACCCCACCTTGCGCTCGGGCCGCCCGAGCGACGGCTCCGGCACGTTGAGGAAGATCGGGATGCTGAAGACGATCGCCCAGACCGCGCACCCCACGGCGATCAGCCGGTACGCGAGGCCGTTGTCGGTGGACATCCCGAACCAGTCGAAGGTGTCGAGCAGGACGACGATGACGAGGGCGATGATGCCGCCGAGGTAGCCGAAGCCCCAGCCCAGGCCGGAGATGCGGCCGACGTTCTTCGGGTTCGCGATGCCGATGAGCATGGCGTTGGAGTTCACCGCGGCGATCTCGCCGAACACGGAACCGGCGGAGATCAGCGCGACGCCGAGCCAGAAGAGGGCCGGCTGCGGCTCCACGAACCACAGTCCCAGCATGCACAGGATGAGAGCGCCGGTGCCGATGCCCAGCCAGAGCTTCTGTCGTCCGGCCGCGTCGGCGCGCTGGCCGAGGACGGGAGCGAGCAGGAGGATGCCCAGGGCGGCGATCGTCGACCCCAGTCCGAGACCGGAGGCGAGGTCGGCCTCCGCGGCGACGCGGACCGGGTCGCTCGGGTCGAGGGCGGCGACCTCCGGCGGCAGGAACGAGGCGCTGACCAGGTACAGCGCCGTGAAGACGAACGTAAGGATGACGGTGTTGAACGGCTGCGTCGCCCAATCCCACAGCGCCCAGGAGTACACCTGCTTCCGAGGCGCGGGGGTGTCTCCGCGCAGATCGAGGCCGACGACGGCCACGGCGCCGCTGTTCGCTGTCGCCACGGGCTCGGGGGCGCCCGCCGCGGGATCGGGTGAGGTCATGGTCGAAGTCTGGCCGCGGACGGTGAACGCCCGGTGACGGCGCGCCGTCGGTATCGGGCGCCCGGGGCGTTCAGAGGGCGGGGCCGCGGCGGATCCGGACGGGGCCCCGGGCGTCGGTGATCTGGACCGGCTCGCCTTTCTGTGTGACGACCACGACGTCGCGGGAGGCGAGATCCGCGGCGACGCGGCGCACGTCGGACATCCGGCCGCGCCACTCCTCGCCGCCGACCGCGCGGGCGACGTCGCTCGGGCAGATCGACGAGTCCGCGCGTTTCCGGGTGAGGGCGCGCATCGTCGCGGCGATCCGCTCCTCGGCCTGCGCTGCGGACGGCTCCTCCCACCACGGGGCACCCCGCTCACCGAGGGCGGTCTTCGCATCCTGCACGCGACGGCGGGCGTCGGGCTCCGCCGCCTTGACCGCGCGCCGTGCGGCCATGAGCTCGTCGACGAGCTCCTGCCGCAGGTTCTCGGGGATCGACGGATCGGTGGCGCGCCACCGACGGCCGTTCACGACGATGTGGTGTCCGTCCGCGGTACGTGCGGGGCCGTCGTCCGTCATACCGGCCATCCTGTGCGGCGGCCGCGCGCCGCGCCATCCCCTTGACGTCCGCGCGGCCGCCGGTCAGCGGTAGAGGAGGTCGGCGTCGACGAGCCCCGGCCAGTCCGGCACCGCGAGCGACTCCGGCTCGTCCCACTCGCCCGCCGTGATCCGATGGAAGGCACCCTCGACCCCGAACAGCTTCTCCAGAGGGGACCAGTCGGACTCCCCGGGCATCGGTACCAGGGCCCGCTCGGCCAGCGCCTCGGGATACAGGGTGGCGAGCAGGGACAGCAGGCGGACGCCGGTGTGCACGGGCCGGAAGGCGTCCGGGTCGGTCACGTGCAGGAGGAGCCCTTGGCAGGCCTCGCCGGCGTGATCCCGCACCAGAGGGGTGAAGCCGTAGGGGGAGGCGGTGACGCCGGGAAGGGCGAGCGTGACGAACGCGGTCGTGTACTGCTCGGCGTCGATGAACGGGGCGCCGACGACGCGGAAGGGCACGGCCGTGCTGCGACCCTCGGAGACGTTCACGCCCTCCGCCAGGCACGTCCCGGGATATAGGAGGGCGGTCGCGGCGCTGGGCAGGTTCGGCGAGGGCGGCATCCAGATCAGCTCCTGCCGGCCGAGTGCGGTCTGATCGCGCGTCCACCCCTGCACCTCGACGACGTGCAGCTCCACGTCGATCCGGCGCGTGCGCACCCAGTGCCGCGCGAGCTCGCCGATCGTCAAGCCGTGGCGGATCGGCATCGTCCACCGCCCGACGAGCGAGTTCGCCGCCTCGTCGAGCATCGGGCCCTCGGCCTGCTCGAGGCGTCCGCCGAGCGGGTTGGGGCGGTCGAGCACCATCACGGCGACGCCCGCGTCGGCGCACGCCTCGAGCACATGGCTCATCGTCCAGATGTACGTGTAGAAACGCGCGCCCACGTCGGGCAGGTCGATGAGCACGACGTCGAGCTCAGCGAGGTCGGCGGGTGCCGGCCGCACGTTCTCGCCGTAGAGACTGCGCACCGGGAGCCCGGTCACCGTGTCGCGCAGATCCCCGATCAGCTCCCCCTCCCGGGCTCGGCCGTCGAGGCCATGCTCGGGGCCGAAGAGGAGCGTGAGCGGGAAGCCGGCGTCGGCGAGGCCTGCGCGTCCACGGGCGAGGGTCGAGGTGAGGGCGAGGTCGTTCGTGACCATCCCGATGCGGGCGCCGCGGAGGCGGTCCCGCTGCGGCTGCGTCAGGTCGTCGTGGAGGAGGCGGTCGATTCCGAGCTGCATGATCAATCGATTCTGTGAGCGGTGACGGCGTCGTGCGTGCGCTGGAGGTTCGCGGAGATCCGGTCGTAGTCGGCCTGCGCGATGCGCGTGTAGAGGAAGTCGAGGACGGCGAGCTGGGCGATGCGGCTGGCCATCGCGCCAGACCGGAAGGTCGACTCCGACACCGCCGTGACGAGGGTGTGCGCGCACGCGCGGGCGAGCGGCGAGCGCGGGTTGTTGGTGATGGCGATGGTAGTGGCGCCCGCAGCGGCGGCCACCTCGGCGGCCTGCACGATCTCGAGGGTGCGGCCGGAGTGCGAGATGGCGATCGCGGCGTCCCGATCGTCCAGGAGCGCGGCGCCGGTGAGGGCGAGGTGGTGGTCGGTCCGCGCCTGGGCGACGAGACCGGCGCGATGGAGCTTCTGCTCCAGGTCCTGCGCGGCGAGCCCGCTGGAGGCCGCGCCGTAGATGTCGATGCGGCGCGCGCTGCGGACCGCGGCGACGCATCGCTCCAGTTCGGCGATGTCGAGCTGGCGGGCGGTGCGCTCGATCGCCTCGGCCTCCGCGAAGGCGATCTTGCGCACCGTGGTCGCGGCGTCGTCGTGGCGGCTCACATCGCCCGCGGACACCTGGAAGCGCTCGCGCTCGGACGCGCTCCGCGTGAGCTCTCCGGCCAGGGCGATCCGCAGGTCGGGGTACCCGGGGAACCCGAGGCTGCGGGTGAAGCGCGCGACGCTGGCGACCGACACCCCGCACTCCTCGGCGAGCCGGGTGATGGAGTTCTCGAGGACCGCCTGCGGCTCGGCGAGCACGCGTTCGGCGATGCGGCGTTCCGTGGGAGTGAGCGCGGAGAGGCGCTGATGGATGGCTGTCACGACACTGTTCGGCACGAGCCCATGATGGCAGGTCGGGTCTGCGCTCGGTAGGAATTTTCAGAAAGGCTTGCATTTTTGTAAGAGATTGCCCACAGTGGCAGTGTCGGCATCGTCCCCGTGCCGCGACGAAGACGTCACCCGAGAGGAACACCATGCGAAACCGACCCGTCCGCCTCGCTCTCACCGGAGGGATCCTGGTCGCCGGACTCGCCGTCGCCGGCTGCGCGCCCGCAGCCTCGAGCGGCGACGGCCAGGACGATGTCACCCTGACCGTCTGGTCCTGGCAGGCGTCGTCGTCCCCGAAGTGGGAGGCCGTGTTCGACGCCTACGAGGAGTCCCACCCCGGCGTCACCATCGAGTTCGAGGGCTTCCAGCCGACCGAGTACAACCAGATCCTCGCCACCGGCCTCGAGGGCAGCGATGGTCCGGACATCGCGATGCTGCGCGCCTACGGCGGCGTGCAGTCGGCGATCCAGTCGGAGCAGATCGTGCCGATCGACGACATCGTCGACGGACTCGACCAGTTCGACCCGACGGTCCTGCGCGCGGCCCAGGGCAAGGACGACGGCAAGACCTACGGCGTCCCCTTCGCGTACCAGACCATGCAGATGTTCTACAACAAGACCATGTTCGACGAGATGGGCCTCGAGGAGCCCACCGACTGGGACGAGTTCATCGAGCTTCAGGAGACCCTCCTGAAGGAGGGCGTCACCCCCATGGCGCTCGGCGCCCGCGAGGACTGGGTCCTGCCGATGTTCCACGACATCGTCGGCTCGGCGCACTACGGCGGTGCGGACTTCGAGGAGAAGGTGCTCGCCGGCGACGTCGACTTCACCGACCCCGCCTACGTGTCCTCTCTGCAGATCGTCCAGGACATGCAGAAGTACCTCGACAAGAACGTCAACGCGATCGCCGTCGCCGACGCCGTCCTGCAGTTCACCTCGGGCCAGGCCGCGCAGTGGCCCGGCGGCTCGTTCGACCTGCCCACGTTCCAGAGCTCCGCGCCCGACACCGAGTGGGGCGTCTACGAGGTCCCGCCGTCCCCCGACAGCGCGCTCGACCACGCGGTCACTCCGGGCTACGCGGACGGCAGCTTCGGCATCAACGCGGCCAGCGAGAACCAGGAGGCGGCCACCGAGCTGCTCAACTGGATGACGACGAAGGAGTTCGGCCAGCTCGTCGCCGACGAGGTCGACCAGTTCTCCGCGCTCCCCGGGGTGGAGTACTCCGACCCGCTCATGCAGGAGATGAACGAGCAGTACACCGCCAACCCGGCTCCGTACCTGCTGCTCGTCGACTTCCGGTACGGCGACCCGACCGGCACCGCGGTGCTCGGCCCGGACATCCAGGCCATGTTCCTCGGTCAGAAGACCCCGGAGCAGCTGGGCGCCGACCTGCAGTCGGGCATCTCCACCTGGTTCACCCCCTCCTCCTGATCCGAGCGTGGTGGGGCGCCGCATCCGGCGCCCCACCACGAGCGAAGGACCCCCATGGCTCTGACCCTCCCCGTGCGCCCGCCGAAGAGCCGGCGCCCCCGCACCGGCATCGCGCTGTCGACGCCGACGGCCGCGCTGTTCGTGCTCCCGGCCGCCGTGCTCTTCGCGGTGCTGATCCTCTACCCGATGCTCGCCGCGCTCAGCTACTCGTTCTTCGACTGGCAGGGCACCAAGCAGGGTGGATTCGCCGGAATCGGCAACTACCTCACGCTCCTCACCAAGGAGCCCTACGCCTCCGAGCTGTGGAACGCGTTCGGCCACAACCTGCTGCTCTTCGCCGGCGCCCTGGTCTTCCAGAACTCGCTCGGCCTCGGCATCGCGACCCTGCTGCACCGCCGCAAGCGCACCAAGCGGTTCTTCCAGACGATCTTCGCCCTGCCCTACCTCGTGAGCCCGATGGTCATCGGCTACCTGTGGTCGCTGATGCTGTCTCCGCTGTTCGGGCCGGTGAACGCGATCCTCCGCGGCGTCGGCCTGGAGAGCCTCGCGCTGCCGTGGCTCGGCGATCCGCAGCTCGCGATCTGGGTCATCGTGCTGGTCAGCGCCTGGCAGTGGATCGGATTCCCGATCCTGCTGTACGGCGCGGCCCTCGGCGGCATCCCCGAGGAGATCGAGGAGGCGGCGTCGCTCGACGGGGCCACGGCCGCGAAGCGCTTCCGCTACATCACCCTCCCCATGCTCACCCCGACGATCGGCATCATCACCGTGCTCACCTTCATCGGCAGCATGGAGGCGATGGCCATCCCGTTCGCGCTCGCCGGGTCGAACGGCGCTCCCGCCGGCTCCACCGACGTGATGATGCTGCTCTTCTACCGCACCGCGTTCGAGTCCGGGAACCCGAACTCCATCGGGGTCTCCTCGGCCCTCGCGACCGTCCTGTTCATCTTCATCATGGTCATCTCCGTCGTCATCACGACGACGATGCGCCGCGCCGAACGAAAGCTGTTCTGATGAGCACCGCCCTCGACACCCGTCAGGAGCCGACCACCGAGGCGATCGTCTCCGGCTGGCCCTCCGCCCCGCGGCGCCGCTCCCGTCGCACGAACGACACCCCGTTCGTGGGCCGCCTCCTCGCCAACGTGTTCCTCTGGGGATACGCGCTGGTCGCGATCGGTCCGCTGCTGCTCATGGTCAACAACTCCCTGCGCACGCAGCAGCAGATCGCCACCGAGCCGCTCGGACTCCCCGTCCCCCCGACGTTCACGAGCTTCCAGAACGCGTGGATCACCGCCTCGTTCGACACGTACTTCGTCAACTCGATCACCGTCACGGTCGGGTCGGTCATCGTCACGACGGTCGTGTCGGTGCTGGCCGCCTACGCCTTCGCGCGGGCCAGGGCGAAGTTCTTCCGCGGGATCGAGGCCGTGTTCCTCTCGGGCCTCATGCTGCCGGTGCACCTGGCGATCCTGCCGCTGTTCTATCTGCTCGACGCGCTCAAGATGACGAGCAACGTCTTCAGCCTCATCCTCGTCTACGGCGCCCTCGGCATCCCGTTCACCACCTTCGTGCTGACCGTGTTCTTCCGAGCGCTGCCGATCGAGCTGGAGGAGGCCGCGCGCATCGACGGCGCCGGACCGATGCGCACGTTCCTGCAGATCCTGCTGCCGCTCGTGCGCCCGGCGCTCGCGACCGTGATCGTCTTCCGGTTCGTGCCGGTCTGGAACGACTTCTTCTACCCGCTGATCCTGCTGCGCGACCGCGACTCGTACACGCTCCCGGTGGGCCTGACTCGGTTCTTCGGAGAGTACTCGACCGATTGGCCGCAGCTGTTCGCCGGACTCACGATCGCCACCATCCCGCTCGTGGTGCTGTTCCTCCTGGCGACGAAGCAGATCATCAACGGCCTCACCTCCGGCATGAGCAAGTGACGGCCGCGGGCGGATCATGGTGAACGGAGCCCCGGGGTCGGCGTGGGCGTCGGTGCGCGCGGTCGCCGGGGGAGCGGAAGAGCTGCAGCTCCTCGGGTCGCCGGCGCACGGCGATCCCGCTCCGCTCACCGCCGCGCACCTGTTCGATCTCGCGTCGCTGACGAAGGTCTTCACCACGATCGCCGCCCTGCGGCTCGTCGACGCGGGGGTGATCGACCTCGATGAGCCCGTCGAGCACGTCGTCACGGTGGGCAGTGGTGCCGGGGCGGAGCGCATCACCCTCCGGCACCTCCTCACCCACACCTCGGGGCTGCCGGCGGAGGGGCGCGAGTGGCGGGAGGGCGTGCGCGGGGAGGAGTTGCGGGCCCGCGTGCGTCGCCGGGCGCTCGGTGCCGAACCGGGCGTGCGCCACCTGTATTCCGATGTCGGGTACATCGCAGCCGGGGACTATCTGGAACGGGTCTCCGAGCGCCCGCTCGCGACGCTCTGGGCGGAGGTGGCCGCGGGGATCGGCGCCGCGTCGCTCACCGCGGCTCCGGAGCGGGACGCTTCGGTCGCCACCGAGACGCAGCCGCAGCGCGGGAACGTGCGCGGTGAGGTGCACGACGAGCTCGCGCATGCGCTCGGCCGTCCCGCCGGCCACGCGGGACTGTTCGGCACGGTGGGGGATGTCGCCGCTCTCGCCCGTCTCCTCCGCGACGAGGGCGAGGGGCCGCAGGGTCGAGTGCTGTCACGGGAGTCGTTCCGCGGGATGACGACCCCGTCGATCCAGGCCGACGCCGGCTACGGGCAGGCGATCGGCCTGCGCGTGCGCGATGCCGCGTGGATGGGCGACCTCGACGCGGTCGGCCACACCGGCTTCACCGGCACGTGCTTCGCGGTCGTCCCCGAGACGGGCGCCTACGGCGTGCTGCTCCTCAACCGCGTGCATCCCACGCGCGAGGACGCCGACGTCGCCGCCGTCCGCCGTGCCTTCCTCGCCCCCCTCACCCCCTGACCCCCCTATCCGCCCCGGTCCCGGCCCCGCCCCGGTCCCGCCTGCGCGCCACCGATGCGGGACCGATAAGGCCCCTCGGTGCGCCTCCCGACGCCCCTTGTTCATCCCGCACCGTGAACCCCTCCCGGTGGGAGTGCGGAGGGCGCCGGATCAAAAAGTGTCCTCCACACGCCTCCCGAAGCTCCGTTTCCATCCCGCGTGGGGAACCCCTCGCGGTGAGTGTGCAGAAACGTGCCGGGGGTGGGTGAACGAGGCGCAGTTTTGATCCTGGGACGGGGACGGGGACGGGGGTCAGTCGGTGCGGAGGGGGCGGAGGGTGCGGGCGTAGTCCTCCTTGAGCACCGCGAGATGCAGCCACGCCTCGATGCGAGTCACTCCGGGGAGCGCGCGCAGGCGCTCGAGACTCGCGTACAGGGCTCCGGCGGAGGGCTCCACGAGGGTCGCGACGGCATCGAACCGCCCGAGGGTCCGCGCCGCGAAGTCGACGCCGCGCCCCCGTCGCAGCTCGTCGATCACGGCCTCGTCGTCGTCTCCGAGCGTCATGCCCACGCCCATCGAGAGCTGCCGGTGCGCGAGCCCTCGGGCCTCCACAGCGCTGATCTTGATGACCCCGGCGTCGATGAGCCGCTGCACCCGGGTGGCGACCGCGCTGGGGGAGAGTCGCACCTGCTCGCCGAGGGCGCGGAAGCTCATCCGCCCGTCGGACTGCAGGTGCTCGATGAGGGCCTCGTCGATGCCGTCGAGGGTCACGCCCCCGTGGTACTCCGAGACGAAGAACCCCTTGATCACGGTCGAGTAGATGATGGTGTTGATGTCGAGCACCCCGGCGCTCCCGCGGATGCGCGCGAGCAGGTCGTGGAGCTCCGACATCGAGCCCACCCGCACCTCGGTCACGATGTCGTGGGCGCCGCCGACCGCCGACACCAGCACGGTCTCGGACATGTCGCGCAGGTGCTCGGCGACCACCTCGACGGCCCCGTCGGTCCGGATCGACACGTGGGCGAGCACGTGCTGCCCGAGGAACACGGGGTCCACGGCCGCGACCACCCGCACCGTGCGGTCGCTGAGCAGCGTGCGCAGACGAGCCGCCACGACGGCGCGGGACTGGCCGACGCGCTCGGCGAGGGAGAGGATGCTGGCGCGGCCGTCCTCCTGCAGCGCCCGGATGAGTTCCGCGTCGAAGTCCATGTGCCGTCCGATTCCGTCGATTTCCCCGCAGTGCACGCTCGTCCCCGCAAAACCTCAGCGTAGAGCGCTGTTCGACCGAGCGGAAGGCCCGGAGTGCGCGATGCGTCTCACACAAATCCAGTGAACGACGCGTATCGCTGGAGTTCTGCCCTTGCCCACGATGCTGCACGTCCGTAGCATCCTTCGCTATCCGACACCATCCGCGAAGGAGCGGGTCCATGACCACTACCCCCACCCCCCGAAGCGGCGTCCACAGCCGCGCGCGCCGCGCCGGCTTCGCCGCCTTCGTCGGCACCACCATCGAGTGGTACGACTTCTACGTCTACGCCACGGCCGCCGCCCTCGTCTTCGGCCCGCTGTTCTTCCCGAGCGACGACCCCCTGGCCGAGACCGCCGCGGCGTTCGCGACGTTCGCGGTCGCCTTCCTCGTCCGCCCCCTCGGCGGCATCGTCTTCGGCCACATCGGCGACAAGCTCGGTCGGCGTGTCTCGCTCGTCATCACGCTGCTGCTGATGGGGGCCGCGACCGTCCTCGTCGGCTGCCTCCCGACCTACGAGAACATCGGCATCCTCGCCCCCATCCTCCTCATCCTGCTCCGCGCCATCCAGGGCCTCGCGGTCGGCGGCGAGTGGGGCGGCGCGGTGCTCATGAGCGTCGAGCACGCTCCCGAGAAGTCGAAGACGTTCTACGGCGGCTTCACGCAGCTCGGCAACCCGGCCGGCGCCCTCCTCGCCTCCGGCATCTTCGCGATCATGGCCCGCGGCGGCGACACGTTCATCATCGACGGCGGCTGGCGCATCCCGTTCCTGCTGTCCATCGTGCTGATCGGAGTCGGCCTCTGGGTCCGGTATCGCGTCGAGGAGTCGCCGGTCTTCGAGGAGAAGATCGAGGGCCGCAAGCAGTCCATGCCGCTCGCCTTCGCCCTTCGTGTCAATCGGAAGCCGATCCTCCTCGGCATCGGCATCCTGCCCATCTCCACCGGCGGCTACTACCTGGCCACGACCTTCGCCACCGCGTACGCGACGGGTGAGCCCATCGCGATCAGCGAGCAGGTCATCCTCGACGCGATGACCCTGGCCTCCTTCGTGGAGTTCGTCGTGACGCTGCCGGTCGCCTGGCTCGGCGACAAGTGGGGCCGGAAGAACGTGATGTACATCGGCCTGATCACCTCGGTGCTGACCTTCGCCCCGTTCCTGCTGATGATGCCGGGCCGCGTGGAGCCGCTGATCTTCCTCTTCGCCTCGCTCGTACGCATCGCGATGAGTGCGACCTACGCCCCGATCGCGGCGATCCTCGCCCAGATGTTCCGTCCGCAGGCGCGCTACACGTCCATCGCGCTGTCGTACGGCGTCGGCGCCGCCATCTGGGCCGGATTCTCGCCCTGGTTCGCGACGCAGCTCATCGCCTGGACCGGCAGCGTCTGGTCGGTGATCGCGATGTTCGTGGGCATGGCCGTCATCGCCGGGATCTGCACGCGTCTCGCGCCGCAGCACTCCGACGAGGCCCCGGTCACGGCGTCGTTCACCGCCCGGACCGACACCACGGCGAACCGCCTGCCCTGACCGGCACCCTTCCCCCGCACGACACCACCGCGAACAGGCATCATGAGAAAGCTCACCCCCTTCGACCGCTCGGCCCAGGCCGCTCCCGTCCTCGTCACCGCGCGAGCCATCCACACGGCGGACCCGGCGGACACCACCGTCACCGCGATGCTGACCGACCGGGGGCGCATCATCGCCCTCGGCACGGCGGCGGAGTGCGAGGACGTGGCGGCACGGGCCGGCCTCACTCCGGAGCGCGTCGATCTGGGGGAGGCGGTCGTCGTGCCCGGCTTCGTGGACGCGCATGCGCATCCGCTGATGTTCGGGCAGATGATGACCTGGGTGGACTGCGGCCCCGAGAAGGCGGGGAGCATCCCGGAGATCGTGGCGCTGCTGAAGGCCGCGGCCGCCGAGCTCCCCGCCGGGCGCCCCGTGCGCGGCTACGGCTACGAGCAGCGGAACCTCGCCGAGAAGCGGCACCCCACCAGGTTCGAGCTCGACGAGGTGGCCGCCGACCGCGAGGTGTACCTCATGAACGCCTCCGGCCACGGCGGGGTGGTGAACTCGTACACGCTCGACCTCAACGGCGTGGACCGGGACACCCCGAACCCGGACGGCGGCGAGTTCTTCCGCGACGCCGACGGCGAGCTCACCGGCGAACTGTCCGACGCGGCGTGCAACATCCTCACCGGCGTCCACGGGGTGAAGATCGGTCACCACGGTCCGAACTTCCACCTCGCGGACGAGCCGGAGGAGCACCTGCGCCAGCTCGACGCGGCGACGCAGCGGTTCCTCGCGGGCGGGGTCACCTCCATCGGCGACTGTCAGGTCACGCGCCGCGAGTTCGACATGTACCTGCGGCTCGCCGAGGCCGGGCGGCTGGAGCTGCGCGTGTCGATGTACCTGCTGTCGCACCTGCTCGACGAGGCGCTGGAGATGGGGCTCGTCGGGCAGTTCGGCAACGCGCACCTGAGCTTCGCGGGCATCAAGTTCTACGCCGACGGCACTCTGGGCGGCTGGACCGCGTACTTCCCGGACGGCTACGTCGGCGACCCCTGCCGCACCGGCCAGCTCTACCACGAGCCCGCCGACTACGCGGAGCTCATCCGCAAGGCGCACGCGGCCGGACTCCAGACCGCGACCCACGCCCAGTCGCCCACCGCGATCGAGATGGTCGTGTCGGCGATCGAGGCCGCGCTCGCGGAGCGCCCGGATGCGGATGCCCGGCACCGCATCGAGCACTGCGGACTGCCGACCCCCGGGCAGATCGAGCGGATGGCGGCCGCCGGCATCCGTCCCGTGAACCAGACGCAGCACTACTTCAACTGGGGCGAGGGCGTGGAGGAGGCCATCGGCACGCCCGGTGAGCGCTTCAACCCCCTCGGGGAGTTCGAGCGTGCGGGCGTGCCCATGACGATCTCCTCGGACGCCCCGGTCGCCGAGCCCATCCCGCTGGAGGCGATCCAGACCGCGGTCACCCGGGTCACCCGGCGCGGGCACACGCTCGGCCCGGACGACCTGCGCATCTCCGCGACCGCGGCGCTCCGGGCGCACACGATCGAGGGCGCGGTCTCGATCGGCCGGGAGGACGACCTCGGCTCCCTGGAGCCGGGCAAGTACGCCGACTTCGCGGTGCTCTCGGACGACCCGCTCACGGTGCCGGCCGAGGAGATCGCGGCGATCGAGGTCCGTGAGACCTGGGTCGACGGCGTCCGTCGGCACGCGATGTGAGGATGACACGATGAGCACCGACACCACCGGAGACGACCGGTACGCCGACACCGCAGGCCGTGCGGTCCTGGAGACCATCCGCGCCTACGGGGTGACCGCGGTCTTCGGCATCCCCGGCACGCACAACCTGGAGTTCTACCGGCCCCTCGCCGACCTCGGCATCCGCGCCGTGACCAACCGCCACGAGCAGGGGTCGGGGTACGGTGCCGATGGGTGGGCGCAGCAGACCGGGCTGCCCGGTGTGGTGATCACGACCTCGGGCCCCGGCCTGCAGAACGCGATGAGCGCGATCGGCACCGCGTTCTGCGAGTCGCGACCCCTCATCGTGCTCTCGCCCGGCGTGCCGGTCGGGGCGGAGTTCGCCGACGTCGGCACGCTGCACGAGACCAAGGACGCCACGGCCATGGTCGGCGCGATCGCGGAGTGGTCGCGACGGGTGTCGACCGCGGCGGAGGCGGTGCGGGCCGTGCATGACGCCTTCCACCTCTTCCGCACCGGCCGTCCCCGGCCCGTGCACATCGAGATCCCGCTCGACGTGCTGGAGGCGCCCGCCGCCGTGCCCGCGGAGGACCGGAAGCCGCGTCCGATGCCCGACCGCGTCTCCGGGGATCCGATCGCGCTCGCCGAGGCCGCCCGGCTGCTGTCCGCCGCCCGCCGCCCGGTGATCGTGGCCGGTGGGGGTGCGGTGGACGCCGCGCACCAGATCGCCGCGGTGGCCGAGCGGCTCGGAGCCCCCGTGCTCACGACCCTCAACGGCAAGGCGGTGCTCGACGAACGGCACCCGCTCTCCCTCGGCTCGAACCTGCGCCTCGCCGCCGCACGGGCCGTGGCCGAAGACGCCGACGTGCTGCTCGTGGTCGGCTCGAAGCTGGGTGAGGCGGAGCTCTGGGCTCCGCGGCTCGAGGCACGCGGCGCCGTGATCCGCGTCGACATCTCTCCGGAGCAGCGGGACAAGAACCTCACCGCGACGGTCGCTCTCACCGGAGACGCCGCCGCCGTGACCGACGCCCTCCTGCCCCTGCTGCCGGACCCCGCCCGTCCCGCCCGCGACCTCACGGCCGAGTGGGCCGCGATCGAGGCCGAGTCGCGGGAGACCGCGCCGGACACCGTCGCGCTGGCCGAGATCATCGCCGCCGCCCTCCCTGCCGACGTGATCGTCGCCGGCGACTCCTCCCAGATCGTGTACATGGCGCTCGGCAGCGTGCTGCGGCAGGAGCAGCCGCACTCCCTCCTCTACACGCCGACGTACGCCACGCTCGGCTATGGCCTCCCCGCCGCGATCGGCGCGGCCGTCGCGCAGACCGAACGCCCGGTCGTCACCGTCATCGGCGACGGCGCTCTGATGTTCTGCGTGAACGAGCTCGTCACCGCCGTCGAGCAGCGTCTCGACGTCACCGTGGTGTGCGTCGACAACGGCGGGTACGCGGAGATCCGCCAGAACGAGCTCGACCGGGGCATGACCCCGGTCGGCGTCGACCTCGTGCAGCCGGACTGGGCCGCGCTCGCCATCGCCTTCGGGGCGACCGGGCGACGGGCGGCAACACGCGCCGACATCGCCCCCAGCATTCGCGCGGCCATCGCCGACGGCGGGGTGCAGCTCGTGCACATCCCGCAGCACGCCCTCTGAGACCCACACCTCCCGACGAACAGGAACGAGAAATGACCGACAACATCGGCCCCGTCGACGCCTCCGTGAACCCGCGGTACTCCGGCATCGCCACCTTCGCCCGACTGCCCCGTATCGAGGACGTGCCGCGCGCCGACATCGCGGTGGTCGGCATCCCGTTCGACTCCGGCGTGAGCTACCGCCCCGGCACCCGCTTCGGCCCGTCGCACGTGCGGGAGTCGTCGCGGCTGCTGCGGCCCTACAACCCCGCGCAGGACGTGTCGCCGTTCCAGCTCGCCCAGGTGGTGGATGCGGGGGACATCCCGGTGAACCCGTTCGACCTCACCGAGGCGGTGACCGAGGTCGAGCGCGCAGCCGTGGCCCTCGGTGACCAGGTGCAGCGCCTCGTCACGATCGGCGGCGACCACACCGTGGCCCTTCCGCTCCTGCGGGCGGTGGCCGCGAAGCACGGTCCCGTCGCGGTCCTCCATTTCGACGCGCACCTGGACACGTGGGACACCTACTTCGGGGCCCCCATCACGCACGGCACCCCCTTCCGCCGCGCGAGCGAGGAGGGGCTGATCGACCTCACCGCGAGTTGCCACGTCGGCACCCGCGGACCCCTGTACTCGAAGCAGGACCTCGAGGACGACGAGCGCCTCGGCTTCTCCATCGTCTCCAGCGAGTACATCGAGGAGCACGGGGTGGAGGCCGCGATCGACCGCATCCTCACCCGCATCGGCGACAAGCCGCTGTACGTCTCGATCGACATCGACGTGCTCGACCCCGCGCACGCGCCCGGCACCGGGACCCCCGAGGCGGGAGGGCTGACGAGCCGCGAGCTGCTGCGCATCCTCCGGGCGCTGCGCGACCGCGACATCGTCGGCGCCGACGTCGTGGAGGTGTCGCCCGCGTACGATCACGCCCAGATGACCGGGATCGCCGCGAGCCACGTCGTGTACGAGCTGGTGACCCTTCTCGCCGCCCGACTCGCCTCCTGACACCGGGAGTCAGAACAGCGTCCCGAGGAGGTCCGCGAACAGGGCCTCGGCGTCGCACTCCACCCGTCGCCGTGCGAACCAGTCGCACACGTTGACGCAGTCGCGGTGCAGGAGGTCGAGGCCCTGCGGATTCGCGATCACGTCGACGATCTGCGGCAGGTCGATCACCCGCACCCGCCCCTCGTGCACGAGGAGGTTGTAGGCGGAGAGGTCGCCGTGCGCGAAGCCTGCGGCGGCGAAGACCCGCATGAGCTCGACCACCTGCGTGAAGTACTCCTGCATCTCGGCGTTCGACCCGCGCACCTGGGCGAGCCGGGGTGCCGCGATGCCCCGGTCGTCGCCGAGGAACTCCATGAGCACCTCGGTACCGCTGACCTGCACGGGATAGGGGACCGGGGCGCCGCGCTCCCACATCCGGCACAGGGCCTCGAACTCCGCGAGCGACCACTGGGCTGCGGCGACCTCCCGTCCGTGGGCGGTCTTCTTGGCGAGGGCGCGCGTGTCGCGGGTGTTCCGCGTGCTGCGTCCCTCGGTGTAGACGGCGGAGCGCTGGAAGCTCCGGTTCTCGATGCCGCGGTAGCGCTTGGCGGCGAGGAGGGTGCGCTGCGTCGGGTCGTCGGGCACGGCGCGCTCCAGCAGGAACACGTCGGCCTCCTTGCCGGTCTTCAGGATGCCGAGCTCGGTGTCCAGGGCGCCGGCAGAGGTCACCACCCAGGCGGGGCGGGGGTCCGGTCCCCGCTCGGTGGGGGTGGACGAGGGCCAGGTCGTCCAGCGCTGGTTCGGGCCGGGCTCGACCTCGGCGAAGGAGAGGGCGGTCTCGAGGGAATCGAAGGAGGTGGCGTCGAAGGACGCGGCTTCCGAGGAAGCGGGGGATTCGGTCACGGTGTGGCTCCGGGAAGGGAGGCCACGCGGCGATCAGGAGCGGGTGGCCTCGAAGGGAAGGTGGTCGGCGATAGGCGCGACGACGACAGCGTTCATCTCATCGCCTCCTTCGCTCGGGCTTCCCGGGCGGGTCCCGGTGCGTCGTCGAGCCTAGGGGGTCTCCCGGGGGTTGTCCAGGGCCGGACGATCGGTCGGATGCGGCGGACGACCGGTCGGGCGCGCGCCCGCCCCCGTTGCGAGTCTGGAAGCATGACCACGACCGCCCCCGTCCCGACCCTGCCGACCACCCGCGTCGACCGCATCCGCTACGGCGGACTCATCGCCCTCATGGTGATGGGCTTCCTGCTGGTGACCGCCGAGTTCCTCCCCAACGGAGTGCTCACCGAGATGGCGGACGGCCTCGGGGTGACTCCCGGCCAGGCCGGTCAGACCGTCACCGTCACCGCGCTCGTCGGGCTCTTCGTCGCCCCGACCGTGGGGCTCGTGTTCCCCCGTCTGGACCGTCGGTCGCTGCTGGTGTGGATGGCGCTCGCCGCGGCCGTGTCGAACCTCGTGGTCGCGATCGCTCCGAACCTCGTGGTCGTGCTGCTGGCGCGGTTCCTGCTGGGAGCGGCGATCAGTGCCTACTGGACGATGTCGATCACGGTCGCCGCGCGGCTCGCGGGGCCGGAGCACCTCGGTCGCGGGGTGATGTTCACCTCCGCGGGTGTCTCGCTCGCCACGGTCGCCGGCGTCCCGCTCGGGGTCATGTTGAGCGAGGTCGTCGACTGGCGTGCCGTGTTCGCGATCGCGGGAGTGCTCATGGTGGTGCTGGCCGTGGCCCTGCGATGGGCGCTGCCGACCGTGCCGGCTGAGCGGGCGTCGAGCCTGCGTCTGCTCGTCGACACGGTGCGGCGTCCGGGCATCGGACTCGGGATGGTCGGACACGTGCTCGTCGTGCTCGGCCACTTCCTCGCCTACACCTACGTCCGCCTCGCGCTGGAGCGCATCCCGGACGTGGACGCCTCGACGATCGTCGTGCTGCTGGCGCTGTTCGGTGTCGGAGGCCTTCTCGGCAACCTCTCCATCGGCCTCGTGATCGACCGCTCCTTCGCCTTCTTCGCGGTGTTCGCGCCGCTGGTGATCTCGGCCGCCGTGCTGTCGATGGTGCTCTTCTCCGGATCGATCATCGGCATCGGTGCGGTCGTGCTCCTCTGGGGCTTCTTCTTCTCGTCGTGGCTGATCGTCGTGAACACCTGGGTGGGCCACCGGATGCCGGACCGCCTGGAGGCCGGGGGGAGCCTCGTGGTCGTCGGGTTCCAGGGCGCGATCACTCTCGCGGCGGGCGTGGGCGGACTCCTCGTCGACACCCTGAGCATCGAGCTCGTCTACGCCATCGGTGCGGTCTCGCTCCTCACCGGTGCCGTGCTGTTCGGCCTCTCGAACCGCCGCAGCTCCCGCTCCTGACGCCGTGCCCGCCCGCGCGGGGGAAGAGGTCGTGGGATCAGGCAGGAACCAGGGAGTGCGAGGCGCGCCACGAGGAGGGCGTCATCCCCGTCCGGCGGCGGAAGGCACGACTGAAGCCCTCGTCCGAGGCGTAGCCGAGCTCGCGCGAGACGCTCGAGACCGACTGCCCGGCCTGGAGCATCCGCTTTGCGGCGTCGATCCGCACCTCCGTCACATAGTCGGCGGGGGAGCGGCCCACGGCCAGGCGGAACCGCTCCGCGAAGGCCGAGCGCGACATGGCCCCGACGGCGGCCAGGCGCTCGACGGTCCAGTCCCGTCCCGGCTGCTCATGGATGGCGTCCACCACACGGTCGAGGAAGGGGTCCTTCGACAGTGAGGGCCACCCCGCGGGCGCACAGCCGTTGGCCGCCCAGGCCCGGATGACCGAGAGCAGCACGGTGGTCGCCATCATCCGGCAGATCAGCGGGTCGCCCTGGCGCACCGGGCACGCGGCCGCGTCGACCACGCCCATGTTCTCGGCGAGGGCGGCGGCGGCCGGCTCCAGCGCGTCGAATCCGGTCACCGTGAGGAAGGGCGGCAGGAGCGCGGGGAGGGGAGAGGCGGTGTCCGCGAGCTCGATGTCGACGACGAGGAGCGCGGTGTCGGCGTCGGCCTCCAGCGCGAAGGTATCTCCGCGGAGCAGCAGGAAGGCGTCGCCGGCGACGAGTCGGTCGCGGTGTCCTGGGTCCTCGACCGTGAGCTGCTGCGAGTCACGGTCCACGTCGAGGCGGCAGCCCGTGCCCAGAGGCGGATGCCCGTGCACGGCGCCGTCGGCGAGGTAGACGAGGGTGATGCGTCCGGGCGGCAGCGGCAGGAGTCCTCCGGGGCTCAGCCGCACGCGGCGGGCGATCCCCACCCGCAGATCCACCGTGCCGAGCACAGCGGACAGCGCATCCGCGTCCACCGTCACCATGCCTTCGGCAACGTCGGCTGCCGTCCCCCTATTCCCCTTCGAATCGCTCACCTTGCTCCATTTCGGCGCCGGATGGGGCCAAGTGGGCGATTCGAAGCGGGATACGCTGGAGGGGTACCCCACCCGAGGAGTTCCGTGTTCCGCACCCCTGGCCGCCTGTACCGTGTCCTCGCGATCGCGGAGGCGATCACCTGGACCCTCCTCATCGCCGCGATCATCGCCCGCGCCGTCGGAGCCCCCGGAGTCGTCGTGACGGTCGGCGGCGGCATCCACGGTTTCGTGTTCCTCGCCTACGCCGCGACCGCCGTCCTCGTCGCGCTCAATCAGCGCTGGCACCCCGGCGTCGGCGTGCTCGCCGTCCTCAGCGCGGTCGTGCCGTACGCGACCATCCCGATGGAGATCTGGCTGCACCGCACCGGTCGTCTTCGGGGCGACTGGCGCCTCGACGCCACCGATGACCCGCGTGACCGCCGCTGGTACGACCGCCTGATGCGCTGGTTCCTCCGCCGCCCCTGGGTGCTCGCGGTGCTGCTGGTCGTGGGCATCGTCGCGCTCTACGTGATCCTGCTGCTGGTCGGCCCTCCCGGGGGCAAGTGACCTCGGTCAGGGCGTGACGACGATCGCGTTCGCCTCGTTGACCTCGTCCATGATGGCAGCCGGATCGGCGCCGGTGCAGTCCACGATGACGTAGAGGCCGACCCCGGTCTTCGTGAAGGCGCGTGCCGCCATGATCCAGGAGCGGTCGCCGTCCCCGCCCGCGACCCAGCGGTTCTCGACACCGCCCGTGCCTCCGCTCAGGTAGCTGAACTCGCCGGTCTTCGCGTGCGGGGTGATGTCCGTCGTGGTCGACTGCAGCAGGACGCCGAGGATCGCGTCGGACGAGACGGAGTCGTCGCCGCTCACGGTCGGCACGTCAGCGATGAGACCCTGCCAGAACTGGGCGGTGCAGGTGCCGTCGACCGTGCCGTAGGTCCAGCCTCCGTTGCCGTCATCGGGGGCCACCGTCTTCCACCTGTCATGCGTGAGGAGCCCGTCGCCCCACTCGATGTAGGCGTCGGCGGAGAGCTCGGTGCCCTCCGCGAAGGACAAGGTCGTGCCGCCGGTCGGCTCGTCCGCCGGGGTGTCCGTCTGCGGGCCCGCGGTCGGTGACGGGGCCGTCGGAGCGGACTCCGGGATCTGCGCGTACAGGCACCCGCTCAGCGAGAGCGCTGCAGCGGCGGCGAGGACCGCGGCTGCGAGCCGTCGGACGGGGGTGCGGTTCATGCGGTCAGCCTAGCGGGGCACCATGACGCCGGCCGCTGCCAGAGCGGTGCGGAGGCCGGCGACGCCGGAGAAGTGGTGTGTGTACATGCCGACCTCTCGTGCGCCGCTGAGCTTCCCTTCCGAATCGTCGAGGAAGAAGATCTCCTCTGGCACGAGAACGAGGTCGTCCACCACGTGGCGGAACGCTCGCACGTCGGGCTTGGCGTGCCCGATCTCGGCGGAGTTGAACACCCGATCGAAGTGCGCCCCGATGCCGCTGACCTCGAGCTCGTCGGCGATCGTGTCGGTGCCGTTCGTAAGGATGGCGCAGATGATCCCGTGGGATCGCAGTTCGTCGACGAGCGCGAGCACGTCCGGGTCGGCGGCGAACGGCGTGCGCCCCCACTCCCGTGCGGCGGTGGGGGAGCCGGCAGCCTCACCGACTCGGGTGATCCACTCCTCCCGTGTGAGGGCGCCCGTGGTCACCGCCTCGATCAGCGGCGACGCGAAGGCGATGCGGAGGATCGTGCCGTCCGGGAGGCCGTGCCGCGCTTCCAGGTCGGGGTCGTGATCGAAGTGACGGACGACCCCGTCGAGGTCGAAGAGCACGGCACGGATCATGCCCCCATCCTGCCCGCAGGTCGGGCGCCGCGTCAGCGGCGCGCGACGGGCTGCTGGAGCTCGGTGACCCAGTCCGACTGGTCGTCCCCGAGGGCGCGCACGTACAGTTCCCGGCAGGGCCCGGCGTGCACGAGGCCGCGCGCGACGACCTCGGTGTGGATGGCGTGCCAGCTCTCCGCGATCCGCTCCATCGATCCGAGGTGCACGCCACAGACGGCGTCCTCCTCGGCGGGGAGTTCGATAATCTTGACCCCGTCGGCGGCGGGGCCGGAGTAGGAGTACCCGGCGACGACCTCCATCCCGTCCGGCAGCGTCCGGTACTGGGCGATCGGAGTGGTGAGGGCTCCGCATTCGTCGCCGATGACCTCGGCCACGGCGTCGAAGGAGGGGCCCACGACCTCGGCGACCGCCGGCTGCTCGGCGACGACGGTGCGGATGGCCGCGAGGCGCACGGCGGGGAGGGGCTTCTGGACGATCTCGATCTGCGACATGTGCTTCTCCTCCTCGATGAGGTGGAGGCGCCGTTCCACATCGACGAGTCGCGCGGCGGCGAGCCGGTGCTCCTGCTCCACCTCGGCACGCCGGATGCGCAGGAGTGCCGCGATCCGGTCGGCGTCGACGCCCTGGGCGAGGATCGCCGAGATGTCGTCGAGACCGAAGCCGAGCTGACGCAGGGCGACGATCCGGTGCAGACGCTCGAGCTGCGACGGATCGTACGACCGGTAGCCGGTGAACTCGTCCACGTGGGCGGGGACGAGCAGCCCGGCCGTGTCCCAGTGCCGGAGCATCCGGTGGGTCACCTGGCCGATCTGCGCGAACGCTCCGATGGAGAACATGTCTCTGTTCTCCTGTCTGACACCGTGTGAGAGTCAAGCATGGCGGCTCGCGGTCGTCGAGGCGGAGCGGGCTCGGTGTGGCCTCCTTCGCGCGCAGAGGATTCCGGAATATCGTTTACCGCTTCTGAACTGGGCTTTCAATGTCGGTGGCCCCTGCTTCACTCGGGGTATGGCAGGACTGGCGGACGCGACGATCGAGCAGGTGGAGGCGCTCCGAGCGCTCACGGAGATGCTCGTCGGTGTCGAGCGGACGATCAGTGGTCTGCAGGCTGCGCGGGATGGGATCCTGGCTCTGGGATCGCGCCTCGCCGTCGAGGTCGCGGCGCAGGCCGCGCATCCGGACGGCGCGGATCTGAGCGTGCGCACGGTCGCGGCGGAGTTCGCTGCCGCGCTGCGGACGAGCGACAGGACGGTGCAGCGGCGGATGGCCGATGCGGTCTGGATCGTGGAGCGCTTTCCTCGGCTGTGGGGCGCATGGGGCGCCGGGCGGATCACTGCCGGACACGCCCGCGTCATCGCGGAGGCGGGCGCGCACCTCGAAGACGAGGCGGATCGCGACGCCTTCTCTGCGCGGATGATCGCCTTCGCCGAGAGCGAGGCGCCGAATCGTGTGGCCGGGATGGCGCGCCGAGTCGCGGAGGAGTTCCATGCCCGACCGCTCGGTGAGCGCCATGAGGATGCCCGTGAGCAGCGCCGCGTGTGGGTGCGGGACGCCCCTGACGGGATGGCTGAACTCGGACTCCTGGGGCCGGCAGCGCTGGTGCACGGTGTCTTCGATCGACTGACCACCATGGCCGAAACCGCGCAGGCCGACGACGACCCGACGGACCTGCGAACCGTCGCGCAGTCCAGGGCCGATCTCGCGCTCGACCTCCTCCTCACCGGTGCGCTGGCCGGCCATGACGACTGCGACGGCGCCCTGGCCGCCATCGTGCCCACGGTCGCGGTCACGATCCCCATCATGACCCTCCTCGGTCGGGGCACAGCGCCGGCAGAGCTCGACGGTCGCACCCCTGTCGACCCGGTCACGGCACGGAGGCTGGCAGGCGCGGCTTCCGGATGGGACCGGATCCTCACGCATCCTGTGACAGGCGGGGTCCTGGCCGTGGACAGATATCGACCGAACGCCGAGTTGCGGCGCCATCTGAGAGCGAGGGATCAACGGTGCCGATTCCCCGGATGCGGGTACCCGCCCGCGCAATGCGACATCGATCACCACCGCGACGCTGCGCTCGGCGGGCAGACGACCGCCTCGAATCTCGGTCACCTGTGCCGTCGGCATCACGTCTTGAAACATCAGTCCGCCTGGCATGTCGAGGCGCGTGGCGGCGGGCTCTACGCCTGGACGAGTCCGGCGGGGAGGGTCTACATCGACCGCCCGCCGCCGTCGAACACCGTCACCTTCACCGAGGAAGCGGCGGATGCGCCCTTCTGATACCGGGCGGGCAAAACTTGAGCCTGTTCATATCAAGTTCATTTGACAGCCCTCAGGCCTCGGCGTACACTTGAGTCATCGCGACTCAGGTTTCCCTGATCGCCGCAGGTTTCCAGACCACTACAGACTTCCCAACAAAGGAGAGAACACATGGCACGTGCTGTCGGTATCGACCTCGGAACCACCAACTCCGTCGTCAGCGTCCTCGAGGGTGGCGAGCCCAAGGTCATCGCCAACGCCGAGGGCTTCCGCACGACCCCTTCGGTCGTCGCCTTCACCAAGGACGGGGAGGTGCTCGTCGGCGAGACCGCGAAGCGCCAGGCCGTCACCAACGTCGACCGGACGATCGCCTCGGTCAAGCGCCACATGGGCACCGACTGGAGCTTCGACGTCGACGGCAAGAAGTGGACGCCGCAGGAGATCTCCGCGCGCATCCTCCAGAAGCTCAAGCGCGACGCCGAGTCCTACCTCGGCGACACCGTGACCGACGCCGTCATCACGGTTCCGGCGTACTTCAACGACGCCGAGCGTCAGGCCACCAAGGAGGCCGGTGAGATCGCGGGCCTCAACGTGCTCCGCATCATCAACGAGCCGACCGCGGCCGCCCTGGCCTACGGCCTCGACAAGGGCAAGGAGGACGAGCTCATCCTCGTCTTCGACCTCGGTGGCGGAACGTTCGACGTCTCCCTCCTCGAGGTGGGCAAGGACGACGACTTCTCCACGATCCAGGTGCGCGCCACCGCCGGTGACAACCGTCTCGGTGGAGACGACTGGGACCAGCGTCTCGTCGACTACCTGATCAAGCAGTTCAAGGAGACCACGGGCGTCGACGTCTCGGGTGACAAGATCGCCCTGCAGCGCCTCAAGGAGGCCGCGGAGCAGGCGAAGAAGGAGCTCTCCAGCTCCACGTCCACGAGCATCAACCTCCCGTACCTGTCGCTGACCGACTCGGGCCCCGTCTCGCTCTCCGAGACCGTGACCCGCGCGAAGTTCGAGGACCTCACGAAGGACCTGCTCGACCGCACCAAGAAGCCGTTCGAGGACGTCATCCGCGAGGCCGGCATCAAGGTGTCCGACATCGACCACATCGTCCTCGTGGGTGGTTCCACCCGTATGCCCGCCGTCGCCGAACTCGTCAAGCGCGAGACCGGCAAGGAAGCCAACAAGGGTGTGAACCCGGACGAGGTCGTCGCCGTCGGCGCCGCGTTGCAGGCCGGTGTCCTCAAGGGCGAGCGCAAGGACGTCCTGCTCATCGATGTCACCCCGCTCTCCCTCGGCATCGAGACCAAGGGCGGCATGATGACCAAGCTCATCGAGCGCAACACGGCCATCCCGACCAAGCGGAGCGAGACCTTCACCACGGCCGACGACAACCAGCCGTCCGTCGCGATCCAGGTCTTCCAGGGCGAGCGTGACTTCACGCGCGACAACAAGCCGCTCGGCACCTTCGAGCTCACCGGCATCGCGCCGGCTCCTCGCGGCATCCCGCAGATCGAGGTCACGTTCGACATCGACGCCAACGGCATCGTGCACGTGTCCGCGAAGGACAAGGGCACCGGCACCGAGAAGTCGATCGTCATCTCCGGCGGTTCGTCGCTGTCGAAGGAGGACATCGAGCGCATGGTGCGCGAGGCCGAGGAGCACGCCGCCGAGGACAAGGCGCGTCGTGAGGCTGCGGAGACCCGCAACCAGGCCGAGACCCTCGCCTACTCCATCGAGAAGCTCATCTCGGAGAACGAGGACAAGCTCCCCGAGGACGTGAAGACCGAGGTCAAGGCCGACGTCGACGCACTCAAGACGGCACTGGCCGGCGACGACGACGAGGCCGTGAAGACCGCGTTCGAGAAGCTCAACCAGTCCCAGTCGAAGCTCGGCGAGGCGATCTACGCCTCCTCGCAGGCGGACGCCGCCGGCGCTTCGGCCGAGGGCGAGACCCCGACCGGTGACGCCCCCTCCTCCGACGAGGACGTCATCGACGCCGAGGTCGTCGACGACGAGGACGAGAAGAAGTAATCATGACGGACAAGAACTTCGACGAGAACGAGGTTCCGGAGGGGTCGGATGCTCAGGCATCCGGCCCCGTGCCGCAGAACCAGGACTCCCGCGAGGCGAAGGCCGCCGAGGGCTCCGACGAGACCCCGGTCGACGCCGCTGCCGAGGCCGAGGAAGGGCTGACGGTCGAGGACATCCTCGGTGCCGCGCAGACGGCGGATGCCGCCGCGGGCGACGCCGCGATCGCCGACGCCGAGAACGCCCTGCTGACCGACCTCAAGCGCCTGCAGGCCGAGTACGCGAACTACCGCCGCCGTACGGAGGAGCAGCGCCAGATCGAGATCGAGCGCGCGAAGGGCGAGGCCGCCAAGGGCCTCATCCCCGTGCTCGACGACCTGGCCCGCGCCGAGCAGCACGGCGATCTGGTCGAGGGCAGCCCCTTCGCCGTGATCGCCGAGAAGGTGCGCGCGGTCGTGGAGCGCCTCGGCGTGGTCGCCTACGGCGAGAAGGGCGAGGAGTTCGACCCCCAGCGTCACGAGGCGATCTTCCAGCAGCCGACCCCCGGCACCTCGAAGACCACGGTGCTCGAGGTCGTCGAGGTGGGCTACCGCCTCGGCGAGGTCGAGCTGCGTCCTGCGAAGGTCGTCGTCGCCGTCCCTGCGGAGTAGGTGATCGATGGCCAGCCAGGATTGGTTCGACAAGGACTTCTACAAGACCCTCGGGGTCTCGAAGGACGTCAGCGACGCTGACCTGAAGAAGACGTACCGCAAGCTCGCGCGCAAGTATCACCCCGACTCCAATCAGGGTGATGCGAAGGCCGAGGCCAAGTTCAAGGAGATCAGCGAGGCGTACTCGGTGCTCTCCGACGCCGAGCAGCGCAAGGAGTACGACGAGATCCGCGCCATGGGTTCGGGTGCTCGCTTCACGGCGAGCGGCTCGGGCGCCGGCGGGTTCGAAGACGTCTTCAGCCGGTTCGGACAGCAGGGGCGCGGCCAGACCGCCGACTTCGAGGACATCTTCGCGATGTTCAACCAGGGCCAGGGCAGCTCGTTCGGTGGTGGCCGGTTCGGGCAGCCGAGCGGCGGCTTCCGCGGCTTCGGCGGTCCGCAGCGCGGCGCCGACGTCACGGCCCGCACCACGCTGGACTTCAGCACCGCCGTGCAGGGCGAGACCATCACCCTGCAGGGCGAGGACGGCAAGCCGTTCAAGGTGAAGATCCCCGCGGGCGTCGCCGACGGGCAGAAGATCCGGCTGCGCGGCCGTGGTCGCCCCTCGCCGGACGGTGGGGAGAGCGGAGACATCGTGGTGCAGATCACGGTGCGTCCGCACCCGGTCTTCACGCGGGACGGCCTCAACCTCCGCGTGGTGGTCCCCGTGACCTTCACCGAGGCGACGCTGGGCGCGACCATCGAGGTCCCGACGCTCGGCGGCGACGTGGTGAAGCTGCGTGTGGCCCCCGGAACTCCGTCGGGCCGCGTGCTCCGCGTCAAGGGTCGGGGTGTCGCGACGGCGAAGGGGACCGGTGACCTGCTCGCCGAGCTCCAGGTCGCGGTTCCGACGCACCTCGACGACGCCGCGCGCGAGGCTCTCGAGAGGTTCCAGGAACTGGAGCCCCAGGAGAACCCGCGGGCCGAGCTCATGGCGAAAGCCCGCCGTTGACGAGCACAGGCTTTCGCGTCGGGTCAGGCGCTTCCGGAAGGGAGTTGCCTGACCCGGCGCGGCGGCCTGACGTGAAATCAGGAAGGAAGGCGTGATGGACGCGGACACCCCGGTCTTCGCGATCGCCGCAGCCGCCAAGCTCTCCGGCCTGCACCCCCAGACCCTCCGTCAGTACGACCGGATCGGCCTCGTGGTGCCGGGACGGACGCCCGGCGGCTCCCGTCGTTATTCTCACCGCAACATCGAGCAGCTGCGCGAGGTCGCCCAGCTCTCCTCCGAAGGGGTCAGTCTCCCCGCGATCGCCCGGCTCCTCGACCTGGAGGACGAGAACCGGATGCTGCGCGACCGTGTCGTCGCGCTGGAGAGCGCCCTCCGCGCCGAGCGCGAGAACCGTCCCGGCGTGCGGGTGTTCGCCGCCGGATCCGCGGGGGTCGTGCCCATGCCGACCGGCCGCCGCATCCGCCGCTCGACCGAGCTCGTGCTCTGGAGTCCGCGCTCCGGAGCGTGACCGCGCACCCGGTGTGTATCCTGTCAACTGTTAACAGGAGGTCACCATGACGCAGACCGTCACGCGCGGGGAGTCGCTCGGAGCGCAGGTCGCGCGCGTGCTGCGCCAGCGCATCGTCCGAGGGGAGCTCGCGCCGGGAGCTCGGCTCACCGAAGAGGCCCTCGCCGAGGAGTTCGCCGTCAGCCGCGGTCCCGTGCGCGACGCCCTCACCCAGCTCAGCTTCGAGAAGCTCGTCGAGGTGCAGCGCCCGCGCGGCGTCTACATCGTGGGCCTCACGAGCGACGACGTCGACCAGCTCTACAGCCTCCGGGGCGCATTGGAGCAGCTCGCCCTCTCGCGCGCGATGCGGGTCGACGACGACGACCGATGGCAGCCGATGGCCGAAGCCGTCCAGCGCATGGCCGAGGCCGCGGACGCCGGTGACCATGCCGCCTTCGTCACGGCCGACCTCGACTTCCACTCCCAGATCTACGCCCTCGCCGATCACCCGCGGCTGGAGGGCGCCTGGAACCAGTACCTCCCCACGTTCACGGCGCTGCTCGAGGTCACGATCAACCACGATGAGGACCTCCACGAGTCCGCGGACGACCACGTGACGCTGCTGGATGTCATGCGCACGGGGTCTCCCGACGCGGCCGCCGCCGTCCTCTCGGCGCACCTCGACGGTGCCCGCGAGCGGATGCTCCACGAAGTCGGCTCCCGCTGAGGCACGGGACGCGAAGACGCGGGCACATGTTCCGTGTGCATGCGGACATGGGCCGCGCTCCCCGGCGGGGCGAGCATGGAGCACATGACGGGACTGGACAGGACAGAGAATCCGATCGTCGTCCTCGGTGCCACCGGTACGACCGGTTCGCGCGTGGCGGCACTGCTCGAGGACGCCGGGCGCGCGGTGCGCCGGGCATCGCGCCGCTCGGAATGGCGCTTCGACTGGGGTGACCCCGCAAGCTGGGGGCCGGTCGTCTCCGGCGCGGCGGGCGTGTACGTCGTCCTTCCCGAGGAGCCGATGGACCTCCATCCGTTCATCGAGACTCTCGACCGTGCGGGTGTCTCGCAGGTCGTGGTCCTGACGGCGCGGAACCCCGAGGTGAGCGGGGACGGGATTGCCGCAGGCGCCGAACGGGCCTTCGCCGCGGCGGATGCCGCCTCCACGTTCCTCCGTCCCTCCTGGTTCTCGCAGGGTTTCATCGACGGTCTGTTCGCCGCCCAGCTCGGCGCCACCGGAGAGTTGCGGCTTCCCACAGGCGACGGGGGCGAGCCGTTCATCGACGCGGCCGACATCGCCCGCGTGGCGGCGCGCCTGTTGCTCGACGGCACGGGCCCGACGCACGTCGAGCTCTCCGGCCCCGAGGTGCTCACGTTCGCGGAGGCGGTCGAGATCGTCGCGCGGCGCACCGACCGGACCTTGCGATATGTCCACGTGGAGCCGGCGGAGTGGGCGGCCTCCGTGGCGGACTACCTGCCGCCGCGGATGGTCGGGGCGCTCGGGAACCTGTTCGCGGCCATCCGCGATGGCCGCGACGCCTATCTGTCTCCCGGGGTGTCGGAGGTGCTGGGGGTGCCGCCTCAGTCGCTCGGGGCGGTCGTCGACCGGTCTGCGGAGTTCCGGCGATGACTGTCGCTGAGGTCGGCGGTCCGGTGCCCCGCGGGGTCAGCCGACGGGCGGTGCTCGGTGCCGCGCTCGGTGTCTCCGCTGCCGTCGCCGCTGCAAGCGTCGGACAGGTGCCCACCGCTTCGGCGGCCCGAGCCCGTACCGATCTCGTGTTCATCCACGGTGGGTCCCACGGCGGCTGGGCGTGGCGGCGTGTGGTGGAGCGTCTCGACGTCCGGCGTGGTCGCATCCTCACGCCCACCCTTCCCGGGGTCGGTGATCGCGCGCATCGCCTCGCGCGCGGCATCACGTTCCAGGACGGAGTCGATGACATCGTGGCGAGCATCGAGGCGGAGGAGCTCGAGAACGTCGTCCTCGTCGGCCACAGCATCGGCGGAGCGTATGCCTCGGCGGTCGCAGAGCGGATCGCCCGCCGCCTGCGCGGGGCCGTGTATCTGGACGCCGTCGTCGTCGACCCCGCGGAGCGGGTCCTCGACGTCCTCACCCCGTCGAGTCGCGCCGCGCTGCCGACCGTGGTCGCTCAGGCCGGAGAGGGCTTCTTCGTCCCCAAACCGCGGGATCCCGAGATGTTCGGCGTCTTCCGTGAACCCGACGTCGCGTGGCTGCGGCGTCGCCTCACCGCGCACCCGTGGAGCAGTTGGGCGGACGTGGTGCCGCTCGAGGGCACGGGGCCTTCGGTCCCGCGGCTCTACGTCGATTGCACGGAGCCGTCGTTCGCCGATGTCGCGCCATCGAAGGAGCGCATACGCGCGCGGCCGGGAGAGTGGCAGGTGCAGCGGCTGACCGCGGGACATGACGCGCTCGTCACCGAACCGGCGGCCGTGGCCCGCCTCATCCGCGGTTTCTGCCGTGAGCTGTGATCACCCCGAGCGCGATCCGATCGACGCCGTTTCGTAGTGGCGCGGACTCACACCGAACCGCCGCTTGAACGCGGTGCTGAGGGCGAACTCGTCCGAGTAGCCGAGGCGCTCGGCGATCTCCTTGAGCGGAGTGTCGGGCGCTTCGTCGAGGATCTCCATCGCGTGCGCCATGCGCCAGCGTGCGAGGTGGGCGGAGGGAGTCGTACCGACCACGTCCCGGAAGGTCTTCGCGAAGGCGGATCGCGAGAGGTGAGCCAGGGCCGCCATCTCCGCGACGGTCCAGGACCGCGCCGGATCTCGGTGCAGGGCGGTGAGGACCGCTCCGATGCGTGGATGCGCGATCCCGCCGATCCACCCCGGCGGTGCAGGGGAGGCGGCTATCCACGCGAGGACGGCAGCGGTCGCCGCGACCTCCGTGAGTTTGGGGAAGAGCCCCGCACGGGACCCTTCACTGCCGATCTGTTCCTTCAGGAGCCCGACGACCGTGGACAACACCGGCGTCTCGTCCACGATGATGAGACGCGGCAGCTCGCGTTCGAGGAGTGCATAGACGTGGCCGCGACTCTCGAAGGAGATGATCCCCGCGGCCTCCGCGTCGAGAAACCCGATGCTCTCCTCGGCGGAGAGACAGACGACAGCGACCTGACGGGGCCTCACCGCGATCGCGCGACCGTCCCGGAGCAGGTGCAGCCCGGCGGCGCCGGCCATGACGAGCAGCTGCCGTCCAGCGGCGCCGGGGCCGCCGTCGCCCGTCAGAGTGGCTCCGATGCCGGGGAGCGTGAGGGGCTCTGCCGACACCACCCTCATGCTGGTGAGTGCCCGGTTCACCGAATCCAGCCCCATTCCTCCATTGTTCCGCGTCGCGCGGGGCGGGGATCCGCGAAGCCGAGGCGTTCAGCGGACGGAAAAGAACGGTTCCTACCGTGGGGGCCAGGGCAAGAGCCCTGGTCCGCGCCCGCGCGGGTGTCCTGCCACGAAGGAAGAACCTCCTCATGACGAACACCACAGCCTCCGCCTCCTCCGCCTCGTCGCTCGGACTCCTCGTCCTGCGCATCGTCGTCGGCGCGATCTTCGCCGCCCACGGCGCCCAGAAGATCTTCGAGTTCACGATCCCCGGGACCATCGGCAGCTTCGCCGGCATGGGGGTCCCGCTCGCCGAGATCGCCGCGCCCGTCGTCGCCTTCCTCGAGCTCATCGGCGGGATCCTGCTGATCCTCGGACTGCTGACGCGTCCGGTCGGCATCCTCCTCGCCGTCGACATGCTGGTGGCCCTCGTGCTCGTGCACCTGCCCGCGGGCCTGTGGGTGACGGCCGGCGGCTACGAGTTCGTCGCCGTGCTCGGTGCGGCGGCTCTGGCGCTCGCGCTCACGGGGGCGGGGCGCTACTCCATCGACGCCGCGGCACTCCGCGGACGCGCGCCGGCCTGGCTCGCCTGACGGGTCAGCCGCCCGCCTCGCGCGCCGGATCCACGCGGCGGACGAGGACCCAGGTGTTGCCGAGATCGGTGACCGTGTGGGTGAACTCGTCGAGCGCCGCCTGCGACAGCGCGAGTCCGCGTCCGCTCTCCGCCTCCTCGCCCGGCATCGTCACCGCGTCCCAGTCGATCGGTGCCGGCGGGGCGGTGTCGCGGATGTAGGCGCGCAGCTCCTCCGCCGTCACGCGGACGTCGATGCTCAGGACGACGTCCGCGTGCTCGTTGTGCTGCGCGATGTTGGTCGTGACCTCGCTGAGCGCGAGGGTGAACAGCACCTGGTCCTGAGCCGGAACCTCCGGAGCGTGAGTCCAGAGCCGGTCGAGCTCATCGAGGGCGCGGTCGACGAGGGCGAGCCCGGCGGGCCCGTCGATGTGGAAGGAGCGGGTGTCAGCGTCCATCGAACGCCGATTCCGGCGTCGGGTAGTCGCGGAGCACGCGATCCAGGTTGGTGAGGTGGAGGACGGTGCGCACGGCCTCGGGGACGGCGGCGATGCGCAGATCGCCTCCGGCCACCCGGGCGCTCTTGAGGCCGCCCACCAGGGCGCCGAGGCCCGAGGAGTCGACGAACTCGGTGCCGCTGAGGTCGATCGCGATGCGCGGCTGCCCGGCGGCGACGAGGTCGCTCACCGCGTTGCGCAGCAACGGCGCGCCCGAGGCGGTCAGGCGCCCCGTGATCGCGACGACGGCGTAGCCGTCCCTGGTGTCAGTGCTGACGTTCATTCGACTCCTTCTCGAGGACCTGCGCGGCGGGGCCGCGATAGCGTGCCGCCTGGATGATGACGCTGAGGACGACCAGGTCGTACAGGACCCAGGCGGTGTTCACGAGGGTGCCGGTGCCGTCGCCGGTGCCGACGATGACCCGGGCGACCCCGATGACGAGGGCGATCACGAGCACGACCATGGCGGTCAGCTGCGGCCAGATCTCGCGCCAGGGGACGCCGCGTGGGTCTCGGCCGTCCTTCCGCGTCACGGCGAAGGACAGCGGCCGGCCGAGCACGACGTTGGCGAAGGCCGTCCAACACGCGCGGATCCACACGGGGAACAGCGCAAGCGAGTACTGCTGACCTCGCCAGGTCTTCACCCCCTTCGCGACCACGAGGAACAGCGCCTGGTTGACGAGGAAGTACGGCAGGAACCGTGCGAAGAAGTCGACCGACCAGGCGGTGACGGGGAGCACCCCGAACACGAGGTAGATCACCGGGGCGGCGAGGTAGACGATGGCCGCGAAGCCGGACAGGTAGCTCCACATCGTCGCGAAGTACATGAGGCGCTGCCCCACCGAGAGTCCGCGCTTGGCCAGGGGGTTGTCGCGCAGCATCACCTGCAGCGTCCCCTGGGCCCACCGCAGCCGCTGCGTGAGCATCGTCCGGAGGTCTTCCGGGGCGAGGCCGTGCGCCAGGATCTCGTGGTGGTAGACGCTCTTCCAGCCGAGGGCGTGCAGCTGCATCGCCGTCGCCATGTCCTCCGTCACCGAGATCGTGGCGAGGGGGAGGATCGGCTGCGCCTCATCGGCCCGGTCGAGGCGGAGCGCGTCGAGCAGTCCGCGGACGGCCTCCACGGCGGTGAGCGGGGAGAGTTCCGAGGCGGCCAGCGCGTCGAGCCCCGCCTCGTCCACCACGACCTGTCCGAGTTCCGCGTCGTGCTGCACCGGCAGGGACTCGATCACCGCGAGATCGGCGCGGATGCCCTCCAGGTCGTGCGCCACGAGGATCCGGGAGGCGTTGTCGACAGCTTCCCCCACGCGTGCGGCGACCTCGGCGACCGACGTACCCGCGGCGAGCTCCTTGCGTCCGCGCGCGATCGCGATGCGCAGCGCGCCGAGCTCGGTGGCGAGCGCCGGGTCGGTCGCGGCCTCGGCCTCACGGGCGATCAGCGCCTCGGAGGTCTTGAGCGCCCGCGCGGCGGAGTCGGTGACGTTCTGCACGTAGCCCACGATGCCGAGCTGCATGAGCGCCTCGCGGCGGAGCACGGCGTTCGACCCGCAGAAGAAGGCCGCGTTCCAGCCGTCCTTCCCCTGCTGGATCGGTCCGTAGAACAGCGGCGCCTGGCTGCCGAGCGGGTCGGCCTCGTCGACGTTCACGAACCACTGCGGGGTCTGCACGAGGGCGACTTCGGGATCATCGGCGAAGTAGCCGAGTGTGCGGTGCAGGATCAGCGGGTCGGGCACCTGGTCGGCGTCGAGGATGAGGAGGAACTCGCCGTCGGTCTGGAAGAGCGCGCTGTTGAGATTGCCGGCCTTGGCGTGCCGGGGCTTGCCCGTCCAGTCCTCGGAGCGGGTGAGATAGCCGACGCCCGCGGCCCTGGCCTCGGCCTCGAGTTCGGGGCGGGAGCCGTCGTCGAGGATCCAGGTGGAGTGCGGATAGGCGATCCGCTTCGCCGCCCTGGCCGTCGTCATGACGAGCTCGATCGGCTCGTCGTAGGTCGTGATGAACACGTCGACGGTGCCTTGCGGCGGCGATACCGGTGCCGGACGCTCCTTCGCGCGCCACATCGTGAGGCAGAAGAGGAACGTGTCGATGAGGCTGTAGGTCTCGGCGATCACGAGCGGCACCGCGATCCACCAGGCCGACCAGTTCACCGACTCCAGCCACCGCCACGCGACGTAGTTCACGCCGAGCAGGACCGAGAGGAGTGCGAGGACGCGGATCGTCGCGAACCGCGCGGTCATGTGTCCCTCCGCACGACCACGACGGTGATGTCGTCGGTCGCGCGCTCGTCGTTCGCGAGCCGCAGAGCCTCGCCGACAGCGCCGCCGGGGCCCATCTCTGCGAGGACGCGCTCGACGTGGCCGAACGGGTCGTCCGGGTCGAGTACGTCGAGGAGTCCATCGCTGCAGCAGATGAAGGCATCGCCCGGTTCCAGGCGGGTGGTCACCGGGACGCGGGGGTCGGCAAGGCCCATCCCCATGCCGAGAGGCAGGTTCGTGGAGCGCAGCGGCGTCCACGACCCGTCCGCCCGGACGACGAAAGCGAGGCTGTGGCCGGCGTCGATGACCTCGAGGTCTCCCGTCTCCGGCTGCAGCTCGGCGACGACGGCCGTGACGAACATCGACGTGTCCGCGAGATCGTCCTCGAGCAGGCGGTCCACCTCGATCACGGCGTCGGACAGCGAGCGCTCCGGCGCCGTCCGCAGGGAGGCGCGCACCGTGGCCGCGACCAGCGCCGGTCCCGTGCCCTTGCCCATCGCGTCGGCCAGGGTCACGCGCAGGGCTTCCCCGTGGCGTGAGAAGTCGTAGTAGTCCCCGGCGAGCGTTCCCCGTGGGGCGGCGCCGGCGGCGATCGTGTACCCGTCGATCTCCGGATGCACCCGCGGGCGCAGGGCCCGCTGCACCACGGCGGCGTGGTCGACGTCAGCGTCCTGTGCCAGCTCCGTCTGCACCCAGAAAGCGAGGTCGCGCAGAAGGTCCTGCTGGGCGTCCGTGAACGTATGCGGCTCGGTGTCGAGCACACACAGCGTCCCGACCGGCTCGCCGCCCGGCGCGTGCAGCGGATGGGCCGCGTAGAACCGCAGGTGCGGGTCGCCGGTCACGAACGGGTTCTCGGCGAAGAGGTCGGTCGTGCTCGCGTCCTCCACCACCACCGTCCGGTCCTGCGACACGGTGTAGTCGCAGAACGAATCCTGTCGCGGTGCCTCGTTCCCCCCGAGGCCGATCTGCGATTTGCGCCACTGTCGGTCGCGGTCGATCAGCGAGACGCTGACCATCGGCACGCCGAACATCTCCTTCGCCAGTCGTGCCACTCGATCCACCCGCTCATCGGGTGGCGTGTCAAGGATCCCCAGTTCCTCGAGCGCTGCCTGTCGCCGTCGCTCGTCGAACATTCCCCCGGCCCTCCTCCGTGTTTA
This sequence comes from Microbacterium sp. UMB0228, assembly GCF_002871415.1. NCBI lineage: Bacteria > Bacillati > Actinomycetota > Actinomycetes > Micrococcales > Microbacteriaceae > Microbacterium > Microbacterium sp. UMB0228. The sequence continues at coordinate 275,388 of NZ_PNFU01000005.1, read as the reverse complement.
TTCCCCTCATCCTAGGGAGGAACCGCAGCCGGAGCACCAGGGCGTCCACGCGGCATTCAGGCGAACCACAGGAAACGGTTCTGCGCAAGCCCCGCGGAGAACCGCTTCTCCGGATCTAGCATCGCGCCAGGACGGGAGCGCCGTGTCTGCACGTCCTCGGAAAGGAGGCAGGTGGATGCCGCTCAAGACCCGCCAGCGGGACCGGTACAACCGCCGGGAGGCCCTCGCCGGCTATCTCTTCATCTCGCCCTGGCTCATCGGATTCCTCATCTTCACGGCCGGCGCGATGGTCTACAGCCTGTACATCTCGTTCAGCAGCTACAACCTCGCCACGAACAGCGCCCGCCCGGTCGGCATCGACAACTACGCCAACCTCTTCGAGGACCCGCGGGTGGGCGTCTCGCTCGCGAACACGCTGTTCTACGTGGTGATGGCGGTGCCGCTGGAGATCGTGTTCGCGCTGATCCTCGCCCTGCTGCTCAACCGCGTCGGGCGCGGTGCGGGTGCCTTCCGCGTGCTCTACTACCTGCCGAAGATGACGCCGGCCGTCGCGACCGCGGCGGTGTTCTTCCTCCTCCTGAACGGCAACTCCGGAGCGATCAACCAGTTCCTCCGGCTGTTCGGCATCCAGGGGCCGCAGTGGCTCGTCGACCCCGCGTGGGTCAAGCCGAGCATCGTGATCATGACGCTGTGGACCGTCGCGGGGACCATGGTGATCTTCCTCGCAGCGCTGAAGAACGTGCCCGTCGAGCTGTACGAGGTGGCCTCGCTCGACGGGGCGGGACCGATCAGGAAGTTCTTCTCGATCACCCTCCCGATGATCTCGGGGGCCATGTTCTTCAACGTCATCGTGCTCTCGATCGCCGCGTTCCAGATCTTCGACCAGGCGTACCTGCTGTTCTGGCGGGATCAGAGCAATTCGTCACCGGAGGCATCCCTCTTCTACGCAATCTATCTGTTCCAGCAGGCGTTCCGGCAGTTCAACTTCGGCTTCGCGGCGGCGATGGCGTGGCTGCTCTTCGTCATCATCATGATCATCACGCTCATCCAGGTGAAGGTCGGCAACCGCTTCGTCTACTACGAGGGAGACCGCTGATGTCCCAGACCCTGCGCCAGGTCCCCGTCGAGACGAACGGGGACGACCTCCCCGAGACGGTTGCGGCCACGTCCCCGGCCCGGCCGCGGCGACGCCGGAGGCTGCAGCAGCCGAAGAGTCTCATCGCCCGCATCGTGCTGAACATCATCCTCGTGCTGTTCGCGTTGCTGTTCCTGTATCCCTTCGCCTGGCTCCTCGCGGCGAGCTTCAAGCCGCGAGGGGAGGTGTTCGACAACGCCCTCATCCCGAAGACCTTCGTGCCGGAGAACTACGTGGAGGTGTGGAATCAGCTCCCGCTGCTGAACTGGATGGGCAACAGCATCGCCATCGCGCTGCTCGCCGCCGGTGCCGTCGCGATCTCCAGCTCGATCGTGGCGTTCGGGTTCGCCTACTTCCGCTTCCCGGGGCGCGGCCTGCTGTTCGGCCTCGTGCTCGCGACGATGATGCTTCCCGGCGCGGTGACGATGATCCCGATCTACCTCATCTGGAAGGAGACCGGACTCCTCGGCACATGGGTGCCGCTGTGGGGCATGAACCTCTTCGGCTCGGCCTTCTACATCTTCCTGCAGCGTCAGTTCTTCCTCGGCCTGCCGCGGGAGCTGTTCGAGGCGGCGCGGCTCGACGGGGCCAGCGCCTGGGGACTGTTCTGGCGGATCGCGATGCCGCTGTCGATCCCGTCGTTCGTCATCGTGTTCCTGTTCGAGTTCCAGGCCAGCTGGAACAACCTGCAGGCCGCCCTCATCTACCTCAACGCCGGATCGGTGGACGAGTTCACCGCGCCGCTCGGCATCGCGTACGCCATGACCAAGTACAGCCCCACGGCGGGCGGTCACGGCGACTACCAGTACGTCATGGTCGCCTCCCTCCTGGTGACCCTCCCGATGCTCATCCTCTTCGCCTTCGGGCAGCGCGCCTTCATCGAGGGCGTCGCGACCCAGGGGCGCAAGGGATGACGAACCACAGATCGAAAGGAGCAGTCATGCGCACACGCATGCTGGGAATCACCGCGGTCGCCGCGGCATCCGTCCTCGTCCTCGCCGGGTGCGGCGGGGGAGGGGGAGACGACCAAGCGGCCGACGCCGACTTCGGGGCGGAGCCGAGCGGCACGCTAAAGGCGTGGGGATTCGAGAACGCCGACGACGTCGGCACCTCGCGCATGGACTACGCCGCCGAGCAGCTGAAGGACGTCGAGGTCGACCTCGACGCGACGGCCTTCGACGCGCAGAAGTTCACCACCCGCATCGCGAGCGGCGACGTGCCCGACGTGGTGCAGATGGATCGCCGGTACGTGACCACGTATGCCGCGCAGGACCTCATCATGCCGCTCGACGAGTGCTTCGCGGCCCAGGACGTCTCGCCGCGCGACCACTGGTACCCCTTCGTCGTCGACGACGTCACCTACGACGACGCGGTGTGGGCGGTGCCGCAGTTCTACCAGCCGCCGGCGATCCTGCTGAACAAGGCCGTGCTCGACGAGGCGGGGGTGACGGCGGAGGAGATCGACACCTCGAAGCCCGACGTGCTGCTCGGCGCGATCGAGAAGATGTACCAGGAGTCCGGCGGTGTGCCCACGCGGCTCGGTTTCGACCCGGTCGCGACCGGTCAGGCCGGGCTATGGATCCTCGGCATGGGTGGCCAGCTCAACGATGAGAAGGGGGCGCCCACCCTGGACGACCCCAGCAACGTGGCCGGCATCGAGGTGCTCAAGCAGATCACCGACGCGCAGGGAGGCTTCGCGGCCGTCAAGAGCTTCAGCGACTCGTTCGACGCCTTCGGCGACCAGAACCAGTTCGTCGCCCAGCAGGTCGGGGCGCAGGTGAACGCGCAGTGGTACCCGAACGTGCTGAGCCCGTACGCCGACCAGATCGACCTCGAGGCGGTGCCGTTCCGGAACGCCGACGGGGAGCCGTTCTCGGTCGCCTCGGGCACCGCGTTCGTGATCCCGGCCGGCGCGGAGAACCCCGCGGCGGCGTGCGCGTGGATGGTCAACCTCACCTCCGACGACGCGTGGAACGCGGCGGGTGAGGCGCGTGCCGAGACCCTGAAGACCGACGGCGGGATCAACACCGGGCTGTTCACCGGGTCGCCGTCCGCCGACCAGTCCATCCGCGAGACCTTCGTCACCGACAGCGGCAACGCCGGCTTCGACCAGGTCATCTCCACCTACTACGACGTGGTGGACTACGGGCAGTCGTTCGGCTCCTCCCCGGCGGGCCAGGAGATTCAGAACGAGCTCAACAACGCCATCACGGCGGCGCTGCTCGGGGACAAGTCGCCCGAGGACGCGTTGAAGGAAGCGCAGGAGGCCGCGATGCGCGCGTACGAGAACGCCACGGCCGGCTAGCCCGGCCAGACGCGGAGGGACGGCGCCAGGCGGGCATCCCCGCCTGGCGCCGTGCGTCGCGCAGGCGGGCGTGGATGATGGTGGCATGGGAATCGACCGCTCCACCATCCGTGTCAAAGCCATGCTGGTCGCTCCGAGCGCGGACGGGATGTCTCACCTCGTCAGTGTCAACGCACCGACCACGGAGAATCCTCGGGGATACCATCGGCTGATCGGGGGGAGTGTCGAACTCGGCGAGTCTTTCCGGGACGCGATAGTCCGAGAGGTGGATGAAGAGCTCGGAGCACGCATCGACGGCCTCGAACACGTCGGGATCGTCGAGAACATCTTCCGCTTCAACGGTGAGATCGGCCATGAGATCGTCGCTCTGTACTCCGGCTCACTCGATCCGGCACCGGGCGTCGAAGGTGGGACCCTCACCGAGTCGGACGGCTCGGCCGTCCCTGTCGTGTGGCGCTCGTTCGACGACGCCGGCCACGAGGTTCCCCTGTACCCGACCGGAGCGGCTGACTTGATCCGAACGTCGCGCGAGGGGAGAGAGGCCGACCATGGACCAGCGTGAGCTCGACGAGCGGATCCGCGACTACTACGAGGAGCAGTTCGACGAATCCGTGCGGTTGACGACGCGGTCGGCGCAGGGGCCGCTGGAGCACCAGCGCATCCAGGAACTGATCGCGGAGCACCTCGCCGAGGGTCGCGTGATCGATGTCGGAGGCGGGGCGGGCGTCCGTGCGCGCTCGCTCCTCGACCGCGGACATCGGGTCACCCTCGTCGACCCGGTGCGGGGTCATGTCCGGAGTGCGGCGGAGCGAGGTGTGGACGCCCGCGTGGGCGACGCGCGCTCGCTGCCGTTCGCCGCGGACAGCTTCGATGCCGCCCTTCTCCTCGGCCCGCTGTACCACCTGGCCGATCGCGCGGACCGTCTCCAGGCGCTCGGCGAGGCCGCACGGGTGGTGCGATCCGGCGGCTGGGTGTTCGCGGCAGGCCTCTCGCGGTTCGTCGGATTTGGTCAGCTCGCGCTCGGTGTGACCGACCTCCACCTCGACGACGAACACGGCGCCCTGCTGGAACGCGGGACTCCCTCCTCGCGGGGTCGCTTCCCGGCGGGGCACTTCCATACGGCGGAGTCGCTCGCCGCGGAGGCCGTCTCCGCCGGACTCGACGTTCTGGAGGTCCATGGCGTCGAAGGGCCCGGCGGGCTGTTGCTGGAGGGGATGCCCGTGGAGGAGACGGCGCTCACGCAGGCGGCCCTCCAGCTGGCGCGAGCCGGGAGCACCGTTCCCGGAATCCGGGAGCTGAGCCCGCACCTCCTGGCCGTGTGTCGCGTGCGGTGACTCGGCCACAGTGTTGACTGTTAACAGTCAACACTGATAGCCTCGCGGTGTCGACAACACGGTCGACCCACGTAGAGGAGCAAAGATGCCCCGCATGCGCATCACTCGGGCGGCCGCTGCCTTCGCCGCCCTCGCCGCCACCGCTCTGGTGCTGTCGGCCTGCACGAAGGTCGACGAGAGCGAGGGGGCCGCCTCGACCTATCCCGAGGACGACATCCGGTTGATCATCCAGGCCAACCCCGGTGGCGGCTCCGACCTGTCGTCCCGCGCGCTCGCGACCGAGCTCGAGAAGATCCTCGGCGTCAGCGTGATCCCGGAGAACATGCCCGGAGCCGCGGGAGCGCTCGCGATGGAGTACGTCGGCTCGCAGGATCCGGACGGCTACGTCATCGGGTTCGCCCCGGTCGAGATCGCGATGCTCAACACGACCCAGAGCGCCGACGTGCTGCCCGACGACTTCGACCTGCTCGGACAGATCATGCTCGCCCCCGGCGTCATCACGGTGGGTGCGAACAGCGGCATCGAGACCCTCGACGACCTCGTGACCCAGGCGAAGTCCGGCGCGGTCACGGTCGCGAACTCCGGCGCCGGCTCGATCTGGGAGGCCGCCACCCTCGGCCTCGGCAAGGCCACGGACGCCGACTTCACCCCCGTCCCCTACGACGGTGGCGCCACGGCGGTCGCGGCGGCCGCATCCGGTGAGACCGTCGCCGCCGTCTCCGGACTCGGCGAGGCCCTCGCGCAGGGCGAGGCCGTCCGCATCCTCGCGGTCATGAACGACGAGCGTCACCCGGACGCGGAGGACGTCGAGACGGTCGAGGAGGCCATCGGCGAAGAAGTCGTCTTCGGCGGCTGGGGCGGCATCTATGCTCCGGCCGGCCTGCCCGACGACGTGCACGACGCCCTCGAGGCCGCCGTCAAGGAGGCCGTGGAGTCCGAGAGCTACCAGAAGTTCCAGGCGGACGCCGGCAACCTCGTGGTCTACCGCGACTCCGCGGAGTGGACCGGGTTCGTCGACGACCAGTTCGCCCTGTTCCAGGATCTCCTGGGCTGAACACCTCCGGTGGGGTCGGCACGCGCCGGCCCCGCCGCGTCCTCCGACGAAGGAGCACCATGACCAGCCCCGACACCGCGGCCGAGTCGGCCGCGCCGGGCGGCTACGAGGGGGCGACCGCCTCGCGACCCCTCGAGATCGCGTTCGCCGCCGTCGCCCTCGCGATCACCGCCGGCTATCTCTTCCTCGCCACGCAGATCCCGCTGCGCCGCGAGGCCGCCCCCGGACAGATCGACGCCCGCTTCTGGCCGCTCGTCATCGGCGTGACCGGCGTCGTGATCGCGATCGCGCTGCTCGCCGTGGCGATCACGCGACCGGCACCCACGCGGGAGGATCTCGAGCGCATCCAGCCGGGCGGCGTCCTCCGGGTGATCGCGACGATCGCGATCGCCGGTGCCTTCATCGCGCTCTGGTCCCTCGGCTCGGTCATCCTCTTCGGCTACCGGATCGAGGTCTTCCCGATCGCCTGCGCCCTGCTCATGGCCGCACTGATGCTCCTCTACGGCCACCGCCGCTGGCTGAGCCTCGTCATCTACTCCGCCGCCGTCACGGCGTTCGTCTACGTCGTCTTCGGCATGCTCCTGAGGATCCCCCTGTGAACGCGCTCCTGGAGGGGCTGAACTCGCTCCTCGACATCTCGATCCTGCTGTACATGGCGGTCGGCCTCGTCCTCGGCTTCATGGTCGGCGCCTTCCCCGGTATCACCGCGACCATGGCCGTCGCGCTCGCGGCCGGCTTCACCATGACCCTCGAACCCGTGCAGGGCCTCGCGGTGCTGCTGACGATCTACGTCGCGGCGAACTTCGGCGACCGGGTGCCGTCCATCCTCATCAACACCCCGGGGACTCCCGCCTCCATCGCCACCACCCTCGACGGCTATCCGATGGCGAAACAGGGCAGGGCCGGTCTCGCGCTGACGATCTCCGCGATCGTGTCGGCCGTCGGCATCCTCGCCTCGCTCGTGCTCTTCTCGGTCGCCGCCGTGCCGATCGCCAGCTTCGCCCGGGACTACTTCAAGTCGCCCGAACTGTTCGCGCTCGTCGTCTTCGGCATCGCGATCATGATCGGCATCTCGTCCAAGTCGATGCTCAAGGGCATCCTCGCGGGCCTCTTCGGACTCATGCTCGGCAGCGTCGGAACGTACGCCGCCACAGCCGACCAGCGCTTCACGTTCGGTGTGCTGGAACTCGTCGAGGGCGTGAACTTCATCGCCGTCATCATCGGCCTCTTCGGCATCGCCGAGCTGTTCGATCAGCTCCTCACGCACCGGAAGTCGCACGTCCGACCGATCTCGAGCCTCGGCCGGTGGTGGCCGAACCGCGCCGAGCTGAAGCAGAGCGGACGGGCCACCGCGGTCGGCGGGGCAGTGGGCCTCGGCGTCGGCCTCATCCCGGCGGCCGGCGGCGACATCGCCGGGCTCATCGGCTGGGAGCGGGCGCGCAAGGCGTCGAAGCACCCGGAGATGTTCGGCAAGGGATCGATCGAGGGCGTCGCCGCGTCCGACACCGCCTCCAGCGCGACGCTCGGCGGCTCGTTGACCACGACGATGGCACTCGGCATCCCCGGGGACTCCGTCATGGCGGTGATGATCGGCTCGATGATCATCTGGGGCATCACCCCCGGGCCCACGCTGTTCACCAACCGCCCCGACCTCGTCGTCTCGATCGTCGGGATCATGCTCGTCGCGACCCTCCTGTCGCTCGCGCTGAGCCTCGTGCGGATGAAGGGCATGGTCAAGCTGCTCGACGTACCGCAGCCGTATCTGTGGAGCGGCATCCTCATCTTCTGCATCATCGGCACGTACGCCACCTCGAACAGCCTGTCGACGGTCGTCACGATGCTCGTCTTCGGCGTGGTCGGCGTGCTGCTCAAGCGCATGCAGGTCCCGGCAGGACCCGTGGTGCTCGGTCTCCTGCTCGGTCCGCTCGCCGAGGAGAACCTCGCCCGCACGCTGGCGATCCTGCCGACGCGGCCGTTCTTCGAGGTCGTCAGCCCGATCGCCCTCGTCCTGCTCGCGCTCGCGGTGCTGTCGATCGTGATGCCCGCGATCCGCGCCGCCCGCACGCCCCGGGCAGAGCGGGCCTCGTTGGAGGACTCGATCCTCCACACCGACAGCATCGTGCAGATCGAGAAGGCGCACGACGAGCTCGCGGCGCAGCCCGACCTGCTCACCTCCACCGTCCGCAACGTCGACGCCGGTGCGCGCCGGGGACGCGCCGGCCGCAAGAACCGCAAGAGCACGACCCCCGAGGAGACCGAGAAGTGACCCGCTACGACATCCTGACCGCCGTCCCGACCGCGTTCCACCGCGACGGGACCCTCGACCTCGACGGGTCGCGTGCGATCTTCCGGTTCGTGGCCGATTCGGGGAACGAGGGCGCCTTCGTCCTCGGCACCACGGGCGAGTTCCCCGCCGTGGACGCGGGCGAGTTCCGGGCGCTCGTGGGTGCCGCGCTGGAGGAGCTGGCGGACCGGATGCGCGTCATCGTGCACGTCGGACAGCCGAGCACCTTCGAGGCCGTGCGCCTGGTCGGCATCGCGAAGGAGCTGGGGGCCACGGAGTTCGCGGCCCTCACCCCCTACTACCTGCGTGCCACGGACGACGCGATCCTCGACTACTACCGCGCCGTCTCGGCCGCCGTGGGGGAGGGGCGCCTCTACGTCTACATCTATCCCGCGCGCAGCGGGAACCCCGTCTCGCCGGAGCTGCTCGTGCGCATCGCCGCCCTGCCGAACGTGGTCGGGGCCAAGGTGAGCGAGCTCTCGCTCGGCGACATCGCGGCGTACCGCGCGGTGGTGCCGGCCGACTTCGAGTTGTACACCGGCGCCGACCGTGACCTCATCGCAGCCGTCGAAGCGGGCGCGCAGGGCGTCGTCTCTGGTGTCTCCTCCGTGACGCCGAAGCCGTTCCGCGCCCTCGCCGACGCCGGACGCTCCGGCGATGCGGACGCCATCGCCGCGGCACAGGCCGCCGTGGACGACGTCGTCGCGCTCATCGGCGGCGACATGGCGCGCATGAAGGAGGCGTACCGCGTGCTCGACGTCGTGGACACGCACTGCCGTATGGCCATCGCCGAGCCCTCCGCCGACCAGCGGGCAGCCGTCGCACAGGTGGTGGCCGCGCACCGCTGACGCGGATCCTCGCGGAGGGCTGAGGCTGAAACCGGTTACAGTGGGTGCCCATGGCCACGATCTACGACGTCGCGCGGCGGGCCGGCGTCTCCCCGGCCACGGTCTCGCGCGTCTTCAACGGCACGAGCGTGTCGGAGGAGAAGGCGGCGGCGGTGCGGGCGGCGGCCGAGGAACTGCGCTTCACCCCGAACCGGACGGCGCGTACGCTGCGGACCCAGACCTCCGAAGTCATCGCCCTGGTGATCCCGGACATCGAGAACCCGTACTTCACCGAGATGGCGCGCGGCGTGGAGGATGCGGCGTCCGAAGCGGGGTATTCCGTCGTGCTGTGCAACTCCGACGCCCAGGCTGAGAAGGAGGCGACGTACCTCCGGATCGCGATCGCCGAGAACATGTCGGGCGTCATCATCGCGACGGCGGACGAGCACTCGGATCTGGGGCCGGTGCGGGCGACGGGACGGCCGGTCGTCGCGGTGGACCGTCGCACGGCCGCCGACATCGACGGTGTGGTCATGGCCAACCGGGAGGCGGGCGCCGCGGCGACGCAGAGCCTGCTCGACGCCGGGTATCGGCGCATCGCGTACATCGGTGGCCCCGCGCACATCGACACTGCGGCGGAGCGTGCGGAAGGCTGGCGGGAAGCGCTCTCGGTGATGGATTCCGATCATGACCTCTCCTCGCTCCAGCGCTTCGCCACGTTCCGCGTCGACGGCGGGCGCGCGGCCATGGAGGAGCTCCTCGCGCTGCCGGAGCCGCCGGACGCGGTGGTCGCCGGGAACAACCTCATCGGCGTCGGCGCGATCCAGGTCCTCACCGAGCGCGGACTCACCCCGCCGCAGCTCGGCGTCGCGGTGATCGGGTCGCTGCCCTTCACGACGCTGTCGCCGTCCGCCGTCACCGTGGTGAGGCTCCCCGCGCGCCTCATGGGTGTGACGGCGGCGCGGATGCTGCTGGATCGGATCAAGGGCGACGAGCAACCGGCCCGGACGATCGTCCTCTCCGGCGAGGTGCAGCGCGCGGCCGCGCGCGCCTGAACGGGGCGTCGCTACTGCGAGCGCCAGAATCGCGCCGCGAGGTTCGTCATCTCCTTGTCCAGATCGTCGACCTTCACCTCCAATCGATCGAGGCGGTGATCGAGGCCGTCGAGCCGCGCGGTCATCTCGCCACGGAGGCCGATCATCTCGCCACGCAATCCGATCATCGCTCCGTGCAGCGCACCCATCGCCGCGCGCAGCCCTCCGACCTCGCGCATCATCACTGCGTGCAGCGCCGCCAACGCCCCGTGGAGTCCGCTGACCTCGTTCGTCATATCGGTGCGGAGGCCCGCGGTCTCGGTGGTCATCTCGGTGCGGAGTCCGGAGATCTCGGTGGTCATCTCGGTGCGGAGGGCGCCGATCTCGGTGGTCATGTCGGTGCGGAGTCCGGAGATCTCGGTGGTCATGTCGGTGCGGAGGGTGCCGATCTCGGTGGTCATGTCGGTGCGGAGGGTGCCGATCTCGGTGGTCATCTCGGTGCGGAGGGTGCCGATCTCGGTGGTCATCTCGGTGCGGAGGGTGCCGATCTCGCCGGTCATCTCCCCACGCAGCCCGCCGATCTCCGCACGGAGCACGCGGCCGAACTGCGTCGTCATGAGGGTCATGCCGCCGAGCATCGTCGTGACGAAGATGCCGATCAGCGTCCATACCTGCGGGTCGTTCAAGGGCATGCCTCCAGTCTCGATCGGAGGGGTCAGGATGTCACGGTATTCCGGTGCTGAACCGGCGTTTTTCCGGCCGGAGGTGAAGATTGTGGAGACTCTCGATATGGGTCCTCGTGGTGCAGGAGCAGTCAGCTCCTTGCGTCTTGAAATCGATTTCGCGTAGCCTGGGTCCAGGCCTGCACGGCCCGTCGGGATCGAAGGAGAGACCATGCGCTGCACCCTCGGGGTGGACATCGGCACATCCAGCAGCAAGGGCGTCCTCGTGGACTCCGCCGGCACGATCCTCGCGACGGCGACCCGCGCGCACGACGTCTCCCGTCCGCAGTCCGGATGGGTCGAGATGGACGGCCGGATCTGGTGGGACGAGTTCGTCGAGCTGGCCACCGACCTTCTCGCCGCGGTCCCCGACGCAGAGGTCGTGGGCGTCGGCGTGAGCGGCATGGGCCCGTGCGTCCTGCTCGCCGACGAGGACGACGAGCCCGTGCGCCCCGCGATCCTCTACGGTGTGGACACCCGTTCCACCGCACAGATCGAGCGCATGACGGCGGAGCTGGGCGTCGCGGAGATCACCCGCGTGGGCGGCTCGACTCTCACCTCGCAGGCCGGTGGGCCCAAGATCGCGTGGGTCGCCGAGGAAGAGCCGGAGTCCTGGCAGCGCGCGCGGCGGCTCTACATGCCGGCCTCCTGGCTGGCCCGCAAGCTCACCGGCGCCTACGTCCTCGACCACCAGTCGGCCAGCCAGGTCTCGCCGCTGTACGACATCGAGGGCGAGCAGTGGCACCACCCCTGGTGGCAGCGGTTCGCCGGGACGATCGAACAGCCCCCGCTGCGCTGGGCCGGGGAGATCGCGGGCACCGTGACCGCCGCTGCGGCGGACCTGACCGGCCTGCCCGAGGGGACCCCGGTCATCACCGGCACGATCGACGCCTGGACCGAGGCGGTGAGCGTCGGCGCCCACGAGGTCGGCGACCTCATGCTGATGTACGGCACGACGATGTTCCTCGTCGCGACCGGGGAGCAGACCCTCCGCACGCCCTCGATGTGGACGACGGCCGGCGCCTTCGCGGGCACGCGCAACCTCGCCGGCGGGCTGTCCACATCCGGAGCGCTCACCGCGTGGCTGAAGGACCTCTCCGGCGCCGACTACCCGGCGCTGCTCGCCGAGGCGGAGGAGTCGGGTCCCGGCGCGAACGGCCTGCTGATGCTGCCGTACTTCGCCGGTGAGCGCACCCCGATCCAGGATCCCGATGCCCGCGGGGTCATCGCCGGGCTCACTCTCCGGCACACCCGAGGAGACCTCTATCGCGCGGCCCTCGAGGCCACCGCGCTGGGCGTGCGCCACAACGTCGAGACCATGCGAGCCGCCGGCGCCGACATCCGCCGCATCGTGGCGGTCGGCGGCGGCACGCAGGGACGGCTGTGGCTGCAGATCGTCTCGGACATCACCGGGCTCGTGCAGGAGGTGCCGCAGACGACGATCGGCGCGAGCTACGGCGCCGCCTTCCTCGCGGCGACCGCCACGGCCGCCGACGGTGCCGCGCCCGCGATCACCGACTGGAACCCCATCGCCGACACCGTCCGCCCGGACGAGGCGCTGCGTCCCTTCGCCGACGCCCTCTTCGATCGCTACGTGCGCCTGTACGACGGCTCGAAGGACGTCGTCCATGAACTCGCCGCCGCCCAGCGCGACGGATCCCCCGCCCCCTCGACCCCGGAGAACTCATGACCGCCTACACCCTGCCCACCCCGGCATCCCGTCCCACCGCTGCGCCGAAGACCGCGTACCTGATCGCCTCCGGTGACCTGCGCGAGTCGGCCAACACGGCCGGCTGGCCCACCCAGCTCGAGCTCGAGGCCGGGGTCACCGGCGTGCTGAACGACCTCGGCTGGACGGTCGTCCGCGCCAATGGGGTCGACCCGGAGACCGGTCACGGCTTCATCTCCAGCCAGCGCATGGGTCTCGAGGTGTTCAAGAACATTCCCGTCGACGCGCCGCTCATCGTCGCCGAGGCCGTCTGGCAGTACTCGCACCACGTGCTCGCGGGCCTCCGCACGCACGAGGGCCCGATCCTCACGGTGGCGAACTTCGCGGGCGACTGGCCCGGCCTCGTCGGCCTCCTCGGCCTCAACGCGGGCCTGACGAAGATGGACAAGCCATACGCGACGATCTGGTCGGTCGACTTCACCGACGACTGGTTCCGCGACGGCATCCGGGAGTGGACGGAGACCGGCGCCATCACGCACGATGCCTCCCACGTGCGTCCGCTCCCCGCACTGCCGGACAGCCCGGAGAAGCAGCTCGGCGAGGCGCTCGCCGCGGAGCTGCGCGCCGAGAAGGCCATCATCGGCGTCTTCGACGAGGGCTGCATGGGCATGTACAACGCCATCTTCGACGACGAGCTCCTCAACCAGACCGGCATCTACAAGGAGCGCCTGTCGCAGTCGGCTCTCTACGCGGAGATGCTGAACGTCACCGAGGAGGAGGCCGACGCCGCCTACGACTGGCTGATCGAGCGCGGCATGACCTTCCGCTACGGCGAGGACGCCGCGACCGAGCTCACCCGCGAGCAGGTGCAGTGGCAGCTGAAGATGTACATCGCCGCCCTCCGCATCGCCGACGACTTCGGCCTCGACGCCGTCGGCATCCAGTACCAGCAGGGCTTGAAGGATCTCGTTCCGGCGTCGGACCTGGCGGAGGGCATCCTGAACTCCACCGAGCGCCCGCCGGTGACCTCGCGCGACGGCTCCCGCGTGCTGCACGAGGGTCGCGCGTTCCCGCACTTCAACGAGGCCGACGAGGGCGTCGCCGTCGATGCGCTCGTGACCGACCGCGTCTGGCGGGCGATGGGGCTCGTCCCCGACAACACTCTCCACGACGTCCGTTGGGGCGAGGACTACGAGGGGCAGTTCGTGTGGGTGTACGAGATCTCCGGCTCGGTGCCGGCCTCCCACCTCGGCGGCTGGCAGAACGCGGAGGGGTGGCGCCAGGGTCACGTGTTCTTCCCCGCCGGCGGTGCCACGATCAACGGCGTCTCGAAGCCCGGCGAGGTCGTGCTCTCCCGGGTGTTCATCGCCGAGGGCGTCCTGCAGGCGGACATCTTCCGGGCGTCGGTCGTCGAGCTGCCGGCGGAGGAGACGCAGCGCCGGAAGGACGCCACGAACCCGGAGTGGCCGATCGCCCATGTGGTGCTGCACGGCATCTCGCGCGACCAGTTCATGGCGCGACACAAGGCGAACCACGCGCAGCTCGTCTACGCGCCCGACGCCGAGACCGCGGACAAGGCGCTGATCGCGAAGGCCGCGATGTTCGACGGCATGGGCATCAAGGTCAACCTCGTCGGCGACGTCTCGATCTGAGGCCGCGGCTCGTCACTGCGAGCGCCAGAATCGCGTCGCGAGGTTCGTGAGCTCCCTGTCAAGATCGTCGACCTTCGTCTCGATGCGTCCGAGCCGGGCGTCGAGGCCGTCGATCCGTGCGGAGAGGGTGCCGTCGATGCGGTCGATCCGTGCGGAGAGGGTTCCGTCGATGCGGTCCGCCTCCGCACGGATCACGCGGCTGAGCTGCGACGTCATGAGCGTCATGCCGCCGAGCATCACGGCGGCGAAGACGCCGATCAGAGTCCATACCTGCGGGTCGTCCACGGTCATGCCTCCAGTCTGAGTCCGGGGTCTCAGGCTGTCACGGTATTCCGCAGCGGCAGGACCGCGAACACGGCACCTGTGGGCGGGAGAAGCGGAACCGCGTGCGGTGCAGGAACACCGTTCACGCGGAGGGGCGGAGGTCGCTCGGCGGGGCGCTCAGCGCGCGCAGGGCGTAGAGGATCGTCGCGAGGTCGACGAGCTCCTGCACCAGCGCGCCGACGACCGCGGGGATGACGCCGGTCATCGCGACGACCATCAGCCCCACGCTCAGCCCGATCCCGATCCAGATCGCGGTGAGGGCGACGCGGAGGGTGTGCCGTCCGATCGCGACGGCGTCGACGACCTTGGCGAGCGAATCCACGAGGATGACGACGTCGGCGGCGTCCCCGGCGGCCGTCGCTCCCTTCGCGCCCATCGCGATGCCGATGTCGGCCGCTGCCAGCACCGGGGCGTCGTTCACGCCGTCGCCGACCATCAGCACGGGCCGTGGTTGCATCTCGGCGGCCAGACGCACCTTCTCGGGCGGCAGGAGTTCGGCGTGGATATCGTCGATCCCGACCTGCCGTCCGATCGACGCCGCGGTGGTCTCCACATCCCCGGTCAGCATCGCGAGCCGGTCGACCTCGTGCGTCCGCAGCCACGAGATCACGGCCGGCGCCTCCGGGCGGGCGGCATCGGCGAGGACCAGGACCCCCGCGAACCGTCCGTCCACGGCGACATAGGCGGCGGCCTGTCCCGGCGCGAGCTCCGCCCGTACGGTGTCCGGGGCGAGGGACGCCACATACGCCGGCTTGCCGACGACAACCGCGCGGCCGCCGATCGTCGCGGACACCCCGTTCGTCGCGGTCTCGCTCGCCTCCGTCGCCCCGTGCAGCGCCAGGCCTCGGGCGGCGGCGGCGCGGCGGATGCCGTCGGCGAGCACGTGCGAGGAGTACTGCTCGGCCGAGGCGGCGAGTCGCAGGATCTCATCCGCATCGAAGCCCTGTGCCGGACGCACGTCGACGAGCTCCGGCCTCCCCTGGGTGAGCGTCCCGGTCTTGTCGAACGCCGCGGAGCGCACGCGCGCGATCTGCTCGATCACCGCACCGCTCTTCATGATGACGCCCGACTTCGCCGCCCGGGAGAGTCCGCCGAGGAAGGCGACGGGGGCGGCGATCAGCAGGGGACAGGGCGTCGCCAGCACGAGCACTTCGGCGAACCGCGTGGCGTCGCCGGAGAGCGCCCAGGCCGTCCCCGCGAGCACGAGCGCGACGGCGGTGAACGGGATCGCGAACCGGTCGGCGAGGCGCACGATGGGCGCGTGGGAGGACTCGGCCTGGGCGACCAGGGCGACGATCTGCTGGTACTGGCTGTCGGCGCCGGTGCGGAGGGCGCGGAGGCGGATGGCCCGGCTGCCGTTGATCGCGCCAGACAGCACCTCGTCGCCCGCGCCGCGCGTCACGGGCAGGCTCTCGCCCGTGAGCGAGGATTCGTCGAACGACGCGCTGTCCGTGAGCAGTTCACCGTCCACGGGGATGATCTCCGCCGGGCGGACGAGAAGCACGTCGCCCACGGCCACGTCGTCGACCGGCGCCTCCCTCGCCGCGTCCGAGTCCGCGTCCTCGGGGTGTGTCAGCACATGGGCGCTGCGCGGCGAGCGATCCAGCAGGGCGGAGAGGTCGCGCTTGGCCCGGCGGCCCGCGAAGTCCTCCAGCGCCTCGCCCCCGGAGAGCATGAGGACGATGATGAGCGCTGCGATGTACTCGCCCACCGCGAGTGTCGCCACCATGGCGACGACGGCGAGGATGTCGAGTCCGACGTGGCCGCGGAGCACGTCGCGGACCATGCCGATGAGCGTCCACACGACCACCGCAGCCACGAAGATCGTCGCGACCCATCGGCCGATGGCCTCTTCGCCTGCGGCGTGGAGCGCCCCGACCACGGCGAAGACCAGGACCGTGAGCGTGATGACCGGATACCGCCAGAGGAGTCGGAGGGCGCGCATGCGTCCAGCATCGTCGGAATCGGTGCGCACCGCCAGCATGCCCTTCCGACACCTGTACTTAAGCGATATAGTCGGCCGCGAGTCGCGACGTCGCGACCCGATCTCGACAACGACGCCGAAGGAGAAGATCCCGTCATGAGTTCCTCACCCGCACGATCGTCCCGCCTGAGAAGAGGTATCGCGGCAGCAGCGGCGTTCGCCGCCGCCGGAGCCGCCGCCCTCGCCGCCTCGACCGCGGCGGTCGCCGATGCCGCCGCTGCCGACCCGAAGCTCGCCGTCTACGTCGAGGTGAACTCGAACGATTTAGCGAACGTCGCGGACTACACGCTCGCCGAGTCGGGCCGTCCCGCGGTCGATCTGGCCATGATCTTCGCCGCGAACATCAACTACGACGGGGAGCAGGCGGTCCTCCACCTCAACGACCGGGTCACCGAGACGCTGCAGGATGCGCAGAACCAGATCCGCCCGCTGCAGGCCCAGGGCACCAAGGTGCTGCTGTCGGTGCTCGGCAACCACCAGGGGGCCGGCTTCGCGAACTTCACGTCGTACGCGGATGCGGACGCCTTCGCCGCGCAGCTCGCCGACACCGTGACCGCCTACGGCCTCGACGGCATCGACTTCGACGACGAGTGGAGCAACTACGGGGCGAACGGCACCCCGCAGCCGAACCCGCAGTCCTTCGGCTGGCTGGCCTCCGCGTTGCGCGACCGGCTCGGGCCGGACAAGTTCATCACGCTGTATGCGATCGGCCCGTCCTACACGACCACGGACTTCGGCCTCTTCGACGCCGGCAGCGTGCTCGATCACGCCTGGAACCCGTACTACCCGACCTACGACGCTCCCACCGTGCCGGGCCTGGACGACCGGGGCCGGCTCGGCGCCGCGGCCATCGACCTCGCGAACACGAGTGCCTCGACGGCCGCCGACTTCGCTCGGCGCACGGTGGCTGACGGGTACGGCGTCTATGTCGCGTACAACCTCACCGCGACGAACCAGTCGGCCTACCTCTCCGGCATCACCGAGGCGCTGAAGGGCGAGGCGACCGTCTACCGCGCAGCGGCGCGGTGATTCAGTCCAGATCGAAGAGCTCGATCTGACGGAGCGTGACCTCGGCCTCCGCGCGGATGCGGACGGCCGAGGTCATGACCCGCGTCTCCACAGCGAACGGCGTCGTGCGATCGGGCGCCAGGTCTTCGAGGTGCGTCGTGGTGAGCGGGTGCCAGCGACCGTCGGCCCCCTCCACCTCCCCGCGCAGCACACCGGCCGCGACGGGCTCGCGGCTCGTGAGGGTGATGTCGGTGAGGCCGCGGGGTGAGGGGAATCGCCAGCCCACCCACGAGCCTTCCGGCAGCCGGACGCCCTCGTCACCCCGCGGGTCGCCGTCGTCGAACAGGCGCCGCGCCTCGCGGACATCCGCGGAGGCGACGGCCTCTCCCTCTCCGCCCGTGAGGTCGCGGTGCCACGGCTCCGCGTCGAGCGCGTCCTCCCCGCTCTCCAGCGCGCGCGCCGGGTCCGTGCCGAACACGAGCTCGAGCACCGCATCTCCCTGGAGTGCGTCGATCGGGAGGTCGGCGGTGGGCAGCGGGCGTCCGTCCAGGCGTGCCTCCTCCACCACGTGGGCTTCGGGGGAGCTCCGTCGCGAGCGGATGCGCAGCGACGAGCCGTCTCCGCGCGCGACCCGGATGTCGTCCGAGAGGGGCGATCCGATGCGCAGAGACCCCGCCGCGAGCTCCAGGGGATACAGGCCGAGCGCGGCCCAGAGCCACCAGGCGCTCATCTCTCCGTTGTCCTCGTCACCAGGGAATCCCTGGCCGATGTGCGCACCGGCGAAGAGACGGCGCGCGAGGCCGTGCACGAGGCGCGCGCTGTGCCACGGCCGGTCGCTGAAGGCGTACATGAAGGGGATGTGGTGGGCCGGCTGATTCGACAGGGCGCACATGCCCGACCGCTGAGCGCGGGCTTCGCGCTGCTCGTGGATGACCGTGCCGTACGCGCCGCCGAAGCGCTCGTCGGCGGTCTCCGGCTCCGCGAAGAGGGCGTCGAGGTGCCGGCCGAGTCCGGTCCGCCCGCCGTGCAGCGCCGCGAGTCCCGGCCCGTCGTGCACCGTGCCGACCGACGTGCCCCAGGCGTTGGTCTCGACGTTGTCGCCACCCCAGACCCGGGGATCGAAGTCCGGAGCGAACGAGCCGTCCGCCGCGCGACCGCGGAAGAATCCGGACGCCGGGTCGAAGAGCACGCGCGCCGCGCGGGAGCGATTCGCGAAGTACCGCGCGAAGGCCCGATAGCGCGCGGCCTGGTCCGCCGCCGTCGCCGATGCCGCGAGTCGGGCGGCGAACCGGCCGAGGGCGGCGTCGCTCACGGCGTTCTCGATGCTCCAGCTCATCCCCTCCGGCACGTCGGACGGGATGAAGCCGAGGAAGCGCCCGCGGCGGATGCCCTTGCGACCCCGTCGCGGATCGGGTCCCGGCTCGCACGCGTGGCGCCACCCGCTCGCGAACGCCGTCTCCCGGTCGAAGGGCACGTCCCAACGCGCGGCGTCGGCGTAGATCTGGTCGCTGGAGGTGCCGACCATGCTGTCGACGTACCCGGGGGCGCTCCAGCGGGCCATCCAGCCGCCGCGGCGATACTGGGCGAGCTGCCCGTCCAGCAGGCGTCCGGCCAGCGCGGGGTCGAGGAGCGCGAGCGCGGGCCACTCGGTGCGGTACGTGTCCCAGTAGCCGTTGTTGACGACGAGCTCGCCCTCCGCGACCGGCGCTCCCGTGGCGGTCTCTCCGAAGACGGTCCGGGGCGCGAACACGTCGGCGAACCGCCATTCCGGCGCGTCCGCGGTGCCTGCGTTCTCCGCCGCCGTGTTCGGATACAGGTGCATCCGGTGGAGTGCGGCGGCGATCCGGGCGCGCTGCTCCTCGTCGGCCAGGCCGCGGAACGGACGCTCGGCATCGAGGAGCGGGGGGATCGTCACGCGCCCGAGCAGGCGGTTCCACGCATCGGCGGCACGAGCGCGGAGCTCGTCGAAGGGGACGGCGGGAGGGGCCTCGAGGGTCAGGCTGTGCCGAGCCTGCGCGACGGAGAGGAACGAGACCCCGACCCGCACCTCGACAGCGCCCCCGGCGCGGACGAAGCCCGCGACCCTGGCACGCCCGTCGTCGTCCAGGGCGCCGCAAGCGACGTCCGAGGCGCTGGGCACGGTGCCGGCGAAGTAGCAGCGCGGCGCGTTCCCCCAGTCCTCGGACCCCTCGGGGATCCAGCCCTCGAAGCCGGCGTCGGTGAAGGTGAGTCGGCCGTCGTCCGTGAGCTGGTCGATCACGAACCCCACGGCGGCGTGCGGGTCGTCGCACCGCACGCGGAACGCGGCGGCATGCGAGGTCGCGGTCATCTCGACCTGCAGCCCGTCGCCGAGGTTCGCGGCGTACTCGTGCGGGCGGGCCCGCTCGCTCTCGGGGACGATCCAGCGACGCCGGGCCGCCCTGTCCGACGTCGGCGTCCCCCGGAACGGCATGAGCTGGAGCACCGAGCGATCGCCGATCCACGGGCTGGGCTGGTGCGAGAACTGCAGGGCTTCGAGACGCCGCCCCGGGGGATCGTCATGCACGAACGGGCGATAGGGCCAGCGCGGATCCGTCGCGTCGGTCGCGGGCGTGACGAAGGTGAAGCCGTGCGGCACGGCGACCGCCGGGATCGTGTTCCCGCGGGAGAAGCGGGGGCCGGAGTGGGAGCCGCGCCGGGTGTCGACCCGCTCGACGGGCGGGAGATCGCCGGGGCCAGGGCGCTCCTCGACGCGGACCTGGACGAAGCCGCTGACCTCGGTGGACCCATCCGGCGCGGTCGCGAGATCGGCGGTACCGAAGACGAGCTCGACCGTGCCCGTGCCGGTGCCCCCCGCGACGGCGAGGGGCGCGAGGGCGACGCTGTCGGCGTTCCACTGCTCGGGCATGCTCCACCGGGCGGCGAACTGCCCCTCGGCCGTGAGCGGGAAGTCGTAGCGGTCGCGGACGGCGGCGATGTCGCTCAGCCGGCTGCCGTCGGGGGTCCGGACGTCGACGGCGACCGCGAGCGCGGCCCAGGGGGCGAGGGTCGCGGCGGGGCCGTCGGCGTAGAACGCCCAGTGCAGCACGGTGTCCGGGGTGAGGGCGATGCCGTCGAGGCCGGGGACATCGATCCGCTGCGCGCCGTGGGAGGGGTCGAACGTGTACGCGAAGACGACTCCGGGGAGCACTCCGGCGTGCGGGCGCGACGACGGAGGATCCGCGGGACCGGAGGCCGGGCGGAGCAGCGGCGCGTTCACCCCTTCAGCGCACCCTCCTGCACGCCCTTGAAGAAGAAGCGCTGCGTGAACGAGAACATGATGACGATGGGCACGAGCGCGATCATGGTGCCGGCGGCGATGAGTCGGGGGTCGACCGAGAAGCTGCTGTTGAGGTAGGCCATGCCGACGGTCAGGGTGTATTTCGCCGGGTCGGAGAGCACGATGAGCGGCCAGAGGTAGTCGTCCCACGCGCCGATGAACGCGAAGATCGCCACCACCGAGACCATGCCGCGGATGTTTGGCCACACGATGTGGCGGATGCGCTGCCACGTGGTCGCACCGTCGACGGTGGCCGCGTCCAGCACGTCCTTCGGGATCATCCGGCACGCGGTGGCGACGAGCAGCACGTTCATGGCGCTGATCGCTCCGGGGAGGAAGACGCCCCACAGGGTGTCGGCGAGACCGAGCGCGCGGATGGTGAGGAAGTTGCTGGTGACCGTGACCTCGCCGGGGAACAGCAGTGTGGACAGCAGGATGCCCATGACGATCCACTTCCCGCGGAAGCGCATGCAGCCCAGGGCGTAGCCGGCGAACGTGGCCAGGATCACGTTGCTGAGCACGGTGCCGAGCGAGACGAGCAGCGAGTGCCAGGCGTAGAGGTAGACGGGGACGATGTCGGCGACCCTCGTGTAGTTCTGCAGCGTCGGATCGCGGGGGATGAGCTCGGGCGGGAAGGAGTAGATGTTCTCCTGCGGTCCCTTGAACGAGGTGGAGAGCTGCCAGACGAAGGGGCCGATGACGAGGAACAGGACGAACAGCAGCAGCGCGTACCGGCCGATGAGTCCGCCGAGCGTGGGCTTGCTGAAGTCGCCGGAGCCGCGGCGGCGGAAGATGCGCTCGCGGCCGGGCCGCGGTGCCTCCTCCGCGGGCGGAGTGCTCTCCACCGGGGGTGTCGTCAGAGTCGTCATGCGGAGACCTTCGCCTTCTTCTCGCGGTTCATGAACGCGATCGCCGCGAGCGGCACGAGCGTGAGGAGGAACAGCGCCACGCTGATCGCGGACGCGTAGCCGATGTTGCCGTTCAGGCCCGAGCCCACCTGGCGGATGAGCATCACGAGCGACATGTCGTAGCCGCCGGGGCCGCCCGTGCTCTTGGAGAGCACGTCGAGCTCGGCGAACACGCGCATGGCGGACACCGCGATCAGCACCGCGATGAGGAGCATCGCCCCGCGCACGGACGGGATCGTGACGGAGAGGAAGCGGCGGAAGGAGCTCGCACCGTCGAGCATGGCGGCCTCGTGCAGCTCCTTGCCCACGTTCCCCAGGGCGGCGAGGTACACCACCATGTAGTACCCGAGTCCCTTCCACACCGTGAGCAGGATCGCGCAGCCGAGCAGTAACCAACGGT
Source organism: Microbacterium sp. UMB0228 (assembly GCF_002871415.1). Lineage (NCBI taxonomy): Bacteria > Bacillati > Actinomycetota > Actinomycetes > Micrococcales > Microbacteriaceae > Microbacterium > Microbacterium sp. UMB0228. Next base: position 253,450 of record NZ_PNFU01000005.1, on the reverse strand, counting down.
CGACGAGGAAGGCCATCGGCTGATCGATGAGGCCGAGGAACTCCAGGGTCTGGTTGATGATGCCCCGGCTGTCGAACAGCCAGGTCCAGATGAGGGCGACCACGACGACCGAGGCGATGACGGGGAAGTAGAACGTGGTGCGGAAGAACGAGATGCCGGGGAGCTTCTTCTGCACGAGGAGAGCGAGGAGCAGCGGGAGGATCGTGAGCAGCGGCACGCACACGACCACGTAGATGAGGCAGGTGGTCAGCGCGTTCCAGAACATCTCGTCGCCGAACATGCGCTCGTAGTTCGCGCCGCCGACGAACTCCGGGGTCCGCAGGGGCCGCGCGTCCGTGAAGCTGAGGACGACGGTGTTCAGGAACGGCCAGAGCGCGAACACCAGCACCCAGATCACGGCGGGGGCGAGGAGCAGCCACGGGGTGAACCACTTGTGGGATCTCATCGTCGACCTCCGCTGCCGGGTGCCGGTGTCCGCGCGCACGCTCACTGGTCCACGCGGTTCGCGTTGGCGTACTCGACGATCTTGTCGAGCTGCGTCTTGGCGTCGGCCTCGCCGTTCACGGCCAGGGCGATCTGCTGGGTCATGTAGGTGGCCATGTCCGAGGTCCACTGGAACGGCAGCGCCTTGGCGTCCTTCATCGCGCCGAACACGGTGTCGATCGCGGCGAGCTGCTTCTCGTCCGTGACGGAGGAGGCGATGTTCTCGACCACCTGGTCGCCGCCGTCGGCCGTGCCCGGGGCGGTGCCGACCGCGAGGGAGGAGAACGCGACCTGGTTCTCCTCGTTCGTCGCGAACTCGGCGAACGCGAGTGCGGCTTCCTTGTTGTCGGAGTCGGCGGAGACGTTGAGGCCCTGCACGTAGAGCGGGGCGACACCGAGGCGCGGGGTGGCGACGGTGTTCTCCAGCAGTGCCGGGGCGTCCTTCTGCAGATCGGTTGTGAAGCCGGTGCCGCCGGTCGTGAAGGCGACCTTCTCCTGGATGTACGCCTCCGCGTTCCCGCCGTAGTCGCCGGTCAGTGCCTCGGCGGGCATCGCTCCCGCCGCGTAGGCGTCGGCGTACTGCTCGATGATCGCGGCGGCCTCGTCGGTGTTGAAGTCGAACTCGCCCTCGTCGTTGATGACCTCCATGCCGGCGGCGGTGAAGGTGTCGAGCGCCGGGATCGAGGAGAGGAGCTGGACCTTGCCGCCGGACTCCGTGGCGACGTCCTTCGCGAGCGTGAGCAGCTCGTCGACCGTCGTCGGGAGGTTCTCCTCGGTGACGCCGTACGGGGCGAGCTGGGCGAGGTTCCACCAGGACGCGTCGCTGGAGAGGTACCACGGCAGACCGTAGGTGCCCTCGACGCCGGGGTACTGGCTGTACGCGTCCCAGGCGCCGGCGTTGTACGCCGCCTTCAGGTCCGGATCCGCGGTGTCCAGGTCGACGAGCTTCCCCGCCGCGACGAGGGGGTAGGCGATGTCCGGCGGCAGGTTGAGCACGTCGGGCAGCGTGTCGGCGTTCGCCTGGCTCAGGATCTTCTCCTGGTAGCCGTCGCCGGGCTGGTCGAGCCACTCGACGGTCACGTCCGGGTGCTCTTCCTCGAAGGCGGCGATGAGGTCTTCGAAGTACGGGGTGAACTTCTCGTTCTTCAGCGACCAGGTCTGGAACTGGATGGTTCCGCTGAGCTCACCGGAGGTGTCGATGGGGCCGGCGCCGTCCGAGGCGGCGCCGCCTCCGGTGCAGCTCACGAGCGCCAGGGCGCCGATCGTGAAGGTTGCCAGAGCGACAATGCGTGCGGGAACTTTCATCGTGCTTCTTCCTCGAGGCGGGCGAATCGGCGCGGTCCGACGGAGGGACTACAGCGCTTTAGCAGATGAAACCATCGGATCCGGTCGGTGTCAAGACATCCCTATCGAGGCTGATGCTCAAGCGTTATAGTGGTGCGACATGTCCTCGCGGGAGGGCACGGTCCGAAAGGTGCACACATGACGCAGCGCGGCGCTCTCGACGCCCCACTTCGCTTCGGGGCGAACTACACGCCGTCGACGGACTGGATGCACTCCTGGCTCGACTTCACCCCGGACGACGTGCGCCGCGACTTCGCGGCCCTCGCCGCGCTCGGCCTCGACCACGTGCGCGTGTTCCCGCTCTGGACCGTCCTGCAGCCGAACCGCACCCTGATCCGGGCGAAGGCGATCGACGACGTGCGCGCCATGGTGGACATCGCCGCCGAGTTCGGGCTGGACACGAGCGTCGATGTCATCCAGGGGCATCTGTCGAGCTTCGACTTCGTCCCGTCCTGGCTGTACACCTGGCACGACCGGAACATGTTCACCGATCCGAGCGCCCTGGACGGCCAGGCGCAGCTCGTGGAGCGGCTGGCCGGCGCGCTGCGGGACGCCCCGAACTTCCTCGGGCTCACGCTCGGCAACGAGACGAACCAGTTCTCCGCGCACACCCATCCCTCGCCGTGGCCGGTCACGACGGATGAGGCCGGCGGGTGGATCGAGGCCCTGCTCGCCGCAGCGGACCGGGGTGCTCCCGGGCTGCCGCACGTGCACAGCGAGTACGACGCGGTCTGGTACATGGACGATCACGGGTTCACGCCGGCGCATGCCTCCCGGCTCGGCGCGATGACGACCATCCACTCCTGGATCTTCAACGGCACCGCCCAGCGCTATGGCGGGCGCTCCGTCGCGGCGGACCGTCATGCCGAGTACCTCATCGAGCTCTCCCGCGCCTTCGCGACGGATCCCGCCCGGCCCATCTGGCTGCAGGAGGTGGGTGCCCCCTCGAACTGTCTCGACGAGAGCGAGATGCCCGGGTTCCTCGAGGCCACCGTGCGCTCGGCTCTCCGCACCGAGAACCTCTGGGGTGTGACCTGGTGGTGCTCGCACGACGTGAGCCGGGAGCTCGCCGACTTCCCGGAGCTGGAGTACTCCCTCGGGCTGATCGACCAGGAGGGTGCGGCGAAGCCCCTCGGCCGCCGGTTCGCGGAGCTCATCCCCGAGCTGCGCACCCGCGCCGCGGCTCCGGCTCGTCCGACGGCGATCGTCGTGGACGTCGATGAGCAGGAGGTGCCGGTGAGCCGAGCGGCGCTGAGCCCCGGCGGCGCGGTCTTCCAGGCCTGGGTCGACGCGTGCGCCGCCGGCGACGACCCCGCGCTGGTGACCTCCCGCACCGCACAGGACCCCGCGGCGTTGGAGGCACGCGGCATCCACCGTCTCATCCACCCCGCCCCGTCCGCCTCCGACGTGACGCGCTACGCCTCCGTCAACACCGTCGTCTGAGTCTCTCCCCCGTCTGAGTCGCCGAGACCCCGGGTTGTCGTCGAGACCCCGGGGTGCGTGCATCGTAAGCCCGGGGTGTCGGCGGGGAGGCGGGGTCTCAGCGGGGCGGAGGCGCGGTGCTCTCGCGAGCGGTGAGCACCGGGGTCGGCCCCTGGACGCTCGGCAGCGTGGTGCCGGCCTCGATCTGCTGCAGCAGGAGCGTGGCCGCCTGCTCGCCGAGCTCGAACGTGTCGCGGGTCATCGCGGTGATCGACGGATTGATGAGACCCGCGATGACGGAGTCGTCGAACGACGCGAGGGAGACGTCGCGGGGAACGGCTCTGCCCATCTCCTGCGCCACGCGGAGGCCGGCGACGGCCATCACGTCGTTGTCGTAGACGATCGCGGTCGGGCGCTGCCGGCCGGAGAGCAGCGCGCGCGTGACGGCGGAGGCGCGGGCGGGGGAGAAGTCCGTCGTGATGACCTCGCCGGCGATGCCGTCCGCCGCCATCCGCTCCAGCACCTCGGCGCGCAGGCGGGTGTGCTCCAGTTCGGCCGGACCGGCGACGTAGGCGATGCGCGTGTGACCGAGGGCGGCGAGGTAGGAGAACAGGGTCTCCGCGACGGTGTCGTCGCCGATCCACACGCTGGGCACCGCGCCGTCCGGGGAGGGCTTCGAGCCGATCATGACGGCGCGCGCGTCCAGGGCCGTGATGCGCGCGCCGCGCGGGTCGTCGTCGCGCGGGTCGATGAGGATGATGCCGTCGACCTGATTCGACGACCGCCACTGCCGATGCACCTCCATCTCCTCGTCGATGTCGGCGACGAGGCGGAGCTGCAGACCGACCTTGCTCTCGGAGAGCCGGGACTCGATGCCGGCGATGAGGTCGGTGAAGAAGGCCTCGGAGCCGAGGGAGCGCGCCGGGCGGGCGAGGGCGAATCCGACCGCGTTGGCCCGGGCGCCGACGAGGGCGCGCGCGGCGGAGCTCGGCTGCCAGTGATGCTCCTCGATGATCGAGAGGATGCGCTGCCGCGTCTCCTCGCTCACACCGGGACGACCATTGAGGGCGAACGAGACGGCGCCGGGGGAGACGCCGGCCATGCGCGCGATATCCGCGATGGTCACGCGTTTCCCCGGGGTCATAGGCATCACCCTACTTGATCGGTTTAGCCTCTCGAAAGCAGGTGAGAACGTGCCGTAGACTCCCGTGCTAGATCGTTTTAGTAACACGCGCATCGAACCCCATCCCTCACCGTCGAGCCCGGAGAACCCCACCATGCATGACGACACCTCGCTCACCGTCGGCCGCGTCAAGCGGGTCCTCGACGAGCGCATCCGCCCCGCGATCCACTCGGCCGCGGTTCCCCTCACGGTCGAGGCGCACCAGCTCCCCGGAGAGCCCATCGCCCCGGCGGAGGGCCTGGCGCTCTCGTTCGCCCCGGCCGCGGTCGGCGAGCTGTGGGGCCCGGCCTGGGGGACGACGTGGTTCAAGCTCGCCGGTCGGGTGCCCGCGGAATGGGCGGGCCGCCGGGTCGAGGCGCTCATCGACCTGGGCTTCGACGTGAACATGACGGGGTTCCAGTGCGAGGCCCTCGCGTACCGCCCCGACGGCACGCCGATCAAGAGCATCAACCCGCGCAACCAGTGGGTCCCGATCGCCGAGAGCGCCGCGGGTGACGAGGCCGTCGAGCTCTACCTGGAGGGCGCGTCCAACCCTGTCCTCCTCGACTACCACCCCTTCCTGCCGACCCAGGAGGGCGACATCCTCACCTCCTCGAAGGAGCCGTTGTATCGGCTGCGGCGCCTCGACCTCGCGGTGTTCGAGCCCGAGGTGTTCGATCTGTCCCTCGACCTCGAGGTGCTGTTCGAGCTGCAGGCGGAGCTGCCTGCCACGTCACCGCGCCGCATGCGCATCCTGCAGGCCCTGGACGACGCGCTCGACGTGCTCGACCTGCAGCACATCGTGGAGACCGCCGCCGACGCGCGAGCCAGGCTCGCGGACGTGCTCGCGGCTCCGGCCGAGGCGAGTGCGCACCGGATCTCGGCCGTCGGCCACGCGCACATCGACTCGGCCTGGCTGTGGCCGGTGCGCGAGACGATCCGCAAGGTCGCGCGCACCACCTCGTCCATGACCGCGCTCATCGAGGAGCAGCCCGACTTCCAGTACGGCATGTCGAGCGCGCAGCAGTACGCCTGGATCAAGGAGCACCGCCCCGAGGTGTGGGAGCGGGTCAAGGCCGCCGTCGCCGCGGGGCGCTTCCTGCCGCTGGGCGGCATGTGGGTGGAGTCCGACACCGTGATGCCGACGGGTGAGTCGCTCGTGCGGCAGTTCTCGCACGGCCAGCGGTTCTTCGAGCGGGAGTTCGGCATCCGGTCGAAGGGCGTGTGGCTGCCGGACAGCTTCGGCTACTCGCCGGCCCTGCCGCAGCTGATGCGCCGTGCCGGGTTCGAGTGGTTCTTCACGCAGAAGATCTCCTGGAACCAGCAGAACGTGTTCCCGCACCACTCCTTCCTCTGGGAGGGCATCGACGGCTCGCAGGTGTTCACGCACTTCCCGTCGATGGACACCTACAACTCGCAGCTCAGTGGGATGGAGGTCGCGAAGGCCTCGCGGCAGTTCAAGGAGAACCGTCTCAGCTCGCGGTCGATCGCCCCGGTCGGCTGGGGTGACGGCGGCGGCGGCACGACGCGCGAGATGACCGGCAAGGCCGAGCGGCTGCGCGACCTCGAGGGCAGTGCGCAGGTGGTGTGGGAGCACCCGGACGTGTTCTTCGACGCCGCCAAGGCCGAGCTGCCGAACCCCGCCGTGTGGGTCGGCGAGCTCTACCTCGAGCTGCACCGCGGCACGCTCACCAGCCAGCACGCCACGAAGGCTCTGCACCGCTGGGCCGAGCACGCGCTCGTGGAGGCCGAGCTGTGGGCGGCGACCGACGCCGTGCGCACCGGCGCCGCGTATCCGCAGGCCGAGCTCGACCGACTCTGGCAGGCCGTGCTGCTGCACGAGTTCCACGACATCCTGCCCGGCACCTCGATCGCGTGGGTGCACCGCGAGGCGGTCGCCGTGCTGTCCGACGTGCTGTCGGATGCGCGCGACATCGCCGACGCTGCACGTCGGTCGCTCGCCGGCGAGGGCGACCGCGAGCTGCGGTTCGAGCCGACCTCGGTGGGTCGGGGGCGCGCACTGGGCGCCTCGTGGGTCCCTGAACCCGTCGAAGGGCCGGTCTCACTCGTCGAGGACGCTTCGGCAGGCTCAGCGACCCACCCGGGGTGGCGCCTGGAGAATGAACTCGTGTCCGTGCTCGTCTCGGGCGAGGGCCTGATTGTCTCCGCCGTCGACAAGGCCACGGGACGGGAGACGGTCGCGCCCGGCAGGGCCGCGAACCTGTTCCAGCTGCACCAGGACTTCCCGAACATGTGGGACGCCTGGGACATCGACCGGTACTACCGCAACAGCGTCGACGACCTCACGGCGGTCTCCTCCATCGAGGCATCCCTCGTGGACGGTGTCGCGCAGATCGTCGTCGTGCGTGCGTTCTCGGAGTCGACGATCACGCAGACCATCCTCCTCGCGCCCGACTCGCGCACGGTGCTGCTGCGCAACGAGGTCGACTGGCACGAGACCGAGAAGCTGCTCAAGCTCGCGTTCCCGCTCGACATCCAGGCGTCGCACACCGAAGCCGAGACGCAGTTCGGCTACCAGGCACGCGTCACCCACACGAACACCAGCTGGGAGGCGGCGAAGTTCGAGACCTCGATGCACCGCTTCGTGCTGGTGCGGGAGCAGGACTTCGGCGCCGCCCTCGTGAACGACTCGATCTACGGGTACGACACGACGCGCGAGGTCGGCGAGGACGGGGTCACCACGACCGTGCGGCTCTCCCTGCTGCGGGCGCCGCGCTTCCCCGACCCGGACACCGACCACGGGCTCCATGAGATCGAGGTCGGCTTCGTGATCGGTGCCGACGCCGCGATCGCGACGGCCGCGGGCATCCGCCTCAACAGCCTGCCCACGGTGATCCGCGGGACGCGCGAGGTCGAGCCGCTGGTGGAGGTGTCGGGCGAAGGGATCGTCGTCTCGGCCGTGAAGCTCGCCGACGACGGCTCCGGCGATGTCATCGTGCGTGTGTACGAGGCGCTCGGGCGCCGGGCGGTCGGCGAGCTCTCCGTCGGCTTCGAGCACCGCGAGGTGCGCGAGGTGAGCCTGATCGAGGACGAGATCGAGGCGCCCCGTCTCGGCGGCGCCCTCCACCTCCGCCCCTTCGAGGTGCGCACGCTCCGCATCGCACGCTGAGCCCCCGGCCTCCTCGCGCCGGGTTCTCTGTGCCGGATCAGAAACGCGCCTCCCCGCCTTTCGGGAGGCGCGTTTCTCATCCCGCCGGGCGGGATCGGTGTCAGGCGGGCGGGAGGCGGAGGACGTCGGGCGACTCGCCGCCGGTGAGGTCGTCGGCGACGCGGAGGCTGCGGGCCAGTTCGTCGAGCGCGCCGATGAGCGTGCCGAAGCGTTCGCGGTCGCTGCAGACGGCGGTCAGGGTCACCAGGTGCGTACCGGTGTCCCAGGTGTAGGTCGCGAAAGGCGGCGCCGAAGGTGAGGGCGGGGTCGGGACCACGAGCTTCTCGCCGACGCCGAGCCGGGTCGGGAAGGAGGTCGTGTCGTCGTACTCCATCGGCATCGACGCGCGGGCGATCCGGATGTCGGGGGTCAGCGCCTGCACGGTCGCCATCGCCACGACGAGGTCGGGCTCCGCCTTCCACGTCCACGCGAGGACCCGGCCGTCGGCCTTCTTCATGAGCATCGGCGCGGCCTGGCTCATCGCCCAGGCTCCGAACCGCGAGCCGGGGCGTTCCGTCGCGCCGACCGCGGCGTTCACCTGGCCGAGCAGCATCCGGATCGCGGCCTTGCGATGCCGGCGTCCCCTCCACCCGAGCGAGTCCGTCACGGGGATCCACAGCTGGGGGTCGGCGTCGGCGTGCAGTCGCATGGCTTCACGGTATCGGCCGAGGCTGAAGGATGGCGGTATGGCTCGGCGTCGGGGACAGGGCCCTCGGGTAGAGTTGCCACCGCCCGACCAGGGCTTCTCCTTGGCCGCCACCCCGTTAGGCATCTCTGTGACCTCCTCCGACGATCCGATCGATGCGTCGCGCGACGCCACCGCCGTGCAGCCCCGTCCGTTGAAGATCCTCCTCGGGTGCGACACGTTCGCCCCCGACATCAACGGCGCCGCCCGGTTCGCCGAGCGTCTCGCCGCCGGACTCGTGCAGCGCGGCCACGAGGTGCATGTCGTGGCCCCCAACCAGGCCTACCGTCGCACCGCACCCCGCACCGAGGTCATCGAGGGGGAGCCGATGACGCTCCACCGCCTGCCCTCCGTGCGGTGGGCCCCGCATGACTGGCTGCGCTTCGTGTGGCCGTGGCGCTCCAAGCACTACGCCCGGAAGGTGCTCGACGCCGTGCAGCCCGACGTCGTGCACATCCAGTCCCACATCGTGATCGGGCGTGGACTCGCCCGCATCGCGAAGCAGCGCGGCATCCCGGTCATCGCGACGAACCACGTCATGGCCGAGAACATCCTCGACCACACGACCATGCCGAAGTTCGTCGACGACCTGGTGCTCAAGTTCGCCTGGGCCGACGCGAAGCGCACCTTCGACCTGACCCGGGCGATCACCACGCCCACGCGTCGGGCCGCCGACTTCCTGGAGAAGACGGTCGAGGTGCACGGCGTCATCCCGGTGAGCTGCGGCATCGACCGCTCCCAGTACACCCCGGTCATCGCCCCGCGCGAGGAGAACCGGCTCGTGTTCGTGGGCCGGCTGACGGCGGAGAAGCAGGTCGAGGTCATCCTCAAGGCCATGACCAAGCTCGACCCGGCACTGAACACGACGTTCGACATCGTCGGCGGCGGAGACCAGCGCAAGCAGCTCGAGCACCTGACGGCGCAGCTCGGCCTGTCCGATCGCGTGACCTTCCACGGGCGGACCACCGACGAGGAGCTGCGGGCGCTGCTGTCCCGTGCGAGCCTCTTCGTCATCGCGTCGATCGCCGAGCTGCAGTCCATCGCGACGATGGAGGCCATGGCATCGGCACTGCCGATCGTCGCCGCAGACGCCGTCGCCCTTCCGCATCTCGTGCACGACGGTGAGAACGGGCACCTCTTCACGCCGGGAGACGTCGACGACCTCGCCGCGAAGCTCACCGCCGTGCTGACCGCCTCCCCCGGCGAGTACGAGCGGATGCAGAAGGCGTCCCTCGACGGCGTGGCCATCCACGACATCAACCGCACGCTCGACACCTTCGAGGCGCTGTACCGCGACGAGCCGCTGCCCGAGTGACGCGGATGCACGTCGTCTTCTTCGCCGATCAGCACCTCGACTCCCTCGGCGGGGCGCAGGTGTCGATGCGGCTGCAGCGGACGTTCCTGGAGCGTGCCGGGCACACCGTGACGGTCGTCGCGCCCCGTATGCACGCACAGCGTGACGACGCTGCACTGTCGGAGGGGAACGTCGACCTCCCGTCGCTGCCGATCACGCTCGACCGGGAGTACGCGATGACCTGGCCGGGGCGGGCGACCGACCGCGTCCTCGACCGGGCGATGGCGCACCGTCCGCCCGTCGATCTCGTCCACGTGCAGGCCGACTTCTGGGGCGCCTTCATCGGGCACCGCTTCGCCGCCCGCCACGGGATCCCGGTCGTGCACACGATGCACAACCGCGTCGATGTCGGGCTCGCCGCGGTCACCCCGCTGCACCGGCCCGTGCTCGCCGTGCTCAACCTGTGGCGCCGCGCCGCCCTCCGCGGCATCGGTGTGCCGGTCGGTGGCAGCGACGGGTGGTCGTACCTCCGGGGTCTCGCGGCGGGCGCCGCCGCCGTCACGGCCCCGTCCGGGCACTTCGCGCGACGCCTGGAGCAGAACGGCGTCGCCCGCGTCGTCGACGTCGTGTGGAACGGCATCGACGATGACGTCCGTGCGCAGACCCTCGCAGCGGCACCCGCGGAACGGACGCCGGGGCGCCCGCGCTTCGTCTGGCTCGGGCGGATGAGTCCGGAGAAGCGCCTGCTCCCGTTCCTCCAGGCCTGGGTTGACGCGGGCATCGACGCCGAGCTCGAGGTGATCGGCGGCGGCGGACAGCGCGCCGCGGCCGAACGCATCGTCGCGGGGCGTGCGGACGTGCGGTTCGCCGGTCGCCTCTCCTATGTGCAGACCCTGGAGCGGATCGCCGCCGCCGATGCGCTCGTGCAGACGTCCATCGGGTTCGAGACCCAGGGCATGACGCCGTTCGAGGCGGCCACCCTCGGCACGCCCTCCGTCGTGTGCGACCCCGACATCGCCGCGGAACTCCAGGGCGGGCTCTGGGCGGTGCCGACGACGGACCAGACCGCCCGCGGGCGAACCGTCGAGGCGCGACGGATCGACGCGCTCGCCGCGACGCTGCGGCAGGCGGCCGCGGACATCGCGGACGGGACCGCGCCGCAGCCGGTGCCCGCCGTGGCGGACGCCTTCCGGCAGTCGTCGCGGACGGCCGCCATGATCGAGGTCTACGAGCGGGTGCTCCCGCGATCCTGAGCGGTCAGAGGAACCCGTAGAAGTTCGACGAGAGCCAGCTCAACACGATCGTCAGCAGGCCGGCGCCGGAGATGCCGACGGCGATTCCGGCGAGCAGCCGCGGCCCCGGTCGACGTGCCGCGATGAGGCCGAGCACGAGCGCCGCCCCGTAGCCGAGGAAGGTGAGGATGCCCGATGCCCCCTCGATCAGGCCGATCATGCTGTAGGTCCGGTTCGGCATGTAGACGAAGGGCCGCGCCAGGATCAGGAATAGATCGATCGCCAGCGTCACGAGCGCGACGGTGAACGCGGCGCGGCTGAGGCCGTCGCCGGGTGCGCGCGGGGTCGGGGTGCCGTAGGGCGGGATGCCGGTGGATCCGGGGGCGAAACCGGGTGCGGTCGGTGACGGCTGCGGGCTCGCCGTGGGGAAGGCCTGCGGGGGCGCGGTCGGGAACACGTGGCCGCCGCCGGGAGCGGGTGCGTACGGTGCCCCCGGGGCGGGGGCCTGGGCGCCGGGGTACTGCGGCTCCGCCGGGAGCGACGGAGGGGGCGGGGCGGCCGGGTCGCCGGCGCCGTCGCGCGAGGGGTGTCCGGGCTGCTGCGGGTCGCTCATGCCCCCGAGCGTAGCCCTCCTCGCGGACGGTCGGGAGGTCAGCGATAGACGTGTCCGGGGTCGGCCTGCGACAGGGCGTCCAGTCCGGCGACGCGGCTCCAGTCGGTGGGAGTGCGACGGTAGCCGTCCCGACGCAGTTCGACGAACGTGGCGACGAGCGCCCAGATGGCGAGGGCGAGGAGGAGGATGAGGAGTAGCATGGCAGAAAAGCTACGCTCGGTGTGATGCTGCCACGAGTGGCGGATCGGGCACTGTGCGGAGGAAAACTGCCATTCCGGGAGATGTGATGAAGACCGTCGCGTGTGTGGTGCAGGACGGCTTCGCGCCGTTCGAGTTCGGGGTCGCCTGCGAGGCGTTCGGCCTCGACCGGTCGGCCGACGGGGTGCCGAACTTCGATTTCCGCATCGTCGCCCCGCGGCCCGGGGTCGTGCGCTCCAAGATCGGCTTCTCCATCAACGTGGAGCACGATCTGTCCTTCGCCGCGGAGGCCGACCTCGTCGTGTTCTGCCCGGTGCCGCGCGAGGTCTGGGGTGACATCGACCCGCTCCTCGTCGACCTGGCCCGCGAGGCCGTGGCGCGCGGAGCGTGGGTCATGAGCGTCTGCAGCGGCTCGTTCATCCTCGCCGCGGCCGGGGTCCTGGACGGACGGCGGGCCACGACGCACTGGATGTACGCCCATACGATGGCCGACATGTACCCCGCCGTCGACATCGATCCGGACGTGCTCTTCGTCCAGGACGGCCGCATCATCACGAGTGCGGGCACCGCTGCCGGCATCGACGCCTGCCTGCACCTGCTGCGACAGGAGCTCGGGGCGGAGATCACCAACCGGATCGCGCGTCGGATGGTGGTGCCGCCGCAACGGGACGGTGGTCAGGCGCAGTTCATCGATCGCCCCATCCCGGTCGCGCCCACGGATTCGCTCGCCGTGGTGGCCGACTGGGCGATGGAGAACCTCCGCGAAGACCTGACGGTGGACCAGCTCGCGGCCCGGGCGCTGATGTCGCCGCGGACCTTCGCGCGCCGCTTCAAGGCCGAGTACGGGGCGACCCCTGCCGCGTGGCTCGGCCGGCAGCGGATCATCCAGGCC
>NZ_PNFU01000005.1:240377-240690 GCF_002871415.1 Microbacterium sp. UMB0228 | reverse complement strand
CCGCCCCGCCCCACCCCTCGGCTGTGCGGGATCAATTTCGTGCCCCGTTTCCACGCATCCGGCCCCCTTTCCGTCCCGCCACAGCCCCGCTACCGTCCCCCGCGGTCGTGCGGGATCGAAAACGCGCACGAGCGCCCCGCGTCCGGAGCGTTTTCCGTCCCGCTCCTCCGCGTCGGCCTCGCTGCCGCCCCCGCTATCGTTCGGGATCAAGAACGCGCGGCACCGCGCCGGATCCGGAGCGCTTTCCGTCCCGCATCAGTGCCTCGTCGGTTGGTTGGTTGTCCTGCCGCGCGGGATCGGTAGCGCGCGCCAA
>NZ_PNFU01000005.1:231152-240060 GCF_002871415.1 Microbacterium sp. UMB0228 | reverse complement strand
CCCGCGGGATGGGCGGTGGGGGGCGTTTTCGATCCTGCGCGGGAAGCGGCGGGGCGGGCGGGATCAGAAAGGCTCCGCGGGAGGAGGGCGGGGGTGCGGTTTTGATCCCGCGGTTCGGGGGCGGGGGAGACGGAGGGGGGTCAGTGTCAGTGGGCGGGGGAGGGGAGGGTGACGTCGCGGACGTCGACCCCGGCGGGCGTGACCGTGGCGACCGCGTAGAGGAGGGACTGCGTCGGGTACCCGTGCGGGCGGTTGTCGCGGATGATGGCGCGGTCGTCTTCCGGGGGCAGGGCCGCCGAGGATCCGAGGAGCGCGGTCCACTCGGCCGCCCAGTCGGCGCTCGCCGCGGCGGGCCCGAGCGCCCGGAACTCCGGGAGCCACGCGGCGATGCGCGGGGTCTCCTCGTCGTCGAGGTCGTCGTGGGCGATCATGTGGGTTCCGGGCTCGATCGGAGTCTCCCGCAACTCGGCACCGTCCCACGAGAGCACTCGCGCGCCCTCCGGACCGACTTCGAGCAGATTGAAGCCGTGCATCGGCGGGGCTCCCTGCGGAGAACGCCCGGTGACCGCGGCAAGCGGAAGGGTGCCGCGGGAGACGGCAGCGGTCGCGGAGAGGTCCTGCACATCGGCGCGGTTGAGGAGCACGGCGAGGCGTCGTTCGGCGGGGTTCACGGCGAGCCAGGCCCCACCGGCGCGGCGGTCGCGGATGCCGATCACTCCCGGATACTCCTCGGGCCACCACGCGCCCAGGGCGTCCCACTCCCGGGCCGGGTCCTCGTCGCGGACGGCCAGCAGCCGCGCGGATCCCGCAGCCTCAACGTCGATCACCACCGTGCACACGCCTCCGAGTCTAGGTCGGCCGGGACGGGCGGGGACGGATCCGCCCGCGACGGCCCTGGCGTCCGGACCCTGGGGCAGAATCGAGGCGTGAACATCGTCGTGGGAGTCACGGGCGGCATCGCCGCGTACAAGACGGTGCACCTCGTGCGCCTGCTCACCAAGGCCGGTCATGACGTGACCGTGGTGCCCACGGAGGATGCGCTGCGCTTCGTGGGCCTGCCGACCTGGGAGGCACTGAGCCGGCACCCGGTGACGACGAGCGTGCATGAGGACGTCGCCCGCGTCCGGCACGTCGCCCTGGGGCAGGGGGCGGACCTCGTCGTGATCGCCCCGGCCACGGCGAACTCCCTCGCGAAGATGGCCGCGGGTCTCGCCGACGACCTCCTCGGCACGACGCTGCTCGCGACCGAGGCGCCGGTGCTCGTCGCCCCCGCGATGCACGCGGAGATGTGGCGGAACCCCGCCACGCAGGCGAACATGGCGACGCTCCGGGACCGCGGCGTGCACGTGGTCGGCCCCGCCGACGGCGAACTGGCCGGCGGTGACAGCGGCCCCGGTCGCATGGTCGAGCCGGAGGAGATCCTCGCCGCCGCCCAGGCGCTGATGACGCCGGGCGACCTCGCGGGCGTGCGGGTCGTCGTCTCGGCGGGCGGCACGCGGGAGCCCATCGATCCGGTGCGCTTCCTCGGCAACCGGAGCAGCGGGCGCCAGGGAGTCGCGCTCGCGGCGGAGGCGGCGGCGCGCGGCGCGGAGGTGATGCTCGTCGCGGCGAACGTCGCCGGGGACGTGCTCGCGGAGGCCGGCCACCCGAAGACCCGGATCGTCCGGGTCGGCACGGCTGCCGAGCTGTCCGCGGCGATGAAGGAGGAGGCGGCGACGGCCGACGTCGTGCTGATGGCGGCGGCGGTGGCCGACTACCGCCCGGTCGAGGTCTCCGCCCGGAAGCTCACCAAGGACCGCGGCGGCGTCGGCACGATCGAACTCGTCGAGAACGAGGACATCGTCGCCGCGCTCGTCGACACCCGGCGGGAAGGGCAGCTCATCGTGGCGTTCGCGGCGGAGACCCCGGAGGACGAGGCCGAGCTGCTCGCGCGCGCCCGCGGCAAGCAGGAGCGCAAGGGGGTCGACCTGCTGGTGGTGAACGAGGTCGGCTGGGAGCAGGGTTTCGAGCGTGGCGAGAACGCCGTGCACATCCTCGGTCGCGGAGGAGCCCTGGCACGGACCGCGGCCGGGACCAAGCGCGAGGTGGCGGCGGCCGTCTGGGACGAGGTCGCCCGCGAGAGGTGAGAGGTGGTGGAGCCGCGCACCGCCGAATGCTAAACTTGAGTCAACCAAACTCAACTTTCAGAAGGAGCATCTCCAGGAGGAGCGCATGACCACCCCGCAGACCGGATCCCCGAACCAGGAACAGCAGTCCGCCCTCGAGCAGTTCGGCATCAACCTGACCGACCGTGCCCGCGAGGGCAAGCTCGACCCCGTCATCGGACGGGACAGTGAGATCCGGCGCGTCAGCCAGGTGCTCACCCGCCGCACCAAGAACAACCCGGTGCTGATCGGTGAGCCCGGCGTCGGCAAGACCGCGGTGGTCGAAGGCCTCGCGCAGCGCATCGTCGCGGGCGACGTCGCCGAGTCCCTCAAGGACAAGGAGCTCGTCTCGCTCGACATCTCCGCGCTCGTCGCGGGCGCCATGTACCGCGGCCAGTTCGAGGAGCGCCTGAAGCAGGTGCTCAAGGAGATCACCGAGTCGGACGGCCAGGTCATCACGTTCATCGACGAGCTGCACGTGCTCATGGGCGCCGGCGGCGGCGAGGGCTCGGTCGCGGCGTCGAACATGCTCAAGCCGATGCTGGCCCGCGGCGAGCTGCGGCTCATCGGCGCCACCACCCTCAACGAGTACCGCGAGTTCATCGAGAAGGACGCCGCCCTCGAGCGGCGCTTCCAGCAGGTGTACGTCGGCGAGCCGACGGTCGAGGACACGATCGCGATCCTCCGCGGGCTCAAGGGGCGCTACGAGGCGCACCACGGGGTGACCATCTCCGACAGCGCGCTCGTGGCCGCGGCCTCGCTCTCCAACCGCTACCTGCCCGCGCGGCAGCTGCCGGACAAGGCCATCGACCTGATCGACGAGTCGATGTCGCGTCTGAAGATGGAGATCGACTCCTCTCCCGTCGAGATCGACCAGCTCAAGCGTCAGGTCGACCGGCTGAAGCTGGAGGAGCTCGCGCTCAAGCGGGAGAAGGACGCCGCGTCCAAGGAGCGCCTCGGAACCCTCCGCGAGCACCTCGTCGAGCTCGAGAAGGAGCTCGCCGGACTCGAGGCCCGATGGGCGCGGGAGCGACAGGGCCTGAACCGGGTCGGGGAGCTGAAGAAGCAGCTCGACGACGCGATCACCCAGCGCGACCTCGCCATGCGCAACGCCGACTACACGAAGGCGTCGAAGCTCGAGTACGAGACGATCAAGCGCCTGGAGCGCGACATCGCCGAAGCCGAGCAGGCCGAGGCCACCGCCTCGAGCGAACCGCGCATGGTGAACGAGCAGGTCACCGAGGAGGACATCGCGGCCGTGATCGCGGCCTGGACCGGCATCCCGGTCGGGCGGCTGCTGCAGGGGGAGAGCGAGAAGCTTCTGCACCTGGAGAACGAGCTCGGCAAGCGCCTCATCGGCCAGAAGGACGCCGTCAAGGCGGTGTCCGACGCGGTGCGCCGCTCGCGCGCGGGGATCAGCGATCCCGGTCGCCCCACCGGCTCGTTCCTGTTCCTCGGACCGACCGGTGTCGGGAAGACCGAGCTGGCCAAGGCGCTCGCGCAGTTCCTCTTCGACGACGAGCACGCCATGGTGCGCATCGACATGTCGGAGTACGGCGAGAAGCACTCGGTCTCGCGGCTCGTCGGCGCCCCTCCCGGGTACGTCGGCTACGAGCAGGGCGGTCAGCTCACCGAGGCCGTGCGGCGTCGTCCGTACAGCGTGATCCTGCTCGACGAGGTCGAGAAGGCGCACCCCGAGGTGTTCGACGTGCTGCTGCAGGTGCTCGATGACGGGCGGCTGACCGACGGGCAGGGGCGCACGGTCGACTTCTCGAACGTGATCCTCATCCTGACCTCCAACCTGGGCTCGCCGATCCTCATCGACCCCGTGCTCTCCGTGGAGGAGAAGCGGGAGCAGGTGATGGCCCTCGTGCGCCAGGCGTTCCGGCCGGAGTTCCTGAACCGTCTCGACGACATCGTGATGTTCCAGGCCCTCACCGAAGACGACCTCGCGCAGATCGTGGAGCTGTCGGTCGATCAGCTGCACGACCGGCTGCGCGACCGTCGCCTCACGCTCGCGGTCACTCCCGGGGCGCGGTCGTGGCTGGCCGAGCGCGGGTACGACCCGGTGTTCGGCGCCCGCCCGCTGCGTCGCCTCATCCAGACCGAGGTGCAGAACAAGCTGGCGACCGCCCTCCTCTCGGGTGGCGTGCACGACGGCGACACCGTCCGGGTGGACGTGGCGGCCGACGGCACGGGCCTCGTGCTCACCGCGACGACCCCCGAGCCGGAGGTCGAGGACGACGACGTGATCGAGGCCGAGCTGCTCGACGACTGATCGGGATCGGCAGACGACGAAAGGCCCGGTGGGCGTGACGCCTACCGGGCCTTTCGTGTGTCGCTGCTCAGGCGCTGAGGACGACCGTCTCCGCGATCGGACGGCGCACGCGCGGGGCGACCTCGCGCTCCTGCAGCACCTCCGGCAGAGCCTCGATGTCGCCGAACTCGCCGACGGCGATGACGGTGGCGGGGGTGAAGCGCGGCTCCAGGTCGGCGAACTCGCGGACGACCTCGGGGTCGAAGCCGCTCATCTGGTGCACGACGAGGCCGTCGTGGTGGGCCTGCACGGAGAAGTGCGCCACGGCCTGGCCGAGGTCGTAGAACGCGTGGCTGATCGGCGTGCCGTCGGCGGTCGCGGTCTCGGCGATCGCGACGACGAGGACGGCCGCGTTGCCGGCCCAGGCCTGGTTGAAGCCCATCAGTGCGTCGACGATCTGGGCGTGCAGGGCGGTGCCGCGACGGGCGACGATGAAGCGCCAGGGCTGGATGTTGTTGGCGGAGGGGCTCCAGCGGGCGGCCTCGAGGGCGGTGGCGAGCTTGGCCTCGTCGATCGGGTGCTGCGCGTCGTAGGCGCGGGGGCTCCAGCGGCCGGCGAGGACGTCGAGGACGGGGTGCTCGGTCGGGGCGGTGCGGTCGATGACGGGAGTGCTCACAGAAGTGCCTTTCGGACGGTGGGGATCGGACGCCGTCGTCCGGGTACACGGGGGAGGAACCGATGCATGTGCATGCATATTCCCGGAACCGTGTGCGCCGCGTCAGTCCAGGAGGTTGCGGGAGGCGGCGTCGGCGAGCGCGGCGCGGACGGCGCGGATCGACGGGGCGTCCGCAGAGACCCGGCGAGCGGAGGAGAAGATCTCCCGGCGCGGTTCGTGCGGGAGCGGGGCGAGGTCGACCGTCGGGGTATCGCCGGCCCACACGAGCTCGGGGAGCAGCCCAACTGCGAGTCCCGCGTGGATGAGCCGGACATGCGCGGTGAGGTCGGCGAGCTCGAAGCGCACGTCGGGCTCGAACCCGGCGGTGCGGCAGAGCTGCTCCGCCCACGCGCGGGAGGCGGTCCCGGCGGGTTCGAGCACCCACGGCTCGGCGCGGGTCGCCCACAGGGTCGCGACGGGATCGGCGGATTCCGACGCTCCCGGACGCCGGGCGAGGGCGATGGCGTCGTGGGCGAGCACCACGCGGTCGAGGTCGGCGTGGATGGGACGCGTGTGCCCCGGATACTGCTCCGCGAGGATGAGGTCGTAGTCGCGGCTGGAGACGCCCACCAGCCCGGACTCGGGGTCGCGCTCGGTCACCTCGACGCGCAGGGCGGGGTGGCGCGCGCCGAGGGCTGCGAGCGCGCGGGGCAGCAGGGAGTGCGCGGTGGACTGGAACACCGCGAGGCGCACGGTGCCGGTCACCTCGGTGAGCGACTCGGCGACGGCGACCTGGGCGTGCTCGAGCTGATCGAGGATGCCGATGGCCTCGGCCACCAGGACGTTCCCCTGCGGCGTGAACTGCACGCCGCGACCGACCCGACGCAGCAGCGGCACCCCGACATCACGCTCCAGCGCGGCGAGCTGCTGGGACACGGAGGCCTTGCTGTAGGACAGCGCATCCGCCACGGCGGAGAGGGTCCCGCGACGCGACAGCTCCACGAGCAGACGCAGGCGATGGACGTCGAGCACGGCCGTTCCGATCGTTCGGGAAGAGTGAACAGAATCCACTCGAATCGGTTGATAGACGGAGCCTACCGACCAGCTGGACAATGATCCAGCCGCACACGATACCCGGGTGTGCGAGGCCGAGGAAGGTACCCCGCTTCATGACCGTCATCGACGACACCACCCCCCGCACCGAAGAGGTCGCCGCGCTCGTGCAGCGCTGGCTCGCCGAGAGCGAGACCCACCCGGTCGAGCCGGCCGCCCAGCGCCTGTCCGAAGTGCTCAAGGATCCGAACGGCCTCGCCTTCACGGTCGGCTTCGTCGACGGCGTCATGCGTCCGGAGGATCTGCGGGTCGCCGGCCGCAAGCTCGCCGAGCTCTCCGACATCACGCCCACGCTGCTGCCCGGCTACCTCCGTGCCGCCATCAAGGCCGGTGGGTTCTGGGCGCCGAAGCTCCCGAACGTCGTCGTGCCGATCTCGCGGCGCGTGCTGCGGGCCATGGTGGGCCACCTCGTGCTCGACGCCACGCCGTCCAAGCTCGGACCGGCGATCGCCAAACTCCGCAAGACCGGCAACCGTCTGAACCTCAACCTCCTCGGCGAGGCCGTGCTCGGCGAGCGCGAGGCGGGCCGCCGACTGCAGGGCACGTACGACTTCCTCGCCCGTCCGGACGTCGACTACGTCTCGATCAAGGTGTCGAGCGTCGTCAGCCAGCTCTCCATGTGGTCGTTCGACGAGGCCGTCGCCGACGTCGTCGAGAAGCTCACCCCGCTGTACCGGCTCGCGGCGAAGGCCGAGGCGAAGGGCGCCCGCACCGGGACCCAGAAGTTCATCAACCTCGACATGGAGGAGTACCGCGATCTCGACCTCACGATCGCGGCCTTCACGAGCATCCTCGACCAGCCCGGCCTGGAAGACCTCGAGGCCGGCATCGTGCTGCAGGCCTACCTCCCGGACGCGCTCGGCGCCATGCAGCGGCTCCAGGAGTGGGCCGCCGCTCGCCGTGCCCGGGGCGGAGCGCCGATCAAGGTGCGCGTCGTCAAGGGCGCGAACCTCGCGATGGAGGAGGTCGACGCGAAGGTGCACGGCTGGCCGCTCGCGACCTACGGCACCAAGCAGGACTCCGACACGAACTACAAGCGCGTGCTCGACTGGGCGATGACGCCCGAGCGGCTCGACGCCGTGCGCATCGGCGTCGCCGGTCACAACCTCTTCGACATCGCCTACACCTGGCTGCTCGCGAAGGCCCGCGGTGTGACCGAGGCCGTGGAGTACGAGATGTTGCTCGGCATGGCGACCGGGCAGGCCGAGGCCGTCCGCAAGGACGTCGGCCGCCTCCTGCTCTACACGCCGGTCGTGAACCCGGCGGAGTTCGATGTCGCGATCGCGTACCTCGTGCGGCGCCTCGAGGAGAACGCGAGCCCCGAGAACTTCATGTCCGCCGTGTTCGAGCTGGCGTCGAACCCGACTCTGCTCACCCGCGAGCGGGAGCGCTTCGAGCGCTCTCTCGCCGCGCTCGTCGCCGACCCGTCGGTACCCGCGCCGAACCGCACGCAGGACCGCACGGCCCCGCGCCCTGCCGGCACCACGGACGGCTTCGCGAACGAGCCCGACACCGATCCGGCGCTCGCCGCGAACCGTGCCTGGGGCCGGGAGATCCTGCAGCGCTCGGTGTCGTCGTCGCTCGGCCGGGACGCGATCGCGGCCGCCCGCATCGAGACCGACGCCGAGCTGGACGCCGTGTTCGCCGCCGCCACGTCCGCCGCCGAGAGATGGGCGGCGCTCCCCGCCGCCGAGCGCGCCGCCGTCCTGCACCGTGCGGGCGATGAGCTCGCCGCCCGCCGCGGCGAGCTGCTGGAGATCATGGCGCACGAGGCCGGCAAGACCATCGCGGAGGCCGACCCCGAGGTCAGCGAGGCGATCGACTTCGCGCACTACTACGCGGAGCGGGCGAAGGATCTCGAGGCCATCCCCGGCGCCGAGTTCGTGCCGTCGAAGGTGACCGTGGTCACGCCGCCGTGGAACTTCCCCGTGGCGATCCCCGCCGGCGGTGTGCTCGCCGGCCTCGCCTCCGGATCCGGAGTGATCATCAAGCCCGCGAAGCTCACCCAGCGGTGCGGTGCCGTGATGGTCGAGGCGCTGTGGGCCGCGGGCGTCCCGCGCGATCTGCTCGCCCTCGTCGACCTCGCCTCCCGCGACCTCGGCACCCGCCTGGTCGCGAGCCCCCAGGTCGACCGGGTCATCCTCACCGGGGCCTACGAGACCGCGCAGCTCTTCCGCTCCTTCCGCGCCGACCTGCCGCTGCTCGCCGAGACGAGCGGCAAGAACGCCATCATCGTGACGCCGTCGGCCGACCTCGACCTCGCGGCCGCCGACGTCGCCCGCAGCGCGTTCGGGCACGCCGGGCAGAAGTGCTCGGCCGCGTCGCTGGCGATCCTCGTCGGGTCGGTGGCCGACTCGAAGCGCTTCGAGCGGCAGCTCGTGGACGCGGTCACCTCGATGCGCGTCGGGCTGCCCGATGACCCCGCCACGCAGATGGGGCCGATCATCGAGCCCGCGAACGGCAAGCTCCTGACCGCGCTCACCACGCTCGACAAGGGCGAGCGCTGGCTCGTGGAGCCCCGGAAGCTCGACGACGAGGGGAAGCAGTGGACGCCGGGGGTGAAGACCGGCGTGCGCGAGGGCTCGTACTTCCACCTGACCGAGTTCTTCGGACCCGTGCTCGGCATCATGCACGCGAAGGACCTCGACGAGGCCATCCGGCTGCAGAACGCCGTCGACTACGGCCTCACCGCGGGGCTGCACTCGCTGGACTCCGCCGAGGTCGCGACCTGGCTGGACC
>NZ_PNFU01000005.1:64258-230790 GCF_002871415.1 Microbacterium sp. UMB0228 | reverse complement strand
CGGCGCTGTGAGCGACAAGTCCGGACTCGGGGTCGAGCGCAACGTGTTCCGGTACCGTCCGGTGGCGGTCGACGTGCGCATCGCCGAGGACGCGCCGCTGGCCGAGGGAGTCCGCGTGCTCGCCGCTGCCCTGCGCAGCGGCAGCCCGTTCACCGTGTCGGCGGCGTCGCTGCCGTCCCGCGTGGAGAAGGCGCTCAAGACCCAGGGCGTGGCCGTGAAGACCGAGTCGGATGCCGCGTGGACCAAGCGCTACGCGAAGGGCGCCCGGTCGTGGCAGCGGGTGCGGCTCGTCGGTGGCGATGCCGCCGCGCTGCACACGGCCCTCGACGGCAGCCCCGACGTCGCGGTGTGGTCGCACGCCGTGACCGGAGCGGGCCGGGTCGAGATGCTCCCGTTCCTGCACGAGCAGGCCGTGTCGATCACCAACCACCGCTTCGGCAACCCCACCACCCTCTCGGACGGCCTCCTCTGACGCCGAGACCCCGGGTACACGTCGAGACCCCCTGCTGCACGCGCGTGCAGCAGGGGGTCTCGACGCGAAAGCGGGGTCTCGGGATCAGCCGCGCAGAGCCTCGGCGAGCTTCACGCGCGAGCCCATCCGCAGCAGGGAGTTCTCGTAGATCTTCGCGCCGACGACGATCGCCGCGACGCAGCTCGCCAGGAGGATCGCGAGGCTCAGGAGGGGCTCCCACCACTGCGCCTCGCCGACGAACAAGCGCATGGGCATGCCGACCGGAGCCGAGAACGGCACGTACGACATGATCGTCAGCACCAGCGGGTTGTCGTTGAACACGATCACCAGCACGTACGGCGCCATGATGAGCATCGTGATGGGGGTCGTCGTCGAGCCGATGTCCTCCTGGCGGGACACCATGGAGGCCGCCGCCGCGAACATCGCCGCGAGCAGGATGAACCCGAACAGGAAGAACACCGCGAACCAGATGATGGGGGCGCCGAGGGTGGTCAGCACCTCCCGCTGACCCGTCACGATGAGGCCGATCGTGGCGACGGCCGCGAGGGCGAGGATCTGTCCCATCGCGAGCACCGTGTTGCCGATCACCTTGCCGGCGAGCAGCGTGCGCGCCGGGATCGCCGACAGCAGCACCTCCACGACCCTGGTCTGCTTCTCCTCGACCACGCTCTGCGCGATGGTGCCGCCGAACGTGGCCGCGGCCATCATGAAGACGAGCCCGAACGCGATCGCGATGAAGTAGCGCAGCAGCGGGTTGGTGGTGACCGGCTCGAGGATCACGACCTCGGGCGAGAGCGACAGCGCGGACACGAGCGATCCGGGCGCATCTTCCAGCGCGATGATCGTGTATCCGGCGGGGTTGTCGCCCGGGAGCACCGCCGCGTCGACGTCGCCGTCGCGGACCAGCTCCTCGGCCTCGGCGCGGGAGGCGACCTCGGTCACCTCGACGTCGGGCAGTGCGGACACGGCGCCCGCCGTCTCCGAGGTCACGGCCACCGGCATGGCGTCGGTGTTCTGACTTACGAAGCCGCCGAACAGCACGCCGGCGAGGGCGATGAGCAGCAGGATGCCGGTCGAGATCAGGAACGCCTTGCTGCGGAGCTTGGAGCCGATCTCCCGCTCGGCGACCAGCCAGATCCCGTTCCGTGCGGGGTTCCCCGATCCTGCGGAGTGCTGGGTCCCTGAGCCTGTCGAAGGGGTCGAGGCGTTCACTGGATGACCTCCTTGAAGATCTGGGCGAGGGAGGGGTGCTTGGGCGCGAAGCTCGCGACGTCGCCGCGCGCGACCGCCGACTGCAGCACGCGCTGCGCGGTGTCGGGGCCGTCCGCGTCGAAGAGCGCGTAGCCGCCCTCGAAGTCGACGACCGTGACCCCGGGTTCGGTGCGCAGCCACCCGGCGTCGCCCGCGGAGATGAGCTCGTACCGGTCGCGGGCGTGCTCGGCGCGAAGCCCGTCCCGGGACCCGGCGGCACGGATGGTGCCCCCGGCGAGGATGACGAGGTCGTCGCAGAGACGCTCGACCACGTCGAGCTGGTGGGAGGAGAAGAGGATCGAGGCGCCGCGGGCCGCGCTGGCCTGCAGGACCCCGGCGACGACGTCCACCGCGAGGGGGTCCAGGCCGGAGAAGGGCTCGTCGAGGATCAGCACCTCGGGGTCGTGCACGAGCGACGCGGCGATCTGCGCCCGCTGCTGGTTGCCCAGCGACAGCGACTCGATCGTGTCGTCGAGGCGCTCGCCGAGTCCGAGCTCCGTGAGCAGCGCGGTCGCCCGCTCCGTCGCGTCCGGCTTGCCGAACCCGTGGAGGCGCGCGAGGTAGACGATCTGCTCCAGGACCTTCATCTTCGGGTACAGGCCTCGCTCCTCGGGCATGTAGCCGAAGCGACGGCGGTCGGCGGTGGTGAGGGGCGCCCCGTCGAGGTCGACTCGTCCGCCGTCCGACGACAGCAGCCCGAGGATGATGCGCATGGTCGTGGTCTTGCCGGCGCCGTTGCCGCCGACGAAGCCGGTGAGGCGGCCCGGCGCGACCGTGAACGACACGTCGTCCAGCACCCGGCGGCTGCCGTAGCTCTTGGTGATGCCGGAGAGTTCCAGCAGTCCGGTGGTCATGTCGTGGTGCTCCGTCCGATGGTGATCCGCATGACCTTCACGCTATTGAGCACGGGCGGGGCGGGGCATCCCCCGCAGGGGGGACTGCCACGGATCAGCCGCGGGGCGGACGGCCGGCGTGCAGCACCGTGCGCACGAGCAGGCCGGCGACCAGCGCCCAGAATGCCGCGCTCACCCCGAGCACGGCGATGCCCGAGGCGGCGACGAGGAACGTGACGACCGCGGGGAGGCGCTCGCCGGGGTCGTCGATCGCCTGCTGGACGGCCGCGCCGAAGGCGCCGAACAGCGCCAGCCCCGCGACCGCAGGGATCACCGCCGTCGGGGCGAGCACGACGAGGGTCGCGAAGGCGGCGGAGAACGCCCCCAGCACGAGATAGGACGCCCCCGTGGAGACCCCGGCGAGCCAGCGCCGGTCGGGGTCGGGGTCGGCGTCGGGGGACGCGGCGAGGGCCGCGCTGATGGCGGCGAGGTTGATCGCGTGCCCGCCGGCCGGAGCGCCGAGGGCCGTGCCGAGACCGGTCACGAGCATCGCCGGACGCCACGGGACCTCGTAGCCGAAGCTGCGCATGATCGCGATACCCGGCACGTTCTGCGACGCCATGGTCACGATGAACAGCGGCAGGGCGATGCCGACCAGGGCCCCGACCGTGAAGGCCGGCATCGTCAGCTCGAACCGTGGCAGGAGGACCGCCGGGTCGACGGCGGTCCCCGCGGAGACCAGGGACACGGCGACGACCGCGGCCGCGGCGACGAACGCCAGCGGCACGGCCCACCGGGGAGCCAGTCGGGCGAAGACCAGCCAGGTCAGCACCACCGGGACCACGCCCCACGGGTTTGCGACGACCCCCGTGATCGGCGCGAGGCAGAGCGGCAGCAGCACTCCCGCCAGCATGGCCTGCGCGATCGACGGAGGGATCCGGGCGATCAAAGCTCCGAGCGCGGGCCAGAGCGCCGTGAGGAGGATGAGGGCCGCGGTCACGAGGAAGGCCCCGACCGCGGCGGGCCAGCCGCCCTCGGCGCTGCCGGTCGCCACGAGCAGGGCGGCACCGGGAGTGGACCACGCGGCCGTGATCGGCATCCGGTAGCGCCAGGCCAGCACGATGCAGGCGAGCCCCATCGCGAGGCTTACGGCGAGGAGTCCGCTGGCCGCCTGCGCCGCCGACGCGCCGAGGGCATCGAGGCCCGTGAGCACCACCGCGAACGAGCTCGTGAACCCCACGAGCGCCGTGACGATCCCGGCGACGATCGGACGGGACACGGGGGCGGCGGCGGGCATGGCTCCGAGAGTATCGCGGGGGAGCGGTCCGCCTCCGGTCAGGCCAGCCCCATCCGATGCGCGAGCACGACGGCCTGCACGCGGTCCCTGGCGCCGAGCTTCTGCAGGATGCGGGAGACGTGGGTCTTCACGGTGGCCTCCCCGATGAACAGGGCGCGGGCGATCTCGGCGTTGCTGCGGGCGTCGGCGAGCAGGGTCAGCACCTCGGCCTCCCGCTCGGTCAGCGGTTCCGCGAGGACGGGGGTCGTGGTCGTCTTCGTCACCGCGCGGGCGGGAGCGGCGCCGGTCTCCGGAGTCGCTCCGGCGAAGCGGCTGAGGACGCGGCGCGTCACCTCGGGTGCCAGCATGCCGTCCCCGGCCGCGAGAGCCCGCACCGCGGAGATGAGATCCTCGGCACCCGCGTTCTTGAGGAGGAACCCGCTCGCGCCGACCTCGAGCGCCTGATAGAGGTAGTCGTCGCGATCGAACGTCGTCACGATCGCGATCGCGGCGCTCACCGAGGGGTCGGCCACGAGGCGGCGCGTCGCCTCGATCCCGTCCATGTCGGGCATCTGCACGTCCATCGTGATCACGTCAGGGCGCAGGTCGGCGGCCTGCGCGATGGCCTCCGCCCCGGTCGAGGCCTCGCCGACGACGGTGATGTCGGGCTGGGTGTCGAGGATCGTGCGGAAGCCGGCGCGGAGGAGAGCGTGGTCGTCGACGAGGAGCACCCGGATCGGCGCGGTCACCGTGCGGCCTCCGTCACGGGTGCGCCGAGCGGCACCCGCGCTCGCACCCGCACCCCGCCGGGCGCGCGCGGAGCGATCTCGAACGTGCCGCCGGAGGCCGCCGCGCGCTCCCGCATCCCGAGCTGGCCGAGGCCGGGACGCAGCTGGGCGATGGCACGGCCGGTGTTCACGACCTCGACCTCCACGCCGTCGGCGTCGTAGCGCACGCGCACGTCCGCAGTCGCCCCTGGCCCGGCGTGCCGACGGGCGTTGGTCAGCGATTCCTGCGCGATCCGGTAGAGGTTCACGGCGACGAGCGAGGGCACCGGCACCGGATCGCCGATCACGGTGTACGCGGTGGGGAGGCCCGCCTCCGTCGATGCCTCCGCGAGGGCGGCGATGTCGTCGAGGGAGACGGTCGACGCCGACTCGGTCGTGTCGCCGCCGGGAGTGCGCAGGGTCTCCAGCAGCTGGCGCAGCTCCTGGATCGCGTCCCGCGCGGAGGACTCGATCCCGGAGAGGATGCGCGCCGACTGCGCCGGATCGCTCTCGAGCACGAGGCGCGCGGCGCCCGCCTGCACGCCCATGACCGATACATGGTGGGCGACGACGTCGTGCAGCTCTCGGGCGATCCGCACCCGGTCGAGGGCCACCGCCTGCGCCGCGGTGACCTCGCGCTCGCGCTCCAGCTCGCGGGTGCGCTCCTCCAGCACGGTGCGCTGCTCCGCCGCCGCCCAGGAGCGCTCGCCGAAGTAGTAGGCGCCGCCGAAGTACAGGACGTTGAGGAGGATCTGGATGAGCATGAAGGCCACATAGGGCGACATGGCACCGGCGACGACGTCCGCCTTGTCCGCCTCGCTGATCGCGTCGCGGTACATGGTGATGAGGAGCCACACGAACATGCCGACGATGATCGCGACACGGACGATGAGGGCCTTGCGGCGGTCGTTCATCCAGGCGCCGACCGTGTAGAGCGCGATGAACATCGCGATGTTGCCGACGTAGATCTCCGGTACCCGGATCGTCACCGCGGTGAAGTAGGCGAGCGACACCACGACGGCCACGGTGCCGGGCCAGCGCCGGCGGAAACCGAGCGGCGCCGCCACCACGACGGCGTAGACGAGGGCGGTCCACAGCGGAGCCTGCTCGTCGCCGTTGACCTGGGCGATGGAGGAGAGCGCCGCGCTGAGGATCGCGCCGACGAAGAGGACGAGCGCGAGGAGGAGGTCGCCGCGCTGGTCGCGCAGGGTCGGCGTCCGGGTGAAGGCCATCCCTCCACCGTAGGGCGGGGGCCGTCGCGCGGCATCCCCCGCGCGACGGAGACGGCCGTCTGTGATCTGCCTATTCCTTTCCGATGCGTCGATCGTCTACCTTCGGAGAAGGCGTTGCCGCGGGATCGGCAGAGCTCGAGGTCGACCGCGACAGCACCGGGCTGCGCCGGCCTCCTCCGGAGGGTGGGGACATGGCGCGACGACGCGCGTTCTTTCGGTCGATCATGGGCGGGGCCGCGGCCCTCGCACTCGCACTGGGCGGCGCGACCGCAGCCGGTGCCGCGTCAGGGGGATCCCTGGCGGGGACGGTGACGGCGGAGGCGGACGGTTCCCCTCTCGCGGGCGTCACCGTCTCGGTGTCGACCGACGACGCGTCGGTCTTCGAACTCACGACGACCGATGCCACGGGTGCGTACCTCGTGCCGGACCTTCCGGCGGGGGAGTATGTCGTGGCGTTCGATGCCTCCGGGACGGACTTCATCTCCGAGTTCTGGGACGATGCGTCGTCGCGTGCGGCCGCGCAGCGTCTCATCGTCGCCGAGGGAGAACCCGTCGACGGTGTCGATGCCGCCCTCACGCTCGGTGGGGCGATCAGCGGCTCCGTGATGCGGCAGGCCGACGGCTCGCCGCTCGAAGGCGTGACCGTGCGCGTGGACTCCGCCGACTTCTCCCGGTCGGGTGTCGCGCAGACGGGCGCCGACGGGACCTATCGGATCGACGGTCTCCCTGCCGGCGATTATCACGTCCGTTTCGATCCCGCGGAGCCGGCGCTGGCCGCCGAGTTCTGGGACGACGCCTACGGAGACCGCAAGGCGACGGCCGTTCGCGTGACCGCGGGAGAGGACCGTGGGGGAGTGGATGCCTTCCTCGCCGAGCTCGGCGTGATCCAGGGGTCGATGACGTTGGCGATCGACGGCTCGCCCGTGGCCGGGTGGGTCACCGCCACCGACGACGCGACGGGTGCCTGGGCGCAGGCCGACGTCGCGTCGGACGGGTCGTACACCCTCTCCGTGCCGCCGGGGGAGTACGCGGTGGCGTTCGTTCCCAACGGCGGACGCGGCATCCCCGAGTACTGGAAGGATGCGCGGCAGGAGAAGGACGCGGCCAGGATCGCCGTGGCCCCGGGGCAGGCCATCGCGGACATCGATGCGACTCTCGACGCGACCGGGATGATCACCGGCGTGGTGCGCACGTCCGGCGCGCTGTCCGGCGACGCGATCGTGGAGGCGTACAGCGGGGACACCCTCGTCAGCATGGCCTACACGCAGCCCGACGGCTCGTACCGCCTGGCCGTCCCCGCCGGGACTTACATCGTGCGAGCCACGGCGAACGTGTACGACATGATCTTCGCCCCGCAGTTCTTCGACGGCGTCGCGACCCGGACCGAGGCGACCCCTGTCGTGCTCGCCGCGGGCGGCGATCGCGCGGGAGTGGACTTCGACCTGGCGCCGGGCGGCGCGATCGACGGGACGGTGTCGACCGCGGGCGGTGCCGCGGTCTCCGGGGCGACGGTCACGGCCCTCCTCTGGACGGCGTCCGGCTGGCGGGACGTGGCGACGCTCGACACGGAGGGGCGATTCACTCTGGGGGGGAGAGCGGATCCCGAGGCTCCCGGTGGGTCGCTGCCCGCGGGGGTCTATACGCTGCGGGTGGAGATGCCCGGTTTCTGCACCGGGTACTTCGGCGGCGCACAGTCGCTCCTCGGGGCCGACACCTTCCGGGTGGAGCCCGGCGCCACCGTGTCGGGACGGGACGTCATGCTGTCCGCGGAGTGCACGGCGCCGTCAGCGTCGCCCACGCTCACCCTCTCGCAGGCCTCGATCCTCGCCGGAGAAGTGCTGACGATCTCGGGATCGGGCTTCGCGCCCGGTGAGGCGGTCACGCTGGAGATCCGGTCGGAGCCGGCCGAACTCGGTCGGGCCGTGGCGGGGATCGACGGGGCGTTCTCGAACGACTTCCGCATTCCCGCGGGGTTCCCGGCCGGAACGCACACCGTGGTCGCGCTGGACGCGCAGCGGAATGTGGTGGCGAGCGTGCGGCTCGACATCGTCCCCGGCGCCTCGGGAGGCACGTCGGGAGAAGCCGTGGCACCGCCGCGGAACGAGGAGAACCTCGCCGCGACCGGCGGCGAGTTCCCGTCCTTCGCGCTGCTGGTGGCGGTCGTGCTCCTCCTCGGCGGAGGAGCACTGCTCCGACGCCGTCGTCGGCACGGCTGAGGGGGATGCCGGGCGGGGACCTGCCAGGATCGAGTGTGACCGACTCGACGCGCCCGCGGCTGGCACCGCTCTATCTCGCCGGGTTCACCACCGCGTTCGGCGCGCACGGCATCGCTGCCGCCCTGGGCGCCGAGACCGAGGACATCGGCTGGACGCTGCTGGCCTTCGGCTTCACGCTCGCGCTGTACGACCTCGCCGAGGTACTGCTCAAACCGCTCTTCGGGGCGCTCAGCGACCGGGTCGGGGTGCGTCCCGTGATCCTCGGCGGTCTGTTGGCCTTCGCCGCGTTCTCGGTGGTCGGAGCGCTGGCCCCCGGCATGATCGGCCTCGTGATCGCGCGCTTCGGCCAGGGGGCGGCGGCCTCGGCGTTCTCCCCGGCCTCCTCCGCCGCGGTGGCGCGGTTGACGGACGAGGCGTCGCGTGGCCGGTACTTCGGCCGCTACGGCTCCTGGAAGAGTCTCGGATATGCACTCGGCCCCCTGCTCGGTGCGGTGCTCGTGGTGGCGGGCGGGATCCCGGCGCTGTTCTGGGCACTCGCCGTGCTCGGGCTGGCCGCGGCCGGATGGGTGCTCGTCGCCGTCCCCGCCGTGCCGGTGCTGCCCCGGAAACGGGTGACCCTCGTCGACCTCGGCCGGGAGCTCCTCGCCCCGGGGTTCCTCGTGCCGACCCTGGTGTTGGCGGCCACGACCGGCGCGCTCGCCGTGGCCGTCGGCTTCCTCCCGCTGCTCGGCCGGGAGGCCGGACTCGGCACCGTGGGCAGCATGGCGATCGTCACGGTGCTGGCGGTCGTGTCGAGCATCGTGCAGCCCCTGGTCGGGGCGGCGCACGATCGCGGCCCGCTCTCGGTCCGCCTCGGCGCGGTCGGCGGGCTGCTTCTCATCGGCGTCGGCGTCGGACTCTCGGCCCTGTGGGTGACCCCGGTCGTCCTGGCCCTCACGGGCGTGCTGGTCGGTGCCGGGGTGGGGCTGGCGACGCCGGTGGCTTTCTCGCACCTCGCGGCGTCGACGCCCGCCGAACGGATGGGGCGCACGATGGGCAGCGCGGAGCTGGGTCGGGAACTGGGCGACGCGGGCGGTCCGCTCGTCGCCGGGGCCGTGGCGACGGCGACGGTGCCGGCGGTCGGGATCGGCGTCATCGCAGCGCTCACGGCGGGGGCGGGCGCCCTGGCCCTCCTCGGGCTGCGACCGCCGCGTGCCGACGCCCGTCCGACCGGGGCCGGCTGACCGCGGCGGCGCTGTTCAGTGACCGAGCAGGCGCTCGATTACGCGGGCCACGCCGTCGTCGTCGTTGGTCGCGGTGGTCTCGTCCGCGGCCTCCTGCACGACGGGTTCCGCGTGCGCCATGGCCACGCCGTGACCGGCCCAGCGGAGCATCTCGACGTCGTTGAGGGCATCTCCGAACGCCACGACGCCGGAGCGCTCGATGCCGAGGTGCGTGCAGAGGCGCGCGAGTCCCGTGGCCTTCGTGACGCCCTGCGCCATGACCTCGACGAACGGGGCGCCGGACAGCGTGGCCTCGAAGCCGGTGAGCCCGAGGGACCGCAGGGTCTCGAAGAGTGCGGCGGGCGCGAGCTCGGGGTGCCGGATCACGAGCTTGAGCGTCGGCGCGGCCAGCACCTCGTCCAGCGGCACGCCGCCCATCGTCGCGGGGTCACGCTTGTGATCGGACAGCTGCGCGATCGCCGCATAGCCGTGCTGTGCGACGAACGTCTCGCCGCCCTCCCGCACGCTCGCGAAGAGCAAGCCGGGGACGCTGGCGCGCAGTGCGTCGGCGAGAGTGCGCAGCGTCGCGGGCGGCAGCTCCTCGGCAAACAGCATGCGGCCCTCGGTGAGATGCGTCGCGTACGCGCCGTTGCCGCACAGGGCCCACCCGTCGAAGCCGGCGTCGGCGGCGATCACGCGCAGGCCGATCGGCTGGCGGGCGGTGACGGGCACCACCGCGACGCCCGCGTCTCGCGCGGCGTCGAGCGCGGCACGGGTGCGCGGCGACACCGCGGACGAGCTGTCGAGCAGCGTGCCGTCGAGGTCGGTCGCGATCAGCCGCACGGGATGGGTCCCTGAGCCTGTCATGCGATGGGTCCCTGAGCCTGTCGAAGGGCCTGAGCTTGCCATGCGATGGGTCCCTGAGCCTGTCGAAGGGTCAGGAGAAGATCATCGGCAGGTCGTCGTCGGCGTCGTCGCCGCCGAAGTCCAGATCGACCACCACGGGCACGTGGTCGCTGGGCTGCTCGCCCTTGCGCTCGTTGCGGTGGATCGACGCGCCGGTGACGGCATCGGCGAACGTCTTCGAGCCGAGGATGAAGTCGATCCGGATGCCCTCGTTGCGCGGGAACTTCAACCGCTGGTAGTCCCAGTAGGTGTAGCCCTCGGGGAGCAGCGGGCGCACGACGTCGGTCACGCCCGCGTCGGTCAGGGCGAAGAACGCGTCGCGCTCGGCGGGGGACACGTGGGTGGAGCGGCCGACCACGATGTCGGGATCGCCGTTGTCATGGTCGAACGGGATGATGTTGAAGTCGCCGACGAGGGCGAGCGGAAGGTCGCGGTTCGCCGACAGCTCCGCCGCCGTGGACTGCTTGAGCTGCTCGAGCCAGTGCAGCTTGTAGACGTAGTGCGGGTCGTCGAGCGAGCGGCCGTTGGGCACGTACAGGCTCCAGACGCGCACGCCGTCGACCATGACGCCCAGCGCGCGCGCCTCCTGTGGGGCATCGGGGCCCTCGTGGCCCTTCGCGAACCCGGGCATGCCGTCGAAGGCGGTGCGGACGTCGGTGATCGGCAGCCGGCTGGCGATGGCGACGCCGTTCCACTGATTCAGGCCGTGCACTTCGACGTGGTAGCCGGCCTCCTCGAACGGTGCATACGGGAACTGCTCCGGCTTGCACTTCACCTCCTGCATCGCGAGCACGTCGATGTCTTCACGGACGGCGAACTCGACGGTGCGGGTGACGCGGGTGCGGATGGAGTTGACGTTCCAGGTGGCCAAGCGCATGCGTCCAGCCTAGGGTGTGCCTCCTACACTGGATGCCGTGACCGCACTCGACGCAGACCGCCAGACCCTCCTCGCCCTCATCACGGACGAGGCGGTGTTCCACGGCGATTTCACCCTCTCGAGCGGCAAGAAGGCGACGTACTACGTCGACATGCGCAAGCTCACCCTCGACCACCGCGCCGCTCCGGCCATCGGCCGCATCATGCGCGACCTGATCGCCGACCTCGACGTCGTCGCCGTCGGCGGTCTGACGCTCGGCGCCGACCCGATCGCGAACGCCGTCCTGCATGCCTCGGTCGGTACCGACCGTCCGCTCGACGCGTTCGTCGTGCGGAAGGAGCCGAAGGACCACGGCCGCGGTCGCCAGATCGAGGGCGCCGACGTGAAGGGCAAGCGCGTGGTCGTGCTGGAGGACACCTCGACCACCGGGCAGTCCGCGCTCAAGGCGGTCGAGGCGCTGCGCAAGGAAGGCGCGGAGGTCGTCGCGGTCGCGGTGATCGTCGACCGCAAGACCGGTGCGCAGGCCGCCATCGAGGCCGAGGGCCTGGAGTGGCGCGCGGCCTTCGACCTCGAAGACCTCGGACTCGACCCGCAGTGACCCGCTACGCGCTGGCCGTCGACGTGGGCGGCACGAAGATGGAGGCCGCCCTCGTCACCGACGACGGCACGCTCGTCCCCGGCAGCCGCAGCCGGCAGCCCACCGGCCGTGAGGCGACGTCCGCGTCGTTGACGGCGGCGGTCGACGCGATCGTGCGGCATGCGCTCGCGGCCCTGCCCGCCGACGCGGAGCTCGTCGGCGCCGGGATCGGCAGCGCGGGTCCTGTGGATCGGACCCGCGGTGAGATCCTGCCGGTGAACATGCCCCTCGCGCGGGGGTTCGGCCTCGTCGATGCGGTCGCCCGTGCGGCCTCGACCGCGCTCGGCCGGGACGTCCCGGCGGTCCTGGGTCACGATGGCGGCGCGCTCGCGCTCGCGGAGTCGTGGCTGGGGGCGACGCAGCAGGCGGGAGCCTCCCTGTCGATCGTCGTGTCCACCGGCGTCGGCGGCGGTTTCGTCGTGGGCGGTGCGTATGTGCCCGGGGCGAGCGGCAACGCCGGGCACCTCGGGCAGGTGCGCCGCGAGGGCGGGCTCACTCTCGAGGAGATCGCCTCCGGACCCGCCAGTGCCGCCTGGGCGCGGGAGCAGGGCTGGTCCGGCGCGACCGGGGAGGACCTGGCCCGGGACGCCGCGGCCGGTGTCGCCGTCGCGCGCGCCGCGATCGAACGCTCCGCCCGCGCCGTCGGGGAGGCACTGGCCGATGCCGCCACCCTCGTCGACCTCGACGTCGTCGCCATCGGCGGCGGCTTCTCGCGGGTGTCGGCGGACTACATCGACCTCGTCCAGCAGGCTCTCACCGCCAGCGCCGTGCACGAGTACTCCCGTCGCACCCGCGTCGTCCGCTCGGGCCTGGGCGACGAGGGGCCGCTGATCGGCGCCGCCGCCCTCGTCCTGCGCTGACGGGAGTGTCAGCTCCCTGACACGAGCAGGTGTCGCGGGGGCCCTTCGAGCCGGGCGACGGCGATCTTCAGGTCCGTGACGTCCGCCGCCACCGCATCGATGCGGGCGCCGAGCTTCTCTTCGACGGTGTCGATGCGTGCGGTGAGCTTCTCTTCGACGGTGTCGATGCGGGCGCCGAGCTTCTCTTCGACGGTGTCGATGCGGGCGCCGAGCTTCTCTTCGACGGTGTCGATGCGTGCGCCGAGCTTCTCTTCGACGGTGTCGATGCGTGCGGTGAGCTTCTCTTCGACGGAGTCGATGCGGGCGCCGAGCTTCTCTTCGACGGAGCCGATGCCTGTGGAGAGCCGGTGGTCGACGGCGCCGAGACGCTCGTCGATGCGACGGATCATCCACGCCCCTGCCGCGAACAGACTCGCGCCGAGGGTGAGCACGACGCCGATCGCGCTGACGATGATCGTGAGGGTGTCCGCGGACACGGTGTTCCCTTCCTCGGTGCGGGTGTGGCTTCGACGATACGTGGTCGCCGTGCGGGCGCCGGTCGGAATTCTGGCATCTGTGAAGAGGTAACCAATACCGCTGAGGTGTGCAGGAGAAGGGGCGCAGCGATACTGGAACGCTGTTACAGCATGGACGCCTCTGATGTAGTTTTGATACATACCTCTCGTCGGAAGGAAATCGATGCGCGTCCTGGGACTGATCTCCGGCACCTCGCACGACGGGATCGACGCCGCCGTCGTCGAGTTCGCCACCAACGGGGGGTTCACAGCGCACGGCGTCGACCTCCGGGGCACGGTGCTCGCGTCCATCAGCGTCCCCTACGATCCCGAGCTGCGGGCACGCCTCATCGCCGCGCTCCCTCCGGCGCAGACCACCCTGGCCGAGGTGGCCGAGCTCGACACCCTCATCGGGCAGGCGTTCGCCGGCGTCGCGGCCGACATCGCGGCGGAGGTCGGCGGCGTGGATGCGGTGTGCTCGCACGGCCAGACCGTCTACCACTGGGTCGACGGCGCCCACGCGCTCGGCACCCTCCAGATCGGGCAGCCCGCCTGGATCGCCGAGAAGACCGGTGTGCCCGTCGTCTCCGACATCCGCATCCGCGACATCACCGCGGGCGGCCACGGCGCTCCGCTCGTGTCGTTCCTCGACGAGCTGCTGCTCCGTGGCCGCGCCGGCGTCTCGGCGGCGCTCAACCTCGGCGGCATCTCCAACATGACCGTCGTCCGCCCGGACGGCCTCGTCGCCTACGACATCGGCCCCGCGAACGCCCTGGTCGACGCCGTCATCGTCGCGCACGACCTCAACCCGCTCGGCTATGACGACGATGCGGCGATCGCCGGGACCGGACGGGTCGACCAGGCGCTGCTGGACGCCATGCTCGCGGACCCGTACTACGCCCTCACCCCGCCGAAGAGCACGGGCAAGGAGCACTTCCACCTCGCCTACGTGCAGGAGCACCTCGCGGCGCAGGGACGTGAGATCGCGGTCGCCGACGTCGTGCGCACGCTCACCGAGCTCACAGTCCGCACGGTCGCCCGCGACGTCGAGGCCGCCGGGATCGGCTTCCTCGCGGTGTCCGGCGGCGGCTGCCGCAACCCGCTGATCCTCGACGGGCTGCGGACCGCGCTGCCGCAGACCGAGGTCGTCCTGGCCGACGAGCTCGGCGCCCCCGCCGACAGCAAGGAGGCCATCCTCCTCGCGCTCATCGGCTGGTCGACCCTGCACGGCGTCCCCGCGATCGTCCCCGGCGGGACGGGGGCGCGCGAGCCGCGCATTCTCGGCACGATCACGCCCGGCGCCGGTCCGCTGCAGATGCCAGAGCCGGTCCCGGCCATCGACTCCCTCACCCTCACGGGGGCGGCGCCCGCTTCCTGAGACCTCCCGGTGACCGTCGGCTCAGCGCCGGCGGTCGTCGTCGTCCCAGGGGCCTTCCCACCAGCCGGCACGGCCGTCGTCCTCGCCGCCGCGGCGGCGGGAGCGCACGAACTGCACAACGAAGACCGTCAGCGAGGTGAGCGTGATGAGAATCAGGACGAGGAACAGCAGGTCGCTCTGGTTCATGGGCGCTTCCCCTCCGCGGCATCCGCCACGATCTTCGCGATGCGGGCGGCCTTGGTCTCCGCGCGCTTGGCCATCGCGATCTGCGTGAGGCCGAACTTCTTCACCGACTTCGGGAACGCGTCCCAGCTCGCCCTGGCCGCCGGCACCGCGTCGAGCGCGGCGGTGAGCTCGGGTGGCTCGATGCCGGCCTCCGGACCGTCCAGCACGGTCCAGGAGCCGTTCGCCTTCGCCGTCTCGCGCGCCCGGATCCCGGCGGGGGCGAGGAGACCCGCCGCGTCCAGCTCCGCGATGCGGGCCTTGTTCGTCGCGGCCCAGCCGCTCCCCGGTCGTCGCGGGGAGAACCACTGGCCGCCGGTCTCGTCGTCGAACGTGCGCACCGGGCCGTCGATCCACCCGAAGCACAGCGCCTGCCGCACGGCGTCCTCGTAGCCGACGCCGGTGGCGGCGCGGCCGCGCACGCTCAGCAGCCACACCCCGGTGGAGCGTTCGTGATTCGCCTCGAGCCAGGCGCGCCACTCCGCGGCGTCCGCCGCCGTGACCCGCTCGCCGTCGTCGAGGGCGCCCACGTCAGTCCTCGTCGAGGGTGGGGATCGAGTCGGTGATGGTCGGCAGGAGGTCGGCGACCGAATCGACGATCTCGTCCGGACGGAAGGGGTACTGCTCGATGATCCGCTGGTCGCTGATACCGGTGAGCACGAGCACCGTGTGCAGACCCGCCTCGATGCCGGCGACGATGTCCGTGTCCATCCGGTCGCCGATCATGCCGGTTTTCTTCGAGTGTGCGCCGATCTTGTTCAGGGCCGAACGGAACATCATCGGATTGGGCTTGCCGACGACGTAGGGCTCCTTGCCGGTGGCCTTGGTGATGAGGGCGGCGATCGCTCCCGTGGCCGGCAGCACCCCGTCGGCGCTCGGGCCGGTGGCGTCCGGGTTGGTGACGATGAAGCGCGAGCCGTTGATGATGTGGCGGATGGCCTTCGTGATGGCCTCGAACGAGTAGTTGCGGGTCTCGCCGACGACGACGAAGTCGGGGTTCGTCTCGGTCATGATGAAGCCGGCCTCGTGCAGCGCGGTGAGGATGCCGGCCTCGCCGATGACGAACGCGGAGCCGCCGGGGAGCTGCTGCGCGAGGAAGTCGGCGGTCGCGAGCGCCGAGGTCCAGATGCGCTCCTCCGGCACGATCAGGCCGCTCGCACGGAGGCGGGCCGAGAGGTCGCGGGCGGTGAAGATCGAGTTGTTCGTGAGCACGAGGTAGGGGATCTCATTGCGCTCCCATCCGGCGAGGAGTTCGGATGCTCCGGGGATGGCGTCGTTCTCATGGACGAGCACGCCGTCCATGTCGGTGAGCCAGCATTCGATGTCGTCACGGTGTGCCATGTGCTCAGCCTAGAGGCCCCACCTTTCCTTTCGAATCGCCTGATTGGCCCCATCCCCGGCCGATGTGGCGCAAAGTGCGCGATTCGAAGCCGGGGGTCAGGCCGACAACCACACCACGTCGCGGGCGGCGGGGGGCAGCGGCGGCTCGGTGCCGTCGAGGGTGAGGCCGGACGGGGTCACCGTCACGGTCGTCCCCACGACGACCCCGTGGGAGTCGAGGGTCCGCAGCAGCTCCGGGTCGCGGTCGTCGACGCGGAGCACACGGCCGGTGTGTCCGTCCGGGGCGTCGGCGAGCAGGACGAAGGGCTCCCGTTCGATGCGGCCCTCCGCGTCCGGGATGGCGTCCCCGTGCGGGTCGAAGCGCGGCCGCCCCAGGCGCTCGTCGATGCCCTCGAGCAGCCGGTCGCTGATGGTGTGCTCCAGCACCTCGGCCTCGTCGTGCACCTCATCCCATCCGTACCCGAACTCCTGCACGAGCCAGGTCTCGATGAGGCGATGACGGCGGACCATCGCGAGGGCCCGGGTGGTCCCCGCGTCCGTCAGCCGGACCGCTCCGTACGGCACGTGCGACACGAGCCCCGCCGCGGCGAGCTTCTTCACCATCTCCGTGACCGACGACGGGGCGATGCCGAGCTTGGCCGCCAGGACCGAGGGGGTGATCGGCGCATCCTGCCACTCGGTGTGTGCGTAGACGGTCTTCAGATAGTCGTCAGCTGCCGGGGATGCCACCCCACCACTCTACGTGTCCGGTCGGCCGGACCCGCGGCCGGAGTCAGGCGCTCGCGGAGCCGAGCAGGATCACGGCCGCCTGCCCCGCGAAGAAGAGCACGAGGAACCCCAGGAGGGCGGCGGCGAGCGAGAGGCGCCCGTCGAAGCCCTCCACCTCGGCGATGCCCACCTTGCGGGCACGGAAGGCGAAGATCAGGGTCGCGACGCCGAGCGCGAGCTGCACCCACGGGCTGGCGGGGCCGATGACCTTCGGGAACGCGATGAGCAGACCGCCGATGACCCCGGTCGCGAAGCCGCTCCAGGTGAGGAGGCGGACGGTGCGACGGGCGGAGTCTGCAGACATGATGTCGAGCCTATCCGGCGTCATGCCCCCGTCAGCACCAGCCAGAGCAGGGCGCCGTTCAGAGCGATGAGGAGCACGGAGGCCACGACGCCGGCGACCGTCGTCCACACCCGGTTGACCCAGGCGCCGAGCGTGCGGCGCTGCGCGGTGAGGGCGACGAGCGGGATCAGCGCGAACGGGATGCCGAACGACAGCACGACCTGGCTGAGGACGAGGGCGAGCGTGGGGTCCACCCCGATGCCGAGGATCACCAGCGCGGGGATGAGCGTCACCAGCCGGCGGGTCAGCAGGGGGATGCGCACGTGCAGGAGGCCGTGCATGATCTCGGCGCCCGCGTACGCGCCGACGGAGGTCGAGGCGAGACCCGAGGCGAGCAGTCCCACGGCGAAGAAGGTCGCCACGATCGGGCCGAGGCCTGCGGCGAGGGCGGCGTGCGCCCCCTCCAGCGAGTCGGTGCCCGCGACGCCCGCGAGGTTCGCCGCCGCGAGCAGGAGGATGCCGAGGTTCACGGAGCCCGCGATGACCATCGCGATCGTCACATCCCAGCGCGTCGCCGTGAGCAGGCGGCGGATCCGCGAGGTCTCGATCCGGGCCGCCTCCTCGGTCGTCTCGGCACTCGTCGCACCGAACCGGTCGCGCGCCAGGGAGGAGTGCGCGTAGATCGCGTGCGGCATGATCGTCGCGCCGAGGATCGAGGCGGCGAGGAGCACGGACCCCGTGTCCTCGAAGCGCGGCACGAGGCCGCTCACGACGCCGGCCGGGTCGGGTGGCGCGAGGAACAGGCCGGCCATGAAGCCGATCGTGATCACGAACATGAGGCCGATGATCACGAACTCGAACGGTCGGGCGCCGCGACGGTTCTGCACCGCGAGCAGGACCATGGACACGGCCCCGGTGATGAGGCCGCCCCACAGCAGCGGCACGCCGAAGAGCAGGTTCAGGGCGACGGCGCCGCCGATGACCTCGGCGAGGTCCGTCGCCATCGCGACCAGCTCGGCCTGCAGCCAGTAGGCGCGGCGGGCCCAGGGGAGGCGCAGCCGCTGGCCCAGCACCTCCGGGAGGCTCTGGCCGGTGACGACGCCGAGCTTCGCGGACAGGTACTGGATCAGCCAGGCCATGACGTTGCCGGCGACGACCACCCACACGAGCAGATAGCCGTACTGCGCCCCCGCTGTCATGTTGCTGGCGACGTTGCCCGGGTCGAGATAGGCCACACCCGCCACCAGCGCCGGTCCCAGCAGCCACAGCAGGCGCGGCGAAGCGGTGCGGGCGGGGATCACGGAGGCGGTGAGATTTTTAGGCACACCGAAACCGTAGCGCATTTTTCGGTGTGCCTAAAGGACTCCGGGAAGGCTCTCGGCGAGGTCGCGGCGGGAGGCCGTCCGCCACGGCGATAGCCTGGCGGGATGGATGCGCAGCACCCCGAGAGCACGGACCTGACGGCACCCTCCGGGTCGCTGGCGCAGCCCGGGTACGGAGTCGGGCCGTGGCCGGGCGGCCCCGCGTCCTGGCCCGAGGGAGAGCAGTACGATCCCGAGCTCCTCGCGCACGGCGACACGCGAAACGTCATCGACCGCTATCGCTACTGGCGCATGGAGGCGATCGTCGCTGATCTCGATACGCGGCGTCATCCGTTCCACGTCGCGATCGAGAACTGGCAGCACGACATGAACATCGGTTCCATCGTGCGCAGCGCCAACGCGTTCCTCGCCGATACGGTGCACATCATCGGCCGGCGTCGCTGGAACAAGCGCGGCGCCATGGTGACCGACCGCTACCAGCACGTCGTGCACCACGAGGACATCGCGACCTTCGCCGCCTGGGCGGCCGCAGAGGGTCTGCCCGTCATCGCGATCGACAACGTCGACGGTGCCGTGCCGGTCGACCGCGCCGAGCTGCCGCGCTCCTGCGTCCTCCTCTTCGGTCAGGAAGGGCCGGGGCTGTCGCCGGAGGCATTGGCCGCCGCCTCCGGTCACATCGAGATCACGCAGTACGGCTCGACCCGCTCGATCAACGCGAGCGCGGCCGCCGCGGTCATCATGTACGAATGGTGTCGCCGCCACGCGTCGTGACCGGGGCGGCGGTCGTGCGCGCTCAGGCCGGCGTCCGGGAGGAGTGGCGCCGTTCTGTCGGCTCTGGAAGAGTCAC
This sequence comes from Microbacterium sp. UMB0228, assembly GCF_002871415.1. Classification (NCBI taxonomy): domain Bacteria; kingdom Bacillati; phylum Actinomycetota; class Actinomycetes; order Micrococcales; family Microbacteriaceae; genus Microbacterium; species Microbacterium sp. UMB0228. The sequence continues at coordinate 211,606 of NZ_PNFU01000005.1, read as the reverse complement.
GCCGAGGCGGTGAGCCACCGTCCGGACCGCACCCGCCAGCCCAGTGTCGCGAGCCGCGCGAGCAGGTACACGCCGAAGAAGGCGACGGCCAGCCACACGAGCCCCGCGGTGCCATCGACGCCCGTGGCGGCGATGATCCCGAGCGCGGGCAGGAAGGGGGCGAGATTGAGGCCACCCGCGATCGCCAGGTAGCGGGCGTCGTTCGCCCCCATGAGCACCCCGTCGAGAACGAACACCACGCCGGCGATCGGCTGCGCCACCGCGAGGACGAGGAGGGCGGGCTGCACCACGTCCGCGACGGCCCGGTCGCCCGTGAAGACGAGGCCGAGCACCCCGGACGATGCCGCGATGAGCGCCCCGACCACGACGCCGAACCAGGCTCCCCACGCGACCGTCCGCGCCAGCACGCGCCGCACCTGCTGCTCGTCTCCGGCGCCCAGCTCCTTGCCGATGAGCGCCTGTGCGGCGATCGCGAGCGCGTCCAGCGCGAAGGCCGCCGCCGAGAAGATGGTGAACACGATCTGCCAGCCGGCGAGCTCCTCCGTGCCGATCCCGGTTGCGACGGCCACCGTGGCGAGCAGCGCGACGCGGAGGCTCACCGTGCGCAGGAACAGCCACCCGCCCGACGTCGCCGTCTGGCGCAGGCCGTCACGCTGGGCGCGCAGCGACGCGCTGTGCCGGGACGCGAGGCGCCGGACGACCAGCGCGTACGCGGCGACCATGCCCCACTGGGCCGTCACCGTCCCGGCGGCGGAACCCGCGATGCCCCAACCGAGCCCATAGATGAAAAGAGCGTTGAGCAGCGCGTTCGCGCCGAAGCCGATGCCTGCGATCCACAGCGGGGTCATGGTGTCCTGCATCCCGCGCAGGAGCCCGGTGGCGGCGAACACGATCAGCATCGCCGGCAGACCCCACATCGAGATCACGAGGTACTCGGTGGCCTGTGCCGCGACCTCGGTGCTCGCCCCGAACAGGGAGACCAGCCAGGGGGAGGACACGGCGCCGACGACTGCGAGCACGGCGCCGAGGCCGAGCGCGAGCCACATGCCGTTGATCCCCACCGAGACCGCCTCTCCCGGTCGGCCGGCTCCGAACCGCCGCGCCACGGCGGGCGTGGTGGAGTACGCGAGGAACACCATGAGCCCGACGATCGTCTGCAGCACGGCACCGGCGATGCCGAGGCCGGCGAGCGGCACGGTGCCGAGGTGTCCGACGAGGGCGGCGTCGACGATGAGGAAGGCCGGTTCCGCGATGAGCGCGCCGAGGGCGGGGACCGCCAGACGCAGGATCTCGCGGTTCAAGGAGGTGCGGGCGGCCATCCTCCGAGCCTAGGACGTGCTGCCGGCCCCCGAGACCGCTGTCCGGACCCGACGTACAGTGGAGGAGGAGCTCCGAGCGGACGGAGGCGCATCATGACGGATCCCCGCGAAGCCGCTGCGCGCTATCGGGCGCGGCAGCAACAGGGCGGCAGCGACGCGGACGACGCTGAGACGGGTACGCCGCCGGGCGCCGCGGCGGCGGTGGATCGGGCCGCGTTCGTCGAGTCCGCCATCCAGGTCGCCATTCGTCGCGGCGACTTCGACGATCTGCCGGGGGCGGGGAAGCCGCTCGAAGGGCTCGGGGACCACCACGACCCGGACTGGTGGATCCGCCGCAAGATCGAGACCGAGGGGTTGACCGGGCTCGGGCCTCCGGCCATCCTGCTGCGGACCGAGGACCGCGAGCTGGACGGCCAGCTCGATCTCCTGGGCCGGGAGTCCGACGTGCGCGACGTCCTCGAGGACTTCAACCGCCGCGTGCGGGAGGCCAGGCGGCAGCTGCAGGGCGGGCCTCCCGTCGTGACGCCCCTGCGCGATGTCGAGGCGGAGGTCGCCGCGTGGCGGGAGCGCAGGGCGGTGCGGCCGTCTCTTCCCGAGAGCCCTCCCCGGCGCCGACGGTTCGGGCGCCGGCGCCGGGGGTGACTCAGACGCCCGGTCCCTCCACCGGACGCCTCGCCCGCCGCGCCCGTATCGCGCCGTCCACCCCGAACCGCCCGGAGGCGACGACCAGCAGCACCATCGCGGACAGCACCACCATCAGGGGGTACTGCGTGATCAGCTGATCCGCGCTCCAGTAGAGCGCCAGGGTCCCGACCGACACGAACGCGGCCATCCGGGTAAGCAGCCCCGACACGAGGAGGACGCCCAACCCGACCTCCAGTGCCGGGACCGCGGCCCCGAAGAATGCCGACGCCGAGGACATCGCCGCCCCGATCGGGGCGAAGAAGTCCGGCACCCTCGTGTTCCCCTGCGCGCTCTGCGCCACGAGCTCGATGTCGGCCGCGCCGAACCCCGCGCGGTACTTCAGCGTCCCCTCGACGAGCCACAGGACGCCGACCGCCACCCGGGCGGCTGCTCCTAGCAGCGAGCAGACCAGGAGGCGGGCGGATCGTGGCGCGGTCATGACAGTTCGGCTGCTCCGAAGACCGCCTTCGCCTTGTCGCAGTAGATCACGACGTGCGAGTACTCCCCGGTCTTCACCCCGTCCAGTGCGAAGGACTGCGAGGCGGTGTCGTACGAGACCGCATCGACGAGCATCCCGGCGGCGATCGCGGCCTCGTCCGTCCCGGTGGTGAGGTAGACGTGCAGGTCGGGTCCCTCGTCCGAGGAGAACTCCGAGAGCATGACCTCGGCATCGGACACCGAGACCGTCCCGGCCACCTTCTTGCCGTTGAGCCCGGTGAACTCCCCGGTCTTGGCGGTCGTGTCTTCGGCAGCCGCCTTGTCGTCCGCCATGCTCTGCGATGCGGAGGAGGACGGCGCGGACGAGGTGCCGGAGTCCTGGGGGCTGCAGGCGGCGAGGGAGAGGGCGAGCCCGACCGCAGCGGTCGTGGTGAGAAGGATCTTACGCATGAGGATCTCCTGTTCGGTGAGAGACGAGCCCGCAGAGGCCGGTGCCGGTCGGGCGTGCTGCAGAGCACGCTACGAAGCGGTCGAGAGCGGTGGGGAAGTCCTTTCAGAACCGTAAGAATGGCGGAAGGCCTCCCGCCGCGCGGGCTACTCTCGTCCGCATGGAGAGCGAGGTCAGCGTCGCGGTCGTGGAGGACGACCCCACGGTCCGCGAGGCCGTCGGAGAGTACCTGCGGGCGCAGGGCTATGCGGTGTGGAGCTTCGGCGACGGCGTCTCGGCGCGCAGAGCCCTGCGAGAGGCCGTGCCCGACGTCGTGATCGTGGACCGCATGCTCCCCGGGATCAGCGGTGACGAGCTCTGCCGCGAGCTGCGCGCCGCGTCCGCCGTTCCGATCATGATGCTCACTGCACTCGGCGAGGTGGAGGACCGCATCGATGGCTTCGCGTTCGGCGTCGACGACTATCTCGCCAAGCCGTTCTCGATGCGGGAGCTGTCGATGCGGGTCGCGGCGCTCGTCCGTCGAGCGAGGGCCGCGCAGGCGTCGTCAGGGGAGCTCCGGAGCGGCGCGTTCGTGATCGACCTGCTGCGTCGGCGCGCCTGGGTGCGGGGACAGGAGATCGCGCTCACGGGAAGGGAGTACGACCTGCTCCTCTTCCTCGTGCGCAATGACGACCGGGCGCTGGGCCGCGAGGAGATCCTGCGCGAGGTCTGGGGGTGGAGCGTCGGGGAGCGCTCGACCGTGACCGTGCACGTGCGGCGTCTCCGCGAGAAGATCGAGGACGACCCGCAGGATCCTCGCCACCTGCTCACAGAGTGGGGCATCGGCTATCGCTTCCGCGCGATGGAGGAGAGCCGATGACGGTGCTGTCCGGTGCGGTCATCCTGCAGATCATCGGGACGAGTCTGCTGGTCGCGATCGGCGTCGCCGCCGTCGCCCTGCTGCTGCTGAGAGCCCTGCGCGGCCGCGGGCTGCGCGCGCAGTTGATGGTCGTGGCGAGCGCCGGCACGGTCGCGATGGCGGGCGCCGTGGTCGCGATCGCGCTCCAGATGTACCTCTCGTCGCATGACCTGACGATCCTGCTCACCGTGATCGTGGTGTCGCTGGTGCTCGGCCTGGGGATGGCCTGGTGCATGGCACGGACGGTGCGGGCATGGATCGCGCACTTCTCGGCGTCGCTCGGGAGGATCGGCCGGACGGACGCCCCCGTGGGTGGAGCCGCTGCCTCCCGGGAACTCGCCGATCTCTCGGCGCAGCTGACAGCGGTCTCGGCCGAGGTGGACGCGGCCAGGGCCGAGCTCGTGCGGCTGGACTCCGCTCGCCGGCGATTCTTCGCCTGGATCTCCCACGATCTGCGCACCCCCCTCACGGCCCTGCGCGTGCTCGCCGAGGGCATGGAGGAGGGGGCCGCGGTCGCACCGGAGCGCTTCGCCGGCCAGGTGCGGGGGCAGGTGGAGACGATGAGCCGGATGGTCGACGACCTCTTCGAGCTCTCGCGCCTCACGTCCGGCGCGGTGCAACTCCAGACGGAACAGGTGATCCTGCGGGACGTCGTGTCCGACGCGGTCGCGGATGTCGCTGCCGCAGCGGCGAAGCGTGACGTCCGGATCGTGGAGCGGGGCATCGCGGGACCGGTGCTGTGGGCCGATCCCCACCAGCTCGGCAGGATCGTGGTGAACCTGCTCACGAACGCCGTCCGGCACGCGCCGCCGGGGACGGAGATCGTCGTGTCCGCCTCGATGATCGACCGGGATCGTCTCGTGCTGGGCGTGCTGGACCAGGGGGCCGGGGTGGCGGTCGAAGACCTGGATCGGATGTTCGACGTCGGCTGGCGTGAGGACACGGCGCGCGCGACGGCGGGCGACGACGGGGTCGCCTCGGGGGCGGGGCTCGGGCTGTCCATCGCCAGGGGACTGGCGCGAGCGCACGGCGGCGATGTCTTCGCCGAACACACCGCCGCGGGCTTCCGCATGAACGTGTCCCTCCCGGTGGGTGTTCCCGGACGCGCGGAGTGAGGTCTTCTGGACACCGTGGGGGACCCCGGCCATAGGCTGGAGCGCATGACCGACGTGCTTCCCGCGGGCCTCGCGCTCGACGACCTCAGCCCCGACATCCGCCCGCAGGACGATCTGTATCGCCACGTGAACGGCGCGTGGATCGCTCGCACCGAGATCCCCGGCGACAAGGCCCGTTGGGGCTCCTTCCACCTGCTGGCCGAGCAGGCGGAGAAGGACGTGCGCGCGATCGTCGAGGAGTCGCAGGAGGCGGAGGAGGGGACCCTCGCCCGCAAGATCGGCGACCTGTTCGCGAGCTTCATGGATACCGAGCGCATCGCCGCGGCCGGCGTGACCCCGCTGGCCCAGACCTTCGCCGAGATCGACGCGATCGACGGCGTCCCCGCGTTCCTGCGCACCGTGGGCGCGTACGACCGGGAGGGCCGCGCGGCGGTGATCGGTCTGTACGTCGACGGCGACCCCGGAAACCCGGAGCGCTACCTCCCGGTCCTGGTGCAGGCGGGACTCTCGCTGCCGGACGAGAGCTACTTCCGTCTCGACACGTTCGCCGAGACGCGGGCGGCGTACCGCGAGCACCTGGAACGCCTGCTCGACCTGGCCGGGGTCCCCGACGCGGCGGCGCAGGCCGAGCGGTCCATCGCGCTGGAGACCGAGCTCGCCGGGCACCACTGGGACAACGTGCGCAGCCGCGACGCCGTCGCCACCTACAACCTCAAGACCTGGGACGAGCTCCAGACCCTCGCCGGCGTCGACCTCACCCCGTGGCGCGAGGCCGTGACGCCGACCAATCCGCGGGCGTTCGACGAGGTCGTCGTCGCGCAGCCGAGCTTCTTCGAAGGACTCGGCGGTCTCCTCACGGCCGAGCGCCTGGACGACTGGAAGGCCTGGCTGCGCGCGAAGGTCGTGCACGCCGCGGCGCCGTACCTGACCGACGACCTCGTGCAGGAGAACTTCTCGTTCTACGGCACCCAGCTCACCGGCGTGCCCACGATCCGCGAGCGCTGGAAGCGGGGCGTCTCGGTCACCGAGGGCGCGCTGGGTGAGGCGATCGGCAAGGTCTACGTCGAGCGGCACTACCCGCCGACGGCGAAGGCGGCGATGGACGAGCTCGTCGCCAACCTCGTCGAGGCCTACCGGCAGAGCATCGAGACGCTGGAGTGGATGACCGCCGAGACCCGGGAGCGGGCGCTCGCGAAGCTCGACGCCTTCACCCCGAAGATCGGGCACCCCGAGGTGTGGCGCGACTACTCGGCGCTCGAGATCGATCGCACCGACCTTCTCGGCAACGTCCGCCGCGCGGCGATCTTCGAGCATGACCGCAACATCGACAAGGTCGGCACGCCGATCGACCGCACCGAGTGGCACATGCCGCCGCAGATGGTGAACGCGTACTACAACCCCTCGATGAACGAGATCGTGTTCCCCGCGGCGATCCTCCAGTACCCGTTCTTCGACGCGGGGCGCGACGCCGCAGCGAACTACGGCGGGATCGGCGCGGTCATCGGGCACGAGATCGGGCACGGCTTCGACGATCAGGGCAGCCGATACGACGGTGAGGGCCGCCTGCAGGACTGGTGGACCGACGCCGACCGCGCCGCCTTCGAGGAGCGCACCAAGGAGCTGATCGCGCAGTACGACGCCCTCGTGCCGGAGGGTCTCGACGCCGAGCATCACGTGAACGGCGCCCTCACCATCGGCGAGAACATCGGCGACCTGGGCGGACTGGGCATTGCGTTGAAGGCGTATGAGCTGTCGCTGCGTACGGATCCCGCCGTCCCCGAGCCTGTCGAGGGCCCGGTCATCGACGGCTACACCGGTGTGCAGCGGCTGCTGCTGTCGTGGGCGCAGGTCTGGCAGCAGAAGAGCCGGGACGCCGAGACGCTGCGGCTGCTGACCATCGACCCGCACTCGCCCAACGAGTTCCGGTGCAACCAGATCGTCCGCAACATCGACGCGTTCTACGAGGCCTTCGGCGTCACGGAGAAGGACGCGCTGTGGCTCCCGGAGTCCTCCCGGGTGACCATCTGGTGACCAACCGTCGGACTCTGTGAGGCGCATCCCGGCGGTGGGGTTACGATAGCCCTGCCGCCGGGGAGCTCCTTCCCGGATGTGCTGCCTCTCTCCCCCTCCTGAAGGACCACGCGTGGGTGCGATCGACCCTGGTGACGCGTTCCGGAACCCCGCGGTTCCCGGAGCGTCCGGGGGTGCGCCCGAGTCGTCGAGCGGACGCCGATCGCAGCGTCCCGGAGCCCGCCGTCTGCCCCGTCGCGTCGCGGTGGGACGCCGGTCATTCACGTCGACGCTGAAGGCCCTCGAAGGGCTCGCGAACGCGGGGGCGCAGGTCTCGGTGCACGTGGTCGACCTCGACTCCCACGTGCATGTCCTGGCGGGGGACGACCACGTGACCATGCCCGTCGCCGGCCTCGGCGTGGTCCCGCTGCTCATCGAGGTGGCGGCGGCGTTCGAGTCCGGCGCCCTCGACCCGCTGGAGATCGTGGAGCGCACGAGCGTCGAGGCCGTGGAGAGCTCCGGGCTGTGGCGGCACCTGCGGGCCCCGGCACTGCCCTTGGAAGACCTCGCCGTGCTGGCCGCGACCGCGGGCGACCCGATCGCCGTGAACGTACTGCTGCAGAAGGTGGGACACGACCGGGTGCGCGAGCGCATCGAGGGACTGGGCTTGCGGCGCACCGCCCTGCTCGACCGGTTCCGTGATCGCCGCGGTCCCGACGACGCCCCGCAGGTCGCGGTGGGGTCGGCGCGCGAGCTCGCGGGTCTGTTCTCCGCCCTCGTCAACTCCCAGGTCGTGGACGCCGCCGTCAGCGCGCAGGTGTCGGAGTGGCTCAGCCTCAACCAGGACCTCAGCCTCGTGGCCGCCTCGACCGGACTCGACCCCTTCGCGCACGAGCACGACGCGCACGGCCTGCTGTTCGTGAACAAGACCGGCCGCGACCGGGGAGTGCGCGCTGAGGCGGGGGTGCTCGCGGGGCCGCGGGCCGGTGTCGCCTACTCCCTGATCGTGTGCTTCGACGACCTGTCGATCAGCCACCGTCTCCGCGCGCACGACGCCTTCCGCGTGCTCGGCGTCGAGCTCATGGAATACACGCACTGACTCCGCCTGACCGCGTGCAGGCATCCGCGTGGCATCAGGCTTCCAGGGTGGCAATGAGCCTGACCTCCCGCGGTCGCCTGCCCTCGCGTGTTCCCCTGTTTCCACGCGCCCGGGATCCCGCACGCGAACTCAGGCATCGGCGTGGCATCAGGCTTCCTGCATGGAACGTGCCTGACCTCCCGCGGTCGCCTGACCTCGCGTGTTCTCCTGTTCCCACGTCCCCGGAATTCCGCGCGCGAACGCAGGCACCCGCGTGGCATCAGGCGTCGGGGGTGCACCCGGCCTGATGTCGCGCGAGCGCCTGCTGCCGCGCGAGCGCCTGATGTCGCGCGCTCGCCTGATGTCGCGCGACGCACGGGCTAGCATCGGGGCATGCCTCATGCCTGGACCCCGCACCGCCGCGACGACGGCGAGCTGCTCGGCTGGATCCATCCGGAAGGCGAGGACTGGATCGCCGTCGATGTCCTCGGGCGCAGAGTCTCCGGCCCGGGCGAGTGGCTCGACGCGGAGGCCGCGCTGGAGGACCACGGCATCGCCTGGCTCGCCGACCCGTGGATGCTCGAGGGAGAGGGTGACCGCCCGCTGCGGGTGCGCATCCTCGAGGTGACGCCGGACGAAGAGGGCACGCCGGGGCGCATCATCGTGAAGGTCGACGACTTCGGGGACATGACCCGACCCGCGACCGCACAGTTCACCCTGCCGTGGCCGCTTCCTGCCCGGCTGCGGCCACCGCGTGCCGACGACCCGGATCCGCGCACGATCTCCCGCTGACCCTCCGCCGTAGGTCGCAGATCCGCCGTAGGTCGCACGTTCTACGGGAATCTCTGCGACCTCGATGCGAATCAACGACCGCCGAACGGGTCAGCGCAGCGAAGGGTGCGGCTCCTCGGCGCGCCGTCGCGGAATGAACAGCGACAGGACCACGGCCACGATGCCGGCGGCGATCGCGAGCCAGAAGCACACCTCGAACGCGGCCCGCGTCGGCACGGCCACCCCGCCGATGTCCACGCTCATCGCCGCGAGCACCCCGCCCATCACGGCCGAAGCGGTCGAGGTGCCGACGGAGCGGAACAGCGCGTTCAGCCCGTTCGAGGCGCCGGTCTCGTTCGCCGGCACGGAGCGCATGATGATCATGGGCATCGCGGCGAAGGTGAACCCGATGCCGACGCCGATGAAGATGTTGGCGACGAAGATGTGCCACACCTCGGTCGACCACAGCAGCACGAAGACGTAGGCGAGCACGATCGCGATGGCCCCGACGGTGAAGAGCGGGCGCGGCCCCACGGTGCGCTCCAGCCACCCGGACAGCGGCGAGATCACCATCATGACCAGACCCGCCGGCATGATCACGAGCGACGCGGCCACCATGTCGAGCCCGAAGCCGGCGCCGCCCACCGCCGGCATCTCCAGCATCTGCGGGAACGTGACGTTCGAGGCGAACAGGGCGAAGCCCATGCCGATGGCGGCGATGTTCGTGAAGAGCACGGCGGGCCGGGCCGCGACCCGCAGGTCGAGCAGCGGATCGTCCGTGCGCAGCTGGTACCAGCCCCACAGCAGCAGCACCGCCACGCCGCCGATCACGCAGACGAGGGTGAGCGGCGCCGTCCAGCCCCACTCGGCGCCGCGCGACACGAACAGGAGCAGACCGGTGAGGCCGATGGCGAGTCCGATGGCGCCGAGCACGTCGAGGCGCCCGGGGGAGCGGAGCACGTCCTCCGGCACCACGGCGAGCACGAGCAGCAGCCCGAGGACTCCGAGGGCGGCGGCGAGCCAGAACAGCATGTGCCAGTCGGCGTTCTCGGCGAGCAGCGCGGCGACGGGCATGCCGATCGCCCCGCCGACGCCCATGGTGGCGCTCATCAGGGCCACCGCGGTGCCGAGGCGCTCGGGCGGCAGCACGTCGCGCATGATGGCGATGCCGAGGGGGACGACGCCGGTCACGGCCCCCTGGAGGGCGCGGCCGATGATGACGCCGACGATCGATTCGGAGAGCGCGGCGATGACCGACCCCACGATGAGGATCGCGAGGAGCGCGACGACCACCCGCCGCTTGCCGTACATGTCGCCGAGACGGCCGGAGATCGGGGTCGCGACGGCGGCCACGAGCAGGGTGATCGTGACCACCCAGGTGGTGTCCTCGCGGGAGGAGTTCAGCAGCTGCGGCAGCTCGGCCTGCAGCGGCACGACGAGGGTGAACATGAACGAGGAGCACAGGCCCGCGAACGCCAGCACCGCGATGATCGCCCACCGCGGAGGGGTACGGGAGAGGCGTTTCCTGGCTCTGTCGTCGTTCGCACCCACCGGCTCAGGCTATCGGCGTTCCCGGAGGGGAGGGGCCGATGTGGTTGCATGGCCGGATGACCGACGACACCGCGCCCGCGCAGCACCCCGCCGACTCCGCGTACCACCGCCGGCTCCCGATCGGCGAGGTGCTCGACGCCTCGGCGCTCGCGGAGGGTCTGCCGTGGGCGTTCGAGAGCGTCACGATGCGGTCGCTCGAGCCGATGCTCGTGCCGGAGAAGCCCCGCGCCGGCGAGCACGATCCCGCCGCGTGCGGCCACTGCGGTCCGAGCGTGCACACCATCTGGCACGACGACCTCTGGCAGGTGCGTGCCGGGTGGGACGTCGGCGGGCTGCCCTTCATCGGCGGGGTCGCGCCGCGCGAGCACTGGCTCCTGGAGAACGCGCCGCAGGACGTGCTCGCCGCCCTCGGGCCGCTGATGCAGCGCGTGTCCGAGGCGGTCAAGAGCATCCCCGGCGTCGCCCGCTGTCACTTCGGGCGCTGGAACGACGGCTCCGCGCACATGCACATGTGGGCGCTGGCCCGACCGGCCGGGATGATGCAGGGCCGCGGCGCGGTGCTCGCGCTCTGGGACGGGATCCTGCCGCCGCTGCCGGCGGGCATGGCCGAGGACCACCTCCGCATCGTCGCGGAGGCGCTCGTCGCGGGCGGGGGCGAGGCCTTCCCGTACCGGTGAGCCGGAGTCGGTTTCCGCGAACGGGCGGAGGAGGGGCAGACTGGGATCGTGCGAACCATCCGCGATCTCGACACCGTTGAACTCATCCTCGACGCCCAGAGCCTGCTCGACTCCATCCGGGGCCCGCAGCGCGTGGTGGACGCCGGCACCCTGCGCGCCCTGCAGCAGTCGGGCAACTACGTCGTCGGCTTCTTCGACGGCGAGGGCGACGAGGAGCGCATGGTCGGCGCCTCGATCGCCTTCTTCGGCGAACCGGCCCGTCGCGCCATGCACTCGCACATCACGGCTCTGCTGCCCGAGTACCGGGGGCGCGGATGGGGCCGTGAGCTCAAGGAGCACCAGCGGCAGTGGGCGTTCTCCCGCGACGTCGGTCGCATCACCTGGACCTTCGACCCGCTGGTCGCCCGGAACGCGCACTTCTTCCTCACCGTCCTCGGTGCCCGCGCCACGGGGTACTCGGTGAACCGGTACGGCATCTTCGGCGGCGGCGACGCGGGCGACGAGAGCGACCGCCTCGACGTCGAGTGGGCGCTCGCGGACATCGCCAAGCCCCCGGCGGAGGACGCCGTCGTCGAGACGCTGGAGATCCCGGACGACATCGAGGGCATGCGGGAGTCCGACCCCGCGGCCGCGCACGAGTGGCGACTGCGCCTGCGCGCGCAGATGGAGGGCCTGCTCGGCAGCGGCCTCCACATCGCGGGCTTCGAGACCGGCCGGGGCTACCTCTTCACCGCGTGATCGCCGGGGCCGTCACCGCACGCCCCGCATGAGCCGCAGCACCGGCTTCACACTCAGCAGCAGCCCGATGCCGACGACGATCGCGATGCCGCCGAGGATCGAGAAGAACGGCACCTCGTTCTCGGGGTCGTAGAACCGCACCAGCTCTCCCGAGATCGCGGTTCCGAGCGCGATGGAGAGGAAAAACAGCGCGACCATCTGAGTCCGGAAGACGGACGGCGCCAGCTTGGTCGCCGCTGACAGACCCACCGGCGAGATCAGCAGCTCCGCGACGGTGAACACGAAGAGGATGCCGACGATCGCGAGCAGCGGCGTCGAGTTCGCCCCGCCGCCGGAGAACGGCAGGAACAGCAGGAATGCGGAGCCCATGATGATCGCGGCCAGCCCGAACTTCACGGGGGTGGACGGCTGGCGCGTCCCCAGCTTCGTCCAGATCGCCGCGAAGACCCCGGACAGGATGATGATGAACACCGGGTTGATCGACTGCACCCACGACACCGGCATCTCCCACCCGAACAGGTCGCGGTCGAGCCGCTTGTCGGAGTAGATCGTCAGCACGGTGAACTGCTGCTGGTACAGCGACCAGAACGCGACGCTGGTGATGAAGAGCGGGACGAAGGCCCAGACGCGGGACCGTTCGGTGCTGTCGATCCGGCGGCTGCTGAGGATCACCGAGAAGTAGACGACCGTGGCGACGACGGTGACCCCGATCACCAGCGCCGCCAGGTTGTCGGCGCGGATGACGCCGGTGAGCACCAGCACGGCGATGAGCACGATCGCGGCACCCGCGAGGATTCCGACCAGAGCGTAGCGGGCGCGAGGAAGCGGGTTCGGCACCTCGCGGGCTGTGGCGGGCAGTGCCTTGCGGCCGAACGCGTACTGGATGAGGCCGAGGGTCATGCCGAGCGCCGCGAGCCCGAAGCCCCAGTGGAAGCCGAGCGTCGACTGCAGCAGGCCGGTCAGGAGCGGGCCGAGGAACGCTCCCAGGTTGATGCCCAGGTAGAAGAGCGAGAAGCCGGCGTCGCGCCGGGGATCATCGGCGCGGTAGAGGCTGCCCACCACCGAGGTGGCGTTCGCCTTGAGGCCGCCCGACCCGAGCGCCACGAGGACGAGGCCGACGCCGACGCCGACCGCACCGGGCACGAGGGCGAGCGCGAGGTGTCCCGCGACGATCACCATGGCGCTGACGAAGAGGACCCGTTCCGCGCCGAACAGGCGATCGGCGATCCAGGCCCCGAGGATGGTGGACAGATAGACCGAGCCGCCGTACGCGCCGACGATCCCGCCCGCGACCGCCTCCGGGATGCCGAGGCCGCCCTGGGTCGCCGAGAAGTACAGGTAGATGAGCAGGATGCCCTGCATGCCGTAGAAGCTGAAGCGCTCCCACATCTCCACGCCGAAGATGTGCACGAGCGACCACGGCTGTCCGAAGAAGCGGGTGTCCTCGTCGCGGGAGGCGGGCGGCTGCGCGGTGGTGCTCATGCGTGGGACGGTACTCCTCCCGCGGGTCCCGCGGCCAGGGGTTGCGCTCCGGCCCCGGATAGAATGGGGGTGCCCGTGCTCACGGGCATTCTCCGCATCCGACCATTGGAGCCACCGTGGCCGAACAGTCCCGCCTCGACAAGGTCATCGCCCTCGCCCGCCACCGCGGTTTCGTGTTCCAGGCGGGTGAGATCTACGGCGGTTCCCGGTCGGCCTGGGACTACGGACCCCTCGGCACCGAGCTGAAGGAGAACATCCGGCGGCAGTGGTGGCAGACCTTCGTGCGCGGCCGCGGCGACATGGTCGGTCTCGACTCCAGCATCATCCTGCCGAAGCGCGTGTGGGAGGCCTCGGGCCACGTCGCGACCTTCACCGACCCGCTCGTCGAGTGCCTGCAGTGCCACAAGCGCTTCCGCGCCGACAACCTCATCGAGGACTTCGAGGCGCGCAAGGGCCGCAAGGCCGAGAACGGTCTCGCCGACATCCCCTGCCCGAACTGCGGCACCAAGGGCCAGTACACCGAGCCGAAGGCCTTCTCCGGTCTGGTGAAGACCTACCTCGGCGTCGTTGACGACGAGTCCGGCCTCTACTACCTGCGCCCCGAGACCGCGCAGGGCATCTTCGTGAACTTCTCGAACGTGCTCACCGCGAGCCGCAAGAAGCCGCCGTTCGGCATCGGCCAGGTCGGCAAGGCGTTCCGCAACGAGATCACCCCCGGCAACTTCATCTTCCGCACCCGCGAGTTCGAGCAGATGGAGATCGAGTTCTTCACGCCGCCCGCCGAGGCGCCGCAGTGGTTCGACCACTGGGTCGAGGCGTGCTGGAACTGGTTCATCGACCTCGGCATCGACCCGGAGAACATGCGGCAGTTCGACGTGCCGGAGGAGGACCGCGCGCACTACTCGGCCGGTACCATCGACGTCGAGTACCGCTTCGGCTTCGCAGGCAAGGAGTGGGGCGAGCTCATGGGCGTCGCCAACCGCACCGACTACGACCTCTCCAGCCACAGCGAGGCCTCCGGCCAGAGCCTGACGTACTTCGACCAGGCCACGGGCGAGCGCTACACGCCGTACGTGATCGAGCCGTCGTTCGGTCTCACCCGCGCGATGATGGCCTTCCTCGTCGACGCGTACGTCGAGGAGCAGGTGCCCAACGCCAAGGGCGGCACCGACACCCGCACCGTGCTCAAGCTCGACCCGCGCCTGGCTCCGGTCAAGGCGGCGGTGCTCCCGCTGTCGCGCAACGAGAACCTGTCGCCGCTCGCCCGCGAGGTGGCCGACACACTCCGCGGCTCGTGGGCCGTCGACTTCGACGACGCCGGTGCGATCGGTCGTCGCTACCGCCGCCAGGACGAGATCGGCACGCCGTTCTGCGTCACGGTCGACTTCGACTCGCTCGACGACCGTGCCGTGACCGTGCGCGACCGCGACACGATGGCGCAGGAGCGCGTCCCGATCGACGAGCTGCACGCCTACCTGGCGGAGCGCCTCCGCGGCGCCTGACGTGACGGCACCGGGGGGAGCCGGCGCACGGGGAGAAGCCTCGCCCGTGCGTCCGGTCGCGGCCATCGTGCTCGGCGCGCTCGCCGTGTCGTGGATGATCCTCACGGTGCTCGACCTGCGGGAGAACGACGGCGCCGGGCCCATCATCGCGATGTTCGGCCTCCCAGCACTCGCCGCCGCGGTCATCATCCAGATCGTGATGACGCGGCTGGGGGACCGGAAACGCGTGCCGAAGGCCGTGTTCTGGTGGGTGCTCGCGGTGCTCCCGCTGGGGACCCTGGCGGGCTTCGTCGTCGCGATCCTCCGCGACCCGGACTACTTCGTCGCCGACGAAGGCCCCTGGATGCTCCTCTGGGTGCCGGTCTTCATCGTCGTGGGGCTGCTACTCGGCGCCCTCGTGTGGTTCTTCTTCGTGTTCCCGCTCGTATCGCTCGTGACGGTGATCCGCCTGATCGCGCGCGGGGAGGCGAAGCCCGGCGCCCTCATCATGCCGATCGTGCTGCTGAGCCTCGGCGTGCTCTCCATCGTCGGCGGACTCTCGATCGACACGGACAGCAGCGGTCGCGCGTCGTGGGGGTCGATCATCGCCGCGTTCCTCGGTCTCCCCGGGAACTACGAGGTGATCTGGGAGCCCGGCCTCTGGATCGTCCGGGGCATCGTCCTCGCGATCGTCCTCCTCTTCGCCGTCCCCGCCGCCCACTCCCGCCTCTCCTCCCGCCCTCGCCGCTGACGCCGAGACCCCGGGTTCTCGCCGAGACCCCGGGGCGCGTGCGGGGGTACGTCGGGGTCTCGCCGGGAAGGCGGGGTCTGGCGGACGCTGAGCGGCCCTGCTATGGTCGCTCCTCGTGGGTACTCTGATTCGCTAGATCGGGACGCCGCGTCGAGAGCTCTTCTCCGCGGTGGGTCCTGAGCGAACGCGCCCGGCTCCGGGTGCGGTCGAGGTTCCTGTTCCCCGCGTCATCGACGCAGATCCCGGCGGTGCGCGTGCGCCGCGGGAGAGGACCCCTCATGTTCCCTGTACCCTCGACCCCTTCCGACTCCTCGGCCCGCACTCATCGCGAGTGCGCGCGGCGGGCCGCCTCCGTCCGGTTCGCCGACCGACTCGTCCTGGACCGGATCGACCTCGTCGTCGGCCCCGCCGACCGCCTCGCCGTCATCGGCGACAACGGCGCCGGGAAGTCGACTCTGCTCGATCTGCTCGCCGGTGTTCTCGCGCCGACGTCCGGGGAGGTGCGGCTCGACCTCCCCGGCGGGATCGCGCATGCCCGGCAGAACCCGGTGTTCGCGGACGGAGCGAAGGTGGCTGACGCCATCGACGAGTTCCTCGGCGACCTCCGCGCGCTGGAGCACGCCCTCGCCCGTGCGTACGATCTCCTCGCCGCGGCGACCCCTTCCGAGCGTGCGCAGCAGATGGCCGCCGTGGCCCTGTTGCAGGACCGTTTCGAGTCCCGCGGCGGATACGAGGTCGACCGTCGCATCGACACCGCCCTCGAACAGCTCGGGCTGGGCGGGCTGGACCGCGGGCGAACGGTGGCCGCGCTGTCGGGCGGAGAGCGCGCGCGGCTCGCTCTCGCGGTCGCCCTCTCTTCCGGAGCCGAGCTGCTGCTCCTCGACGAGCCCACGAACGACCTCGACGACCGGGCGCTGACCTGGCTCGAGGACCGTCTCGCGGCGCATCGGGGAGCGCTGGTGGTCGTGACGCACGACCGCGACTTCCTGGACCGTTTCGCGACGGCTGTCGTGCAGGTGGAGGACGGTCGGATCCGTCGCTACGGCGATGGTTACGTGGGGTTCCTGCGGGCGCGCGAGGCCGAACGCCGGGCGGCTGTCGCGCGCCACGAGGAGTGGAAGGCCGAGGTCGCCCGCACCGAGGCCCTGCTCGCCGCCAACGCGTTCCGGCTGCAGGCGATCCCGCGCAAGCTCGAGCTCGACGGCTTCGGTCATGGTGCGTTCCGGGCGCGGAGCCGCGACCACGGTGCCGTCGGGCGCATCCGCATGGCGAAGGAGAGGCTGTCGCGGCTCCGGGACAACCCGTGCCCGGCGCCGCCCGAGCCCCTGCGGTTCGTGGTCGCGGCAGAGGATCGCGCACCGCTCGACGACCCGCTCCTGACGCTCGAGGCCGTGTCCCTCCGCGAACCCGGACGACGGCTCGCCGTGTCGCCGTGGACGATCGAGGCCGGTTCGCGGTGGCTCGTGACCGGGCCGAACGGAGCCGGGAAGACGACACTCCTCCGTCTCCTCGCCGGCGAGCTTCTCCCCGCATCCGGGACGCTCGTCCGCGGGGACGGGCTGCGGATCGCGTTCCTCCGGCAGGAGGTCGATACGCGCCAGCGGGGTTCCGCCGTCGAAGTCTTCGCGGCTCGGACCGGGACGCCGCCGGCGGATGCGCACGACGCTCTCCTGGCTCATGGACTCTTCCGCGGGTCGGAGGTGAACCGCGACGTGCGGGTTCTCTCCGTCGGGCAGCGTCGGCGGCTGGATCTCGCGGTCGCCTTGTCGTCGCCGTTCGATCTGCTGCTGCTCGATGAGCCGACGAACCACCTGGATCCCGAGCTCGTGGAACAGCTCGAGCCCGCTCTCGCGGACCACCCCGCCGCCGTCGTCACGGTGACGCACGATCGGCGGTGGCGTCGTCACGCGGCGGACGCACAGCGCGTGCAGGTTGACGAGGGGGTGGCCACCACCTGAGACCCCGCCTCCCCGCCGAGACCCCGGACTCCGCGCGTCCGCACGCCGGGGTCTCGGCGGGAACCCGGGGTCTCGGCAACAGGGCGAGAGCTACGACGTGACCGACAGCTGCATGCGCGCGTCGCCGCCGGACTCGACCCAGGCGAGCGAACGCTCGAGGATCCCGCGGAGCACATCGAGGTCGACCTCGTCGAGGTCCTTGAGGTAGAGGCAGCCCACCCCCGTCGTGTGCGGGCCGAGCGCGCCGAGAGCCTCCGCGTGGGCGTCCACCCCATCGAGGAGGTAGATCGTGGTCGCGGCCTTCCGGGGGGCGAAGCTCAGTATGCCGCTGTCGCCCTCCGTCCCGGTGGGATAGCGGTAATGGCAGGAGCCGAAGCCGATGATCGACCCCCAGGTCTGCGGCTCTCGCCCGGTGATGTCCTGCAGGAGAGCGGTCAGCGTCTCGGCATCACGGCGACGCACGGCCGGGGAGGAGCGGGCGATCAGCCCCGCGACGTCGTCCCCGGTCGGCTGCACTACTTCGCCGCCTTCGCCGCGGCCTTCATCGCCTTCTTGTACTCGCGCACCTTCGTCAGCGAGTCCGGCGACACGATGTCGGCGACGCTGCGGTACGACCCGTCCTCGCCGTAGGGCGCCGAAGCCTCCCGCCAGCCCTCGCCAGTGAACCCGTACTGCTTGCCGAGGAGGGCGAGGAAGATCTTCGCCTTCTGCTCACCGAAGCCGGGAAGGGCCTTGAGTCGTCTGAGTACCTCGGCACCGCTCGGCTGGGTCCCCGAGCCTGTCGAAGGGCTCGAGCCTGTCGACGGGCGCGTCCACAGGGAGGCGGCATCCCCGTCCCAGTCGTCGACGAGCGCCTGGCACAGCGTCTGCACCCGCGTCGCCATGGAGCCAGGGAACCGGTGCACCGCAGGCGTCTGCCGGAAGGCCTCGAGGAACTCCTCGGGTGCCATGCCCGCGATCGCCGCAGCATCCGCCGCCCCCGTCCGCTGCTCGATCTTGAGCGGTCCGGTGAACGCGGTCTCCATGGGGATCTGCTGGTCCAGCAGCATGCCGATCAGCAGAGCCGTCGGGTTCTCGGTCAGCAGGGCGTCGGCGGCGGTGTCTCCGGTGATGTGAAGGGCCATGAGTCCAGTCTCCCACCCCGCCGAATCAGGCTGTGGCGGCGTCCTCGACCGCGTCCGCGGCAGGGGTGATCCCGTACAGCGTCGCGAGCGCGGCGGCGAACTCGTCCGCGCGGCCGGCGGCGGCGAGCTCATGAGCCCGCACGGTCGGCGTGTGCAGCAGCACGCCCGAGAGGTGCCGCAGCGCCTGCTCGACCTTGCCATCCTCGTCACCACGGGCGCGGGCGCGGTCGATCTCGCGCTCCAGCAGCTCGAAGATGTGCGAGCGGAAGGCCACGACCGACGGGGTCACGCTCTGGCGGGCGCCGACCACGTGGAAGGTCTCCGCGGCTTCGCGGACGACGCTCCGGGCGGCGTCCGTCGCCTGCAGCTCCTCCAGCGGGGCGTGCAGGCGGATGGTCTCCAGGTCGAGCAGCGCGACGCCCTCCAGCGCAGCCACGGCCGGGTCGACGTTCCGCGGCATGCCGAGGTCGACCACCAGTCGGCTCGGGACACCGGTGGTGCCGCTGGTCGCGACGACGGGGCAGCCCGCGGCGGCGAGGCCGACCGGCAACTGCAGGTGCTCCGGGCCGAGCACGGGCTCGGTCGCGGTGGTGCAGGTGATCAGCAACGTGGAGTGCGCCGCCGTGCGCGCGTACTCCTCGGCCGGCACCGGGCGGATGTCGTGCTTCGCCGCGAAGATCTCGGCGCGGCCGGAGGGAGAGTAGACCGAGATGTCGACGGCGCCGCGCTCGCGCAGGGTCGCGAGGGTGACGGCCGCGTAGGCGCCCGTGCCGACCAGCAGCACGCGCTCGGCGGACCAGTCGGCGATGCGGCTGTCGGCGAGCTCCAGCGCGAGACGCACGAGCGAGCGACCGGCGCGGCCGAGGGCGGTGACGTTCTTGACCTTGCGCTGCGCCTGGCTCGCGCGCTGGAACAGCCGCTCGAGCTCGGGAGAGGTGGTGCCGTCCTCGCGGGCCGACTTCAGCGCCCGACGGACCTGGCCGGCGATCTCGCCCTCACCGGAGACGACGGACTCCAGGCCGGAGGCGACGGAGAAGAGGTGCTCGGCGACGCGGCGACCGGAGTGTACGGCGTAGGCGCCGTCGAGGTCGGCAGCGGGGATTCCGGTGGCGGACTCGACCGCCTCGATGACGGCTTCCACGCCGATGGCGCCGGCCGCGGTCACCGGCTCGTCCATCTCCACGTACGCCTCGAAGCGGTTGCACGTCGCCAGGACCACGGCACCCTGCACGCACGGCGCCATGCCCACGATGGTGGGAGCGACGTCGTCGGGGGTGCGGCTCAGGCGTTCGAGCAGTTCGAAGGAGGCGGTCTTGTGACTCGCCGTCACACACAGCAGCACCCTCCGATTGTACCCGAGCATCCGAAGCCGGGACTCGGCTGCTCCCTATACGCCGGATGGGAGGATGGGGGCATGGCACTCTCCGACGCCCCGCTGCTGCGCGCCCTCACCGGCGACCGCCCCGCCACCGCTCCGGTCTGGTTCATGCGCCAGGCCGGCCGCTCCCTGCCCGAGTACCGGGAGCTGCGGGTCGGCACGAGGATGCTCGACGCCTGCCTCACCCCCGACCTCGCCGCCGAGATCACCCTCCAGCCGGTGCGACGGCACGGCGTCGACGCGGCGGTGTTCTTCAGCGACATCGTCATCCCGCTGCGTCTCGCCGGCGTGGAGGTCGAGATCGAGCCCGGCCGCGGCCCCGTGTTCGCGAACCCCGTGCGGACGGTCGCGGACGTCGACCGCATCACGGCGATCGACCCGGAGAGCTTGGACGGCAGCGCCATCGCGGAGGCGGTCGGCATCGTCGTCGCGGAGCTCGGCGACACTCCGGTCATCGGCTTCGCGGGGGCGCCCTTCACCCTCGCCGCGTACCTCGTCGAGGGCGGTCCGTCCAAGGAGCACCTGCGCGCCCGCGGCATGATGCACGCGGAGCCCGAGGCCTGGCACCGTCTCGCGGGCTGGCTGGCGCAGATCTCGCGGCGGTTCCTGGAGACGCAGCGCGATGCCGGCGCCGCGGTCGTGCAGCTCTTCGACAGTTGGGCGGGCTCCCTCAGCCCCGCCGACTACCGCGCCTTCGTGGCGCCGCACTCCCGCACGGCTCTGGACGGCATCGGCATCCCGACGATCCACTTCGGCGTCGGCACCGGGCCCTTCCTCGGCGACATGCGGCTCGACGGCATCGCGGACGGTGTGGGGGTCGACTGGCGGCTGCCCCTCGACGAGGCCGCCGCGATCCTCGGCCCCGACGTGTCGGTGCAGGGCAACATCGACCCCGCGTTCCTCGGCGCGCCGTGGCCGGTGCTCGAGGCGCATGTCCGCGACGTGCTCGAGCGCGGTCGCGCGGCCCGCGGGCACATCCTCAACCTCGGCCACGGCGTGCCCCCGGAGACCGACCCCGACCAGCTCACGCGCATCGTGGAGCTCGTGCACGCCGGCTGACCTCCGTTCGAATCGCCTGCTTTGCGGCATCTGCGGCCCGAATGCAGCCACTCACGCGATTCGAAGCGCGCGCGCCAGCCGCAGATCCGACAGGCCGAAGCCCCCCCGGCCTGACCTCCGTTCGAATCGCGCACCTGGCTGCATCTGCGGCGATTATCCGGCCAATCGGGCGATTCGAAGCACAGGGGCGGTGAAAGGATGGACGCATGAGCCCTGAGCGCCCCGCACCCGCCGAACCGGCCGACCTTGCCGCCCGCGCCGCACAGAAGCACGTCGTCGTGGTGGGAGGCGGCGTCGGCGGACTGGTGGCCGCCCGTGAGTGCGCGAAGGTCGGCATGCGGGTGACGCTGCTCGAGGGGTCCGAGGCCTTGGGCGGCGTGATCCGCAGGGTCGCCCTGGACGGGGTCGTCGTCGACGCCGGGGCGGAGAGCTACGCGACGAAGGGCGGGCATGTCCGCGCCCTCGTGGACGACCTCGGCCTTTCCGACCGCGTCGTGACGCCGCAGGCGGGAGGGGCGTGGCTCGCCGGAATCCCCGGCGGCGGCGCGGCACCACTCCCGGCCGGCGGCATCCTCGGCATCCCCGGCAATCCGTTCCAGGACGACGTCCGCCGCATCATCGGCTGGTCGGGCGCCTGGCGGGCCTATCTCGACCGGGTGCGACCGCCGCTCACGATCGGGCACCAGCTGAGCCTCGGCCGCCTCGTCGCCTCGCGCATGGGGGAGAAGGTGCGCGACCGCCTCGTCGCCCCCGTCACCACGGGCGTCTACTCGGCATCCCCGGACGACGTGGACATCGATGTCGCCGCCCCCGGGCTCAACGCCGCCCTCACCCGCGTCGGATCGCTGTCCGGAGCGGTGCTGGCCCTCCGCGGAGAGGGTGCGTCGCGCGGCACGAAGACCCCCGGTGCTGCCGTCGAGGGGCTCGTCGGCGGCATGAGCGTGCTCGTCGACGCCCTCGCGGCCGACCTCGACGAACTCGGTGCGACCGTCCGTACTCGCGTCCGGGCCCGTCGCCTCACCACCGACGGCACCACCTGGCGCGTCGTGGTCGAGGAGCCCGCCGCGGAGGGGCCGACCGAGGGGGAGGAAGTGACCCAGGAGGCGGAACTCGTCGCCGACGCCGTGATCGTCGCGACCTCCGAGCACGGCGCGCGGGAGCTGCTCGCGGGCGCCGTACCCGCCCTCGCGGCCGCCGACGCCGCCCCCGCCCCCGAGATCGAGATCATCAGTCTGCTGCTCGACGCGCCGGCGTTGCGCACCCCGCCCCGCGGCACCGGCGTGCTCACCGTTCCGCACAGCCACACGGCGAAGGCGCTCACACACTCCACGGCGAAGTGGTCGTGGGTGCGGGAGGCCGCGGGCGACCGTGAAGTGGTCCGCGTCTCCTTCGGTGCGCAGGGGGAACCGGCGGCCACCGCGGCGCTGGATGACGAGGCCGCGATCGACCTCGCCCGTCGGGAGGCCTCGGCGCTCCTGGGCATCCCGCTGTCGCCCGACCAGGTCGTGGCGGGTCATCGTGGGCGCTTCGTGCAGGCGCAGCCCGCGTCGATCATCGGCTCGGGGGAGCGGCGTGCCGCAGCCCGTCAGGCCGTGCAGGCCGTTCCGGGACTGGCCGCTGTGGGCGCCTGGCTCGCGGGCACGGGGCTCGCGCAGGTCGTGCCGGACGCTGCGGAGGAGGCGGACCGCCTGCGCCGCGCTCTCCTCTGGGACTGAGCGTCCGACGAGCACGCGCGAGTGCGCTCGACGCCTCCGTGTCAACCCTCTGATCGATTGATGCCGAAATCGGCATACGGCGTTACGCTGGGTACCTGATCGCGGTGGAGACGCGGGCGATCGGCGTCCCCCGGGACGGACCACAGCCGGAACAACGTGAGGAGACCCCATGAAGGGGAAGATCGGACTCGTCGTCGGACTCGGCGTCGGCTATGTGCTCGGCACCCGCGCAGGACGCGAGCGCTACGAGCAGATCAAGACGCAGTGGCTGAAGGTCTGGAACACCGACCCGGTGCAGGAGCGCGTCGACAAGGTCAAGGGCTTCGTCGGCGACAAGGCCGCCGCGGTCCCCGGTGCCGTCTGGACCGGTGCCGTGAAGATCGTCAAGTCCGTCACCGGCGACGGCACGCCCGGGCAGAAGCTCGATGCCGTCATCGCCTCCGGCAAGGACGCTGCGGAGGAGATCTCGGACGCCGCGGAGGACGCGGTCGACGAGGTCAAGGAGCGCGCCGCCGAGGCCCAGAAGCCCGCCGCGGCGAAGCCGGCCGCGACGAAGCCGGCCGCGACGAAGCCCGCCCCGCGGAAGTCCGACGACTGACATGCCCCGCGGATATCGGGATCGCGCCGACGACAGTCTGCTGACGCTGCTCGGCGACCTGCCGGAGCTCGTCACCAATCTCGTCAAGGCCGAGATCGACGCGGCCAAGGCGTGGGTGTCGCGCACCGCGAAGGACGCGGGGGTCGGCTCCGTCTGGTTCCTCGTCGCGCTGTTCTTCCTGTTCTGGGCCGTGCCCGTCATCCTCGTCTTCGCGATCGCGGGACTGTCGTCGTGGTGGCCGGTGTGGCTGTCCGCGCTGGCGGTGTTCGGCATCCTCATCATCGCCGTGCTGCTGTTCGCACTGCTCGGCATCCTGAAGTTCCGCAAGGTGCTCCGTCGCCAGAACCCGGCACAGGCCGTGGCCGAAGACATCCGAATCGTGAAGGAGGCCGGCGATGAGCACCCCTGAGTCGCTGCCGCGCACCGCGGTCCCCGCGGGAATCGTCGACCCCGTCGCCTCCGCGCGCGCCGAGCTGAAGGCGGCCCTCGCCGCCATCGAGATCAAGGGGAACATCCCGCGGCGCGTCGAGAAGGCGTCGGCGCGCGCCGCCGTCAAGGCGCGTGCTTTCGCGGACCGCAATCCGGCTGCCGCGATCGCCGCGACGGTCGGGATCGCTGCCGCCGTCGGCGGGGCCGTGTGGGCCATCGCCCGCGCCATCGCGCGCTGAGCCACCCCCGCACCGCCCTCGGGCGGGGGCAGTATTCCCCTGATTAGCGGCGCCTCCGCAAAGGGGGCAGACTGGGATCATGTCCGACCTGCGCGAAGAGAACCCGTCCGGTTACACCCTCTGGGCCGTCTGGCGACGCAACCCCGACGCCCCCGTCACCGAGAACGATGCGACCGAGCTCGAGTCGATCGTCTCGCACGTCGAGGACTCCGGCGTCACCGTCCGCGGCTTCTACGACGTCTCCGGCCTCAAGGCCGACGCCGACCTCATGGTGTGGCTGCACGGCGCCACCGCCGAGGAGCTGCAGAAGGCCCTCCGCCGCCTGCGCCGCACCGAGATGCTGCGCTCGCTCCTCCCGGTGTGGAACGTCATGGGCGTCCACCGTGACGCGGAGTTCAACCGGGCGCACGTCCCCGGCTTCCTCCGCGGCATCGAGCCCAAGGACTGGCTCTGCCTCTACCCGTTCGTCCGCACGCCGGAGTGGTACCTCGCGCCGGAGAGCGAGCGTCGCGCGATGCTCGCCGATCACGGACGCAAGGGTGCGGCGTTCACCGGCGTCATCGCGAACACGGTGGCCTCCTTCGCCCTCGGCGACTACGAGTGGCTGCTGCCGCTGGAAGCCGACGAGCTGACCGACCTCGTCGACATGATGCGGGACCTCCGCTACACCGACGCCCGCATGTTCGTGAAGGAGGAGGTGCCCTTCTACACGGGGCGCCGCCTGCGCTTCGACGAGATCGCGGACGTGCTGCAGTAAGCGCCATGAGCACCCCCATCCGTCTCGGCACCCGTCGCAGCGCGCTCGCGCAGGCGCAGTCCGGTCACGTCGCCGCCGCGCTCGAGAAGGTCACCGGTCGCCGCGTCGAACTCGTCCCGATCACGAGCGAGGGCGACACCAATCGCGCCTCGCTGTCGGAGATCGGCGGCCTCGGCATCTTCGCCACCCGTCTCCGCGAAGCCCTCCTCGCCGGCGAGTGCGACTTCCTCGTGCACTCCCTCAAGGACCTCCCCACCGCGGTGCCGGAGTCGCTCGTCATCGCCGCGACGCCCCGACGGGAGGACGCCCGCGACGTGGTGCTCACCCGACACGGCATCCCGCTGCACGAGCTCCCGGCGGGGAGCGCCGTGGGTACCGGGTCGCCGCGACGTATCGCCCAGGTCCACCGCCGTGCGCCTCGCGCCCACGTCGTGGACATCCGCGGCAACGTCGACTCCCGCCTCGCGCGCGTCACCTCCGGAGAGCTGGACGCCGTGATCCTCGCCGCCGCCGGCCTCTCGCGACTCGGCACGGATTCCCCGTTGCAGCGCGAGGAGCTCGGCCTCGCGGAATGGCCGACCGCTCCCGGCCAGGGGTCCCTGGCGGTCGAGACACGGGCGGACGCGCCGGAGGAGCTGCGCACGGCGCTGTCGGCGCTGGATCATCGGGAGACGCGGCTCGCGATCACCGTCGAGCGCGCCATCCTGGAGGGACTGGACGCCGGTTGTCAAGCCCCCATGGCGGCGCACGCCGTCGTCCAGGACTCCGAGATCCGCGTCAGGACGGTCGTCTATGCCCCGGACGGCGGTCGGCGGATCGGTCTGGACGTCACGGAAGCCCTGAACGGGGAGTATATTCATCGGAACGGCAGTGGCAATGGTGCGGATGCTGCCGATGGTGCAGACCCGATGCACGCAGCGCGTGAGTTCGGGCTCGCTGTTGCCCGTCGGCTGCTCGATCAAGGGGCGGCCGACCTCGTCCCTCAAGAGCAATCCGAATTGTCATGACCACTTCTGAAAGCAAGCAGGACCGACCGCTGGACGGCTGGCGCATCCTCGTGCCCCGTGGCGGCCCCTGGGGCGACAGCGTCGCCGCGAGCCTCCGCGCTCTCGGCGCCGTCCCCGTCGTCGCCCCGCTCATCAACTTCGCTCCGACCACGGATCAGGCGACCCTCGACCGTGCGCTGGAGCAGCTCGCGGCCGGCGAGTTCGACTGGCTGACCGTCACGAGCGCGACCACGGTGGACGTGCTGTTCGCCCACCGCGCCGTCGTGCCGAAGACCACGAAGATCGCGGCCGTGGGGGAGACGACGGCCGCGGCGCTGCAGGCCGTTGGCTACGAGGTGGCCCTGGTCCCCGAACAGGACAACTCCGCGCAGGGGATGGCGCAGCAGCTCATCGCTCTGGAGCACGAGCCGCGCCGCATCCTGGCGCTGCGCAGCGAGATCGCCAAGCCCGTCCTGAGCATCCTGCTGTCCGAGGCGGGACACGACGTGCACGGCGTCGTCGCCTATCGCACGGTCGGGGTGCCGGTGACGGAGCGCATCCGGCGCGACGTCGAGAACGGCCGGATCAACGCGATCCTCATCACCAGCGGTTCGGTGGCCGAGCAGGTGCGGGAGCAGTTCCCCGAGATCCCGGACGAGACGCTGCTCGCGGCGATCGGCCCGCGGACAGCCAAGGACGCCGAGCGCGCCGGCCTGCCCGTCTCGGTGGTCGCCGACCGGCAGACCATCGATGCGCTGATCGAGGCCGTGTCACAATTCACCCTTCCGCACGCGGCAGACGAGTTCGCGCCGTGAGCTTCCCCGACATCCGCCTGCGCCGACTGCGTCAGTCGCGCGCCGTCCGCGACCTCGTGCGCGAGACCTCTCTCGAGCCGCGTCAGCTCGTGCTCCCGCTCTTCGTCCGCGAAGGCATCAGCGAGCCGGTCGCCATCGGATCGATGCCCGGCGTCGCTCAGCACTCGATCGACTCGCTGCGTTCCGCGGCCGTGGAGGCTGCGGAGGCCGGGGTCGGCGGGGTCATGCTGTTCGGCGTTCCCGCGGTGCGCGACGCCCGGGGCTCCGGCGCGGACGACCCGCAGGGCATCCTGAACGTCGCCACCGAGGCGCTGGCGGCCGAGGTCGGCGACGCGCTCGTCGTGCAGACCGACCTCTGCCTCGACGAGTTCACCGATCACGGGCACTGCGGCGTCCTCGCCGCCGACGGCTCGGTGGACAACGACGCGACCCTGGAGCGATACGCCTCGATGGCCCTCGCCCAGGCGCGGGCGGGATCGCAGCTGCTGGGGCTGTCCGGGATGATGGACGGCCAGGTCGCCGTGATCCGTCAGGCGCTCGACGCCGAGGGCTTCACTGACACCCTGATCCTGGCGTATGCCGCGAAGTACGCGAGTGCGTTCTACGGCCCGTTCCGCGAAGCGGTGGACTCGCAGCTTCAGGGCGACCGCCGCACGTATCAGCTCGACCCCGGCAACCGTCGCGAGGGCGTGCGGGAGGCGCTGGTCGACGAGGACGAGGGCGCGGACATCGTCATGGTGAAGCCGGCGATGGCCTTCCTCGACGTGCTCCGCGAGGTCCGCGACGCCGTGACCGTCCCGGTCTGGGCATACCAGGTGTCGGGCGAGTACGCGATGATCGAGGCCGCCGCCGCGAACGGCTGGATCGATCGGCGCGCCGCGGTCCTCGAGTCGCTGCTGTCGATCCGCCGGGCGGGCGCTGACGCGGTGCTGACGTACTGGGCCACCGAAGCGGCCCGCTGGCTGCGCGGCTGAGCCTTCGTCGGCCGCGGCCTCGGAAGGGCAGGCGGCGGGTTAGCCTGGAAGGGATGCCGGGAGAGCGCCGTGCATCACGGAGGAGCCTCGATGACCGACCGCAATGACGACCTTTTCTCTGCCGCCCGTGCGGTGATCCCCGGCGGGGTGAACTCTCCGGTGCGGGCCTACGGGTCGGTCGGCGGGACGCCGCGGTTCCTCGCCTCGGCGCGCGGCGCCACCGTGACCGACGCCGCGGGTCGCGAGTACGTCGACCTCGTCGCCTCCTGGGGTCCCGCACTGCTCGGACACGCGCAGCCCGAGGTCGTCGCCGCCGTGCAGGAGGCCGCCACCCGCGGGCTCTCCTTCGGCGCGCCGACCGAGGGGGAGGTCGAGCTCGCCGCGCTCATCGCCGACCGCGTCCGCTTCGGCGAGATCCGTCCCGTGGAGCGCGTCCGTCTCGTCTCGACGGGCACCGAGGCGACCATGACCGCGATCCGCCTCGCCCGCGGCGCGACCGGCCGTGATCTGCTCGTGAAGTTCGCCGGCCACTATCACGGCCACTCCGACGGCCTGCTCGCCGAGGCGGGCTCCGGGGTCGCCACGCTCGCGCTGCCCGGTTCGGCCGGCGTGCCCGCGCCGATCGCCGCGCAGACGCTCGTGATCCGCTACAACGACCCCGAGGCGCTCGCTGCCGTGTTCGCCGAGCACGGTCCCCGCATCGCGGCCGTCATCGTGGAGGCCTCGGCCGCGAACATGGGCGTGGTGCCCCCGCTCCCGGGCTTCAACCGCCTCATCGCGGGGACCGCCCACGCGCACGGTGCTCTGATGATCCTCGACGAGGTCCTCACCGGCTTCCGGGTGCACCCGGCAGGCTTCTGGGGACTCCAGGCGGAGGCGGGGGAGGACTACCTTCCCGACATCCTCACCTTCGGCAAGGTCGTGGGCGGCGGAATGCCGCTCGCGGCTCTCGGCGGTCGCGCCGAGGTCATGGACCTCCTGGCGCCTCTCGGTCCCGTCTACCAGGCGGGGACGCTCTCCGGGAACCCGCTGTCGGTGGCGGCGGGCCTGGCCACGCTCCGCCTCGCGACGCCGGAGGTCTACGCGACGGTCGACGCCGCAGCCGCTCGGGTCTCGTCGGCTCTCGACCGCGCGCTCGCCGAGGCCGGAGTGACCCACGCCCTCGCCTCCGCCGGCAACCTCTTCAGCGCCTCGTTCCGCGCCTCGGCCCCGCGTGACTACGCCGAGGCGCAGGCGCAGGAGTCGTTCCGGTACGCGGCGTTCTTCCACGCGATGCGCGAGCACGGCGTCGCGCTGCCGCCGAGCGTCTTCGAGGCCTGGTTCCTCACCGCCGCGCACGGCGAGGACGAGCTCCAGCGCATCGAGGCCGCCCTGCCGCACGCCGCCCAGGCCGCCCAGACCGCGCGCCCCTGACCGCTCCTCCCGCTGGTCGGTCGCGTGGCTCGTTCGCGTGAGAACAGGCAGCCGCGCGGGGATAGGAACCCTTGGACCCCGTTGCCTGATCTCCCGCGAACGCCTGCAGGCGCGAAGGCCGTCGGCAACAGGCCTTCGCGCGGAGCCCGGCTTCCGCCCGCGGCAGCGCCTGTTCGTGCGTGGGAGCCTGTCCTCGCGAAGGAGCCGTGAGGGCAGGACTGAGGGATACCGACAAGGGATCGTTGTGTTCCTGTGAGCAACTTCCAGCCAACCGGGAGGACCGCGCTGGCAGACTGGGGGCATGGTGACGTTGTTGCTGGACCAGACGCAACTCGAGGTCGTGCTCTCGCCCATCGAACGTGCCGCCACCTTCCACCGCGAGAACGTCCGCATCGTGCGCGACACGATCACCAAGGTCCAGCTGACCGACGACGCCTGGACCTGGCTCCGCGGCGTCCCGAATCCGGGTACCCACATCCCGGGCGTGCTGGCCGCCGGGAGCTGGAAGGCCGCGGGGAGCCTCGACTTCGTGCTGATCCGCCGTCGACGTCCGAGCGTGGTCGTCGATCTCGAGGGCGATCCGCAGTACAACCGCCTGATCCTGACCACCCGGCACGGCCTGGCGCTGACGCAGGCGCTGCGCCTCCCGGTGTCCGAGGAGCCCACGACGGTCGAGGAGATCGTCGCCACGGCTCCGACCCCGGTGTCGAAGGGCAGTCGGCGCCCGGTCATCCGACCACGTCCGGCCTGATCCCGGATGCAGAACGCCCTCCCGGTGGACCGGGAGGGCGTTCTGCTGCAGGGGCTCAGCCGCGGTGCTCGTCGTAGTGCTCGTCCCCATGGTCATCCGCGGGAGTGTGCTGTTCCGCCGGAGTCTCCGTGTCGTCTGCCGACTCGTCGCTCCCGATCTCGTCCTGCGGAGCCCCCTCGCCGGACGACGTCTCCTCCGCTGGAGCGAGCGGGTAGTCGCGCGGTTCGTCCTCGTAGTAAGCGCGTGCGGCGGCGGCCAGCATCGAGCTCACAGCGGCCGATCGCGGGTCGTCGTCGTCGGACGCAGGAGAGGCGTCCTCGCCTTGCGCTGCGGCCTCGGCGGTGTCCTCGGACGGCGCGGTCTCGTCGTCCGCCGACGAGGCGTCCAGGCCGGTGAAGAACTCCACGCCCGCGGGCTCCTCGTCACCAGAGGCGCTGTCGGGCGCGTCGGTGCTCGTGCTGTCGGCCGGTGCATCGGCAGCGGTGTCGACGTCCTCGACGGGGGTCTCGTCGGTCGTCGACGGCGACTCGGACTCGGACTCGGTCTCGGTCTCGCCCGGAACGTCCGTCGCCGCCGGCTGCGCGGGCGACTCGGTCTCCGCGTCTGCGGACGCGGCGGCGAACAGGGCGGCGAAGGACCGCCGCGGAGACTCGGCGACGGGCGCGGGCGCACCGAAGAGGATGTCGTCGAACGACGGCGAGCCCTCGGCCTCCGCGTCGGTCTCCGCATCCGCGGGCTGCGCGTCTGAGGTCGCGTCGACCACGGGCAGGATCCGGGTCGCGTCGTCATCGGCGGCGACGACGGGAAGGGCCCGGGTCGCATCCTCGTCCGCGGCGGCCTCCGCCTCGTCGCTCGGAGCGGTGTCATCGGCGATCGTCTCGGCGGTGACAGGGCCCGTGGCCTGAGGCGTCAGGTCGTCGGCGAGCGCGGCGGTGCCGCCGGCTGCGAGAGCCGCAGCCGCGGTCCCGGCGGCTTCATCCGTCGACGGGCCGTCCGTCGGAGACTCCCCTGCCGGGGCCTCGGCGGCGGTCGCGGAGTCGGGATCCTCCTCGGCGGGAGCTTCCGTCTGATCGAGCGCCGGGGCGGTGTCGAAGCGGCCGCCCCGCATGAGGTCGATGAAGACGTCCTCCAGCGTCGGGCCGCGCTGCACGAGCGTGCTGAGTGCGATACCGGCGTCCGCAGC
The DNA here is from genome assembly GCF_002871415.1 of Microbacterium sp. UMB0228. NCBI lineage: Bacteria > Bacillati > Actinomycetota > Actinomycetes > Micrococcales > Microbacteriaceae > Microbacterium > Microbacterium sp. UMB0228. The sequence goes on along the minus strand of NZ_PNFU01000005.1, from coordinate 180,786 downwards.
GACGGCGCCGACGCGGCTGGCGTCGGTCCCGCGCACGGTCAGCCCGGAGCGCAGCACCTCGATATCGAAACCGGCGGCGACCAGCGCGGTCGTGAGGCCGGGGCGATCGACGGAGTCGACGACCACGGAGCCGCCGGCCGGATCGGCCAGCGTCTCGATGCCGCTCGACAGCACGAGGCGTCCCTTGGAGAGCACGAGCACGTGGTCGGCGACCTGCTCGATCTCGCTGAGCACGTGGGAGGAGACCAGCACCGTGCGCCCTTCGTCGGCGAGGCGACGCATCAGCAGCCGCATCCAGCGGATGCCCTCCGGGTCGAGGCCGTTCGCCGGCTCGTCGAAGACGAGGGCGCCGGGGTCGCCGAGGAGCGCGTGGGCGACGCTGAGGCGCTGGCGCATGCCGAGCGAGAATCCGCCGATGCGCGTGTCCGCCTCACCCTCCAGGCCGACGAGGGAGATCACCTCATCGACGCGGGCGAGGCGGATGCCGTTGGCCTTCGCGGCGATGGTGAGCTGACGGCTCGCCGTGCGGCGCGGCCGATAGGCCGTCTCCTCCAGCACGGCGCCGATGGTGCGCAGCGGCTGCCGCAGCTCGGCGTAGGCGGCCCCGCCGATCGTGGCGGTGCCGGACGTGGCGCGCACCTGGCCGAGCAGGATGCGCAGGGTCGTCGTCTTGCCGGCACCGTTGGGGCCGAGGAAGGCGGTGACGGCGCCGGGCTCGACACGGGCGGAGAAATCCGAGACGGCCGTCACCTCGTTGAAGCGCTTCGTCACATTCGTGAACTCGAGCACCTGTCCTTCGGGCATCCGGGACCTCTCGTTGCGATGAACAGTTCCTCCTATCCTGCCGGAAAACCGCCCCGGAACCCGCATTTCGTGCGGAATCCGGCCGCACGCGACGGGGTAGCCTGGCACCCGTGACCGATACCCCCGCCGCGCCCCGTGTCCTCATCCGCACCGAAGGAGCGCTCGGGCGGCTCACGCTCAACCGCCCCGAGGCGATCAATGCGCTCGACGAGGACATGATCGCCACCATCACGGAGGCCCTGGTGGCCTGGCGTGACGACTCCGACGTGCAGATCGTCCTCATCGATGGCGCCGGGGAGCGCGGTATGTGCGCGGGCGGCGACGTGCGTCGCCTGCACGGCCAGATCACGTCCGACCATCCGGAGCAGGCCGCGGAGTTCTTCCGAGGCGAGTACGCGATGAACGCCATGATCGCGGAGTACCCGAAGCCCGTGGTCGCGCTCGCCGACGGGATAACGATGGGCGGCGGTATCGGTCTGGCGGGGCATGCCGCGATCCGTGTGGTCACCGAACGCTCGAAGCTCGCCATGCCGGAGACCCGGATTGGCTTCACGCCCGACGTCGGCGGTACCTGGCTGCTGGGGCGCGCGCCCGGACGGCTCGGCGAGTACCTCGGCCTCACCGGGGCCACGATGAACGGTGCCGACGCCGTGTACGCGGGCTTCGCGGATCATTTCGTCCCCTCCGACCGCCTCGACGCGCTGCGCGAGGCGCTGGCCTACCGCGCCGACCCGACGAGTCCCAGCGAGATCGTCCTGCTCTTCGACGAGACGCCGGAGCCGTCTTCGCTTCCCGCCGCGCGGGAGTGGATCGACGAGGCGTTCGCCGCCCCGACCGTGCCCGAAATCCTCGAGCGGCTCCGCGCGCTCGGCACCGAGGAAGCGGCGGCCGTCGCCGACCTGCTCGACGATCTGGCTCCGACGGGCCTCGTCGTGACGCTCGACGCGGTGCGGGAGGCCCGGGAGATGATCGGGCTCCGCGCCGCGCTGGAGGGCGAGTACCGCCGGGTGCTCTGGTTCGTGAACGAACACCCCGACCTGGTGGAGGGCATCCGCGCGCAGCTCGTCGACAAGGATCGCAACCCGCGGTGGCAGCCGGCCTCCCTCGCCGAACTCGGCCCCGACGCCGGGGCGCCCGCCCGCGACTACGTGCCGCAGCCCGCGCTGTTCTGACGCGCGCCTCAGTTCTCTTCGGGGACGACGGCGGCGCGGCGACGGGACTCCCAGGTCGTCCGGAGCACATCGGTGACGTCGCCGGGTTCGAGACCGGCGTCCTGTGCGGCGTCGACCAGCTCGCGGATCCTCCGGATGACCGCCCCGGGGAGCACGGCGGCGGAGTCGGCGACGCGCGTGCCTGCCGCGGTGCGCGACACGACCAGACCGTCGGCTTCGAGCATCTTGTAGGCGCGCGCCGCCGTGCCTGGTGCGACCCCGAGGTCGCCGGCCGTCTGCCGGACCGACGGCAGGCGTTCGCCGGCACCGAGCTGCCCGGAGACGATGAGCCCGCGGAACTGCCGATAGATGTCCCGGGCCGGGAGCGCATCGTCGGGGCCGGACAGCGGGGAGCGCGGCGTCATCGCGCCCCCTCCGGCTGCCGCATCGCCGCCGTCGCGGGGTCTGCCGACCGGCGGGAGCCGCCCCGCAGAGCCAGCGCCGAGAGGACCAGAAGGGCCACGGCGACGACCTCCAGCACAGGGGCCGCGGCGCCGGCCGCGCGGGCGATGTCGGCGTAGCGCCAGACGATCTCGAACGTGCCCTCGCCCTCGATCGTGAGAGGGCCGATCCGTCCCGCGCTCCCGATGAACCGCCAGGCGGCGGCCAGCGCGAGCAGGAGGCCTCCGGTCGCGACCTGGGCGAGTCCCGCGGCGATCCGGCGGCGCTCGTGGTGCTCCGCGGGAACGGTCTCCGGCCGGAGGAACGGACGCGTGGCATTCGCCCACAGCGCCCATAACACCGCCCCGGCGAGGAGCGCGCAGCAGAGCAGCACCGCGACGCCGTACGCCCACCCGTAGAACCACAGCCGCACCGGGTCGACGTCGGTGTTCGGCGCGGAAATCTCCAGGAACACGAAGGGCCCGCCGTCGATGTTCGACGACGCACAGCCGGCGGCGATCGTCGTGAGGACGAGTCCGAGGAGCGCGAGGCCTGCCGCGGCGGTCCCCCCGCGAGGACTGAAGGAGAGCCAGGTCCGCCGGGTCCCGGTGGTCACCGGCTCTGTCGCATGGCGTGCACCTCCGACGCTGACCGCGAGTGCCAGGGCGGCGGCGACGGCGGCGGTGGCGAACACGGGGGCGGCGTAGCGCCACCAGGACACCTCACCGTTCAGCGATAGCACGTACCGCGCGAGCACCTCCACCGTCACCCCCGTCCCGAGGACCACCAGGGCGCCGACGGCGAGGAGGCGCCGCTCGGGGGAGTAGCGCGCGCTCACGGCGGCGGCCTCGTCGCGCGTCAGTCGGGTCGCCGTCGCCGCACGCGTGCGCCACCAGGGCGTGAGGGCGAGCAGCGCAGCGATGACGAGGCCGACGACGAGGAAGACGGCCGGCGAGGAGAGGACGGCGCCGATGATGTCCGGCGGGGTGGGGTTCGACATGGCGGACTCCGTTCTTTGTGCCATATGTCTATCACAACTTGTGTCAGTCAAGTGATACATACGGTGGTTCGCTGTGAGCGAAGGTCCTCCCGGAGGGGGATCCGAATGTCGCCGCTTCGTGGCACCCTGTCGTATGGCCGGTCATCGGTCGGCATCCGTCTGCCGGGAGACCCGCCACCTCCTCCTTCCGAGAAAGTCCGCCTGTGCTGGGAAAACTCCTCCTCCGATATCTGTCACGCTACAAGTGGCTCCTCGTCGCCGTGCTGGTCTTCCAGTTCGCCAGCGCGGCCGCCACCCTCTACCTGCCGCGCCTCAATGCCGACATCATCGACAACGGCGTCGCACAGGGCGACACCGCGTACATCTGGCGCACCGGCCTGTTCATGTTGGCCGTGTCGTTCGGCCAGATCGTGGCCTCGGTCATCGCGACCTTCTTCGCCGCCCGCGCCGCGATGGGCGCCGGCCGTGACATCCGCGCCGACGTGTTCGGCAAGGTCAGCGGCTTCTCCGAGCGCGAGGTCTCGCAGTTCGGCGCCGGATCCCTCATCACCCGCAACACGAACGACGTGCAGCAGGTGCAGATGCTGGCGATGATGGGCGCGACCATGCTCGTCACCGCGCCGTTGCTCGCGATCGGCGGCATCATCTTCGCCGTGCAGACCAACGCGGGACTGAGCTGGCTGATCGCCGTCTCCGTCCCGGTGCTGCTCCTTCTCGCGGCACTCGTCATCGGCCGGATGGTCCCGCTCTTCCGCAGCTACCAGGGCAAGCTCGACAACGTGAACCGCATCATGCGCGAGCAGCTCACGGGCGTGCGGGTCGTGCGGGCCTTCGTCCGGGAGCGCATCGAGGAGGAGCGCTTCCGCGGCGCGAACACCGACATCATGGTCGTCGGCCGCAAGGTCGGCTCCCTGTTCGTGCTGCTCTTCCCGCTGTTCATGCTCATCCTCAACGTGACCGTGGTCGCCGTCATCTGGTTCGGCGGCATCGAGGTCAACAACGGCACCGTGCAGGTGGGCACCCTGTTCGCCTTCATGCAGTACATCGGCCAGATCATGGGCGGCGTCATCATGGCGAGCTTCATGGCGATGATGATCCCGCGCGCCGCGGTTTCCGCCGAGCGCATCGGCGAAGTGCTGAACACGGAGTCCACCATGACCCGCCCGGTGGACGGCGTCACCGCTTTCCCGACCCCGGGCGCGGTCGCGTTCGATGACGTGGAGTTCACGTACCCCGGCGCCGACGCCCCCGTCCTCACCGGCGTCAGCTTCGCCGCGGAGCCGGGGGAGACCGTCGCGATCGTCGGCTCCACCGGGTCGGGCAAGACCACGCTCGTCTCGCTCATCCCGCGCCTGTTCGACGTGTCCGGCGGGTCCGTGCACGTCGGCGGCGTAGACGTCCGCGAGGCCGACGTCGAGGCGCTGTGGGACAGCATCGGTCTGGTGCCGCAGCGTCCCTTCCTCTTCACCGGCACCGTCGCGTCCAACCTGCGCTACGGCCGCGAGGACGCCACCGACGAGGAACTCTGGCACGCGCTGGAGATCGCCCAGGGTCGCGACTTCGTGGAGGAGATGCCGGACGGTCTCGACTCCCGCATCGCCCAGGGCGGCACGAACGTGTCCGGCGGTCAGCGCCAGCGCCTGGCGATCGCGCGGGCCATCGTGCACCGGCCGCAGGTGCTCGTGTTCGACGACTCCTTCTCCGCGCTCGACCTCACCACGGATGCCCGGCTGCGGCAGGCGCTGTGGCGCGAGCTCCCGCACGTGACGAAGATCGTGGTCGCGCAGCGCGTCTCCACGATCACCGACGCGGACCGCATCGTGGTCCTCGAGGGCGGCACCATGGTCGGCGTCGGAACCCATGAGGAGCTGCTGGAGACCAGCGAGACCTATCGCGAGATCGTCGAGTCGCAGCTGGGGGTGGACGCATGAGCGAGCAGGACCCTTCGACAGGCTCAGGGACCCAGGGCCCTTCGACGGGCTCAGGGACCCAGGGCCCTTCGACACGCTCAGGGACCCAGGGCCCTTCGACGAGCTCAGGGACCCAGGGCCCTTCGACGAGCTCAGGGACCCAGGGTCGGCGCCGTCGCGGACGGGGCAAGGCGCCGGCGCCCACGGTCGAGCGGGAGCTCACCGCCGAGGAGCAGTACGAGGCGGAGCTCGCCGAGCAGGCGCGGCAGAACTCCGGCGACTGGGACAGCGTCGCGCCGGGCAAGGCCGACAACTTCGGCCCGAGTTTCGCGCGGATGATCGGGCTGCTCAAGCCCTCCGCAGTGTGGTTCGTCTTCGTGTCGATCCTCGGTGCGATCGGGGTCGTGCTGACCGTCGCCGCCCCGAAGGTGCTCGCCGAGGCGACGAACATCGTCTATCGCGGCTTCATCTCGATCCAGCTCGGTCAGCCCACCGGCGACTTCCCCGGGTTCCCGGCCGGGACCCCGCAGGACGTCGTCGTCGACGCGCTGCGGGACGCCGGGCAGAACGACTTCGCCAACCAGGTGGGCGCGCTCGGCGACTTCCGGGTCGGCGACGGCATCGACTTCGACGCGCTGCGCTGGGTGATCGCCGCTGTTCTCGCGATCTACGTCGTGGCCGCGTTCCTCAGCTGGCTGCAGGGATACGTCATCAACGTCATCATGGTGCGCACCATGTGGCGGCTGCGCGAGGCCGTCGAGGCGAAGATCAACCGGCTCCCGCTGGCGTACTTCGACAAGGTGCAGCGCGGCGAGCTGATCTCGCGGGTGACGAACGACATCGACAACATCACCCAGACCATGCAGCAGTCGCTGTCGGGAGCACTGACCGCCGTGCTGACGGTGATCGGCGTGCTCGTGATGATGTTCTCGATCTCGTGGCAGCTCGCCCTCGTCGCCCTCGTGGCGCTTCCGCTCATGGGCGTGATCTTCGGCGTCATCGGACCGCGGTCGCAGAAGGCCTTCGGCACGCAGTGGCGCAAGGTCGGCCGGCTCAACGCCCGGGTCGAGGAGGCCTTCTCCGGCCACGCGCTGGTCAAGGTGTTCGGCCGCGAGCAGGACGCGCTGGACAAGTTCAAGGCCGAGAACGAGGAGCTCTTCCAGGCGAGCTTCAAGGCGCAGTTCCTCTCGGGCATCATCATGCCCGCGATGACCTTCGTCGGCAGCCTCACCTACGTCGGCATCGCGGTGCTCGGCGGGCTCATGGTCGCGAGCGGGCAGCTGCGGCTCGGCGACGTGCAGGCGTTCATCCAGTACTCGCAGCAGTTCACGCAGCCGCTGTCCGAGCTGGGCGGCATGGCGGCGGTCGTGCAGTCCGGCACCGCCTCGGCGGAGCGGGTGTTCGACCTGCTCGACGCCGATGAGCAGGAGGCCGACGACCCTGACGCTCCTGCTCTCCGCGAAGGGGAGGGGGTGATCGAGTTCGAGAACGTGTCCTTCTCCTACTCGCCGGAGCGTCCGCTCATCACCGATCTGTCGTTCCGGGTCGAGCCGGGGCAGACCGTCGCGATCGTCGGGCCCACGGGTGCCGGCAAGACGACGCTCGTGAACCTCATCATGCGGTTCTACGAACTCAGCGGCGGACGGATCACGCTGGACGGTCAGGACATCTCGACCATCACGCGCGACGACCTCCGGTCCCGCACCGGCATGGTGCTCCAGGACCCCTGGCTGTTCGCCGGGAGCATCCGCGAGAACATCCGCTACGGACGCTCGACCGCGACGGACGAGGAGGTGCTGGCCGCCGCGCGGGCGACCTACGTCGACCGCTTCGTGCACGCGCTTCCGGACGGGTACGACACCGTGCTCGACGAGGACGCGTCGAACGTCTCGGCCGGTGAGCGGCAGCTCATCACGATCGCCCGGGCGTTCGTGGCGCAGCCGTCGATCCTCATCCTGGACGAGGCCACCTCGGCGGTCGACACCCGCACCGAGCTGCTGCTGCAGAACGCCATGGCCGCTCTCCGGCAGGGACGCACCTCGTTCGTCATCGCGCACCGGCTGTCGACCATCCGCGACGCGGACCTCATCCTCGTGATGGAGCACGGCGACATCGTCGAGAAGGGCACGCACGACGAGCTCATCGCCGCGCAGGGCGCGTACTGGCGGCTGTACCAGTCGCAGTTCGAGCAGGCGGCGACCGACCTCGACGCGGAAGCGGCCCTGACCGGGTCGTCTCCGGTCGTGGTGACGGGAGAGGCCGACGCCGAGGCTCGCGCAGAGGAGCAGGCGGCCGATGCCGTGGCGGGTGCCGCCGTCGGCGCCCAGCTTCCCGGGGCGGAGGCGGCCGCCGCGCAGGCGCTCCTCGACGACGGGGCGGACGGCGCGACGCCTCGTCCCTGACCGCAGAGCCACGACGCCCCCGCTCCGGACCTGGAGCGGGGGCGTCAGTCGTCAGGAGCGGTCCGCGTCGATGCCGAACAGCTCGAGGGGATGGGTGAGGCGCCACCACGGGCTCGGGCCGTCCACGTCTTCGGCGAGGACGAGTGCGGTCTCGGTGGTGTCGACGGGGCCGGCCGTGGTGAGGGTGCCGACGTCGCCGTCCGCCTCGCGCTGCTCGCCGAGATCGAACACAGCCGTCGCGGTCGCGCTCGCCCCGTTCCACAGCACCACATCCGCGTCCGCACCGGTCACGACGTCGACCTCCTCGCCCCAGGCGGTGCGGACACGTCCGACCACCGTCCCCGCCGGAACGGCCGGGCCCTGCGCCTGCAGCGCCGCCTCGGTCTGCGCGAACAGCGCGCGCGTGAGGGCGAGGCGCGCCTCGTCGTCCTCCTGGTTCAGTGCCGCGGCGTAGAGGCGGACCGTCGAATCCCCCACGGAGACGTCCTTGGCCGTCAGCAGGTTCCAGCCGACGAGCGTGCCGGTCTTGATGCCGACGACCCCGGGGTCCGCGAGCATGCCGTTCGTGTTCTCCACCGTTCCCGCCCCCGGCAGCTCGACCGACCGGGTGCCCACGATCTCCGCGAACACGGGGTTCTGCATCGCCAGCTCGCCGAGAGCCACGAGCGCCTCCGGGGTGGCGACGTTGCGCGCGTCGAATCCGGACGGCGTGACCACGGTGATGCCGGAGAGCCCGCGCTCACCGAGCCAGACCTCGGCGGCGGCCGCGAACTCGCGGTTGGATCCCCAGATCTCGGAGGCGAGTCGATCGATGTAGTTGTTGGCCGAGCCGAGCAGCGTGCCCTGCAGGAGCTGATACTCGGTGAGCACTCCGCCCACGGGCACATCCAGTGCGGACTGGTTGGAGATCCGGTAGTCCCAGTAGCGGATGCTGTCGGCGTAGGTGAAGGAGAACTCGGGGCCCTGCTCTCCGGGCGCGAGCGGCAGGCGGTCGAGCACCATGAGCGCGCTGACGACCTTGGTGATGCTCGCGATGCTGACCGGGGCGGTCGTGGACGCGGCCGTCGTCATCCCCGCGATGCCCACGGCGCCGTCGCCCACCTCCGGCCACGCGAGGGCAGCGGTGGGGGCGGCCACCGGGGTGACCTCCACGGCCTGGACGGTGGGGGCGACCTCGTGCAACGGCCAGAGCAGCGTGCTTCCGGCGTAGGAGGCGATGAGACCGGCGAGGACCCCGAGCGGGACGAGCAGCCCGGGGCCGGCGATCGCCGGACGCAGCGTCGCGTCGCGCAGCAGACCGGGGGCGGCCTCGGCGTCCGGGGTGGCGTCGAACTCCGGCGTCGAGGAGCCGGCCTCGACCACGCCCGTGTCGACCCAGGTCAGCGCGGTCGCCGGTGTCGAGGCGTCGGCCCACGCGACGGTCTCCGTCGTGTTCGCGGGCACCGGGTCGACGGTCTGCGAGGACGCGGGGGCGGAGTCTTCGGGCCGCGCGTCGACGCCGACGCCGCCGGACGCCTCTTCAGGGGGATCGGAAGCGGTCACTCGCTTACGGTACCGAATGCCGCCAGGAATCCGCCGTGCACGGCTCGGGACGCGCGGGCGGAAGACGCTAGGATCGACAGCACAACCACGGGAGTCCGGCGAGCCGGGCTGAGAGGGAGCGAATCGCGCTTCGACCGTCGAACCTGATCTGGGTCATGCCAGCGCAGGGAGGAGTTCACATGAGTACGTCCACGTCCGCATCCTCTTCCACGAAGACGACCGGCGCTCCGGCGCGCAGCTATCTGCGGTGGCGCATCGTCGACATCGTCGTCGCCAGCGTGCTCGGCGTCGCCGCCGGCCTGATCTTCCTGGCCTGGAACGTCGGGTACCTCGGCCCCAAGGCCCTGCTCGAGCCGCTGCTCCCCGGGCTCCAGGGGCTCCTGGACGGACCGTGGCTGTTCGCCGGAGTGCTCGGCGGCCTCATCATCCGCAAGGCCGGTGCGGCGATCTACGTCGAACTGCTGGCCGCCGTCGTCTCGGCGCTCATCGGCAACCAGTGGGGTGGCTTCCTCACGCTCGAAGCGGGCCTCGTGCAGGGTCTCGGCGCCGAGCTCGTCTTCCTGCTGTTCTTCTACCGTCGCTGGTCGCTGCCCGTCGCGATCCTCGCCGGTGCCGGCGCTGCGCTCGCGGGAGGCATCAACAACCTCATCCTCTGGTACGCCGGCTCCGGTCCCGCGTTCACCGTGATCTACCTCGTGAGCACCGTGCTCTCCGGCGCCGTCATCGCCGGTGCCCTGTCGTGGGTGCTCGCCCGCGGCATCGCCGCGACGGGAGCACTGGACCGCTTCGGGTCCGGGCGCGAGGCGCGCGTGCGCGTCTGATGGCGGCGCAGGTCGCTCCCGCGGTCGTCGAGGCGCGCGGCTGGGGCTGGCGGCATGCGAGCCGCCGGGCGTGGGCGCTGCGCGACATCTCGTTCCGCATCGAGCCCGGCGAGCGGGTTCTCGTGCTCGGGGCCTCCGGGGCGGGCAAGTCGACCCTGCTGCACGGCCTCGCGGGCGTGCTCGGCGGCGAGGAGGAGGGCGAGAGCGCGGGGGAGCTCCTCGTCGACGACGCTCCGGCGGTGGCGACTCGCGGGCGCGCCGGTCTCGTCCTCCAGGACCCCGATTCCCAGGTGATCCTCGCCCGCGCGGGCGACGACGTCGCGTTCGGGTGCGAGAACCTCGGCGTGCCGCGTGCGGAGATCTGGCCGCGTGTCGAGGCGGCGCTCGCTGCCGTCGGCCTCGACGTGCCGCTCGATCATCCCACCAAGGCGCTGTCGGGCGGCCAGAAGCAACGTCTCGCCCTCGCCGGCATGCTCGCGATGCGCCCCGGTCTCGTCCTCCTCGACGAGCCGACGGCGAACCTCGATCCGGACGGGGTGCGCGAGGTCAGGGAGGCGGTGGAGCGGATGCTCGCCGCGCACCCCGCCACCCTCGTGGTCGTGGAGCATCGGCTCGAGGTGTGGTTGCCGCTCCTCACCCGGGTCATCGTGCTCGGTGCCGGCGGGGTGGTCGCGGACGGCCCTCCCGCCGCGGTGCTCGGTGCGCAGGGGGAACGCCTGGCCGCGGACGGCGTCTGGGTGCCCGGCCATCCTCCCGTCGAGCCCCCGGCACCGCGGGCGGTGCCCGGCGAGGTGCTGCTGTCGGCCCGTGCACTCGCCGTGGCGAGGGTGAAGGGGCGTCCGGTGGCCCGCGGCATCGACCTCGACGTGCGGGCGGGCGAGGCCCTCGCGATCACCGGGCCGAACGGCGCGGGCAAGTCCACGCTGGGTCTGACCCTCGCGGGCCTGCTCCCGCCCGCGGAGGGGGCCGTGACCGCGGCGCCGATGCTCGCGCAGGGTGCCGATCCCGCGCCGATCCGCTGGGCGTCCCGCGACCTCCTGACCCGGATCGGCATGGTCTTCCAGGAGCCGGAGCACCAGCTCCTCGCCACCACCGTGCGGGACGAGCTCGCCATCGGCCCGCGCGCGCTGGGCGTCCCCGAGGACGAGGTCGAGGCGCGCGTCGACGAACTGCTCGCCCGCCTGCGCCTGTCCGCGCTGGGAGCCGCGAACCCGTACACGCTCTCGGGTGGGGAGAAGCGCCGTCTCACCGTCGCGGCCGCGATCGCGACGCGACCCCGGGTGCTGATCCTCGACGAGCCGACGTTCGGACAGGACGCCCGCACCTGGGCCGAGCTCGTCGCGATGCTCGCCACCCTGCGGGATGAGGGCTCCGCGATCGTCACCGTCACGCACGACCTCGACGTGGCGCGCGCCCTGCACGCCACCCGCTTCGCCCTGGGGGCGCCGGCATGACGGATCTCGCCGACACCCGCGCCCGCGCCGGCGTCGTGGCCCGGATCAACCCGGTCGCGAAGCTCGGCGTGAGCGCGCTCATCGCCGTGCCGTTGATCCTCACGCTGGATCCGGTGTCGGCGGGGATCGCCCTGGTGCTCGAAGGGGTGCTGTTCCTGTTCGCCGGCATCGGGTGGCGGGAGTTCTGGGTGCGCACCTGGCCGGTCTGGCTCGCGGCGCCGCTGACAGGGCTCACCATCGCCTTGTACGGCGAGACGAGCGGCACGGTCTACGTCGACTGGTTCGTGCTGCGCATCAGCGAGGGGTCGCTCGCGCTCGCCGTCGCCACGATGCTTCGGGTGCTCGCGATCGCCCTGCCCTCGGTGGTGCTCTTCATCACGGTCGATCCGACCGATCTCGCCGACGGCCTCGGGCAGATCCTGCGCCTGCCCGCCCGATTCGTGCTCGGCGCGCTCGCCGGACTGCGCATGGTGGGGCTGTTCCTCGATGACTGGCGGGCTCTGGAACTGGCGCGTCGAGCCCGCGGCGTGGCCGACCGCGGCCGCATCCGACGCTTCCTCGGCATGGCCTTCGCCCTGCTCGTCCTGTCGATCCGCCGCGGCGCGAAGCTCGCGACCGCGATGGAGGCGCGGGGCTTCGGCGCCCCGGGTCGTCGCACCTGGGCGCGCGAGTCCCGCTTCGGCGCCCCCGAGTGGGCCCTCCTCGCCGTCGGGGCCGCGATCTCCGGGATCGCGATCGCCGCGGCGGTCGCCACCGGCGCCTGGAACTTCATCCTCGGACCGTCCTGACCTCACCCCTTTCGGACGAGGGCCCGTAGAGGTGGCTCGGCGGCCGGTCTAGCGTCCGCAGGAGACAGTGCCAATCGACACCGACCGAAAGGGACGTCCCATGAGCATCTCCTCCGCCGACGACCAGCCGCTCTTCACGCGGCCGGGTGAGGCCACCGTCGCACCGCGACACGTCATCCCGGATTCCGAGTCGCTTCCCGCGACGGCGAAGCAGATCGTCGAGGACGAGACCATCCTCGACGGCAACGCGCGCCTCAACCTCGCCACCTTCGTCAGCACCTGGATGGACGACGAGGCGAAGCAGGTCTACATGGCCTCCTTCGACAAGAACATGATCGACAAGGACGAGTATCCGCAGACCGCCGCCATCGAGGACAACTGCTGGCACATGCTCGCGAACCTGTGGAAGGCGCCGGACGCCGCTCGCAGCATCGGCACGTCGACCATCGGCTCCTCCGAGGCGTGCATGCTCGGCGGTCTCGCGTTCAAGCGTCGCTGGCAGCAGGCCCGCCGTGCCGCCGGCAAGGACGCCTCCACGCCGAACCTCGTGATGTCGAGCGCGGTGCAGGTGTGCTGGGAGAAGTTCTGCAACTACTTCGACGTGGAACCGCGCTACGTGCCCATCAGTGAGGAACACAAGACGCTCGACGGCCACGACCTCGAGAAGTACGTGGACGAGAACACGATCGGGGTGGTCGCCATCATGGGCGTCACCTACACCGGCATGTACGAGCCGGTGGCCGAGATCGCCGCGGCGCTCGACGCGATCCAGGAGAAGACGGGTCTCGACATCCCGATCCACGTGGACGGCGCCTCGGGCGCGATGATCGCCCCGTTCCTCCAGCCCGACCTGGTCTGGGACTTCCGGCTGGAGCGCGTGCATTCCATCAGCACCTCGGGTCACAAGTACGGTCTCGTCTACCCGGGTCTCGGATGGGTGGTCTGGCGCGACGCGCAATGGCTGCCGGAGGACCTGGTGTTCAAGGTGAGCTATCTCGGCGGGGAGATGCCGACCTTCGCCCTGAACTTCTCCCGCCCTGGCGCTCAGGTGCTGCTGCAGTACTACCTGTTCCTCCGCCTCGGGTTCGAGGGCTACCGGGCCGTGCAGCAGGCCTCGCAGGACGTGGCGAAGTTCCTCTCCGCGGGCATCGCGAAGCTCGATGCGTTCGAGCTGTGGAACGACGGCAGCGACATCCCCGTCTTCGCCTGGCGCCTGAAGGACGGGCACACCGACAAGTGGACGCTGTACCACCTCCAGGACCGCCTCCGGATGCGCGGCTGGCTCGTGCCCGCCTATCCCATGCCCGCGGACCTCGAAGACCTCACGGTGCAGCGGATCGTCGTGCGCAACGGGCTCAGCATGGACCTGGCCGCCGAACTGCTCGACGCCATCACCGCCGAGGTGGCCCACCTCGACGCGCTCACGGCTCCCATGCCGTCCGACCACCCCGACTCGGCGTTCCACCACTAGGGGGCCGACATGTCCGCCTCGCAGTCCGGTGCCGCCGGCGCCGCCTCCACGCCGCGTGTCTCCCGTCCCGCCGTCGCCGTCCTCGGCGTCGGGCAGCTCGCCCTCCTCACCCTCGTGGTCGTGGCGAGCCTGCGCTCGCTGCCGGCGATGGCGATCTACGGCCTGGGCAGCGTCACGCTCTACATCATCCCGGCGATCCTCTTCCTCATCCCCACGGCTCTCGTCGCGGCCGAACTCGCGACGGGGTGGAAGGGCGGCGTGTACGTCTGGGTGCGCGAGGCCCTCGGCAACCGCTGGGGGTTCACCGCGGTGTGGCTGCAGTGGATCCAGAACGTGGTCTGGTTCCCGACGCAGCTCGCGTTCGTGGCCGGCGCCCTCGCCTTCGTCTTCCTCGACCCCTCGCTGTCCAGCTCCGGGTTCTTCACCGCGGTCGTCATCATCGTCTTCTACTGGGGGTCCACCCTGGTCACCCTCCGCGGCGGCGACCTCTTCGCGAAGCTCGGCTCGTGGGGCGGCATCATCGGCACGCTGTTCCCGGCGGTGCTGCTCATCGTGTTCGGTGCGGTGTGGGTGTTCAGCGGAGAGAAGAGCCAGGTGCCGCTGGATGCCTCGGCGATGATCCCGCCGTTCACGGGGCTGGCCTCCATCGTGCTGATCGTGTCGAACGTGCTCGCCTACGCCGGTATGGAGGTGAATGCGGTCCACGTGAACCAGATGAAGGATCCCGGCAAGGGCTACCCGCGCTCCGTGTTCCTCGCCGCCGGCCTCATCCTGCTCGTCTTCATCCTGCCCACCATCGCGATCGCGGTCGCGGTGCCGGAGAAGGAACTCGGGCTGACGAACGGCATCATGCTCGCGTTCGGGGAGTACTTCGACCACTGGGACATGGGGTGGGCGACGGCCGTCGTGTCCGCGCTCATCGCCGCCGGGGCCCTCGCCTCGGTCGTAACCTGGGTCGCCGGTCCGTCCAAGGGTGTGCTGGCGGCGGCGGAGACAGGGCTGCTCCCGCCGCTGCTGCAGAAGCGCAACAAGGCCGGGGTCCAGTCGGGCATCCTGATGCTCCAGGGCACGATCGTCACGATCCTCGCGGCGATCTTCATCATCGTGCCGAACGTCAGTGCAGCCTTCGTCGCCCTCATCGACATGGCCGCCGCGCTGTACCTCATCATGTACATGCTCATGTTCGCCTCGGCGATGGTGCTGCGGCGGAAGGCGCCCGACGTTCGCCGGGCCTATCGCGTGAAGGCCCTGCCGTTCGTCGCCGGGGTCGGTTTCGCCGCCTGCCTCGCCGCGTTCGTGCTCGCCTTCATCCCGCCTCAGGGGTTCACCGCCTTCCCGGCCGCCGCGTACCCGTGGATCGTCGGTCTGGTGATCGTCGTGCTCGGCGCGCCGCCGCTGCTGTTCTACGCGCTGCGCAAACCGTCGTGGGACCGGCGCCCGGCCGACGGGAGCCTCCTCAGCGACGCGCATCCCGAGGCGTGAGCGCGGCTCAGGTCTCGTTCCAGAGCCGTCGGTAGTACTCCAGTCTCGGGGGATCGGGGTCGACACCGTAGGCCGCGATGAGCGTGTCCTCCCACCCGGGACCGAAGTTCCACAGCGTGCTCATGGCGGCCACGGCGATGTCGGCCCACCGGTCGGCGACGCCGAGCGCGGCGAGGTCGACGTGGGCCACCGGACGGCCGTCGTCGTCGAGCAGGGTGTTGGGGAGGCACGCGTCGCCGTGGCAGACCACGAGCCGGTCGATCGACGGGGGCTCGTGCAGGTCCGTCGGCACCGTCGTGCCGCGGGCGGCGGCGTTCGCGATGCGCTCCGCCGGGCTCCACGTCCACGGGCACTCCGCGACGGGGAGGGCGTCGTGCAGCAGGCGCAGGCCGATCCCGACCGCGCGCACGGCGACCTCCGGAGAGGCGGCCCACCGCGGATCCACGGCACTGCTGCCGGACAGGGCCGCCGTCACGAGCCACTCGTGCGCCTCGTCCTCGCCCTGGGAGAGCACCTCCGGCACCGTGGTCCAGGTGCGGGCCCAGCGCATCCGCTCGGCCTCGTCGCGCATGTTCGCCTCGGGATCGTGGGGACCCCATTTGATGTAGCGGCCGTCGTCGGCGCGGAAGGTCAGGCCGCCGATCGCGTTGCGCCACGCGGGGGTCAGCGCGGCCCCGGCGGCGAGTTCGCGGACCCGGGCGGGGACCTCGACGGAGGCGGCGGGGATGCTCACCTCTCCATCCTGGCGGAACCTCGGTGTCGTAGGCTCGGGTCGACGCGGCGGGCCTGCGGTGACACCAAGAACCGCATAGGCTGGGACTGCGTTCCATGCATGTCGCACGACGACGTTCGAAGGAGAACATCAGATGCAGATCAGCGGACAGGGTGCCCTCGTCACCGGCGGCGCCTCCGGACTCGGGCTGGCCACCGCCCGTCGGCTCACGGCCGCAGGCGCGCACGTCACGATCATCGACCTCGCCTCGTCGAAGGGGGAGGGGATCGCCGCAGAGCTCGGCGGTCCCTTCGTGCCCGCCGATGTGACGAGCGTCGACGAGGTCAAGGCCGCCGTCGCCGCGGCACAGGCCGCCGCGCCGCTGCGGGTGGTCGTGAACTGCGCCGGCATCGCCCCGCCTGCCAAGGTGCTCGACCGGGACGGCACGCCCGCCGTCCTCGCCGACTTCGAGCGCATCGTGCGCATCAACCTCGTCGGCACGTTCAACGTGATCTCCCAGGCCGCCGCCGTCATCGCCGCGAACGAGCTGCACGACGAGGAACGGGGGGTCATCGTCAACACCGCGAGCGTCGCCGCGTTCGACGGACAGATCGGGCAGCCGGCGTACTCGGCGTCCAAGGGCGGCGTGCACGCCATGACCCTCCCGATCGCCCGCGAGCTCGCCCGTCACGCCATCCGCGTGTGCACGATCGCCCCCGGCATCATGGAGACCCCGATGCTCATGGGCCTGCCGCAGGAGGCGCAGGACTCGCTCGGACAGCAGGTGCCGTTCCCCGCTCGCCTCGGACGCCCCGACGAGTACGCCGCCCTCGTGCAGCAGATCGTCGAGAACGGCTACCTCAACGGCGAGACCATCCGCCTCGACGGCGCCATCCGCATGGCCCCGCGGTGACCCCTCCCCGGTTCGAATCGCCTGAATGACCCGATTCGACCCGGAAATCCAGCCAATCAAGCGATTCGAAACGAGAACCATGAGCACACTCGCCGGAAAGACCATCCTCATGTCGGGCGGTAGCCGCGGGATCGGCCTCGCAATCGCCCTGCGCGCGGCCGCGGACGGCGCGAACATCGCGATGCTCGCCAAGACCGACTCCCCACACCCGAAGCTCGAGGGCACCGTGCACAGCGCGGCCGAGCAGATCCGCGCCGCCGGCGGCCAGGCCCTGCCGATCGTGGGTGACGTGCGGGACGACGACCACATCACCGAAGCCGTCATGAAGACGCAGGGCGAGTTCGGCGGGATCGACATCGTCCTCAACAACGCCAGCGTCATCGACCTCTCCCGGTCGCTCGACCTCTCCGCGAAGAAGTACGACCTCATGCAGGACGTGAACGTCCGCGGCACCTTCATGCTCTCCCGGGCCGCGGTGCCCATCCTCAAGGACGCCGAGAACCCGCACATCCTCTCGCTCTCGCCGCCCCTGAACCCCACCCCGAAGTGGCTCGGTGCGCACACCGGGTACACGCTGGCGAAGTACGGGATGACGATGGTCACGCTCGGACTCGCGGCGGAGTTCGCGGCCGACGGCATCGCCGCCAACACGCTGTGGCCGCGCACGACGATCGCGACGGCCGCGGTGCAGAACCTCCTCGGCGGCGACAAGGTGATGGCCGCGAGTCGGACCGCCGACATCTACGCCGACGCCGCCTACGCCGTGCTCACCCAGCCGGCGCGCACCTACACGGGACAGTCGCTGATCGTGGAGGACGTGCTCGAGGCGAACGGCGTCACCGACTTCTCGGGCTACGCCGCGGTGCCGGGGACTCCGGACAGCGCGCTGTTCCCGGACATCTTCCTGGACTGACGCGCTTCGACAGGCTCAGCGACCCAGCTCTGTGGCCCTGAGCCTGTCGAAGCGTTGGGTCCCTGAGCCTGTCGAAGGGCTAGAGCAGCAGATACACGGCGCCGAGGACCGTCAGCACGATCACGATGCGGTCGAAGAGCCGCTGGTCCAGGCGCCGCGCCACCCGCAGCCCGAGCAGTGCACCGAGCACCACGAGCGGCGCGAGGATCGCATCGGTGAGCAGCACGGGCCCGGTGAACAGTCCGATCCCGGCGAGGAACGGCACCTTGATCACGTTGATGATCGCGAAGAACCAGGCGGAGGTGCCGAGAAAGACCTGGACGGGCGTCCGCGTGGCGAGGAAGTACATCGACATGACCGGCCCGCCCGCGTTCGCCACCATGGTCGTGAAACCGCCGAGCGTGCCGTAGACGCCGGCCAGCAGCGCGCCGCCCCGGGCCGCGGCCTCCTGCTCCGCCCGCGCCGGCCGCCACCGCCGCCACAGCGTCACGGCGATCATGAGCAGCAGGATCACGCCGATGGCGCGGCGGACGACCCCGTCTCCGGTCAGGGCGAGGAAGGCGAAGCCGAGGAGGAGTCCGGCCACGACCGCCGGTGCGAGGCGCAGCAGCGTCGGCCAATGCGCGTGCCGTCGGTAGGCGAGCAGTGCGAACACGTCGCCCACCATCAGCAGCAGGAGCGTCGCGGCCGTGGAGGTGCGTGCGGGGAGGACCGCGGCGAACAGGGCGATCGCGAGGATGCTGCCGCCCGGAAGAGCGGTCTTCGAGATCCCGATGACGACCGCGGCCACGCCCAGCGCGGCCCAGGCCCAGGGATCGAGCGCTGTCACCGCCGGATCTCGGCGGCGATGGCGTCGTACCCGCGGTCGGTCGCGAGGTCCAGCGGCAGCACGCCGTTGCCGTCGCGGATGGTCGCATCGGCGCCGCCGTCGAGGAGAGCGCGCACCACCTCGACGTAGCGGGCGGACCCGTCGCCGAGCACGATCGCCTCGTGCAGGGCGGTCCAGCCGAGGTTGTTGATGTGATCCGGATCGACCCCCGCCTCCAGCAGGATCTCGACCGTCGGCAGCAGGCCGCGCTCGGACGCGGGGATCAGCGCGGTGCCGCCGAAGCGGTTCGTGCTGCGGAGGTCGGCGCCGTGCGCCAGGGTCATCCGCAGGATCTCGTCATGCCCGCGGGCGCCGGCGTAGAGGTAGGCGGAGTCCTGGATGTCGTCCTTCGCGTTCACGTCGGCGCCGGCCTCGATCAGGAGCCGTGCCGCGTCGACGTGGTTCGCCTTGGTGGCCGCGATCAGGGGAGTCATGCCGCCGTCGCCACGGGCTTCGATGTCGGCGCCCGCGTCGAGCGCGCGGCGGACGGCGTCAGCGTCGCCCGCGGCGGCCGCGGCGAGCAGGTCGGACGTGGCGTCGGTCATGGGAGCCTCCGGAGTCGGTGCCGTGTGGGGCGACGAGGGTGCAGCCGTGCAGGCCGAGGCGAGGAGCAGCGCCCCCGCGAGCACGACGACCGCCTCACTCCGTCGCATCCGCATGCATCCGGTATACCAAATGCTCCCGAAGGGAGGCGGCTCAGCTCCGCGTGGCAGCGAGGGCGGCGGCGAAGCGCGCGGCCCGCTGCTCGATGTCCGCCCAGTCGGCATTCGCGATCGCGGCGCTGTTCGCGAGGTCGCCACCGGCCCCCACGGCGACCGCGCCCGCCGCGAACCAGTCGGCGAGGTTGTCGGGCTTCACGCCGCCCGTGGGCATCAGCGGGGCGTCCGGGAAGGGCCCGCGCAGCGCACCGAGGTAAGAGGGGCCGCCGAGGGAGGCGGGGAAGATCTTCACGACGTCGACGCCGAGCTCGAGGGCGCCCATGACCTCGGTCGGGGTCATCGCGCCGGTCATCACGACGCGGCCGGTGTCGAGCATGGCGCGCGTGAGGTCGGGGAGGGTGCCAGGGCTGACGAGGAACGCGGCACCCGCGTCGGCGGCCTGGGTCGCCTGTTCCGCCGTCGTGACGGTGCCGGCGCCGATGTACGCGGCGTCACCGTGACGGGTGATGAGCTCGCGGATCACGGCCGGCGCGTCGGGGGTCGAGAAGGTCACCTCGATGCCGGAGACCCCGCCGCGGATGATCGCCTCGGACGCCTCCAGGGCCAGCTCCGGCGACGGGGCGCGGAGGACGGCGAGGATACCGGTGGTGCGGGCACGGGTGAGGCGGTCGGACATGGCGCTCCTTGATCGAGGGGATGCGCCCATTCTCGCGTACGAGAAATTGTCATTACAAGCGGTGGGAGGGCCGCTCGACGGCAGCCCCCGCGCCCAGCCGCCTTCCACCCGCATCCCGGTACCCTGGAGGGATGGCCGAGAACCCCCGCACACCCGAGACGCGCCCCGCGACTGCGCCCGCGTCGTCCCGTTCGGGGGCGATCCGCGAGACCCGCGCCCCGCAGGTGCGCCCCGCGACCGAGGGGTGGACCCAGAAGAAGGACGCCGAGGGGCGCCCCCTGCTGCAGTTCGCGAGCCCGAAGCGCGGCAAGCCGCCGGTCCACCTCGCCGACCTCACCCCGGCCGAGCGCATCGAGAAGGTGAAGGAGCTCGGACTCCCCGGCTTCCGCGCCAAGCAGCTCGCCACGCACTACTTCCGCCACTACACGTCCGACCCCGCGGAGATGACGGACCTCCCCGCCGGCATCCGCGACGAGCTCGTCGCCGGCATGCTCCCGCCCCTCATGACCGAGGTGCGGCGGCTGGAGACCGACCGCGGTGACACCATCAAGTTCCTCTGGCGTCTGCACGACGGCGCGCTCGTCGAGTCGGTCCTCATGCGCTACCCCGGCCGCATCACGCTGTGCGTGTCGAGCCAGGCCGGCTGCGGCATGAACTGCCCATTCTGTGCCACGGGCCAGGCGGGGCTGACGCGCAACATGTCCACCGCCGAGATCATCGAGCAGATCGTCCGGGCCAACCGGGCCATCGCGAACGGCGAGCTGGGCGGCAAGAAGCGCGACGACCACAGCATGGAGCGCGTCTCCAACATCGTCTTCATGGGCATGGGGGAGCCGCTCGCGAACTACAAGCGCGTCATGGATGCGGTGCGCACCATGGTCGCCCCGCAGCCCGACGGTCTCGGCATGAGCGCCCGCGGCATCACCGTGTCGACCGTGGGGCTCGTGCCCGCGATCAGGAAGCTCGCCGACGAGAACATCCCCGTCACGTTCGCCCTGTCGCTGCACGCCCCCGACGACCACCTGCGCGACGAGCTCATCCCCGTGAACTCGCGGTGGAAGGTCGACGAGGCGCTCGACGCGGCCTACGACTACTACGCCAAGACCGGGCGCCGCGTGTCCATCGAGTACGCCCTCATCAAGGACATGAACGACCACGCCTGGCGGGCCGACCTGCTGGCGGAGAAGCTCAACCAACGCGGTCGCGGGTGGGTGCACGTGAACCCGATCCCGCTGAATCCGACGCCGGGCTCGATCTGGACCTCGTCGGAGAAGGACGTCACGGACGAGTTCGTGCGACGGCTGAACGACGCCGGCATCCCGACGACCCTCCGCGACACTCGCGGCAAGGAGATCGACGGCGCCTGCGGACAGCTCGTCGCGACGACCGAGGATGAGGCTGCCGCCGCCGCGATGGCCTGACCCCGGTTCGAATCGCTCACCTGGCTCCACATCCGGCCCGGATGCCGCCATTCGCGCGACTCGAAGGCCCGTCCAAGGGATCTTCCACGGTATGCACAGGCGGAGTTTCGTAGATTATCGGGATGCCCTATTCCGCCCACCGCCCGGGTCGTTTCGACTCGCAGGGTCGGATCATCCTCGACGGCGACCCGAACGCCGAGACGGATGACCTCGACTTCCTCCGCGAGTACGAGCCGACCGGCGACACGTCCGCGCAGTCCGACGTCGCGTCCGACGACCCGACGCCCGAGCCGGTGACGGCGCCCGACGCCCCGGTCGACGCGGAGCCCGTCCCCGACCGGAAGGCGCGTCCGCCGCGCGTCCGGAAGTCGCGTCGTCGTCGCACCGCCGCCGAGCGCCTCCGTGCTCTCGCGATTCTTGGCGGGGCGGAGGGCGAGATCCTCGACCGCGTCCCCGGCGAGACCCCGCGTTTCGTGCAGATGTTCTTCGTGCTCGCCGGCACCGCCCTCGTCAGCGCGATCTCCATGCTCTTCGCTCTCACGACGGGAGTGCGCGCGGCGGTCTGGCTCGCCATCCCGCTCGCGATCGTGTGGGCGCTCATCATCTTCAACCTCGACCGCTTCCTCACCTCGACCATGACGTCGACCCGCAACGTCTGGAAGCTCATCGGCCTCGCGATCCCCCGCGTCATCATGGCCGCGATCATTGGTTTCGTCGTCGCGGAGCCGCTCGTTCTGCAGATCTTCCACAACGACATCTCGCGCGAGGTCGCCGCGACCAACATCGTCCAGGCCCAGGCCGACCAGGAGGCGCTCGAGACCGGCCCGGAGAAGAAGGCGCTGGATGCGGCATCCGAGCGTGTCGCGGCGCTCGAGAACCAGGCGGCGACGGGCATCGTCGCCGGGACCGAGTCGTCGTCGGCGACCGAGTCCGCCGCCCAGTCCACGGTCGACGACCTGACGGACAAGCTCACGGAGCAGCAGGCCGTGATCGACCAGGCGCGGATTCTGTACCAGTGCGAGCTCACGGGCGAGGGTGCGGGAACCGTCCCCGGCTGCACTGGCGTGAACGGCGAGGGCGCGAGCTCTCAGGCCGCCCAGGCCCAGCTCGCCGAGGCCCAGCAGACCTACGACGCGCTCGCGGCCCAGCTCCGGACCGCGAACGAGGAGCTCGCCGCTGCCGGAAGCGCCGCCAAGGAGAACACCACGGCCTCGGAGTCGCAGAACCGTCAGCAGGCGAAGGACGAACTCCCCGCCGCGCGCGACACGTACGAGCAGGCGCTCGCGGCCTACAACGCCCGCGCGGACTCCGTGGCGCAGGGCAACGCCGGGGCGGTGGGGCTGCTGAGCCAGATCAGCGGCCTCAACCGCCTGAGCGAGAAGGAGCCCGCGATCCTCTGGGCGCACATCCTCATCGCGGCGCTGTTCTTCATGATCGAGCTGCTGCCGGTGCTGGTGAAGGTGCTCACGAGCTACGGCGACCCGAGCCTCTATGAGAAGGCGCTGGCCATCCGCAAGCAGGTCGCCCTGGACAGGGTCACGGCGGAGGGCTTCCGTGACCGCGCCGACATCGTCACCACTCCCGTCTCCGGCGCCGGGGCTCAGGCCACCTGACTCGTTTCGAATCGCTCACTGTGCTCCATCTCGGCCGGATTCGGGACAAAGTGGGCGATTCGAAGGCGGGAGAGATTCCCGGCCCGAGACGCCAGCGCGAGAGAACGGATCAAGGCGACCGTGGACGGGGAGCTCGGCCACGGGGTGCCGGTCACGGCGGCCTCGATGCGGGAGAGCGGCTCACGGAGGGCCGGGTCGTGCGTGCGGGCGTCGTCCTGGAGCCATGCGAGAAGCTCGCCGATGGTCCAATCCCGCTGAATTGGACCGAGATCGAGCCCGAAGCTGGTCGTGAGAACTGTCATTGGTCCAGAATCGGCTCTCATGGACACCCTCGACAGGGCCAATGCGACGCCGGTGGCCCACGGATCGGCCCCCGGCCCCCTCGTGCAGGGCGGTGAGGTCGCCGCGGGCGCTCTCGCCGCACGCCTCGGCCGCTGGGCCCACGGCGACGGCACCCTCTCCACCCGCCTCGCCGCGGCGATCGCCGCCCTGATCAGCGGTGGTGAGCTGCGTCCCGCGGACCGCCTGCCTGCCGAACGCGCCCTCTCCGCGGCGGTCGCGGTCTCGCGGGGCACGGTCGTGTCGGCCTATGCGTCCCTCGCCGAGCAGGGCCTCGTCGAGCGCCGGCAGGGGAGCGGGACCACAGTCGCGGGGGCGAGGACGACCCCCGCGGCGGACCGCCGTCCCGGCCGCGGCGAGGCCCTGTTCTCGGCTCTCCCCAACGCGATCGATCTGCTCCGCACGGTGCCGCAGATCCCGGACCTCGGTGTGCAGCTCATCCGCGACCACCAGCCGCGGCTCGACCTCGCCCTGCTCCCGGAGACCGACCCCGCGGGGCTCCCCGCGCTCCGCGAACTCATCGCCGGCATGTACCGCGCCGAGGGGACGCCGACCACGCCCGAGCAGATCCTCGTGACCCACGGCGCGCAGCAGGCCATCAGCCTCGTCGTCAACGCGCTCGTGGAACCCGGCGACGTCGTGCTCGCGGAGGAGATCACCTGGCCGGGCGTGACCGACTCCGTGGGGCTGCGCGGCGGCACCGTGCACGGCGTGCCGATGGGCGCGGACGGCCTCGACGTCGACGCGCTGGAGCAGGCGATGGCCCGGCTGCGTCCCGTGCTCGTCGCGCTCAACCCGCACCACCAGAACCCGACGGGGACGCGACTGCCCGCGGCGGCGCGCCACCGGGTGGCCGAGCTCGCCGCGCAGTACGGGGTCCCCGTGATCGAGGACCGCGTCGTCGCCGGCATCTCGTTCGACGGGGTCGTGCCGCCCACGCTCGCCTCGGAGCGGCCGGATGCCCCGGTGCTCGTCGTCGAATCCGTGTCGAAGTGGGCCTGGGCCGGGCTGCGGATCGGGTGGCTGCGGGCCGACCCGGTGCTGGTCCGGCGGCTCCGCGGCGCCCGGCAGCTCGCCGACCAGTCCACGAGCGTGCCCGGCCAGCTCCTCGCACTCGACCTCATCGCGCACGCGACGGCGCTCCGCCGCGCCACCAGCCGCGTGCACCAGCAGCGGCTCCTCCTGCTGCAGGAGCTGATGGCCGCGCACCTCCCCGACTGGACCTCCGACGCCCCTCGGGGCGGACTCGCGCTGTGGGCGGCGCTGCCTCAGGGCTCCGCATCGGCTCTCGCGCGCGTCGCCGCGGCGCATGGCGTCTCGATCGCGGGCACCGGGGCCTTCGCGGTCTCAGCCGCCGCGCCGGACGACCACGTGCGCCTGCCGTTCACCGCGCCGGACGACGTGCTCACCGAAGGGGTGCGACGGCTGGGCGACGCCTGGCGTGAGTACCGGGAGACTCTCAGCAGCCCTGCCTAGGGTGACCGCATGACACCGATGCCGCGTCCCACCCTCTGGATCTGCGTCGCGGGCGTGCTCGCCGTCACCGCGTACGCCGCCCTCGCCGCGGTGCAGATCCTCGTGCTGAACCCGCTCGCCGCGGCTCCGGGCGACCTCTCGCTCGACGAGGTCCGGGCCGCGATGTCGAACGCCGGGGAGAGCCTCATGGCGCCGACCGTCCTCGGGATCCTCGGTGCGGGTGTGTGCCTGGGAATCGGGACGGCCGTCGTCTGCCTCCTCACGCGGGCTCCGGCGGTGGTGGCCGGCATGACCTTCCTCGCGCTGCTCATGGGCGGGGCTCCGGCCTACTTCATCGCGTCGTTCGGCCCGGGCATGGGGCTTGCCGACACCTTCGGCATCAGCGGCGCCGATGCCTCCCCGTGGGCCCTGCCCCTATACGCGGTCAGTGCGCTCGCCGCGGTCGGGGTGCTGGTCGGGGCGGCGCTCACGTCCCGCCGCCGCGGACCGGCGCCCGCCACGGCCTGACGATCACCGTCGATCCGGCCCGCCGGTCCGCCGGCGGGACTAGCGTTGGTCCATGGTCAACTATCGCTATCTCGGCAACAGCGGTCTCAAGGTCTCGGAGATCACGTACGGCAACTGGGTCACGCATGCCTCGCAGGTCGAGGACGACGCCGCGGTCAAGACCGTGCACGCCGCCCTGGACGCCGGCATCACCACGTTCGACACCGCGGACACGTACGCCAATACGGCCGCGGAGGTCGTGCTCGGCAAGGCGCTGGAGGGCCAGCGTCGCGAGAGCCTCGAGATCTTCACCAAGGTCTACTTCCCGACCGGCCCCAAGGGTCCGAACGACACCGGCCTGAGCCGGAAGCACATCATGGAGTCGATCAACGGCTCGCTGCACCGCCTCGGCACCGACTACGTCGATCTCTACCAGGCGCACCGCTTCGACTACGAGACCCCGCTCGAGGAGACGTTCCAGGCCTTCGCCGACATCGTCCGGCAGGGCAAGGCGCTCTACATCGGCGTCTCGGAGTGGACCGCGGAGCAGCTCCGCGAAGGGCACGCCCTGGCGAAGCAGCTCGGCATCCAGCTCATCTCCAACCAGCCGCAGTACTCCATGCTGTGGCGGGTCATCGAGGGCAAGGTGGTCCCGGCGTCGGAGGAGCTCGGCATCTCGCAGATCGTCTGGTCGCCGATGGCGCAGGGCGTGCTGAGCGGCAAGTACCTCCCTGGCCAGCCGGTGCCGGAGGGGTCGCGGGCCACGGATCAGAACTCGGGCGCAGGCTTCATCAAGAGCTTCCTGCAGGACGACATCCTCACCGCGGTGCAGCGCCTCAAGCCGATCGCGGAGCAGGCGGGGCTGTCGATGCCGCAGCTCGCGATCGCGTGGGTGCTGCAGAACCCGAACGTCGCGGCGGCCCTCGTCGGCGCCTCCCGTCCGGAGCAGCTCGCCGACACGGTCAAGGCCTCCGGCGTGACGCTCGACGCCGACACCATGACCGCGATCGACGAGGCTCTCGGCGACACGGTCAACCGCGACGCCGAGCACACGTACTCGGTGTCGCCGAAGTCCCGGCTCGTCTAGCCCTTCGAATCGCGCAAATGGTCCCATTCCGTCAAGGAATGGGACCATTTGCGCGATTCGGGCGGGTTACTCCTTGACGGCCCCGGCGGTGAGGCCCTGGACGATCCAGCGGCTGGCGAGGGCGAACATCACCATCGTCGGGAGGATCGTCAGCACGGCCGCGGCGCTCATGGAGCCCCAGTCGATGTTGAACGTGGAGATGAAGCCGTTCAGCGCCGAGGGCACGGTGCGGTTCGCATCGGTGTTCATCAGCACGACCGACAGGAACAGCTCGTTCCAGCAGTTCACGAAGTTGAAGATGAACGCGGCGATGATGCCAGGGGTCATCACCGGCACGAGCACCCGGAACAGGGCGCCCAGGCGGGAGCAGCCGTCGATCATCGCCGCCTCCTCCAGCGCGTCGGGGACGTTCTCGAAGAAGCCCCGCAGCATGACCGTGGAGAACGGGATGCAGATCGCGATGTAGACGAGGATGAGGCCGGGCTTGGTGTCGACGAGTCCCAGGTCGGTCATCATCGAGTACAGCGGTCCGAGGGCGATGAACGCCGGGATCATCTGCGTCAACAGGAACGCGATGAGCACCGTGCCCTTGCCGCGGAACTCGAACCGTGCCAGCACGTAGGCGCTGAGCAGGGCGATGAGCGTCGCCACCGCGCCCGCCGACACCGCCACGATGGCCGAGTTCGCCAGGAACGTCCCGAACGAGCTCTTCTCGAACAGGCTCGTGAAGTTGTCCAGCGAGGGCTCGCTCGGCCAGTACTCGATCGGGAAGCGGTTGATGGTCCCCGGCGACTTGAACGCGGTGAGCGTGATCCAGTACAGCGGGAACAGCGTGATGAGCAGCCACAGCCCCAGGCCGACGATACGCACCACGCCGCCCACCGTGACGCGGGGCCTGGGACGCGGGGCGGCCTTCGGGTCGGGCACCGTGATGCGACGGGTCTCCGTGACCGAGGACCCGGTCCGGACGGATGAGGTGATGGTCATCGCTGCACTCTCCGCATCGCCATCAGGTAGAACGCGCAGAACACCATGAGGAACGCCACGACGATGAGCCCGATGGCGCTCGCGATGCCGTAGTTGCCCTGCTGCGTGTAGTTGATCATCCACGTCGTGATGATGTGGGTCTGGTTGGCTGGGCCGCCGTTCGTCATCGCGTAGATGATGTCGGGGAAGTTGAAGATCCAGATCACGCGCAGCAGGATCGTGAGCAGCAGCGTCATCGAGATGTACGGGATGATGATCGAGAACAGCTGCCGCACCTTGCCGGCGCCGTCGAGGCTCGCCGCCTCCAGCATCTCGTCCGGCACCGACTGGAGTGCCGCGAGGATCATGATCGCGAAGAAGGTCACGCCGTACCAGATGTTCGCCACGATCACGGCGAACATCGCGAGCTTCGGGTCGGCCAGCCACGGCAGCGGGGCGTCGATCAGTCCCGCCTTCATGAGCAGGTCGTTGACGACGCCGAACTCGGCGTTGAACATCCAGCGGAACAGCATGCCGATGAGGAAGCCGGACACCGCCCACGGGAAGAACACCAGCGCCTGGTAGAGGCCGCGGAAGCGGAACCGCTTGCGCAGGGCGAGCGCGATGAGGAACCCGATCACGAGCTGCGGCACGAGCGAGCCGACCACCCAGAGCACCGAGTTCCAGGCCACGGTCGGGAACGCCGGGTCGCGGAAGACGGCGAGGAAGTTGTCGAAGCCCACGAACGGCGTCGACGTGAGATCCCACAGGTTCCAGTCGTGGAAGGCCATGCGTGCGCCCTGCAGCATCGGCCAGTAGGTGAACCAGCAGACGAAGACGATCGCGGGCGCGAGGAAGGCCAGCAGCGTGAGGGCGGTGCGGCCCCGGAAGGGGCGACGACGCGATGCCGGGGAGGCCCCGCCGGCGGTGCCGACGGAGCCCCCTTCACGGATGGTGCGGGCCACGGATCAACCCTTCTCCGCGGCGTACTTCTCGGTCCAGAAAGCGTCCCACGAGGCGAGGAGGTCCTTGGTGGACATGTCGCCGAGCAGCACGCTCTGCACGTCCTGGTCGGACTTCTGGATCCACTCGGTCCACCAGCTCACCCCGCGCGGCTGACGCACGTTGACGTAGGTCTCCGGGTCCTCGGTCATGGTGACGTAGCTGGTCCACGGGCCGGTGGAGTAGAACTCGTCGTCCGCGGCGGCCGCGATGATCGGGACGAGGCTGTTCGCCTGCGCGAACTCGGTGGCGGGCTCGGCGGACGACAGGAACTCAACGAGCTTCACCGCCGCCTCCTTGTGCTCGCTGTTCTCCGCAACACCCCAGCCGGCGACGGCGAGGGGCTGTGCGGCCTTGCCGGACGGGCCGACGAGCAGCGGCGCGGTGTCCCACTGGTCCTCGGTCAGCGAGGAGTCCTGCACCGTCGCGATGACCTCCGGGTCCTGCAGGAGGAAGGCCGTGGTGCCGTTGGTGAACCCGGCGACCATCTCGGGGTAGCCCCACGAGACGGCGGACGGCGGCGAGGCCTCGGTGAACAGGTCGAAGTAGTCGTCGACGGCCTCCTGTGCTTCGGGGGCGGCGAAGATCGTCGAGCCGTCCTCCATGAGGAACGCGTCCTCCGTGTCGAGGCCATCGATCGTGTAGGCCTCGATCGCCGCGACGACGTTGCTGTTCGCGTTCTGACCGCCACGGAACGCGTACCCATAGATGTTGTTCGACGGGTCCTGGATCGCCGACGCCTGCTCCAGCAGGTCCTTCCAGCTGTGCGGCGGGCCGTCGAAGCCGGCCTGCTCGACGAGGTCGGTGCGGTAGAACAGCGACAGGCCGTAGAAGCCGTAGGGGACGAAGTAGCTCTTGCCGTCCTCCGCGACCGAGGCCGACTGCGCGTTCTCGGTGAGGGCGTCCCAGCCGTCCCACTTCTTCAGATCGGCGCCGAGGTCGTAGAGCCAGCCGTTGTTCGCGAACGGCCCGACGGTGATGTCGCGCACCTCGAGCACGTCGACGCCCTTACCGGACTGCAGCATCTGCTGGATCTTCTGGTCGGCCTGCTCGGTGGGCGGGGAGACCAGGGTGACGGTGATGTCGGGGTTGTCCTTCTCGAACTCGTCGAGCAGTCCGCGGAGCAGCTCGGTGCGCGCCGGGTTCGTCAGGCTCTCGACCATCTGGAGGGTGACGCTGCCGTCGCCGCCGGACGAGCCGGAGCCTCCGGAGCAGCCGGTGAGTGCGAGGACGGCGACGGTGCCGACTCCGGCTGCGGTCGTCAAGATCTTGTTCTTCACGATGTGCCTCTCGGTGGGGGTGGGTGGTGTTCGGGTGGGTCGTGCGGGAGGTGGTGCGGGTCAGGGGAGGATGAGGGCGTCAGCGGGGCGGATGCCGGCGCGGCGCAGGATCGCGGGGACGCAGCGCTCGACGAACGCCTCGATGTCGGACGCCTCCGTGTACAGGTGCGCGGACAGGCGGAAGTAGCCGACGCCCCGGAAGCTCGTGAACGCGGTCTCCACGCCGACCTCGTCGAGGAGGTCCATGCGCAGCGCGTCGGCCTCCTCGCGGGTGGCGCCGAGGCCGAGCGGCAGCCGGATGAGCCGCATGGACGGCACCGGGGAGGGGAGGGGGGTCAGCGGATCCTCGTCGCTGAAGGGGCGCAGGGCTTCGGCGATGAGCTCGGCACCGGCGTCGGCACGCGCGGCCATGGCGTCGCGGGCGGCCGCCCATCCGAACTCGGCCTCGATGAACTCGATCGCGGTGGGGGTGGCGAGGTAGGTCGTCGCGTCGATTGTGCCCTGCGTGTCGAAGCGCTCGGGGTACGGCTCGCGCGCGGCCCAGGAGTCGATCAGCGGCCAGAGCTCGTCGCGGTCGGGGGCGGTGGTGACGAGGAGGGCGGAGCCGCGCGGGGCGCAGGGCCACTTGTGCAGATTCCCGAACCACCAGTCGCCGCCGGCGACGGCCGCCGCGTCCGGGATGAGGCCGGGAGCGTGGGCGCCGTCGACGAGCGTGCGCACACCGCGTGCGGCCGCGAGGTCGGCGATGCGACGGGTGGGCAGCAGGCGGGCCGTGGGCGAGGTGATCTGGTCGACGACGAGCAGCCGCGTGCGCGGGGAGAGGGCGTCGGCGAAGAGCTGCACGATCTCGTCGTCATCCGCGAGCAGGGGAAGCGCGACCGTGCGGACGGAGGCGCCGAAGCGTCGGGCGAGGCGCTCGGCGCCCATGGTGATGGCGCCGTAGCCCTGGTCGGTCACGAGGATCTCGTCGCCCCTGTCGAGCTGGAGGGCGTTGTAGACGACCGTGGCCGCGGCGGAGGCGTTGGGCACGAACACGCTGTCCTCCGGGCGGGCGCCGACGAACGGAGCCGTCCGCTGCCTCGCCTCCTGTACGCGCTCCGCGATGCGAGGGAACCACTCCACGGGGCTCAGGTCGGCACGGCGGCGCAGGGCGTCCTGATGGGCGACCACGACCGACGGCACCGCCCCGAAGGATCCGTGGTTGAGGTGGATCACCGTCGGGTCGAGGGGCCAGGCATCGCGCGCTCGCAGGCCGGAGTTCAGCGTGAGCGGAGCGGGGAACTGCGGAGCGGGCATCGGACCTCATCGGTGAGTGGGGGCGAGTTGTTGCACAACTGTGCCACACGCCTTCGATTTTGGCTACGAAACCGCGAAGATGAAACATAGTTGTCATACGAGTTTGCGACGCCGGGGGCGTCCGACAGACTTCACGAGGGGTGGGGGAGTGGCAGAGAGGATGACGATGAGCGCACTCGACACGGCGCTGCACGGCCTGCGGGCTCTCATCGCCGACGGCGCCCTGCGCCCCGGTGACCGGCTGCCGAGCGAGGGGGAGCTGTGCGAACGGCTCGGTGTCTCGCGCGGGTCGCTCCGCGAAGCCATCCGGACCCTCGCCGCACTGGGCGTGTTGGAGACGCGGCACGGTTCCGGCAGCTACGTCAGCGAGCTCCGCGCGGCCGACCTCATCGGCAGTCTCTCTCTCACGGTCGGATTGCTGCCGATGGCCGGGGTGCTGGAGCTGACGGAGCTCCGACGGGTGCTCGAGCCCCATGCGGCGGCGCTCGCCGCGGCCCGGATCGACGAGGACACGGTCGCTGCGCTCGACGCGGTGCTCACGGAGATCGAGTCGACGACGGATTTCGAGGCGCAGTCCCGCCTCGACCACGAGTTCCACATGGCCATCTCGTCGGTCGCGGGCAACGAGGCCCTGACGAGCCTGATCGACGTGCTGCGTTCCCGCTCCCGTGCCTACCGGATCTCCGACCCGGAGGATGCCGCGGAGCTCAAGATCCACTCCGACGCCGGCCACCGCGCGATCCTCCGCGGCCTCGCCGCCGCGGATCCGGTCGCTGCCTCGGCCGCCGCGTCCGCTCACGTCGCCTACACCGAGTACTGGGTGCGGCGGTACTCCGGCCTCTGACTCCTGGTTTCCCGGCCGAGCCACCCTCTTTCGTGCGCCCCGGCCCTATTCGGCCGTCCGGAAGGGGGTGGGCGGCACCGAAGGGGGCGGGATGGCGAACGGGGTCAGCCGAGGTTGATGTCGACCTGGATCTCCGACGCGAGGCGCTCGAGGTCGGCGCGCAGGGCGTCGAGGTCGACCGTCGGCGGGACCCTCGCGATCACCGAGGCCTCGAACAGCCGCCCGCCGGCCATCGCGGCCTCCCGGGTCTCGGTCGTGAGCTCCTCGATGCTCAGGGCATGCGCGTTCAGCACCGCCGAGACCTCGCGCACGATGCCGGGGCGGTCGTTGCCGAGCACCTGCATCACGAGCAGCTGCTCCTCATCCTCGGACGGCCCTGGCGTGCCGGTGAGCACCGAGAGCGTGAGCAGCCCCTGCCCCTGGATCCCCCGGAGCGCGGTCTCGAGCTCCCCCGTGCGCTCGGTCGGCACGGACACCTCGATGACACCCGCGAACGTGCCGGCGAGCTCGGCGAGGGAGCTGTTCTCCCAGTTGCCGCCATGGGCATCGACGACATCGGCGACGGCGGCCACGAGGCCCGGACGATCGGCACCCGCGACAGTGAGGATGAGTGTGGTCATGGGGTCAGCGTAACCCGAGGATCAGTCCGCCCAGACCCCGGTCTCCAGGAACCGCTCCAATCGCGCACGGTGCGGGGCGAGGTCCCACCCCTGCTGCGCGACCCACTCGTCCGAGTAGTACGTGCCGGCGTACCGCACACCGCTGTCGCAGATCAGGGTCACGACGCTGCCGGTCTCGCCCGCGGCACGCATCCGGGCGATGAGCTGGAACGCGCCGTAGAGGTTCGTGCCGGTGGAGCCGCCCGCCCAGTGCAGGGTGCGCTCGCGGAGGAGCCGGATCGCGGCGATGGAGCCCGCGTCCGGGACCTGGATCATCTCGTCGATCACGGACGGCACGAACGAGGCCTCCACCCGCGGCCGCCCGATGCCCTCGATGCGACTCGGGCGTCCGGCCGGCGGGTCGACCGTCCCCGCCCAGCCGTCGTAGAAGGCCGAGCCCTCGGGGTCAACGACCGCGATCCGGGTGTCATGGCGGCGGTACTTCACGTACCGGCCGAACGTGGCGCTGGTGCCGCCGGTGCCGGCGCCCGTGACGATCCAGCGCGGGATCGGATGCCGCTCCTGGGCGAGCTGGCCGAACACGCTGTCGGCGATGTTGTTGTTGCCGCGCCAGTCGGTTGCACGCTCCGCGTAGGTGAACTGGTCGAGGTAGTGCCCGGTGCAGTCCGCCGCCAGGCGCTGCGCCTCGGGTGACATGTCCTCCGCGCGATCCACGAAATGGCAGGTGCCGCCGTAGAACTCGATGAGGTCGATCTTCTCCTGCACCGTCGATCGGGGCACGACGGTGATGAACTTCAGCCCCAGCATCCGGGCGAAGTAGGCCTCCGACACCGCGGTCGACCCGCTCGACGACTCCACGAGGGTCGTGTCCTCGCGGATGCGACCGTTGACGAGTCCGTACAGGAGGAGGGAGCGCGCGAGGCGGTGCTTGAGGGAGCCGGTCGGATGCACCGACTCGTCCTTGAGGTAGAGGTCGATGCCCCACTCCGGCGGCAGCGGGAACAGGTGCAGGTGCGTGTCGGCGCTGCGGTTAGCATCGGCTTCCAGCAGGGCGATCGCGGTGCTGGTCCAGTCGCTCATGCCCTCGAGCGTACCGGCCCGACGTCAGCCCACCGTGCCCGCGGGGGAGGCGTCGCCCGATCCGTCCACGTGCATCAGCGACGCCTGGGACTGCTCCTGCTGGAGCTGGAACTCGAAGCGCGAGCGGTCGCCCCGGTGGTACGCGATGAAGTACTCGATCGGCAGCCCGTCCTCGCTGCGGCTGATGCTGCGCAGGCGGAGGAGGGCGGAGCCGGCGCTCACACCGAGATGCTGAGCCTGCTCGTGCGTGGCGACCGTCGCCTCGGCGGAGCGGACACCGTGCGTGGCGATGATGCCGTGGTCGGCGAGCAGCCGGTACAGCGACGCCTCGGTGAGGTCGGCGCCGAGCGTCACCGCTCCCACCGCCTCCGGCATCCACGTGGTTGAGAGCGACCAGGGGTCGCCGTCGACGTGCCGCAGTCGCTCCAGCACGATCACCGGCGATCCGACCGGCACCTCCAGGGCCAGGGCGACCTCCTCGTCGGCGACGGTCTGCTCGTGCCGGAGGACGTCGCTGTGCACGTGGCCGCCGCGCCGCTCGACGTCGTCGTACAGCCCGACGAGCGTGTGTACGAGACTCTCGCTCGTGCGCGGGCGGGAGACGAAGGTGCCCTTGCCCTTCACACGCTCGACGAGTCCCTCGTGCTCGAGCTGGGCGAGCGCCTGGCGCACGACCGTGCGGGAGATGCCGTAGCGCTCGCACAGCCGGTGCTCGCCGGGGAGGGGATCGCCCGGCTGCAGACCGTCGCGGGCGATGCCGTCGATGATGAGCTGCCGGAGCTGGTCGTACATCGGCGCCGCGCTGTGGCGGTCGATCGCATCCTCGATGAGAGACATCAGTACGCCACCCCCGCGTGCAGAATCACGTTCGCGTACGGGGTGAACTCCCCCGAGCGCACGAAGGCACGGGCGGCGTGCGTGCGCTGCTTGAACTCGACGTGCGGGACGAGCTCGATCTCGAACCCTGCGTCGGCGAAGCGCTCGCGCAGGGCGTCGAGCACCTCCGGGCTCTTCTCGGCGACCTCGGCCGACACCGTCGCCCCCTCGACCACGAGCTCCGCGAGCACCGTGTCGAGCACGTCGAGGAACGCGGGAGCGCCGGGACGGTAGGCGAGGTCGATGCGCTCGGATCCCGGCGGGATCGGCAGCCCGGCGTCGGTCACGACGATCAGATCGGTGTGCCCGGTCTCGCTGATGACGCGGGAGAGCGCCGGGTTGATCGTGGTCGAGGTCTTGCGCATCGTGTGCTCCTGGTTCAGTTCGCGACGGGGGCCGCGGTGCGCGCGGCGAGGAAGGCCTCGACGTCGGCGCGGTGGGGGAGGCTCGGTGAGGCCCCCTGCTTCGTGACGGTGAGGGCGCCCGCGGCGGTCGCCAGCCGCACCGCATCGGTGAGGGCGGCTCCGCTCGCGAGCGCCGCACCGAGGTAGCCGGCGTAGGCGTCGCCCGCGGCGGTGGTATCGACGGCCTCCACGGGGAACGGCGGGACGACGGTGGCGCCCTCGGCGGTGACGACGCACGACCCCTGCCCGGCCAGGGTGATGACCGCGGCGCCCACGCCCTGCTCCAGGAACCAGTGCCCGGCGCGTTCGGCGGAGACGGCGTCGGTCACCTCGATGCCGCTGATGAGCGACGCCTCGGTCTCGTTCGGGGTGACGATGTCGATGCTCCGCCAGATCTCCGGCGCCAGCTCCGCCGCCGGCGCCGGATCGAGGATCACGGTCATCCCGTGCTCGCGACCGCGCGCGGTGATGTGAGCGGTCAGGGCGGACGGGGTCTCGAGCTGGGTGAGCAGGACGGAGGTCGTCGGGGCGAGAGCCGCGAGGGCTTCGTCGATCTGCGCCGTGCTGAGGGCGGCGTTGGCGAGCGGCACCATGACGATGTCGTTCTGCGCGGAGGCGTCGACGCGGATGTGCGCGATGCCGGTCGGGCCCGGCACGGTGCGCAGGTGCGCGAGGTCGACGCCGGCCGCGGTGAGCCCTTCCACCACGAGGTCGTGGAACAGGTCGTCGCCGACGCACCCGACGAAGCTCGTGCGGGCTCCGGAGCGTCCGGCCGCGACGGCCTGGTTCGCGCCCTTGCCGCCGAGCATCAGCGTGAACTCGTCGCCGAGGATGGTCTCGCCGCGGGCGGGGAGCCGCTGGGAGAAGGTCGTGACGTCGGCCGTCACGCTGCCGACGATGACGACGCCGGAGCGGTCGCCGGGGTGTGCGGGTGTCATCTCGCTCCTGATCCTCCTCGACAGCGCGGGGCTCCCGGTCTTTGACAAGGTTCGGGAGCTGTCATTACATTAGCCGAAGCCCCACCTGTAACGACAGGTTGCCCGCGAGGAGACCCCGATGACCGCGATCGCGCCCCGCCTGTACGTCGACAGCGCCGACACCGACCGCGTCTCGCGGCTGCTCTCCGCCGGGGTGGTGCAGGGCGTCACGACGAACCCCACGATCCTCGAGCGCGGCGGGCGGACGGCGGCGGAGATCCCCGACCTCTATGCCCGCTGGGTGGACGAGGGCGCACGGGAGGTCTTCTTCCAGACGTGGGGCGGCGACACGGACTCCTTCCTCCGGAACGCGGAGGGCATCCGCGCGCTCGGCGACCGGGTGGCGGTCAAGGTGCCCGCGACTGCAGCGGGTTTCGCGGCGGCCTCGGCCCTCGTCCGCGACGGGGCCACGGTCCTCGTCACGGCGGTGTACTCCGTCGCGCAGGCGCTCGCGTGCGCCTCGATCGGCGCCCAGTACATCGCGCCCTACCTCGGACGCATGCGCGACGCGGGCATGGACGGCGACGCGCTCATCGCCCGGATGCAGGAGATGTGCGCGGGCAGCGGCTCCAACGTCCTCGCCGCGTCCCTGCGCTCGGCCGACGACATCACGGGGCTGCGCGCGGCCGGGGTGCCCTACTTCACCGCTGCGCCCGACGTGCTCGACCAGCTGCTGTTCCACGAGGTGAGCGACAGCTCGGCGGCGGAGTTCGACGCCGCGATGCAGCGCCTCGGGGCCTGACGGCTCAGGCCGACGCGGCCTGCCGCAGCCACCGCTCGACACCGGCGATGTGGGCCGTGGCGAGGGAGGTCGCCAGCGCCGAGTCGCGCTGGGCGATGGCATCGGCGATGGCGCGGTGCTCCGACAGAGTGCGCTCCACGGCGCCGCCCTCCGTGAGACCCCGCCACACGCGCGCCCGGACCGTCTGGCTGCTCAGGTGCTCGATGAGGCTCGCGAGGTAGGCGTTGCCCGCCATGCCCACGATCTCGCGGTGGAAGCGGATGTCGTGGTCGACGAGCTCCTCGATCCCGACGGACGCGTCGACGGCCTCCACCTCCTCCTGCAGGGCCGCGATCGCCTCGTCCGTGCCGAGGGTCGCCGCGAGACCGGTGGCCTGCGATTCGAGCATCCGGCGGACGGCGAACATCTCCAGCATCGAGTCGTCGTCGTGCATGTCCACGACGAAGGCGATCGCCTCCAGCAGCAGGTGCGGCTCCAGGCTCGTGACGTAGGTGCCGTCGCCGCGGCGTACGTCGAGCACGCGGATGACCTCCAGTGCCTTGACCGCCTCGCGCATGGAGTTGCGGGAGAGGCCGAGGCGCTCGGACAGCTCCTTCTCCGGGGGCAGGCGATCGCCGGGGGCCAGTTCGCCCGACACGATCATCGCCTTGATCTTCTCGATCGCCTCGTCCGTCACTGCCATGGCGCTCATCCTCGCACAACATCCGATGTCTGCGGCAGGATGGGGACATGCGCATCCTCGACTCGCACCTGCACCTGTGGGACCCGGAGGCTCTCGAGTACACGTGGCTGGAGGGTCCGCTCGCGGGGCGCTTCGGCGCTCTCGAGCTCGACCGTGCGCGGGGGGACCGGGCCACGGACGAGCGGGCAGTGTTCGTGCAGGCCGAGACCGCCGAGGACGACTTCCTCGCGGAGGTGCGGTGGGTGGCCGGGCAGGCGGAGCGCCTCGGGGTGGTCGGCATCGTGGCCGGCGCCCGTCTCGACCGCGGGACCGATACCACGGTGCACCTGGAGAGCCTCACCGCCGAGCCCCTGGTGGTCGGGGTGCGTCACCTCCTGCAGGGGGAGCCGGACGGCCTGATGCTCTCGTCGGCGTTCATCACCGGAGCCCGGGAGGTCGCGGCGCACGGGTGGACCTTCGACGCGTGCGTGCGTGCCGCGCAACTCCCGGACCTCGCACGACTGTCCGGCGCGATCCCCGAGCTGCGGATCGTGCTCGACCACCTGGGTAAGCCGGAGGTCGGGACGGCTTCGGCTCCGCGCACGCCCTCTGTGGAGTGGGAGCGGGACCTCGCCGAACTCGCGCGACACCCCGGGGTGTTCTGCAAGGTGTCCGGACTGCCCGCGGAAGCCGGAGGGGACTGGAGCCTCGCGCAGCTCGAACCCTTCCTCGACACCGCGGCCGACGTCTTCGGTCCCGAGCGCCTGATGTGGGGGAGCGACTGGCCCGTGTCGGCGGTCGGCTCCGCGGAGCATGACGGCACGCACGCTCCCGCCGACGGTGCACCGGTGTATCAGCCGTCCGCCCGCAGCCGCTGGGCGGACGCCGTGGCGACGTGGGCCTCCTCCCGCGGCATCGATCACGACGCCCTCTTCCACGCCACCGCCACCTCCGTCTACTCCCTCTAACCCCCACCCCCTTTCGCGGAGGAGTGCGATATGCCACCTCCGGAGCCCCGTCCGCGCCCGTTTCTGATCCCGGCCGGATGGGTGCCGTGCCGCTCACGGTCGTCCCTCCGGGGCGCCTCGGGGCGTGCGAGATGAGAACGCTCCGCGGCCGCCGCATCGAGGAGCGATTCTGATCCCGCCCGCGCGGCGAGGCAGTGTGCGGGACGCGAAAGGAGCCTGCGGGGCGGGGTGGAGGAGCGATTCTGATCCCGAAGGGTGGGGCGGGCGGGAAGCGTGGGGCGTGCGGGATGAGAAAGGGGCGTGCGGGGCGGGGCGGGGGAGCGGAATTGATCCCGGCTGGGGACGGAACGGGGCGGAACGGCGGGACGGGACGGGGACGGCCCGGGGTCTCGCGGGGAGACACCGGGCCGTCGGGAAGATCGGGTTACTCGGGGCGGAGGCGGAGCTGCGCCATCCCGCCGTCGACCTCGATGAAGGTGCCCGTGGTGGAGCCCGCGGCGGGACTCACGAGGTAGGCCACCGCGGCGGCGACCTCGTCGGGGCTCACCAGGCGTCCGTGGGGCTGTCGTGCCTCCAACGCGGCCCGCTCGGCGGCGGGGTCGGCCGCGGAGTCGAGCAGTCGTCCGACCCACGGCGTGTCTGCCGTGCCGGGGTTGACCGCATTGACGCGGATGCCCTCGCGCAGGTGGTCGGCGGCCATCGCGCGGGTCAGAGCCGACACGGCGCCCTTCGACGCGGAGTACAGCGCCCGCTGCGGGAGCCCGGTGGTCGAGGCGATCGAGGCCGTGTTGCACACCGCGGCGGCCGGGGACTTCCGCAGCCAGGGCAGTGCCGCCGACGTCACCCGCGCGATGCCGGTGACGTTGATGGAGAGGACGCGCGCCCACTCGTCGTCGTCGTTCGCGGCGATGTCGCCCTGTGCGCCGATGCCGGCGTTGTTGACGACGATGTCGATGCGGCCGAAGCGCTCGGCGACGGCGGCCACGGCGGCGTCCACGCTCGCGCGGTCGGAGACGTCGGCGGTGAACGCGGCGAAGCGCTCGTCGGCGTGGGTGGTGTCGCGGTCGAGGACCGCGACGGTGACCCCGTCCGCGTGCAGACGGTCGGCGATCGCCGCGCCGATGCCGGAGGCGCCACCGGTGACGATGGCCACGAGGCCTTCCGTGCCGGCGTCGGGTCCCTGAGCCTGTCGAAGGGGTCCCTGAGCCTGTCGAAGGGTCACTTCTCTGCCTCCCATGCGATGAAGTCCTGGCGCTGGCGGCCGAGGCCGTCGATCTCGATCTCGACCACGTCGCCCGCGCTGAGGTAGGGGTATTTGCCGGACAGGGCCACGCCCTGCGGGGTGCCGGTGAGGATCAGATCACCGGGCTCGAGCGTCACATACTGCGACAGGTGGTGCACGATCTGCTCGACCGTGAAGATCATGTCGCTCGTGTTCGAGTCCTGCCGCGGCTCGCCGTTCACGAAGCTGCGGAGGCCGAGCGCCTGGTGGTCGACCTCGTCCGGCGTGACCAGCCACGGACCCGTGGGGTTGAAGCCGAAGGCGATCTTGCCCTTCGACCACTGCCCGCCCGAGACCGCCATCTGGAAGTCGCGCTCCGACACGTCGTTCGCGGCGACGAAGCCGGCGACGTGCGCCATCGACTCCTCCGGGGAGTCGAGGTACGCGGTGCGGGTGCCGATGACGATGCCGAGCTCGACCTCCCAGTCCGTCTTCTCGCTCCCGCGCGGGATCGTCACGGTGTCGTTCGGGCCGACGACGGTGTTGGGGGTTTTGAGGAAGATGATGGGGATGGTCGGCGGCTCCGACCCCGACTCCGCGGCGTGGGCGGCGTAGTTCATCCCGATGCAGATCACCGCGCTCGGGCGGGCGATCGGGGCGCCGATGCGCATCGTCGCGGCGTCCGGCAGCTCGGAGAGCTCCCCGGCGTCGCGGGCGGCGGCGACGCGGGCGACGAAGTCCCCCGCAAGGAAGTCGCCGTTGACATCGGATGTCACCGGGCGGAGGTCGAGGTAGCGGTCACCCTCCAGGAGGACGGGGATCTCCGCCCCCGGGGTGCCGAGCCGCGCGAACTTCATGATTCTCCTGATCGTTCGGGAGGCCGCTGCTCAGCGGCCGGTCTCGTTGACAGTATAGACATCGGATGTTTACACTCCAAGAGATCCGCGCGGAAGAACGACCCGCGCATGGAGAGGAACCCCGTGAGCCGTATCGTCGCCCTCGACACCACCGACATCCGCTTCCCCACGTCGCTGAGCCTGGACGGCTCCGACGCGATGAACCCGGACCCCGACTACTCCGCCGCGTACGTCGTCGTCCGCACGGACGCCGGCGACGGCATCGAGGGGCACGCCTTCGTCTTCACGATCGGCCGCGGCAACGATGTGCAGGTCGCCGCCATCGACGCGCTCGCCGGACACCTCGTCGGACGTGAGATCGAGCCGCTGCTCGACGACATGGGCGGCACGTTCCGCGAGATCATCGGCGACTCGCAGCTCCGCTGGCTGGGCCCGGAGAAGGGCGTCATGCACATGGCCATCGGCGCGGTCGTGAACGCGCTGTGGGACATCAAGGCCAAGCGCGCGGGCCTGCCGCTGTGGCAGCTGCTCGCCCGGATGACGCCGGAGGAGCTCGTCGACCTCGTCGACTTCCGCTACCTCACCAACGCCCTCACCCGCGAGGAGGCGCTGGAGATCCTGCGCGCGGCGGAGCCCGGCCGGGCCGAGCGCGAGCAGCAGCTCCTCGCCACCGGCTACCCCGGCTACACGACGAGCCCCGGCTGGCTCGGCTACTCCGACGAGAAGCTCGAGCGCCTCGCCCGCGAGGCCATGGCCGACGGGTTCACGCAGATCAAGCTCAAGGTGGGCGCCGACCTCGACGACGACATCCGCCGCTTCCGCAAGGCGCGCGAGGTGTGCGGCCCGGACTTCCCCATCGCGATTGACGCCAACCAGCGCTGGGAGGTGTCCGAGGCGATCGAGTGGGTGAACGCGCTCGCCGAGTTCCACCCCGCCTGGATCGAGGAGCCCACGAGCCCGGACGACATCCTCGGACACGCCGAGATCGCCCGCGGCGTCGCGCCCATCCGTGTCGCCACCGGTGAGCACGCGCAGAACCGGATGATCTTCAAGCAGCTGCTCCAGGCCGACGCGATCTCGGTCATGCAGATCGACGCCGTCCGCGTCGCGGGGGTCAACGAGAACATCGCCAACCTGCTGCTCGCGGCGAAGTTCGACGTGCCGGTGTGCCCGCATGCCGGCGGCGTCGGGCTGTGCGAGGCCGTGCAGCACCTGTCGATGTTCGACTTCGTCGCCGTCTCCGGCACCCGCGAGGGCCGCCTGATCGAGTTCGTCGACCACCTGCACGAGCACTTCGTCGTGCCGACCGACATCCAGGGCGGCTCCTACATGGCTCCCACCGCTCCGGGCACGGGCATGGAGATGAAGGCCGACAGCATCGCGGAGTACACCTGGACGGGTGCGCATGTCCACGCCTGACCGCCTGACCGTCCCGACCCTCGGCTACGGTGCCGCGAACGTCGGCAACCTCTTCCGTGAGCTGTCCGACGACGACGCGTGGGCGGTGCTGGACGCGGCGTGGGAGAGCGGCATCCGCTTCTACGACACCGCTCCGCACTACGGCCTCGGGCTGTCCGAGC
This sequence comes from Microbacterium sp. UMB0228, assembly GCF_002871415.1. Classification (NCBI taxonomy): domain Bacteria; kingdom Bacillati; phylum Actinomycetota; class Actinomycetes; order Micrococcales; family Microbacteriaceae; genus Microbacterium; species Microbacterium sp. UMB0228. The sequence goes on along the minus strand of NZ_PNFU01000005.1, from coordinate 138,982 downwards.
GCCGGCTCGGAGCCTTCCTGCAGACCAAGCCGCGGGGCGACTACGTGCTCTCGACCAAGGTCGGCCGTCTGCTCCGCCCGAATCCCGATCACGCCGGCGGCCTCGACACCGCGAACGACTTCCACGTGCCGGACGACCTCCAGCGCGTGTGGGACTTCTCGGCGGACGGCATCCGGACGAGCTTGGACGAGTCCCGCGAGCGGCTCGGCATCGAGCGCATCGACCTCCTGTACCTGCACGACCCGGAGCGGCACGACCTCGACCTCGCGCTCGCCGAGGCCCTTCCCGCCCTCGAGCAGCTGCGCGCGGACGGCGAGGTGACCGCGATCGGCATCGGGTCGATGGTGTCGGAGGCTCTGGCGGCATCCGTGCGCTCCGCCGACCTCGACCTCGTGATGGTGGCCGGCCGGTACACGCTGCTGGAGCAGCCCGCCGCCGTCGACGTGCTGCCCGCGTGCCGCGAGACCGGGACGGGGATCGTCGCGGCGTCGGTGTTCAACTCCGGGCTCCTCGCGGCGAACGAGCCGCGTCGGGACGGCCGCTACGAGTACGGACAGCTCCCCGACGAGCTGTGGGACCGCCTCGTGCGCATCGCCGCAGTGTGCGCCGATCACGACGTGCCCCTGCCGGCCGCGGCGATCCGGTTCCCGCTCCAGTCCGACGTGGTGCGCTCCGTGGTGGTCGGTGGCAGTCGCCCGGCGCAGCTCCGGCAGAACGCGGAGTACGCTGCCCGGGAGATCCCGTCGGCCCTGTGGGAGAACCTCGCGGCCGAGGGCCTGATCCCCGCCTCCTGACCTCCATCCACCGAGAGGAGCCGCCGTGCTCGAAGGAATCCACCCGCTGCTGACCGGGGAGCTGCTGCTGCATCTCGACCGGATGGGGCACTCCGACGCCGTGGTCGTCGCCGACGCGCACTTCCCGGCCTGGGGTCTCGGGGCGCGCGTGGTCGATCTTCCCGGCACCACCACGCCCGAGGTCGTCGCGGCCATCCGCAGCGTGCTGCCGCTCGACGACGCGCCGGGCATCGATCTGATGACCTCGGCCGACGGCGAGGTGCTGGACGTGCAGCGCGAACTCATGGCCGCCGCCGGCACGGAGCTCGACACCACGCGCTTCGTCGAGCGCTTCGCGTACTACGAGGTCGCGAACGAGGCGTACCTGATGGTGCGCACGGGAGAGACGCGCAAGTACGGCAATGCACTCCTCCGGAAGGGTGTGGTCGGCCACCCCTCGGCCTGACCCGGGGGTTCAGCGCCCGACGGTCGACTCCCGCACGATGAGCTCGGCGGGGAACGGCGTGGGCGCCGGAGGCGCGGCGGTCGGATCGGCGAGGAGCTGCAGCAGCGCGGCCCCGGCGGCGCGACCGATCTCGTAGCCGGGCTGCCGGATGCTCGTCAGCGGCACCACGCCCTGGTGTGCGGCGGCCACGTCGTCGAACCCGACGAGGGCGATCTCCTCCGGCACCCGGATGCCGTGGCGGAGCAGCTGTGTCAGCACGCCGAGGGCCACCCCGTCGTTCGCGGCGAAGACCGCGTCGGGACGCTCTTCCGCCGGGAGGTCCGTCAGGTGCGCCCCGGCCCGGAGGCCGTCTTCCGTCGTGAGATGCTCGACGTCGAGGACGGAGACGCGGGCGTCGGTCCCCGCCACCGCGTCGCGCAGCCCGGCGAGACGATCGTTCGACTGGCTCACCGTCGGGGCTCCGAGGAACAGGATGCGGCGACGGCCGAGGGAGAGCAGGTGCTCGCCGGCCAGCCGTCCGCCGCCGCGGTCGTCGAAGGTGACCGCGGCGACGGAGGGCGAATCCCGGATGGGGCCGACGACCACGGAGCGGATCCCGTGGGTCGCGAGCTGTTCCAGCCGTGGCACGACATCGCCGCGCGGGTAGATGACGATGCCCTGCACCCGGTGGGCCTCGAACATGTCGATGTTCTGCTCCTCGCGGGCGGCATCCCGCGCGCTGTCGCTGAAGAAGAGCGACCAGCCGCCCTCGCGGGCCACGTCGTCGACGCCGCGGGAGAGGTCGTTGAAGTACGGCAGCCAGGCGTCGAGGAGGATGAGGGCGAGGGCTTTGCTCGACCCGGCGCGGAGCTGACGAGCCGATTCGTTCGGCACGAAGCCGAGCTCGGCGATCGCGGCGCGCACGCGCTCGCGGCTGGCGGCGCCGAGGACGTGCGGGTGATTGAGGTAGTTCGACACGGTCGACGCCGAGACCCCCGCGAGAGCCGCGACATCCTTCACGCTCGCGGGCATGGTCCTCCTTCGGCGATGGGACCGCAGGCGCGGCCGGACGAGGCCCAGGCTAGCGGAGGACTTGTAACGTGCCAAGAAAGTTCTTGACACCCCGGCGGAGGGCGACGTAGCGTGACTCGCACATCGGACTTGTAACGTGCCAAGTCCACGCGGCGACGGTGCCGGACACCCGCCGGAGGAGCGCTCATGAACATCGGCTGCCACGGACTCGTCTGGACGGGGACCTTCGACGCGGACGGCATCCGGCTCGCGGTCGAGAAGACGAAGCAGGCGGGCTTCGACCTCATCGAGTTCCCGCTTATGGACCCGTTCTCGTTCGACGTTGCCGCCGCCCAGGCCGCCCTCGCGGAGCACGGACTCGCGGTCAGCGCCTCGCTCGGGCTCTCCGACGAGACCGACATCACGAGCAGTGACCCCACCGTGGTCGCCGCGGGCGAGGCGCTCCTGCTCCGCGCGGTCGACGTGCTCGCCGAGCTCGGCGGTACGCACTTCTGCGGGGTGATCTACAGCGCGATGAAGAAGTACATGGATCCGGTGACGCCCGAGGGTCTGGCATTGAGCCGTCGCACGATCGCCCGGGTGGCGGACCACGCCGCCGCGCGCGGGGTCTCCGTCTCGCTCGAGGTCGTCAACCGCTACGAGACCAACGTGCTGAACACCGCACGGCAGGCGCTGGCGTACCTCGGCGAGGTCGACCGCCCCAACCTCGGAATCCACCTGGACACGTACCACATGAACATCGAGGAGTCGGATATGTTCGCGCCGGTGCTCGATGCGGCTCCCGCTCTGCGGTACGTGCACATCGGCGAGAGCCACCGCGGCTATCTCGGCACCGGGACGGTCGACTTCGACACGTTCTTCAAGGCGCTCGGGCGCATCGGCTACGACGGCCCCATCGTGTTCGAGTCGTTCTCCTCGGCGGTGGTCGCGCCCGACCTCAGCCGCATGCTCGGCATCTGGCGCAACCTCTGGACCGACAACGACGAGCTGGGTGCGCACGCGAACGCCTACATCCGCGACAAGCTCGTCGCCGTCGACTCGATCTGCCTGCACTGACGCCGGCGGCGGTTCGAGATCAAGATGTTATTACAGGTCTTCCCCCGCCGCCGATCGTTAGATACATTTAGATACAACTTGCACTGACCCGGGTGCAGGTCGCAGAATTGATCCGATGTTTACGGCGGAACGGTCCGCCGCAATCGCGACAGAACCTTCAAGGAAGCAGGTGAGCGCATGAGTGGACCCATCCTGAGGGTCGAGGGGATCAGCAAGGGATTCCCCGGTGTCCAGGCGCTGAAGGACGTGCATCTCGAGGTGCGCGCCGGCGAGGTGCTCGTGCTCGTGGGTGAGAACGGTGCCGGCAAGTCCACCCTGATGAAGATCCTCTCCGGGATCTACACCAAGGACGAGGGCACGATCACGTTCGAGGGGCAGGAGGTCGAGCTCACCGGCCCGCTGCAGGCGCAGGAGCTGGGGATCACGATCATCCACCAGGAGCTCAACCTGATGCCCGACCTCACGGTCGCGCAGAACATCTACGTCGGCCGCGAGCCCACGACGGGCCCGTTCCTGTCGGAGCGGAAGCTCAACCGGCAGACGGCCGAGCTGCTGCAGCGCCTCGACATCCACCTCGACCCGCGCCAGCGCGTGGGCGAGCTGACGGTGGCCGAGCAGCAGATGGTCGAGATCGCCAAGGCGCTGTCCTTCAACGCCAAGGTCCTCATCATGGACGAGCCGACGTCGGCCCTCACCGACAGCGAGGTCGAGACCCTCTTCGTCCTCATCGAGCAGCTCAAGGCGCGCGGCACCGGCATCGTGTACATCTCGCACCGCATGGACGAGCTGCGCCGCCTGGCGGACCGGGTGACCGTGCTCCGCGACGGCACATACATCGGATCACTCGACAAGTCCGAGATCACGATTCCGACGATCATCGAGATGATGGTCGGCCGCGTGATCGACGAGGGCACCCGCCCGCAGGCGCGGGAGCACCTCAACGACCCGATCGTGCTCGACGTGCAGGGGCTCTCCACGCGGAAGCTCCTCAAGGACGTGTCGTTCCAGCTGCACAAGGGCGAGATCCTCGGATTCGCCGGCCTCATGGGCGCCGGCCGCACCGAGACCGCCCGTGCCGTCATCGGCGCGGACCACCGTGACGGCGGCACGATCACGATCGGCGGGCGTACCGTCCGCATCGCGCAGCCCGCCGACGCGGTCAAGCACGGCGTCGGCTACCTCTCCGAGGACCGCAAGCTGCTCGGCCTCATGCTCGAGCAGGACGTCACCTTCAACACCGTGCTCGCGTCGCTCGGCTCCTACGCCAACGGCATCGGGTGGATGGGCGACAGCAAGGCCAAGAACCGCACCAAGGAGTACGTCCAGCAGCTGCGGGTGAAGACCCCCTCGGTCAACCAGGTCGTCAAGCTCCTCTCCGGAGGGAACCAGCAGAAGGTCGTCATCGCCCGGTGGCTGATGCGCGACTGCGACATCCTCATCTTCGACGAGCCGACGCGAGGCATCGACGTCGGCGCGAAGGAGGAGATCTACCGCCTCATGCAGCAGCTCGCCGACGCGGGCAAGTCCATCATCGTCATCTCGTCGGAGCTCCCCGAGATCCTCCGGGTCGCGAACCGCATCGCCGTGTTCGCGAACGGTCGCATCACCGGGACGCTCCGAAACGAGGAAGCCAGCCAGGAGAAGATCATGCAACTCGCAGCCCACGGGGAGGAAGACTGATGAGCACCCCACAGCAGTCCGGATCGTCGACGACGACGATCATCCAGACGGCCGTCAACGAGGACACCGACAAGCGCGACGTCGCCGGGTTCCTCAAGCGGCAGTTCCAGCAGTCGCTCGCGTTCGGCACCCTGATCGTCCTGGTCATCTTCTTCTCGATCGCCAGCCCGAACTTCTTCACCTTCAGCAACATCGCCACCGTGCTGCTGTCGACCGCGGTCATCGGCATCCTTGCCCTCGGCACGACGTTCGTCATCATCACGGGCGGCATCGACCTGTCGATCGGCACCGGCATGGCGCTCTGCGCCGTGATGACCGGCGTCCTCATCACCAACCTCGGCCTGCCGGTGTGGGTGGGCGTGCTCGGCGGCATCGCGACCGGTGTGCTCATGGGGCTGGTGAACGGCGTCAACATCACGTTCCTGCGACTGCCTCCGTTCATCGCGACGCTGGCCATGATGATGATCGCCGGCGGCCTCGCCCTCGTGATCTCGAACGTTGCGCCGATCTACTTCTCGACCTCGGCTCCCGACTTCAAGAAGATCGCGCTCGGCGTGCTCATCCCCGGCATCCCGAACGCGGTGCTCATCACCGCGGCCCTCGCGATCGTCGCCTGGCTCGTGCTCTCGAAGACGCTGCTCGGCCGGTACACCTTCGCGATCGGATCGAACGAGGAGGCCACGCGCCTCTCCGGCGTCAACACCCGCCGCTGGACGATCCTCATCTACATGTTCGCCGGCGCCTTCACCGGCATCGCGGGCATCGTGATCGCCGCCCGCCTCGACTCGGCCCAGCCGCAGATCGGCACCGGCTACGAGCTGCAGGCCATCGCGGCCGTGATCATCGGCGGCACCTCGCTGCTCGGCGGCCGCGGCTCGATCCTCGGCACCGTGATCGGTGCGCTCATCATGAGCGTCCTCGTCAACGGCCTCCGGATCATGTCGATCCAGCCCGAGTGGCAGAACATCGTCGTCGGCGTCGTCGTCCTGCTGGCCGTCTTCCTCGACTCGCTGCGCAACCGCCAGCGGACCTGAGACACGGCGGCGGCGAAACCCGTGCCCGCCGCCGTCCCCGGCTCCGGCCGGACCCCGCGGAACCCTCCGCACAGGCACCACGAATGTCCACCCGCCGGTCCTGGCCGGCACCCACACAGAACAACGGAGTTTCCATGAAATTCGGCAAGAAGACCGCATTCGCGGCACTCGTGGCCGCATCCGCGCTCGTGTTCGCCGGCTGTGCCGGCGGCGGCGACGTGATCGAAGAGGGCTCGGGCGGCGACACCGGCAGCGGCGACGGCGAGATGTACATCGCCATGGTCTCGAAGGGCTTCCAGCACCAGTTCTGGCAGGCCGTCAAGAAGGGCGCGGAGGAGAAGGCCCAGGAGCTGGGCGTCAAGATCACCTTCGAGGGCCCGGCCGCCGAGACCGAGATCGCGCAGCAGCTCGAGATGCTGACCGCCGCGATCGACAAGAACCCGGACGCCATCGCCTACGCCGCCCTCGACCCCGAGGCGTGCGTCGCCCCGCTCGAGCAGGCGAAGTCCAAGGACATCCCCGTCGTCTACTTCGACGCTCCCTGCAACGGCGACGTCGGACTCAGCCTCTCCGCGACGGACAGCAAGGTCGCCGGCGCGCTGGCGGCCGAGCACATGGCCGAGCTGATCGGCGGCGAGGGCGAGGTCGCCATCGTCGGCCACTCGCAGATCAACTCGACCGGTGTCGAGCGTCGCGACGGCTTCGTCGAGAAGATCGAGGCGGACTACCCCGACATCGAGATCGTCGACATCCAGTACGGTGACGGCGACCACCTGAAGTCGGCCGACATCGCCAAGACGCTCATCGCGGCCCACCCCGACCTCAAGGGCATCTACGGCACCAACGAGGGTTCGGCCATCGGCGTCGTGAACGCCGTGAACGAGCTCGGCCTCGAGAAGGGCAAGATCACCATCGTCGGCTTCGACTCCGGTGCGGCCCAGATCAACGCCATCAAGGACGGCACCATGGCCGGCGCCATCACGCAGGACCCGATCGGCATCGGCGCCCAGGTCGTGCAGGCGGCCTACGACGCGGCCAACGGGGACGACGTCGAGGAGTTCTACGACACCGGTTCCTACTGGTACGACAAGAACAACATCGAGGACGACAAGATCGCCGCGGTCCTCTACGAGTGACCCGCACGACGGAGCCCCTCGCCTTCGGGCGGGGGGCTTCGTCGTGTCCGGGGGGACTCCGGCTCCGGGTCCGTGGGTCCGTGGGTCCGTGCTCCATGGTCCGGTTGCACGATTCGGTGACGGATGCACGACCGGAGTGAGGGGCCGGTCGTGCGCCCGTGGCGAGGTAGTGCGGATGGGGCGGGGTGCACGCACTCGCGACCGTCCGCGTCGCAGGTAACATTTTAGAATGAGACATTTCGGGGTGTCGGGGGACGGTTTACGAGCAGCGGCGGCGAAGGTCGATGCGATCGCGGACAGAGCCGCGGAGTCGCCGCGATTCACGGTTGGCGCCGGTCTCGGGCATACGGCACTGTCGTCGTCCGTGTCGTCCTTTGCTGGCGTGTTGGCTGAGCGCTGGGCGGAGTTCGCCCGTATGACGGAGGGTGTCGCCAGGAATCTGCGGGGTACGGCGTCGATCTACGAACGTGCGGACGGTGAGGGTGCCGCCGGTCTTCAGGTGGGGCCGGGCGGCGAGTTCTGATGGCGGAGTTGGGGGAGTCGACGGATCCGCGTGTGTTGGTGCCGGGTGATGCGGCGGGTATCGATGAGGCTGTGACGCGATGGCGTCGGCAGGCGTCGATGGCGGAGGAGGTTTCGGGGCGGCTGGTGTCGTTGGGTGTTCCGGAGGGGTGGACGGGTCGTGCAGCTGAGGCTTTCGAGTCGCGGGTGACGTCGACGGCTGCCCGTTGGGCGCGTGTCCGTGAGGCTTTGGTCGCGGCGGCATCCGCGCTCGAAGGGTACGCCTCGACGCTGCTGTGGGCGCGTGCTCAGGCGGAGTCGGCGGTGGATCTGTGGGAGCGGGCGGCGCGGCTGTGAAAGACCACGCCGTGCTCACCGCGGAGGGCGATGGCTACCTCGACCGTGGTACAGAGTCCCTGTATAACGTCGCGTTGGCGACGACGGGGCAGGGCGAACGGGTCTCGGCGTATGTGCCGCCCGAGGCGACGCCCTTCCAGGAAGCGATGATGAACGGAGCAGCGCATGGGTATTGAGACGGCACGCAGGAGGACCCTGGGGGTGCTTGCTGTGCTGGTGGTGGTGGGTGTGGTGTCGGGGTGTGTGGGGGCGGAGGATGTGATGTCGCCGGAGGAGTCGCGGGATGTGTTGGTGGAGACGATTGCGGAGACGGCGGCGTTGATCGAGGGTCCGGGGTGGGTGGAGGACGGGGAGCCGTCGCCGCAGCCGTGTGCGGTGGGGGGTGCGCGGGGGACGAAGTATGCGCACGGGATGTGGGCGCCGCCGCAGCCGGATCGGGATTGGTTGGCGGATGTGGAGAAGGTGGCCGAGTATTGGGAGTCGCTCGGCATGGACGTTCGTATCGTCCGGAGCGGACCGGCCGTGTTCGGTTCGGGGGGGCCGGTGCAGAACATCAGTTTCTCGACCGATCCCGGTAACTACAGCATTTCGGGAACGGCGTTGTGTGGGCCGGGGGGCGTCTTCAAGGACAGGACCTGACGTGCGACACCGGGATGCGCGGGCGGTGCATCGAGTCCTCGCGGAACCGGGTAGCTCGCCGGTCGGCGCGTCATCGTCTGCACGAGGAGCGCGCATAGGGGCGGGGGGAGAGGAATGGAGAATGAGCATAGAGCTGGATCCCGAACGGCATCGTGAGTTCGTCGCGGCTTTGCGGGAGGCGACCGAAACGATCTCGACGGAGCTGGACGCGCTCGATCGGGCGACGCGCGACCTGCGCTCGCGATGGTCCGGATCGGCGCAGTCGGCCTATGACCACGCACAGGCGCGATGGGTGGAGTCCCTGGAGCGCCTCCGCATGGTGCTGGCCGATGCGACCGCCGCCGCTGCGGATGCCGCCGCCACTCTGGTGCGTGCCGACCGCGAGGCCGAGGCGATGTGGAAGTAGACCCCGCACGACCGGAGGCCGGATGCACGACGGGAGGCGCGAGATGATCGTGCGGGCGTAGCGGGGTCGTGCAGGTGACGGCGGAGAGGGTGCCGGAGGAGTAAGCCGGGGTCAGGAGGGGAGCGCCAGGAAGCGCGCGGGGGTCATCACGAGCATCCGGTGCACGGCGTCGTCGCCCACGGCCTCGCGGAGCCGGGGAAGGTAGCGATCGCCGAGGTAGGCGAGTCCCGGCATGCCGCCGTAGGCGATGTACCGGGTGCGCCGGGCGACGTCGCCCCCGAGCAGGATCCGGTCACCGGCCCCTCGCTCCACCACGGCGACCGTGAGGGCCAGCAGCTCGGCGTCGGAGCGGGTGCGCGGGCGGGCGAAGCCGTCATACCCGAGGTGTGCGCCGCGCTCGGCCAACGCGACGTGCAGACCGGGATCGGGATCGCGGTCGGCGTGGGCCAGCACGATGCGATCCGCCGGCACCCCCTCGGCCTCAAGCAGGTCGAGGACCTCGTGGGCGGCGGTGCCGAACTCCAGATGCACCATGACGGGGGCTCCGGTCTCCCGGTGCGCCTGAGCGACGGCGACGAGGGTCGTGCGCTCGAACGGACTGAGGCGCCAGTAGTCGGCCCCGCCCTTGAGCATGCCGGCGCGGACGGGCTGCCCGTCAGGCCCCGCCGCGAGAGGCACGTCGGGCGTCTCGAACACCGCGGCGTCGTCCGCCGGCATCCCCCGCGTGAGGTCGGACACGAACAGAGCGGCCAGGCGGTCGGCGCCCCACACCTGCATCGGATGATCGGGGCCGTAGTGGGCCTCGCGGTGCCGTCCCGTCGTGGCGATCACGTGCAGGCCGGTCGCGGCGCTGATGCGGGCGACGGCGGCGGGATCCCTGGCCAGGCCGAACGGCGTCGCGTCGACCATCGACTCGAAGCCGCTCATCCGCAGGAGACCGGCCTCCTCGCCGGACGCGGCCTCGTCGTCGAGCTCGTCTCCGACCAGCAGCGGCGACACCTGGAAGAGGTGCTCGTGGTAGTCCACGCGCCCGAGCTGCGACGAGTCGATGTCGCCGAGCACGGTCCGGACGACGGGCATCAGCGCACCGACTCCGCGGCGTCCGCCAGGCGCTCCACGGTCTCGGGCGTGAGGTCGAGGTCGAACACGTCCGCCACGACCTGCGACCAGCCGTGGATGAAGTAGCGCCACCCGTCGACGACGTGCAGACCGCGGTCGTCCTCTTGCACCTCGGCCTGGTGCAGGAACTCCAGCGATCCGCGGTAGTTGAACTCCCACACGTACGCGCCCTCGGGGAACACGACGGCGTCGGTCAGCGGGGAGCCCGGGCGGTCCTTGCCGAGCCCGGTGGCGTTCGCGATGACCGATCCCGCGGGGGCGGCGGCGACCAGCGCGTCGGCCTCCTCCGGCGTCTCGGTGACGACGTAGCGGAGCAGCCCCTCGGGGGTGCCGTGCTGGCGGTGCACCTCGCGCAGGTGGTCGAGCTTGTCCTGCGTGCGCGCGGTCACGGTGATGAGGGACGGGGCATCCTCCCGCTCGGCGAGGGCCCAGCTCAGCGCGGTGCCGGAGCCGCCCGCACCCAGGATCACGACCTCGGCCCCGGTGCGCGCGAAGTGGTCGGCGGGGAGGAAGTCGCGCAGCGCCAGGTCGACCGTGATCGGGTCCTTCGCGCGGCCGGACAGCGTGGACCCGCGCTTGGCGATGCTGGAGATCTCGGCGCAGGACACCGCGAACGGGTCGAGCTCGTCGAACAGGTCGGACGCCGCCGCGTACACGTTGATCTTGTGGGTGGTGACGAGCGCGCCGCGGTGGTGCGGGTCGTCGCGGATCTGCTCGACCAGGGCGCGGTATTGGGCGGGGTCGGCATCCATCGGCAGGTCGTGGCCGACGAGGGTCCGCGTGGGGAGTCCGAGGATGTCGGCCCACAGCGGGAACACCTTCATGATCGACGACGAGGCGGTGGTGACACCCACGAACCCCATGTAGTCGGCGGTGGTGGACGGTGCGGAGGACGTCGCGGCGGTGGTCATCGGGTCTCCTCGGGAGCGGACACGGGGACGGGGTGCGCGGGCTCGGCGCCACGCAGGATGGCGAGCACGTCGTCGAGGGACAGCGCCCCCATGTTGTCGACGGCCTGGGTGGTCTGGGCGCCGAGGTGCGGTGTGACGATCACGCGGTCGGCGAGGTCTGCGGCGAGCAGAGGGCTGTCGTGCGCGGCGGTGTCCCCGTCGAGGGTGTCGGCCGCGTAACCCGCGAGGGTGCCGTCGTGGAGCGCGTCGGCGACGGCCTGCTCGTCCACGAGGTCACCGCGGGCGGTGTTGACGAGCACCGTGCCCGGCCGCATACCGGCGAGGCGATCGGCGTCGACGAGGCGCTGACCACCGGGGGCGTGCAGCGTGATGACGTCGGCGGTGCGGAATAGGGCGTCGAGGTCGACGGGCTCGGCGCCGCGGTCCCGCACGAGGTCGGCGGGGAGGAAAGGGTCGGTGGCGAGCAGCCGCGGACCGAAACCGCCGAGCCGCCGCGCGACCCCCTGGCCGATCCGCCCGAAACCGACGATGCCGACGGTCGCCGCCCCGAGTTCGCGTCCGCGGCGCACGCTCCAGTCTCCGGCCCGCACGCGGCGATCGCCGTCCGGGATGGTGCGCAGCGCGGCGAGCATGAGGCCGACCGCGTGATCGGCGACCGCATCGGCGTTCGCGCCGGGGGTGTTCGTCACCGGGATGCCGCGCTCCCGCGCCGCCGCCAGGTCCACCGCTTCGGTACCGACCCCGTAGCGCGCCACGACCTTGAGCTTCGGGCCGGCGGCGAGGTGCGCGTCGGTGACGGGTCCGGTCCCGGCGATCCAGGCGTCGGCACCGTGCAGCAGCACGCGCAGCTCGTCGAGGTCGTGATGGGCGGGGCCGCGGAGGATCCGGTGCCCGGCCTGGGCGGCTCGCGCGACCAGGTCGAGGTCGCCGTCCGAGAAGGAGCGGCTCGTGACGAGGATGACGCCCATCAGTGCCGCCTTCCGGCGAACCACGGCGCGAGAGCCGTATAGGCGTCGGTGAAGCGCGCGTGGCGTTCGGCGTAGACCGCGTGACGGGAGGGGTCCGGCGCGAACTCCGCCGTGACCTCGCTGAGCGCCCGAGCGGCGGAGAAGTCGGTGAGGCCGAGGCCGACGGCCCCCGTGACCGCGGCGCCGAGGCTGTTCGCCTCCTCCACGATGGTGCGACGCCGCACGGGCACGCCCCAGACGTCGGCGAGGACGGCGAGGTAGACGTCGCTCTGCGCCCCGCCCCCGACGGCGTCGATGCGGTCGATCGTCGCGCCGGCCTCCCGGAACGCCTGGATGCAGGTGAGGAGGTTGAACGCCGTCCCCTCCAGCACGGCGCGCATCAGGTGGGCCCGTCCGTGGTGCCTGGCGAGGCCGACGAACGCGCCGCGGGCGTCGGGATCCCACAGGGGGGAGCGCTCGCCGAGAAGGTAGGGGAGGAAGTAGAGGTCGTCGGTGTCGATGTCGCTCGCGGCCTCGGCGACGAGGCGCCCCGTCTCCGGGTGCGCGGGATCGACGGAGAGGGCTTCGGCGATCCACTGCACCGAGGCGCCGCCGGCCTGCATGGTCGCGGTCGGCACGAACGACGCGGGCACGACGTTGTCGAACGTGAAGGTGCGCATCGCGGGGTCGTGCAGCGGGGCGTCGGCCGCGAAGGAGATCCACGAGGAGGTGCCGAGGCACACGTAGGCGCCGTCCTCCGGGGCCACGACGCCGGAGCCGACCGCGGCGAGCGGTCCGTCGCCCCCGCCCATCACGACCTGGACGCCGGTGTGCAGCCCGAGCGCCTCGGCCGCGGCGGGCGTGAGCGGGCCCGCGATCTGCGTCGACTCCAGGATCTCGGGGAAGAGGGCGGGATCGAGCCGCGCGGCCGCGAGGATCTCCGGCGACCACGTGCCCGCGACCTGGTCGTAGGCGTTGGTGCCCGAGGCGTCCGAGCGGTCCGTGGCGAGGCGCCCGGTCAGCCGCAGCACGATGAAGTCCTTGGCGACGCACACCCGGCGCACGCGCTGCCACACCGCGGGTTCGTTGTCGCGCACCCACATGATCTTCTCGAGGGAGTAGGTGGGGTTCAGACGGTGGCCGAGGATCCCGTAGGCGCGCTCGGCGCCGACCGCCGCCTCGAGCTCGCGCTGCTGGGCGCCGGCGCGGGTGTCGGCCCAGATGATCGCGGGCCGCGCGGGCTCGCCGTCGGCGTTGAGCAGCACGGCGCCCATCATCTGTCCGCTGACCACGAGGCCGGCGACCTCGGCGGCGGCGGTGCCGGTGCGCGCGAGCAGGTCGCGGGTCGCCGTGACGACCGCGTGCCACCAGTCCGCCGGGTCCTGCTCGGCGACGCCGCCGGCCGCGAAGTGGGCCGGGTACGGCACGGTGACCGCGGCGATCAGACGGCCGTCGTCGTGGTGCAGGGACGCCTTGTTCCCGGTGGTGCCGAGGTCGTGGGCGATGATCATGGCCGGAGCCTATTCCGCGTAGGGGCGCAGGTCGACGCCGGACTCCGCGCGGAACGCCCGCGAGCCCATGCCGTGCTCCAGCACCCAGCCGTAGTCGTGGCCGGCGCCTCCCGGGTACACCGCGAGGAAGGAGTACGGCTCGTCCCCCGTGTTCACGGAGCGGTGCGCCCAGCCCGGCGGGATGTAGCCGATGGTGCCGGGGAGCATGTCGAGCCACTCGGTGCGCTCGCCGTCGAACATGAGCAGTCCGCCGCGGCCGTGCAGCGCGAGGTAGATCTCGCCCTGGTGGTCGGGGTGCTGGTGGCCCTTCGTCATCCAGAGCTCGCCGCCCGTGTCGCCGGGCATGATCGTGGTGATCGACTGCGGCAGCTCCCGCTCGATCTCGGGGACCGGGGAGCTGACGACCGTGTAGACGATCGGGTCCTCGCCCGCGGCGGCGGCCGCCCAGGCGTCGTGGTCGCGGAACAGGCCCTCGAGGTCGGACATCCGCCGGGTCAGGGTGGGGCCTTCGGGGGAGAGGGTGAGCTTCTCGGCGTCGAAGGCGATCGCCATCGGGGAGATCGGCGGGGTCTGGTACTCGGGCATCCATGCTCCTCGAAACGGGGGCTGCGTCGTCGCGCAACCTGTAATGACAAGCTCACTGTACCTGTTATGACAGGTTGCGTCCAGTGCTCTCCTGCGCGGAGGAGGATGCGCGCGCGACGGTCGTCAGCCGGCGAGCACCCGTCCCAGGTGCTCGCGCCCGCCGCGGATGGCGGACGCCGTCACCTCCGCCGACCCCGGGTACTCGGCGTGACCGGCCGGAAGGACGGCCAGGTCGAGGGCGCGGGCCCCGGCGGCGACCGCGAACTGCCCCTGCGGCGGCACGTACTGGTCCCACAGGGCCGCCTCCACCCGGACCGGCACCGCTGAGAAGCCGATCGCGGTGGAGGAGTCGAACCAGCGCAGCACCTCGCGGGCCTCGGGGTGCCGCCGGACGTGCTGACGCACGGTCTCCCCGCTCCCCAGGCATGGCACCGCCAGCCGTTCGTCGTACTGGCCGAAGCTCGGCACGATGAGGGTGGCACCCACGAACCGGTCGTCCCACGGCAGGGCGAGAGCGCCGATGCCGCCGCCGAAGCTCTCCCCGACGTAGTAGAGAGGAAGCGCGCCGACGACCGAGACGAGGACGTCGGCCGCCAGCCACAGGTCACGGGCGCAGAGGCCGAGCACGTAGCGCTCCGGATCGTCGATGCCCGCGAGCACGTGCTCCGGGGTCGGCTCGGGCGCTCCGATCCCCGCGTTCAGCACGCCGAGCCCGCGGGCCACGGGATAGATCGCCGCGACGTCGTCCGGCACCCGGGCGAGATCGACCGCGTCGCGACCACCGTAGCCGTGGCCGTGCACGACGCCCGCGCGGGGAGGGCCGTCGAGGGGCTCGACCACCCAGGCCCGCAGCCGCACACCGTCGACGCCGGCATGCTCGACGACGGACACCCGACGGCCCTGCTCCTCGGAGGTGGAGAGGACCACGGGGGCCGCGTCCACCGCGGCGGCCTCGCGCCGCCAGCGCCGCCAGCGGTCGGCGAAACCGGGGGGCGCGGGCACGGGGCGGACCGCGCGGAGGTCGGCTTCGGTGCGGCCGTAGCTGCCGTCGAACGCGGCATCGGGGAACCAGGTGGCGTAGGGCTCGGGGAAGGTCATGCGGGCTGAGGGATCCTGTTCCGGGAGTGGGGCGGGCGGGGGTGCATGGCAGACTGGAGGCTCCATCGGAAGGAGACCGCGTGCTGGTCACGGAACGACGCGAGCGCATCCTCGCCCTGACCCGCGATCGCGGTACCGCGTCCATCGGCGAGCTCGCGGCCACGCTGCAGGTGAGCGAGATGACGGTGCGGCGCGACATCGATCAGCTGGCCGAGGAGGGCGCGGTCGAGCGCATCCGTGGCGGCGTCCGGGCGCGGGGCCTCCAGCGTCTGGTTCCGGCTCCGGCGGCGTCGGCCGAACGGCGCGCGATCGTCGCGGCGGCCGCGGATCTCGCGGAGCCCGGCATGGCGGTCGGCATCTCCGGTGGTCCCACGGCCCTGGCGCTCGCGCGGGAGCTCGTGCGCGTCCCCGAGCTCACGATCGTCACGAACGCCCTGCCGGTCTCCGACCTGTTCTCGCCGCCGGATCGCGCCGACGCCCCGTACACGCAGACGGTCGTGCTCACCGGCGGCGTGCGCACGCCCTCGCAGGCGCTCGTCGGGCCGGTCGCCGTCCGTGCCCTCGAGCACCTGCACTGCGACCTCGTGTTCCTCGACGCCCACGGCCTCGACGAGCAGGCCGGCATCACGACCATGAACCTGCTGGAGGCCGAGACCAACCGGGCGCTCATGGCTGCGGGGCGGGAGGTCGTCGTCCTCGCCGAGCACACCCGCTGGGGCGTGGTCGGACTCACGACCGTGGCCGACCTCAGCGACATCGACCGCCTCGTCACCGACGACGGCCTCGACGACGGCGCACGGGAGCTGCTCGCGGCCCACGTCGGCACCCTGCACGTCGCGGCGCGCGACGGCGGCGACGAGCGTGCGCTCGCGACGGCCCTCGCGGACTGAGTCCGCCGCCGTCATCGGGCCGTGCTCGCCCGCGGGATCAGCCGGGCGCCGACCGTCACGTGCCGCACCGGGAGATCGGCTCCCGGCGGCGCGGCGATCTGCCGTTCGAGCTCCGTGAACGCCGCGTCCACCAGGCGGGCGTGGTCGGGGGCGATGGTGCTGAGGGCGGGCACGGCGAAGCGCGCGGCCCGGATGTCGTCGATGCCGACGACGGCGACGTCTCCCGGAACGCTCCGCCCCTGGGCCTGGAGAGCGGCCAGTGCACCGAGGGCGACCGAGTCGTTCGAGCAGACGATGCCGTCGAGATCGGGGATCGCGGCGGCCATGGCGCCCGCCACGCGCTCGCCCTCCTCGGCCGTGAAGGCGTCGACCTGCGCGGTGAGGGCGGGGTCGGCGGGGATCCCGGCGGCCGCCAGGGCCTCCAGGTACCCGGCGTGCCGACGGTCGGCGGCGTCCGAGGGACGGGCGTCGCGGCGTCCGACGAAGCCGATGCGGCGGCAGCCGACCGCGAGCAGGTGCTCGGTGGCGGTGTAGGCGGCGGCGCGGTTGTCGATCGTGACGTGCGTGAACGGGCTCACCTGGATGTGTTCGCCCAGCAGCACGAGCGGCCCGGGGGAGGTGCGGCGCGTGAGGTCGGCGACCGTGAGCGAGCGCGGGATGTGGATGAGCCCGTCGATGGGCGGCAGGCCGACGCCGTTGGCGACGTCGATCTCGCGGCTGTGGTCGCCCTCGGTCTGCACGATGAGCACCGCCAGGCCCCGGTCGTCGGCGCCGCGGACGATGCGCGAGCCGAGCTCCGCGAAGTACGGCTCCTCCAGATGCGGCACCGCGAGCGCGATGAGTCCCGTGCGGGTGGCCCGCGCGACGGGGAGCACGCGGCCGCCGGGCGAGGTGGTCACCTGCGGCCTCCTGGAGGGACGACGGTCTCCGCCGGGACGACGGATGCCCTTCACGTTAGCGCTCTCCGTCACGATTGCACTCGGAACGCGATCACGCGTGCCTCCGCGACGCCGTTCGTCCGCTCCACCACGAGGCGGGCGGCCGTGAGGGCGCCGAGGTCCTCCGGCAGCGGATGCACCCGCAGGCGATGGCGGTTGTCGCGCTCCTCCGCCACGGTGCGCCACTCCTCGGAACCCGCCTGCTGCACCTCGACCCGGTAGTCGCGCACGAGCTGGGGCAGCACCTCGTCGGGGCTGCGGTGGTGGTGCAGGGTGTTGAGCTCGAGGTCCACGTCGTCGTCGAACACCAGGCGGATCTCGGAGGCCGTGACGGGCTGCTCCCAGTCCAGGCGCAGCCACTGCGGGCCTTCGGCCTCCGGGGCGGACGCCCACAGGTGCGGACCGCCGAACGGGCGGTTGTACCCGGAGACGGCGCGCTCCGGCGCGACGGCCTCGGAGCGCGGGCTCGTGCGGAACGCGGGCACCCGTCCGCGCAGCGGCTTGGTCGGCCACTGCACGAGGAGACCGTCGCGGTCGACCTGCACGTTCCGGTCGTCGTTGTCGACCCGGTGCACGAGGGTGAGCACCCCTGGTGGGAGCTCGTCGGCGAGCTGCACCTGCACCTGCGGGTTCGCGCGGAGCACGATGATCGCGTTCTGCGGGTCCTCCGGGGCGAAAGGCGTCTCCGCCCGCACCCAGGACGGACCACCGGCGGGGACGTCGATCACGGTGCGGTGCTCGAGCACCGCGGGCACGATGTTCTGCGGGCGGCCCGTGGACCAGACCTCCACCGTGACCTGCGTGTCGGCCTCGGCGCCGAGCAGCAGCTCGGTCGTGTCGAGGCGCGGGTGCACGGGGACGACGATGCCGAGGTCGTCCGTCAGGGTGTGCGGGGTCGCCGCGGCCACGGTGCTCTCCGGTGTGCCGATCGTGCGCAGGGTGCTGGACGCGGTGACGGCGGCGGTGCGGGCCAGGTCGGAGGGATCCTCGTTCGCGACTCCGATGAGGGAGGCGTCGGCGCGGAGCAGCGTCTGCCGGAGCTCCGCACGATGGTGCTCGTACAGCTCCCGGGGCGTGGCGTCGTGCGCGTAGCAGAGGGCGGCGGCGGTGCCCGCGGCCTCGCCCATCGCCGCGCACGTGGCCATCACTCGGGCGGCACCGAAGGCGATATGCGTGGCCGAGATGTCGCGGCCCGCCATGAGCAGGTTGTCGACGTTGACGGAGTAGAGCGAGCGGAACGGGATCTCGAAGACGCCGTCCGAGAAGCGCTGCACCGCGCCCGCCCCCGTCGCGTACATCCCCTCGGCGGGGTGGAGGTCGATGGACCAGCCGCCGAACGCGACGCCGTCGTCGAACGACGTCTGCTCGAGGATGTCCTGCTGGCGCAGCGTGTAGTCGCCGATGAAGCGGCGGTACTCGCGCTTGCCGGGGATGTTGCCGATCCACTCCAGGGTCAGGTTGTCGGCGTCGAACTCGCCGGAGTTCTTGATGTGATCCCAGATGCCGAGGATCACCGACCGCAGCTCGTCGCGGATCGCCTCGTTGTCGTCGACGATGTCGAGCGTGCCGCCCCACTCGATCCACCAGTAATGCGCGCCGCTGTCGCCGCTGCGGATGATGCGCGACGAGGGGATCGGGGTGGTCGAGATGTCCTTCGCGCTCTCCGGCGCGACGTACTTCACCGGGTGCCCGAGATCCTTCGTATAGAAGAGGAGCGTCGAGCCGAGGAACTCGCGCACGGGCTGCTCGGGCGCCCAGTCCTCGCCGAACTCGCTGCGGCTCTCCTTGCCCAGTCGGTGCCGGGCGCCGGCGAGTCGCCCGACCAGGCCGTCTCCGGTGCAGTCGAGGAAGAGCGGCCCGCGGAAGACGGTGCGGATCTCCGAGCCCATCGTCCAGCCGGTGACCGACCGGACCCGACGGGCGTCGTCGGGTCCGGTGGCCTCGGCCTCGAGCACCTCCGTGTTGAGGAACAGCGTGAGGTTGGGCTCGCGGCGCACGATGTCGAGCACCACGTCATCCCAGTACACGGGGTTGCCCTCGGGGTTGCGGAACTGGTTCTCCCGGTACATCTCGCCGATGATCCCGGTCTCCCGCGCCCACCGCTGGTTGCCGTGGGCGGTCGCTCCGCACACCCAGACCCTCACCTCCGAGGAGGAGTTGCCGCCGAGCACCGGCCGGTTGTTGATCAGCACGGTACGTCGGCCGAGGCGGGCGGCCGCGACGGCGGCGCTCACTCCGGCGAGGCCGCCGCCGACGACGATGATGTCGGCTTCGACGGTCTGGGTGCGCATGGGGATGGGTTCCTTTCGGGAGGGGGGATGATGCCGCTCAGCGCGCGGCGATCGCTTCGATCTCGTAGACGCGGGCGACGTCGGTGGCGGAGTCGGACGGGTCGGTGATGACGAGGCGCACGGCATCGGCCGTCCGCCCCTGGGCGTCGACCACGACCGTCGTCTGTGTGTTGCCGGTGACGGTGCCGACCGTGACCCAGCCGCTCGCGGTGCGCAGCTGGACGGTGAAGTCCCGCAGCACGGAGGTCTGCGGCGGGCCGACCGTGTATCCGCTGCGGACCCGGACGACGTCCAGCGGCGCGGCCTGGTCCCACTCGACCGTGATGGTTGGCTGGGTGTCGGAGGCCGCCGAGATCCACCGGCTCGCATCCGTGCAGCCGCCGTCGATCGCCTTCTCCGGGCCGGTGTCGGCGCGGAGCTGGGACGAGGCGGTCGCGGTGCCGCCGAGCGCCAGGTTCTCGCCGCCGGCGTCGCCCCGGAGGGAGGCGACGATGGCGGGGAGGGTGGTCGCCCCCGGCTGCCCGTCGCGCGGGATCTCGGCGTGCCGCAGCGTGCCGCCGCTGGGAACGGCGGGGGCGCTGAGGTAGACGATGTCGGTGCCGTCCGTGCGGGTCGCCGCGCGGAGGCGCTGCTGGCCCACGACCGGATCGCCCACGGTGTCGGCGGTCCATCCGGAGGCCCCGGCGGTCAGCAGCACCGTCTGGCTGCGGGTGATGCCGCAGTCCTGCACCGACACCACGGCGTAGACGCGGGTCTCCCCGCCGGCGGTGGTGGTGTCGAGCGCCGCGATGGTCTGCACGCCGCCACCGAGGGCGTCCGTGTCCACGAGGGTCTCGCTCGTCCAGGCGGAGCCGGTCCAGGTCGCCCACCGCACGTCGAAGGCGTTCTCGGTCTCGTCCGCGTACCGGTAGGTCACGCCCACGAGCTCGCCGTCGGCGAGGGCCATCTTCGCGGTCTGCACCGCGGGCACGGCGTCGCCGATGGCCTCGCCGGGCTCGTAGCCGCGCCACACGACGGCGCCGGGGGTGTCCGGGCGGATCGGGGTCGGCAGCGCCTGCCCGGCGACATCGCGGAAGCCGCCCGCGGCAGGGTCGTACACCGCGTAGGAGCCGAGGTGGCGGTAGGGATCGGCGGGCCACGGGCCCCACTCCCACAGCACGTGCACCTTGCCGCTGGCATCGACCTCGAGGTCGTCCGGGTAGAAGGAGTGGTTCACGGCGGCGGCGATCGTCGTCTCGCGGCTCCACGTCCCGGCCACGGGGTCGTAGTGGTACAGCACCCCGTCGCGGCGAGCCTGCGGGTCGGCGCCGATGCGCACCATGAGCCAGATGTCGCCGTCGGCTCCCTGCGCCGTGACCGGGTAGGAGACCGCGGCCCCGGCGTCGGGCATCTCCGCGCTCACGTCGACGAGCGAGGTCGCGTCGTAGGGCGCGGTGGAGCGGAAGTACTTCCACGGCTCGTGGTGCATCGAGACGAACGCGTGGATGTATCCGTCGCCGTCGATCGCGATCGACGGCTGGTTGTGGCCGTTGTCGTCCGCGTACTCGGCGCAGGCCCCGGTCGCCAGCCGCAGGCAGCCCGAGGTCCACGTGCCGTCGGCGGCGCGGACGGCGAGGTTCACCTGGTGCTTCGCGGCCACCGAGCCGGGCACGTTGTACGCGAAGTACGTCTCGTCGCCGTCGACGACGAGCGGGTTCCACCAGCCGGACTGGTTGGAGCTGTCGACCGTGACCGGGACGGTCTCGACGTCGGGGGTCGCGGCGGCGGCCGGAGCGGGCACGGCGAGGACGAGTGCGGCGAGGGCGGCGGCAGCGGTGGCGCCGACCTTCGAGCGGAGGGTCATGGCGATGCTCCTCAGCCCAGCAGCTTCTGTGCGTCGTCGCCGGCCTGCGCCATCGCGTCCTTGGCGCTCTGCTGGCCCACGAGGACGGCCTGCACGCGGTCGGCGATCACCGTCTCGATCTGGGCGTACTGCGGGTACTGCCAGAACGGGTTGGTGGTGGCGGTCGCCGTGATCTTCTCGGCGAAGCGCGAGCCGAACGCGTCGGACGCCACCTCCTTCGAGGCCTGGGCCTCTTCGGTCACGGGCGGCAGGCCGCGCAGCTCGTAGTCGCCGAGCACCGCCTTCAGGTCGCTCGTGGCCCACTGGCCGAAGTCTGCGGCCGTGCGGGTGCTGTCGCCGGAGCCACCGCCGACGATGGCGATGGCACCGCCCCAGACGAGGGCGCGCGGGGTGTCGCCCTTCTTCAGCACCGGCCGGGACTCGGGCACGAGCTTGGAGGCGAGGTCGGGATCCGGCGAGTCCTTCGTGACGGACGCGCGACCGACGGGGGCGTCGTCGTAGATGGCGGCGCGGCCCTGGGCGAACAGCGAGCGGGCGTCGAAGCGATCGACGTCGGCGGCGATGAGCCCCTGGTCGTACAGCGACTTGTACCAGGTGACCGCCTCGATGCTGGCGTCGTCGCCGATCGTGACCTTGCCGTCCTTGACGAGGTCGCTGCCGAACGTCTGCATCCAGATGAGGACGTCCTTGAGCTGGGCGGCCTTGGTCGAAGCGGCGTAGGGGATGAGGCCGCCGCCGAGGGCCTTGAGCTTCTTCAGCGCCGCCTCGAAGTCGTCGACGGTCGTCGGGAACGTGGAGATCCCCGCCTTCGTCAGCAGCTCGGAGTTCGTGATGAGGCCGATCGCGCCGATGGTCCAGGGGAAGGCGTACTGCTTCCCGTCGAGCTGCGTGGCCTCCAGGCTCGAGGCCGTGTACCCGCGCCCCTTCGTGAGCGCCGAGACGTCCTCCAGCTTCCCGAGCGCGGCCAGCGAGGCGAGCCAGGCGACGTCGACGTGCGCGGCGCCGGTGAACTGCCCGCCGCGCACCTGCAGCATGAGCTGCTTGAAGTACTCGTTGTAGGGGAAGGAGACCTCGGTGATGCCGACGTCGTTGGTCTTCTTGTAGCCGTCGAGCAGCGCGCGGGTGGCCGGGGCGGCGGCCTCCTCGGTGAGCGACCAGCTGGAGAAGGAGAAGTCGGTGGCGGTGAAGTCGCCCGCGCCGAGCCCGGCGCCGGGGGAGGAGGACGGACTGCCGCTGCCGCCGCCGCTCGGCATGCAACCGGCGAGGAGGAGGCCGGCGGCGCCGAGCCCGGCGAACTGCAGCAGCTGGCGACGGGAGACGGTGGTGTTCTCGGACATGGGATGCTCTCTCTTCTTCGAGGGACTGCGGATGAGGGGGTGGTGCGGGTCAGCCCTTGACCGCGCCGGCGGTGAGTCCGCCGACGAGGAAGCGCTGCAGGGCGATGAACGCGATGGCCACGGGGAGCGAGACCACGAGCGAAGCCGCCATGAGCTCCGGCCAGGCGGTGGACGCCTCGCCGATGAACGTGTTGACGAGGCCGGGCGGCAGGGTCTGCTTGTCGGGACCGGCGAGGGTGAGGGCGAAGATGAAGTCGTTCCAGCCCCGGACGAACGCGAACAGTCCCGCGGCGATGAGGCCGGGCGCGGCCAGCGGCAGCACGATCGAGTGGATGATGCGGAGGCGGGAGGCACCGTCGACGCGGGCGGCCTCGATGAGCTCGTCCGGGATCGTGTCGAAGAAGCCCTTCAGCATCCACACGCACAGCGGCAGCGTGAACGTCGTGAACGACAGCACGAGCGCCGTGTAGGTGTTGAGCAGGCCGTAGGCCGAGAACACCGCGTAGAGGGTGATGAGCAGCAGCGCCTGCGGGAACATCTGCGAGGCCAGGACGAAGTACATGAGGCTGCGGCGGCCGCGGTAGCGGAACTTCGAGAACGCGTAGCCCATGTACGCCGACACCAGCACCGAGAGGATCGCGGTGATGACGGAGACCACGATGCTGTTGCGGAGGTAGCCGAACAGGGCCGGGTTGTTCGCGAGCGCGGCGTAGGCCTCGAACGTGATCTCGGTGGGGAACAGCTTCGGCGGGTAGCTGAACACCTCCGTGCGCGGGGTGAGCGACGTCGCGAGCAGCCAGTACACGGGCAGCAGGGCGAACCCGCCGAAGACGACGACGGCGATCCAGGCGCTCACGGTGGAGGCGCGGCGGTCGGCGCGGTGGCGCCGACGGCGGGGCGCGGCGGGTGGGGCGGAGACGGCGGCCACCGTCTCTTCGGTCAGCACGGCGGTCATCGCTTCTCTCCCTTCTCGGACAGGCGGACGTAGACGACGACGAGCGCCATCAGCAGGATCATCCAGAGCAGGCCGATCGCCCCGGCGTGGCCGAGGTCGAAGCCGTCGAACGCGGTCTCGTAGACGGCGGTCGCGAACGTCTGGGTGGAGCCGGCGGGACCGCCGCCGGTGAGGACGTAGATGATGTCGAAGTGCTGGAAGTTCCAGATGAACTCCAGCAGGATCACGAGGCCGATGATCCCGCTCATCTGCGGGACCGTGATGGAGAAGAAGCGGCGGATGGTGCCGGCGCCGTCGATCTCGGCGGCCTCGTGCAGCTCGATCGGCACGGTCTGCAGGCCGGCGAGGAGCATGACCATCATCCAGGGGAACGACTGCCACGTCTTCGCGACGATCACGGCGATCATGGCGGTGGTGGGGTTCGCGAGCCACGCCTGCGGGGAGTCGATGAGGCCCACGGTCTCCAGGGCCGCGTTGAGCACGCCGTAGTTGGCATTGAAGATCCACATCCAGAGGAACGACACGACCACGCCGGGGATCAGCCACGGGATGAGCATGAGGCCGCGGAGCACCTTGGCGCCGCGGATGCGCGTGTTCAGGGCGAGGGCGAGGCCGAAGCCGATCACGAACGGCGCGATGGTCGTGCCGAGGGTGAAGACGAGCGTCTGCGTGAGGAGGGGGAAGAACTCGCCCGTCAGCACGTCGACGATGTTCTGGAAGCCGACGAACTCGCGGCCGGGCTCGACGAGGCTCTGCTTGTAGAACGCGGTGATGAGGGCCGTGATCAGTGGGTACACGACGACGGCGGCGAGGAGCGCGAGGCCGGGAGCCGTGAGGAGGAGCGCGAACATCCCGTCCGAGAGGCGACGGGGCCGGCGACCTGTTCCTATCTGTGAGGAAATGGTCTGTTCTGTCATCTAGGTCATCCTTGGCCTGGGGTGATGTGTCCGCACTCTCGCGGTGCGGTCTCGGGCTTCCCCAGTATTTCCGGCACATTACGGCGACGTCAACTGGAGAGCGCAATAGTCAGAAAGTGGTGGAAAGTGGTTTGTTTTGTGAACCGATTCGCCGGGAGAAGGCTCTCGACCTTCTGGAGCTGCTAGCTCCGCCGCGGTGATCCTCGCGATCAGACACACCTCGACGGCCCCGCTCGCGGCCCGGTGTAGGCCAGAATTCTGGCCGGCAAATCGGCCAAAAGTCGGGCTAGAATCTTCCTATGCAGACGATCTCCGTGAGTGAAGCGAAGGACAGGCTGTCCCAGTTGGTGGAATCGATCGACACGACGCATGATGCCGTGACGATCACCCGTCACGGCCGTCCGGCGGTCGTCATGCTCAGTGTCGACGACCTCGAAGCGCTGCAGGAGACCCTTGTCCTGCTTCATGACCCCGAACACGCTGCCGAGGTCGAGGAAGCTGACGAGGACATCGCCGAAGGGCGCACCCTGAGCCTCGCTGAGGTGCGCGAGCAGCTGGCTCGCCGGTGAGCTCGGACGCGTACGACGTTCAGGTCACACGCCCGGCGATGCGTGCTCTGCAGCGGCTGGAGCCGAAGTTCGCTGACGCGGTGCTGCGGTTTCTCTCCGGGCCGCTGGCGGAGAACCCGCTGCGAGTGACGAAGCCGCTGGGTGCGGAGCTGGAAGGACAACGTACGGGGTACGTGGGCATCGCTTACCGGCTCGTGGTGAGGGTCGACGTCGAGGCCCGGACGGTCTACGTGCTCCGCATCGCTCATCGAGCGGATGTCTACCGGCGGCGCTGAGAGCTAGCCGCATGCCGGCCGGCCCGCCCGACGGTCGGCCGCGCCGCGACGGCGTCAAGTCTGTGGTCAGCCGAAACGATCAGTATCGATCCTTGCTAGTCGATTATCGATTGGCTACGGTCGGAGCAGCCGCTCCCGCGGCGCCGCGCGCATCGCCGTGCGGGAAGCGACAGTTCGGAGACGCGATGAAGCGTGTACTGGCAAGCCTGACCCTGGCGGCGGTGTTCGGATCCGCCCTCGCTGCGGCGGTCCCGGCTGCGGCTGCGGCCGCGGACGACGACGCCCTCTACCTCGCGCCGGGAGGTGACGACACGGCCTCCGGCACGATCGACGACCCCCTCGCGACGCTGGAAGGCGCCCGCGACCGGATCCGCGCGCTGAGGGCGGATTCCGCGCTCCCGGACGACGGCCTCACGGTGTACCTCCGGGAGGGCACGTACCCCCGCTCGGCGTCGTTCGAGATCGGCGCGCAGGACTCGGGCACTGCCGACGCCCCCATCACCTACCGCTCGTACCCGGGGGAGACCGCCACCCTCACCGGCGGTCGCGAGCTGCCGCGCGACCAGTTCGCCGCGGTCGACGACGCGGCGGTGACCGACCGCATCATCGACCCGGCTGCCCGCGACCGTGTCGTCGGGATCGACCTCGCCGACCTCGGCATCACCGACTACGGTCAGCTCAGCCGCCACGGCTACTGGAAGGCCAACGACGTCAGCACCACCCCGCCCATGGAGCTGTTCATCGACGGCCAGGGCATGACCCTCGCGCGCTGGCCCAACGCCGACGCGGCCACCCCGACCGTGCAGATGGGCGACATCATCGACGCCGGGCCGGACCGCAACGACGCCGACCTGCAGGAGCGCGGCGGCACGTTCAGCTACGGCTACGACCGTCCGAAGCACTGGACCCAGGCCGAGGACGTGTGGCTGGACGGCATCTTCGGCTACAGCTGGGAGTGGTCGTACAACAAGATCGAGAGCATAGACACCGAGGCGAAGACCATCACCCTCCGCTACGGCGAGATGTCCGGGATCATGAAGAGCTGGTTCCCCGACTTCCACTTCGCGCAGAACCTGCTGGAGGAGCTCGACGCCCCCGGCGAGTACTACATCGACCGCGACGCCGGGAAGCTGTACCTCATCCCGAACGCGGCCTTCACGTCCGGCCGCGGCGCCGTGACGGTCACGACGCTCGACGAGCCGATGCTGCGCGCCGACGGGGCCTCGTACGTGAACTTCGACGACCTCGTGATGGAGTACGGACGCGCGACGGCCGCGGTCATCCTCGGGGGCTCGCACGTGACGATCTCGCACAGCGACATCCGCAACTTCACCGACGGCGGCGTGCTCATCAACTCGCCAGGGCGCTACACCTACGACGGCATCCCGGTGAACCGGGGTGGCCGCGACCACGCCGTCACCGACAGCCGGCTCACGCACGTCGGCGGCGTCGGCGTGGTGCTCCAGGGCGGTGACAAGACGACGCTCGAACCCGGCCGCAACCGGGTCGAGAACTCCGAGATCGCCGACTTCGCGTACTACCACAAGGCCTACAACCCCGGCGTGATGTTCGACGGCGTCGGCAACATCGCCAGGGACAACGAGATCCACGACGCTCCGCACCCCGGGATCATCGTGCACGGCAACGACCACCTGTTCGAACGCAACGAGGTGTACGACGTCTGCAAGCAGTTCCACGACCTCGGTGCGATCTACATGAACTCCGGCAAGACCCCGCAGCAGCGCGGTCACGTGTTCCGGGAGAACTACTTCCACGACATCGGCGTCGGCATGGCGGGCGTCGAGGGCATCTACGCCGACAACTTCACGTGGGATCTCACGATCGAGAAGAACGTGTTCGTGAACATGGGCAACGGTGCGATCAAGAGCGGCTCGGCCGACTACATCGAGGCGCGCAACAACGTCTTCGTCGACGCCTACGCCCCGTACGACAACTACGAGCAGTGGATGGGCAACCAGGAGGGCAACGTCGTCGACCGCGACTACATGCCGGCCTGGGAGAAGGTGTTCGCCGACAACAACGACTTCGTCGGCACGCCGTACCTGACGAAGTACCCCGAGCTCGCGCACTTCTTCGAGGACGACCACTACTTCCCGAACCACAGCACGTTCGCGGAGAACGTCGTGTGGAACCCGAACCGGGCCCGGATGGCCGGCGTCAACGAGCACGGCGCGAAGGACGGGAAGAACCTCCTGAACTACGAGGACAACTGGGTGGCCGACGCCGACCCCGGCTTCGTGGACGCCGCGAACGGCGACTACACGCTGAAGGCCGATGCAGCCGTGTTCGACCAGATCCCGGGCTTCGAGGCGATCGCCTTCGGCGAGATCGGGGTCGACGGCGCGATCGGGCAGACGCAGCAGCCGCAGACCATCCCGCTCGAGGACATCGCGTTCGACAGCGACACGCTCACGATCGACGCGGGGGACGAGGTGCGGGTGCGCGCCGTGCCGCTGCCCTGGAACGCCGACGACGCCGCGGTGACCTATGCCTCGGCCGACACCGCCGTCGCCTCCGTCAACGACAAGGGCGTGGTGCTCGGCATGGGCCCCGGCACGACCACGGTGACGGCGACGGCGAAAGCCGATGCCACCAAGACCGCGACCATCGAGGTGATCGTCGAGGAGGGCGACGGCGTGCTGCACTTCACCGACTTCGAGTCGGGGGCGAACGGCTGGCCGACCGACCCGAACCGCTCCATCCAGGTGGATGCGTCGGGCGACAAGGTGTACCGCATCCTCAAGGGCGCCAACAGCATCCTGCCGCGGGACTTCACGGAGTTCGTGCTCGACTTCGACGTCACGGCGCCGGCCACGACCCCCGCCAACGCGGGACTCATCGTCTACGACCGCAACGGCAAGGGTGGCGGCTACATCCGCTTCCGCCAGGCCGCGGCCGGGCCGACCTGGACGATCTTCGACGACGCCTGGAAGGTCGTCGCCGAGAAGGTCGTGCCGGCGGCACAGGGCCTGACCCCCGGCGAGACCTCGCACGTCCGTATCGCGGTGCAGGACGGGCAGATCCGGATCTCCGTCAACGGGGCGATCGCGCTGGAAGGCGCCGACCCCGGCCCCGGCACGGCCGGCCGGGTCGGGTTCTACGTGGAGAACTACGCCTCGCTCGACTTCGATGACATCGGGTTCTCGCTCTCCGGCGTGCCGGTCACGGGCGTGAGCCTGGACGCCGATGCCGTGGGACTGACCGTGGGGGAGCGGCGGTCCGTCGCGGCCACGGTCGCCCCGGAGGACGCCAGCGACGGCCGGGTCACCTGGACGACCGACGCCCCGGAGGTCGCCACGGTCTCCGGGGGACGGATCGCGGGAGTGACGGCGGGCACGGCGACGATCACCGCGACCTCGGTCGCCGATCCGAGCCTCAGCGACACGGTCACCGTGACCGTGGACGACGCCGAGTACCCGACCACCCGCCTGGACGGCCAGCTGAAGGACGGAGCGAACTGGAGCCAGTCCGACCTGATCGCGGTGGACGACACCGGTGTCGTGATCAGCGGTCAGGGCGTGCACGGCTACGAGGCCGAGCGCTTCGGCGGCACCCTGCTGCAGTTCGAGGCGGAGTTCGGCGCCTTCGACGGCGGCTGGTACGGCTTCCAGGCGCGCTCCGACCAGACCGGCCTTCCCGCCTGGCAGAACTCCAACACCGGATACCTCGCGGTGATCAAGGAGGACGTGATCGAGTTCCAGAGCTGGACCCCGGGCCAGACCATGCTCGACAGCATCCCCAACACGGTCATCGAGCCGAACTCCACGCACCGCATCGAGTTCGGGGCCGTCGCCGAGGACGGCGGCACCCGCATCGTGCTCCGGGTCGACGACGCGACCGTGTGGAACATGGTCGACGCCAGGGAGAACCTCCGCATCGGTGCGGACGGCTTCTTCAACGTCTACCACTACGGCAAGACGAACACCCTGGCCGTGCGGCCGACACCCCCTCCCGCGACGGTGACCGGCATCTGCTGGGCGCCCGAAGCCGACCCGAAGACCCGCTACGTGCGCGGCGAGGAGCTCGACGTGACCGGCATGCTGCTGGGCGTGGACTGGAGCGACGGATCCCGCACCACCCAGCAGGTGACGGCGGACATGGTCAGCGGCTTCGACAGCAGCAAGGTGCGCCCGCACCACACGCTCACCGTGACGTACGCTGGCGCGAGCGTCGAGCTCCCGATCTCGGTGCGACCGAAGCTCAAGAACGACGAACAGGACGTGCCACGATGCGGGTGACCTTCATCGGAGACTCGATCACCGACGCGGGGCGCGATCGCTCCGACCCGGAGTCCTTCGGGGACGGCTATGTGTCACTCCTCGCCCCCGAGCTGCAGGCCGCGGGGGCCACGGTCCGCAACCTCGGGATCGCGGGGGACCGTGCCCGCGACCTGGCCGCGCGGTGGGACGCGGAGCTGCTGCCCACGGCGCCGGAGCTGCTGACCGTGTACGTCGGCGTGAACGACATGTGGCGGCGGTTCGACAGCGACGACCCGACCTCGGCCGAGGAGTTCGCCGCCACGCTCGGCGACCTCCTCGGCCGCGCGGTGGCCGCGCACGCCCCGCGGCTGATCCTGATGGAGCCGTACTTCCTCCCGGTGACGGAGGAGCAGCGCACGTGGCTTGACGACCTCGACGGGAAGCGGGCGGCGGTGCGGGCTCTCGCCGCGGAGCACGGGGCGGCGTTCGTGCCCCTGCACGAGGTGTTCACGGCGGCGGCGGAGCAGTATCCGGTCGTCGAGCTCGCGCCGGACGGGGTGCACCCGACGCCCCGCGGATCCGCCCTCATCGCGGATGCCTGGCGCACGGCCGCGTCCATTAGCGATAGTCGATAATGGACGTAGACTGATGGTCATGACGGATGCTCTCGGCACGGCCGGACTGCAGCGCGGACTGCTGTCGGATCAGATCTACGCGCTCATCAAGGCGATGATCAAGGACTCGACGCTGGCCCCCGGCGAGCAGCTCGTGGAGTCGCAGCTCGCCCGGCAGATGCAGGTGAGCCAGGCGCCCGTGCGCGACGCTCTCAAGCGGCTCGCCCACGAGGGTCTCGTGTCGCACGTGCGGCATCAGGGCAACTTCGTCGCGAGCTACTCCGCGGAGGAGGCGGCGCAGGCCAAGGTCGCCCGCGTCGAGCTGGAGGGGCTGGCGGGACGGCTGGCCTGCGGGGCGCTCGACCCTGCTCGCCGCGCCGAGCTCGTCGGCCTCATCGCGCAGATGCATGAGGCGGCGGAGGCGGAAGACCTCGCCCGGTTCCGCGAACTCGACTTCACCTTCCACCGTGCGGTGATCGAGGCCAGCGGCAACGTGTACCTCCCCCGCATGTGGGACCTCCTGGAGCCGAGCCTCCGCGTCATGCACGTGCTCGGCGACCCCACCTTCACGGGGGACTGGCACGAGGTCGCGGACTGGCACAAGGGCCTGCTCGACACCCTGGAGGCCGGCGACGAAGAGGCCGCGTCCGCCCTCTTCCGCGCCCACGCCGCCGGCACCCTCCTCGACTGACCCCCGCGCGAGGTCGCAGTTTCACACCGAGGTCGCACGCATGACCGGAGTCCCTGCGGCACGGTGAGGATGTGCGACGGGGTGCGGAAGTGTCCGGGGTGGGGAGTCCCTGCTCGAGGTCGCAGTTTCACACCGAGGTCGCACAGGTGACCGGAGTCCCTGCGGCACGGTGAGGATCTGCGACGGGGGGCTACGCGGTGAAGGGGGAGAGGCGGTCGGCGGTACCGGACCAGAATGCTCGAGCCTCGGCCGGGGACAGCGGAGGAAGAGCCTGCCGGGTCGCGGCGAGCACCTCCGCGTAGGTCGTGGTCCGCGTGGACATCGGCCAGTCGCTGCCGTACATCAGCCGTTCCGCGCCGAAGAGGGCGAACGCGGAGCGCAGCAGCTCCCGCGACTCCTCCGCCCCGCGCGCCGCGAGGTCGAGCCCGGAGACCTTCGCCGACACGCCCGGAGCCGACGCGGCCTCGGCGAGGGCGGAGAGCCATGCGCCATCGGCCGTCCGGACGCCGAGGCCGAGGTGGCAGACGACGATCGCGGTGTCGGGGTGCCGTCGGGAGAGGGCGGCCGCGGCGGGCAGCTGCTCCGGGCGGATGAGCAGTTCGAGGGTGCGGGCGGTCGCGCCGAGGTGGGCGGCGAGGGCGTCGAGGCCGTCCACATCCGAGAGATCCGCGGCGAACTGCGGCACCGCGGCGCGCACGCCGACCACGGCCGGAGAGAACGCGACCGCCGTGGCGCCGGCGGCTCGTCCCGGCGCGGGGGTGTACTGCAGCACCACGCGTCGCAGGAACGGGTCGCGGGCCGCGGTCGCGGTCAGCCACTCCGCCTCCGCCACCGAGTCCGCCGCCTGCACGGCGATGGCGGAGGAGACGCCGGCGTCGGTCAGCTCCCGTCCGAGACGAGCGGCCGCGGCCTGCCGGGGGAGCCCGAGGTCGTCGCGGAACCACGGGATCGGCACGGCGTCCGCATCCCAGACGTGCACATGGGCGTCGACGATCCGCACGTCAGCTCCCGGGCCGCGCGGTCATGCAGCCTCCGCGTCGAGGGCGTCCCACAGTGCGGCGGGCAGCGCGGCGTCGATGCCGTCCACGAACGCGTCCACCTCGGCGGGGGTGCGCGCCCCGACGACCACCGCATCCGCACCCTGCCGCAGCGGGAACTGCACCGCGGCATCCGCGAGGCGCACGCCGTACGCGGCGCACACGGCCTGCAGGCGCTGTGCCCGCTCCCGGAGCTCCGGGGGTGCCGGCTTGTACTCGAAGAACGGGGAGCCGACCGGGTCGACGAGGATGCCGGAGTTGAACACCGCGGCCGCGAGCACCCCGATGCCTCGGGCCGCCGCGGTCGGCAGCAGCCGGTCCAGGGCGGTGCGGTCGAGCAGCGTGAGCCGACCGGCCTCCATCACCACGTCGAGCGGCGCCTCGGCGACGTAGCGCTCCAGGGGGTCGAGCCGTCCCAGGCCCACGCTGATCGCGCGCACGACCCCTTCGTCGCGCAGCTCGGCGAGGGCCGGAAGCGCCGTCGCGAACGCCGCCTCCACGTCTAGGGGGTCGTGCAGGTGCAGCACGTCCACGCGATCGACACCCATCCGGGCGAGGCTGCCCGCGAGGCTCCTCCGCACGCCGTCCCTGCTGAGGTCGACGACGGAGTCGTGTCCGCTCGCGGCGCCCGCGACGGGGCGGCCGTCCGCATCGACCAGCACCCGGCCGACCTTCGTCGCGATCACGTAGTCGTCCCGCGGCACGCCGCGCAGGGCGAGGCCGAGCTTCCGCTCGCTCTCGCCCGAGCCGTACAGCGGTGCGGTGTCGAAGAAACGGACGTCGCGGGCGAGCGCCGCCTGCACGGTGGCCACCGCGTCGCCGTCGGGCACAGGGGCGAAGAGGTTGCCGATCGGCGCGCACCCGAGTCCGACGTCGTCGCGGGCGGCGACCTCGGGATTCAGCGGACGGAGCTCTGGACGGAACGCCATGCCTCGTACTCCTCGCGGCTGTCGGGGGTCAACGGGTAGTAGTCGCTCAGGCGTGCGCCCTCGTCGAGACGGCGGCGGCTGAACACCTCCCACTCCTCGTGATCGCGCGCGTCGTCCACGACCCGCGGCGCCATGGCCTGCGGCACCACGACAGGGCCGTCGTCGTCTGCCACCACGAGGTCTCCCGGCATGCACAGGGCCCCGCCCACCGCGACGGGCACGTCGTACGCCCACGGCACGAGCTCCGACTGCGAGGCGTAGTGCGGGGTCGTGCCCGTCGACCACACCGGGATCCCGAGCTCGCGGATGCGGCCGGCGTCGCGGATGCGGCCGTCCACGACGATCCCCGCCCCGCCCTTGCGCGCGAAGTAGCGCGCCAGGATGTCGCCGATGCACCCGGAGAACCGGCTGCCGTACGCCTGGATCACCAGCACGTCGCCGGGCTGCACGGCCTCGAGCACGTGCCACAGGGCGGTGTGCCGCTCGGCGTACTCCTGGCCGTCGCCCGAGGCCATGTCCTCGCGCTGCGGCATGAACTGCAGGGTCAGCGCCGAGCCGACGACGCGCTGGCCGAGGCTCAGCGGCTCCGGTCCGTCGATGTAGCTGCGGCGGATCCCGAGTCCGTGCAGCTTGGCGCACGCGGTGGCGGAGGAGATCGCGTCGAAGGAGTCGACCACCTCGCGCGAGGGCCGCTGGTAGGCCCCACCCCGCACGGGCAGGGCGAAGTCGGGTCGGATCAGATCGGCGCTCATGCGTCTCCTTCAGGGAACAGGTGGCGCGGCGATCCGGTCGCACGCGCGATGGTCAGGTCGAGGTCGGCGGTGTGCGCCGGGGGCAGGGCCACCACGAGGTCGTCGTCCACGTCGAAAGTCGTGGTGACGGTCGGGGCGTCCGGAGCGGTGTACGTGCCCGAGGCGCCGGGCCAGAAGCCGGGCTCCTCGCCGGAGGCCGTGACCCGCACGATCCGGTCGAGGCCGAAGCGCCCGCCGCGCAGCCGCACGGTGCGGGTGTGCACGGCAGAGGTGTTCACGAGCTGCACGCCGATGCCGTCGTCGTCGAGACGGTGCACGAGCGCGGCGACGTCCTCCGGGAGTCCGGGCCGCGCGCGGTCGACGTCCTCGTAGCGGAGCGCCGTGAAACCGAGCCCGCCGTTGTAGAGCACCTGCGGCGCCCCGCCGACGAGCTGGGTCAGCACCTCCGTCACCACCGGGTTCACGCGCTGCCAGAAGTGCAGGTGCGCGGCGTCGGGGTCGCGGTCGTCGGCGAGCATCATCGCGGCACGACGTGCCACCTGGCCGAGCGCCATCTCCAGCGCCCGCACCGGATAGTCGGGCAGGTCGCCAGAGAGGTACGCGAACCAGCCGGCCTCGTGACCCGCCTCCTCCTTGTCGCGGAACGGCGCGACGAGGTCGGC
Source organism: Microbacterium sp. UMB0228 (assembly GCF_002871415.1). Lineage (NCBI taxonomy): Bacteria > Bacillati > Actinomycetota > Actinomycetes > Micrococcales > Microbacteriaceae > Microbacterium > Microbacterium sp. UMB0228. The sequence continues at coordinate 104,832 of NZ_PNFU01000005.1, read as the reverse complement.
GGAGGAGGGGAGGCCGGCGATCGCCGTCTCCAGCCGCTCCCGGTCGGACGACCGCCGCGACCACCACCACAGCCACAGGGGGAGGTCGAGCTGCAGCGGACCGTAGTCGAACCAGCCGTCCGCGCCGTGGCGGTAGGGGACCAGCAGAGCGGGCTCGGTGGCAGCGGCGCCGAGCCGGGCCATCCACCCGCCGCGCAGGCTGTACGTGGACTCCGCGACGCTGCCCGTGCGCGCCTCGGCGAGCACGGTGTCGAGCATGGTGCGCACGAGGTCGAGGGCGCCGTCGTCGCCCGTGACGAGCGCGTGGTTCAGGGCACCGATCAGAGCGCTCATGCCGACGGAGTGCAGCCCGTGCGGCCAGGCCCAGCCGTAGTGGCCGCCCCACCAGCGGCCGTCGTGGAGGGAGCCGACGGTGCCGTCCGGGCCGACGTTGTCGGGAAGCAGCCCGCCGGCCGCGCGCGCACGCCAGCCGTCGACGTACCGGCGGATCCAGGCGGCCGCCTCCTCGTCACCGTCGTAGAGCCAGCGGTTCGCGGCGAGGGAGGTCGCGGCGAGGTTCACGGCGATATCGCCGGCTGCCCGGCGCTGCATCTCCTCCGCCATCCGCTGGGCGTGGGCGGGGTCGGCGAGGTCGTCCCAGGAGGCGATGCCGTCCAGGCCGTGCAGCGGCAGACCGTAGGGGCGCATCTCGTCGCGGTCGGCGGTGTACGGCACGATCTTCTCGTCGAGACCCTCGCGGGCACCCAGAGCGCCGTTGTGCGGCGAGCGGATCATGTTGCGCTCGGCGTCGTAGTTGCCCTGTGCGGGGTCGGTGAAGAGGGCCGCGAACCGGGCGGCGCGCGCGGCGAACGCGGGGTCGGCCGGGTCGGCGGCGCAGATGCCGGCGAGGAACAGCAGCGACTCGCCCTGATGGAACCAGTCGTAGCCGTTGTCGTACTCCTCGGTGAGCATGCCCGCCTCGGCGAGCTGCACGGTCACGCCCTCCCAGTGCCGCTTGGCGTCGGCGAGCACCTCGTCGGAGCCGCCGAGCAGGTAGAACGCGGGCCAGTTGAAGAAGGGCTCGTACAGGTCGTCGACGCCGTCGCGGTCGATGAACTCGGCGACGCCGCGGAGGCGGCCGTCCGGCAGCGTGTAGCGGTCGCGGAAGAGGCGGCGGGCCTCCTCGACCTCGGCGAAGAGCCGGCGCTGCAGCACGGCCCAGGCCGGGATCGCACGCAGCGGACGGGTGAGCGGAGTCTCCGGCACGGTCATCCCTTCGTCGCTCCGGCGACCAGGCCGCCGATGATGTGGCGCTGCATCACGATGAAGAACACCATCGCGGGCAGCACGGCCAGCAGGAGGGTCGGGAACACCTGTGTGTAGTCGGTCGAGAACTGTCCGACCGCCGCGTAGACGCCGGTGGTGAGCGTGTAGATCCCGGAGCTCGGCCCGAGGATGATCTGCGGACTCACGAAGTCGTTCCACACGCCGATCGAGTTGAGCACCACGACCGTCGCGACGACGGGCTTCATGATCGGGAAGATGCACGCCCAGAACGCGCGGATGGGCCCGGCGCCGTCCAGGGACGCCGCCTCGTCGATGTCACGCGGCACGCTGCGGAGGTAGGCCGTGAACAGGAAGATCGTCACCGGCAGGGTCGCCGCCGTCTCGAAGAGGATGAACCCGGGGATCGTGTTGATGAGCCCGAGCACCCGCAGCACGAAGACCACGGGGATCAGCGTCACCTGACCGGGGATGAAGAGCCCGGAGACGAAGAGGAGCAGCAGTCCCAGGTGCCACTTCGACCGCCCGCGGGCGATGACGTAGGCGACGGGCGCGGCGAGGGCGATGCAGCACAGGTTCACGAGCACGACGAACAGCAGTGTGATGCCGTACGCGGCGATCACGTTGAACTTGCTGCTCGTGATCGCGGCCCACAGGTAGTCGAACGTGAACATCTGCGGCGTGATCAGCAGCGGGTTCTCGATGATGTCGGCCTGCGGTTTGAACGCGTTGATCAGCATCGTGTACATCGGGATCAGCATCGTGATCGCGACGACGCCGAGGACGATCCACCGGATCGTGCTGACGGCGAGGGCCGGGCGGTTGCGGGTCTGCTTCATCAGTCGGTCGCCTTCTGCTCGGCGCGGCGTCGCACCAGCGTGACGGCGAGGCCGACGACCGCGGTGACGATGAGGAGGATCATGGACTGCGCGGCGCCGAAGCCGAGGGCCGAGTTCGCGAAGGAGTCCTTGAGGATCTGGTAGACGATGGTCTGCGTCGAGCCGGCAGGTCCGCCGTCGGTGAGCGACAGCACCACGTCGTACGCCTTGAGGAGCCCGACGAGGGTGAGCACGAGGTTCACGGTGAAGACGGGCGCGATGAGAGGCAGCGTGATGGACCGGAACTGCTGCCACCGCGAGGCGCCGTCCACGGTCGCCGCCTCGTAGTACTCCGCGGGGACGGACTTGATGCCGGCGAGGAACAGGATCATGTTGAAGCCGAAGTGCGACCACACGATCGTGAAGATCACGCTCGCCTTGGCGAAGGTCGGGTCCGTGAGGAACGGCATCGCCGGGAGGCCGAGCGTGCTGAGCAGACCGTTGACGGCGCCGGTGGGGGAGAGCATCGCCGACCAGAGGAAGCCGATGATGAGGGCGCTGATCACGTACGGGTAGAAGAAGATCGTGCGCAGGATCGTGTTCGAGCGGCCGGGCCCGGAGATGAGCGCGGCGATCGCGAGTCCGATGGCGTTGCAGAGGATCGTGCCGACCACCGCGATGACGCCCGTGAAGATCGCGGCCTGCGTCGAGCGCGGGCTGCGGAACGCCTTGATGTAGTTGTCCCAGCCGATGAAGTTGAAGTTGAGGCTGTAGCCGTTCCAGTCGGTGAAGCTGAGCACCGCCGCGAGGATCATCGGGATGACGAACATCGCGAGGAAGACCGCGACGGCCGGGCCGCCCATGAGGATGCCGGGGATCCGGTTCCGCCACTGCTGCAGCGCCGTGCGGCGGCGCGGGGCGGGGGGCGAGCTCATCGGCGTCGATGGTCCTGTCGGGGTGGCGGCGGCGGCCGGAGGCGGCGCGGTCGTGGTGGGCGGAGTCATGGCGGCACTCTCGTTCTCGGTGGCGCGTTCAGGGGGAGGCGCTGGGGCAGCGCCGGGACGGCGCCCGGGACGGATGTCGCGTCCCGGGCGCCGCGAGGGTCAACCGGCGTTGGCGGCGAACCAGTCGTCCATGGCCTGCAGCACCTGGTCGGCGGGTGCGCCGCCGAGCAGGGCCTGGGCCTGGGTGTTGATCTCGCCGGAGTAGCCGTCCGGGAGCGTGCGCTCGCCGTAGCCGCCGCCGGTGGGCGTGTAGGCCTCGGCCGGGGTGTCGGCCACGATCTGCAGCAGCTCCTCGCCGAGCGGCGTCATGTCGTACTCGTAGCCGTCGCGGAAGTTGCCGTCGACCGCGAGCTGGTCGCTCACCGCGGTCTGGTCGGTGGTAAGGAACTCGATGAGCTTCGCCGCCGCGTCCTGATTCTTGCTCGCCTTGAGGATCGAGTACGGGCTGGCGATGTTGGCGCCCATCGCTGGCTGCTCGTCGGCGCTCATGGCGGGGGCGCGGAAGACGCCGATGTCCGCGGAGTCGGCGGCCTTCGCCTGCGTGCCGGCGAACCAGCTGCCCATCGAGTACACCGCCGTCTTGCCCGAGAGGAAGGCCTGCTCGGCGTCCGGGTACTTGATGCCCAGGGCGTCGCCGGGGATGTAGCCCTCGGACACCCAGTCCGCGTAGGTCTCGACCGCATCGCCGTAGGTCTCGCTGAAGGTGACGTCGCCTGCCGAGATGTCCTGGAACCACTCCGGGTCCTCGGCGATGATGGTCGGCAGTCCGAGCGCCTGCAGGGTGTGGCTCGTCATCCAGTCGCCGCCGGTCTGGACGGGCGTCCACCCCGCGTCCTTGAGCTTGCCGAGGGCCTCGGTGAGCTCGTCGACCGTGGTCGGCACCTCCGTGATCCCCGCCTCCTCGAACGCGGTCTTGTTGTAGAAGAAGAGGCTCTGCAGCTGCACGCCGATGCCGGCCATGTAGTTCTTGCCGTCGATCGAGTACTGGTCGGCGAGCGGACCGGACGACGCCCACTCGTACTGCGAGAGGTCGACGAGCTCGGGGGCGAGCTTGGTGGTGGGGGCGATGGACTGCACGACGTCGGGAGCGTCGCCGGCGGCCAGCAGGCGCGGCACGGCGGCTTCGACGCCCTCCGCACCCGGGTTCTGGATGACGACGTCGATGTTCGGGTTGGCGTCCTCGAACGGCGCGACGAGGTCGTTCCAGAACTCCTCTGTCAGGTTCGGGGTGACGTTCACGAGCATGCGCACGGTGACGTCGCCGCCGGCGTCACCGCCGTCGTCGCCGGCGGTGGTCGAGCAGCCGGCGATGGCGAGGGCGGACACCGCCGCGATGCCGGCGAGGGGGAGGACTCGGGCCTTGATCATCGTTGATCCTTTCCTGATGCATGAGGGAGGGCCGCTCGCGACATTACACTAATCGATAATCGTTTGTGAAGAGCGGGCAGCATCGAACCCGCTCGGACCGCGGTCCGGTCTGCGGCCTCCGAGCGGGGCGCGCGGCGCGGTCAGCCGGCGGCGCGGCGGGCGCGGTACGCCGCCACGGCGTTGCGATTGGCGCAGCTCGTCGAGCAGTAGCGCTTGGAGCGGTTGCGGGAGAGGTCGAGGGCGATCGCCTGGCATGTCCCGTCCGCGCAGACGGTGAGGCGAGAGCCCTCGTCCGTGCGGATGACGTCGATCAGGGCCATCGCCGTCTCCACGAGCACCCGTTCGGCGAGCGGGCGTTCGTCGGCGAGCCCGTGCAGGTGCCAGTCCAGCTCGCCGTGGCGGACGAGGCGAGGGGTCAGGCGCACCTCGGCGAGGGCGGCGTTGACATGCGCGGCCATCTCGTCGCGCGGAGCGAGCAGCATGGCGCGGAGGCGCGGCCGCAGAGCGCGGAGGTCGTCGAGCTCCACCGTGTCCCCGTCGACCCGTCCCGTGTACGGGAACACCCGAAGGAAGGCCTTCTCGTCGTCGATGTCGACCAGGGTGTCCGGGTCCTCCGCCGAGTTCGCGAGCCAGACCGCTGCGCGCAGCGCATCCTCTGTGTCATCGGTGAAGACCATGTTGACAGCTTACTCCCGCCGGCGTAGCGTCATCCCTCATGAGCACCGTGGCTGATGACACTCCGCGCACCCGGACCGGGGTGCGCCTCGGCCTGCCGCTCGCTGTCGCCGCCGCCTTCGCGTTCGGCTCCTCCGGGGCCTGGGCGCGCGGACTCATCGATGCGGGGTGGACGCCGGGGGCCGCCGTCACGGTGCGGGTCTGGGTCGCGGCGCTCGTGCTGCTCGTCCCCACGGTCCTCGCGCTTCGCGGGCGGTGGCGTGCTCTCCGGCAGAACGCGGGGATGGTCGCCGCCTACGGCCTCCTCGCCGTCGCGGCCACCCAGCTCTGCTACTTCCAGGCCGTGGCGCTGATGGACGTCGGGATCGCGCTGCTCATCGAGTACACCGCCCCGGTCGCGGTGCTCCTCTGGCTCTGGCTGCGCCGGGGCGAGCGTCCCACGCGGCGCAGCGTCCTCGGTGCCGTCATCGCCTTCGTCGGGCTCGTCCTCATGCTCGACATCGTCACCGGGGCGCAGGTGGACGTCGTCGGTGTCCTCTGGGCGCTCGGGGCGATGGTGGGGGCCGCGAGCTACTTCGTGCTGTCCGCCCGGGCCGACACCGGGATCCCGCCGATCGCCCTCGCGGGCAGTGGGCTGCTGCTCGGTGCCGTGGGTCTGAGCCTCGCCGCGCTCATCGGCGTGCTCCCGTTCGCGTGGACGACGGCCGACGTCGACTACCGGTTCGGCGCGGTGCCGTGGTTCGTGCCGGTCCTCGCGATCGGCGTGATCGCCACGGCCCTCGCGTACGTGCTCGGCATCGTCTCGACGCGGATGCTCGGCTCCCGGCTGGCCTCGTTCGTCGCGCTCGCCGAGGTCGTGGCGGCCCTGCTCTTCGGCTGGCTCCTGCTCGGCCAGCTCCCCGGCCCGCTGCAGGCCCTCGGGGGCGTGCTCGTGCTCGCCGGCGTGGTCGTGGTCAAACTGGGCGAGCCCCGTCCTGCCGCCTGAGCCCACTCGCGCGCACAACTTCGGAGATCGGAGCCGACACGCCGGCCTCCGGCCTCGCGGTGCCGCGTGTCCCGGGCGAGCTCCGAAGCTGTGCCCGGATGAGGAAGGGGGCGGGGGAGGCTATGTATACGAATGGACCGCTCGCGCCCGAGAAGTGGCCCGAGCGGGGCCGTTTATGTATACACTGGCGGAATGGTCCTCCCTGTCGAGCGCACGTCCATGGGCGATCGTGCCTATGCGGCGCTCCTCGACGGCATCCAGTCCGGGGAGCTGCCGGCCGGTTTCGTGCTCGGCGAGGTGGAGCAGGCCGAGCGCCTGGGTGTGAGCCGGACGCCGCTGCGGGAGGCTCTGCGTCGCCTGGCCGCCGACGGTCTGGTCGTGCAGCAGTCGCCCCGCGTCACCGTCGTCGCCGACCTCGACGCCGACGACATCCGGTCCCTGTTCGAGATCCGCCGCGCGCTGGAGGAGACCTCCGCCCGGCTCGCCGCCGTCCGGGGTGACGCCGACCGGTTCGCCGCGCTCGCCGCCGAGTTCGCGCACGTGGACCTCACCAGGGCCGAGGGGCGTGACGCCTACTACGCCCTGATCGCGCGATTCGATACGGCCCTCGACGACGCGGTCGCCAACGACTACATCGCTGCGGCGCTGCGCACGGTCCGCACCCACCTCGTCCGCGTGCGGCGCATGGCGCGGGACAAGCCCGCCCGGCTCGCCGCCTCCGCCGCCGAGCACCGCACGATCGCCGAGGCGCTCGCCGCCCGCGACGGCGACCTCGCCGCCCATGCCACGCACGTGCACCTGCACAACGCGCTCACCGGCATCCTCGACTCCCTCCCCGACAGCGAAGGACACTCATGACCGTCACCCACCACGTCCGCGTGCACGCCAGCTCCGAGAACCTCGCACGCGAGGACCAGCTCGCCTGGAAGATCGCCGAGGTCGCGGCCGACCAGGTCGAGGTCGAGCAGCCCGTCGTCGACATGATCGTCAACCGCATCATCGACAACGCCGCCGTCGCCGCCGCCTCTCTAGCCCGCGCGCCGATCGTCGCAGCCCGCGCGCAGGCGTTCAGCCACCCGGTCTCCGCAGGCGGCGTCGGCGCCAACCTGTTCGGAACCCCGCTCGACCGCCGCACCAGCCCGGAGTGGGCGGCCTGGGCCAACGGCGTGGCGGTGCGCGAGCTCGATTACCACGACACGTTCCTCGCCGCCGAGTACTCGCACCCGGGCGACAACATCCCGCCGATCCTCGCGGTCGCGCAGCACACCGGCAAGGACGGCCGCGCGCTCGTGCGCGGCATCGCCACCGGCTACGAGATCCAGATGGACCTCGTGCGCGCGATCTGCCTGCACAAGCACAAGATCGATCACGTCGCGCACCTCGGCCCGTCCGCCGCCGCCGGCATCGGAACGCTGCTGGGCCTCGACGTCGAGACGATCTACCAGGCGGTCGGACAGGCGCTGCACACCACGACCGCCACGCGTCAGAGCCGCAAGGGCGAGATCTCCACCTGGAAGGCGCACGCCCCGGCCTTCGCCGGGAAGATGGCCGTCGAGGCGGTCGACCGGGCGATGCGCGGACAGACGAGCCCGGCGCCGATCTACGAAGGCGAGGACGGCGTGATCGCCTGGATGCTCGACGGGAAGGACGCGGCCTACGAGGTACCGCTGCCCGCCGCCGGCGAGGCCAAGCGCGCGATCCTCGACTCGTACACGAAGGAGCACTCCGCGGAGTACCAGGCGCAGGCGTGGATCGACCTCGCCCGCAAGCTCGGCACCGCGAACCCGGCCCTCCGCGACCCCGCGAACATCGCGTCGATCGTGCTGCACACCAGCCACCACACCCACTATGTGATCGGCTCGGGCGCGAACGACCCCCAGAAGTACGACCCGACGGCATCCCGCGAGACCCTCGACCACTCCATCCCGTACATCTTCGCGGTGGCGCTGCAGGACGGCGGCTGGCACCACGTCGACTCCTACACGCCGGAGCGCGCCGGCCGCGCCGACACGGTCGCGCTGTGGCACAAGATCACCACGGCCGAGGACGCGGAATGGACCCGCCGCTACCACTCGGAGGACCCGGACGAGAAGGCCTTCGGCGGTCGCGTCGAGATCCGCCTCACCGACGGCTCGACCGTGGTCGACGAGATCGCCGTCGCCGACGCCCACCCCCTCGGCGCGCGCCCGTTCGCGCGGGAGAACTACATCGCCAAGTTCCGCCTGCTCGCGGAGCCCGTGCTCGAGCCCGCCGAGATCGAGCGGTTCCTCGAGCTCGTGCAGCGCCTGCCCGAGCTCACGGCCGCCGAGGTCGCCGAGCTCTCGACCGTCGCGAAGCCGGGTCTGCTCGACGACGCCGACGCCCCGACGGGCCTGTTCTGATGCCCTTCGACAGGCTCAGGGACCCAGGCCGCTGGGTTGCTGAGCCTGTCGAAGCATGCGAAGCCTGTCGAAGCACGATCACGAAGGAGCAACTGATGCTGTACTCCACCACGACGCCCGCCGAGAAGCGGCGGCTGTTCCGGGAGCGGCTCGCCTCGGGGGAGCTGCTGCGGTTCCCCGGCGCGTTCAACCCGCTGAGCGCCCGGCTCATCGAGGAGAAGGGGTTCGAGGGCGTCTACATCTCGGGCGCCGTGCTCTCCGCGGACCTCGGGCTGCCGGACATCGGCCTCACCACGCTCACCGAGGTCGCCGGGCGCGCGAAGCAGATCGCCCGCATGACCGAGCTGCCCGCGATCGTCGACGCCGACACCGGCTTCGGTGAGCCGATGAACGTCGCCCGCACGATCCAGGAGCTCGAAGACGCGGGCCTCGCCGGCACCCACATCGAGGACCAGATCAACCCGAAGCGCTGCGGACACCTCGACGGCAAGGCCGTGGTGGACGAGGATACCGCGATCAAGCGGATCCGCGCGGCCGCCGATGCCCGCCGTGACGAGAACTTCCTGATCATGGCGCGCACCGACATCCGCGCGATCGAGGGGCTGGACGCGGCGATCGACCGGGCCAAGGCGCTCGTCGACGCGGGGGCGGACGCGATCTTCCCCGAGGCGATGCGCACGATCGGCGAGTTCGAAGCCATGGCCGCGGCGCTGGACGTGCCGATCCTCGCGAACATGACCGAGTTCGGCAAGAGCGAGCTGTTCTCCGTCGACGCTCTCCGTGATGCGGGGGTGCGCATGGTCATCTGGCCGGTGTCGCTGCTGCGGATCGCGATGGGGGCGGCGGGCCGTGCGCTCGATACGCTGAACGACGAGGGGCACCTGACCTCGAAGCTCGGGGAGATGCAGCACCGCGCCGACCTCTACGAGCTGATCGACTACGAGTCGTACAACCGTTTCGACTCGGGCGTCTTCAACTTCACACTCGACAACACCGGTCGCTGAGCGCAGCGAAGCGGACACACGACGCGGTCGCTGAGCGAGGAGCGCAGCGACGAGTCGAAGTACACGAAGGAGTGACCATGACCGAGCCGGACATCAAGAAGGGCCTCGCGGGGGTCGTCGTCGACACGACGGCGATCTCGAAGGTCAACCCCGAGACGAACAGCCTGCTCTACCGCGGCTATCCCGTGCAGGAGCTCGCGGACACGCAGTCCTTCGAGGCCGTGGCGTACCTGCTGTGGAACGGCGAGCTGCCGACGGGTGATGAGCTCGCCGCGTTCCGGCTGGAGGAGCGGAAGCACCGCGCCCTGGCGGACAACGTCAAGGCCGCCATCGACCTCGTGCCCCTCGAGGCGCACCCGATGGACGAGGTGCGCACCGCGGTGAGCCTGATCGGCGCATCCGACCCCGAGGCCGGCGGTTCCGTGCTCGACGCCGGTGGCAGCCCCGAGCAGAACCTGGCGCGCAGCATCCGCCTGTTCGCCGCGCTGCCGGCCATCGTCGCCTACGGCCAGCGTCGCCGTCGCGGCCAGGAGCTCATCGCTCCGCGCGACGACCTCGACTACTCGGCGAACTTCCTCTGGATGACCTTCGGGGAGGAGGCCGACGATGTCGTGGTCGACGCGTTCAACCGATCGATGATCCTCTATGCCGAGCACTCCTTCAACGCCTCGACCTTCACCGCCCGGGTCATCACCTCGACCCTCAGCGACATCTACTCGGCGGTCGTCGGCGCCATCGGCGCGCTCAAGGGCCCGCTGCACGGCGGGGCGAACGAGGCGGTGCTGCACATCTTCACGGAGATCGGCTCGGCGGACGCCGTCGAGGCCTGGCTCGACAAGGCCCTCGCGGAGAAGCGCAAGATCATGGGCTTCGGGCACCGCGTCTACAAGAACGGCGACTCCCGCGTGCCGACGATGAAGGCCGCGCTGGACACCCTCGTCGCGCACTACGGCCGGGAGGACGTCGCCGCGCTGTACGACGCGCTGGAGTCGCAGTTCGTCGAGCGCAAGGGGATCCACCCGAACCTCGACTACCCGTCCGGTCCCGCATACAGCCTCATCGGCTTCGACACCCTCACCTTCACGCCGCTGTTCGTCGCGGCGCGGGTGACGGGCTGGACCGCCCACGTCATCGAGCAGGCCGGCGCGAACGCCCTGATCCGTCCGCTCTCGCACTACGACGGCCCCGACGAGCGGCACGTCGCCCGCTGACGGCGTTCAGAGCGTGCGGAGCCAGCGGCGCAGCCGGCTCCGTGCGTTCGCGTACGGCGACGAGGTGTTGAGCGAGATCATGCGTCCGAGCGTCCACCGCCGGTACCAGGGGGCGCCGTAGAGCTCCTCTTCCGAGCGGTCGCGGACGAGCTCCACGATCCGGCGTTCGGCATCGTCGAGGCGGGCGCGGAGGTCGTCCCAGGACTCGTGCTCGTGCTCGCGGTAGAAGCGGAGCGCGAGTGGCCCGAGGTCGTTCCACGCCGCACCGGGCGCCGGGAACTCGTCGGGGAGGCCGGCGGCGCGGCGCTCGTTCCAGACGAGGACCTGCTCGTTCCAGCCGATGAGGTAGGCCACGAGATCGGCGGGGCTCATCGAGGTGCCGGCCGCGTGCCCCGGGAGCACCTTCTTACGGACGTGGGTCGCGGGTACCCGGTCGAGGTCGTCGGACAGCCGGGCATAGGACGTCTCGATGGCGGCGAGCAGCTGATCCTTCGTCGCGGGGACGCCGGGCATCCCCCCCACCTCCGTTCGAATCGCCTGATTGGCTCCATTCTCGCCCGGGATGGGGCCATTCGCGCGATTCGAAGCGGTAGCGTGCCGACGGCCCCGGGTCAAGCGGATGCGGCGGATTTCCGGGAGGAGTAAACCGGATCCGGGACGACAGCGTGTCCCGCGAGAAGGAGGCCCCCATGTCCGCGTCCGACGTCACCGTCAAGGAGGTCCGGTCGCTCGTCCCCGCGCGCATGGACCGGCTCCCCTGGTCGCGCTTCCACTGGATGATCGTCGTCGGACTCGGGTTCTCCTGGATCCTCGACGGCCTCGAGGTGCAGATCGTCGCGGCCAACGGCTACGCGCAGACGCTGGGGATGGGCCCGGCCGAGGTCGGCCTCGCCGGCACCTGCTACCTGCTGGGCCAGGTGTTCGGCGCCCTCGTGTTCGGCCGTCTCGCCGACCGCCTCGGCCGCAAGAACCTCTTCCTGCTCTCGCTCGGGGTGTACCTCGTCGGCTCGGCCGTCGCCGGCCTCGCGTTCGCCCCCTGGTTCTTCTACATCTGGCGCTTCGTCGCCGGGGCGGGCATCGGCGGCGAGTACGCGGCCATCAACTCGGCCATCGACGAGATCATCCCCGCGAGGTACCGCGGCCGGGTCGACATCGCCATCAACGGCACCTACTGGGGCGGTGCGGCCCTCGGCGCCGTCGCCAACATGTTCTTCCTCAACACCGACATCCTGCCCGCCGACATCGGCTGGCGGCTGAGCTTCTTCCTCGGCCCGATCCTCGGCCTCCTCATCATCTGGCTGCGACGGCACATCCCGGAGAGCCCGCGCTGGCAGATGACGCACGGCCGCGAGGAGGAGGCGGAACGCAACGTCGACGAGATCGAGGAGCGCATCCGCAAGGAGGGCAAGACGATCGAGCCCGTCGACGAGAGCAAGGCCATCACGGTCAAGGAATACGGCAGCGTCCCGTTCCTCGTGATCGCGAAGGTGCTGTTCAAGAAGTACCCGCGGCGCACGCTCGTCGGCATCACGATGATGGTCACGCAGTCCTTCCTCTACAACGCGATCTTCTTCACGTACGCGCTCGTGCTGGAGAACTTCTACGACACCCCGCCGGCATCCGCGTCGCAGTACTTCATCGTCTTCGCGGTGGGCAACCTCGCCGGCGCCCTCATCCTCGGCCACTTCTTCGACACGTGGGGTCGTCGGCGGATGCTGTTCGGCACCTACGTGCTCGCGGGACTGATCCTGCTCGTCAGCGCCTTCCTCTTCAACGCGGGCGTGTTGAACGCGGGCACGCACACGGCGTTCTGGTGTGCATCGTTCTTCTTCGCCTCGGCCGGGGCCTCCGCCGCGTATCTGACGGTGAGCGAGATCTTCCCGCTCGAACTGCGCAGCCAGGTGATCTCCTACGTCTTCTCGATCGGGCAGCTCGTCGGCGCGGTCGCCCCAGTCCTCTACGGCGCGCTGATCGGTGCGAGCGCGGAGTCCGGCGACCGTGGTCCGCTGTTCTGGGGCTACGTGCTCGGTGCGGCCATCATGATGTTCGGCGGTGTCGTGTGCGGCGTCTTCGGCGTCAGTGCCGCCGGGAAGTCGCTGGAGGACATCGCCGATCCGCTCTCGCTCGTGGAACCGGCGAAGAAGGGTGTCACCCCGGGCGCGGAGGCCGGCTCCTGAGGGGCGGCGCTAGCGGGCGAGCCAGTTCCGCAGGGAGCGCGTGACGAACGGAAGCACCCAGTACGTCATGATCGGCGTGAGCACGAGGGTGGTGATGAGCACGCGGAGCCACAGCGGCACGGCGTCCCATCCCGGCACCGGGCTCATGGCGTAGGTGAACGCGAGGTTCACGGGGAAGAAGCCGAGCCAGATCGAGACGGCCTGCTTCCACCGCGGCGGCGCGGGGGCGACGGTCACGGTGCTGGTCGTGCCATCCGGGTCGACGACGGGGATGGAGCCCGTGGACGGCTCGTCGAACCACCCCTCGATGCCGGAGCGGCGCTTGGACCGCTCGCTGCGGACGAAGCCCTGGCCCATCGACAGCCACCACGCGCGTTCCGCGGACTGCTCCCACGCGGTGAGCGCGTCCTCGCTCGCGAACCGGTAGAGCATGTGCCAGACCTGGGAGTCCTCGCCGGCACGGACCCAGCCGGAGCCGAGGAATCCCGGGTACTTCGTCGCGAGGTTCACCCCGGTCTGCACCCACGCGGTGGCCTCGGCGATGCGCTCCGGGTCGACCTCGCGGCGGATGGAGACGGTGACGGGTTCGGAGACGGGCGCGGATGCGGACATGGTGCGGTCCTCGGGGGTGAACGGCGTCGGGGTGCGGACGCGGGGTGGCGGCGCCAGGGTCGCGGCGCCTGGTCGATTCTAGTTCCCGTTCGAGTCGCGCGATTGGCTGTAAATCCGGGCCGGATGCCGCCATTCGCGCGATTCGAACGCGGGGTCACCGCCCCAGCGCCGACGCCACACGGCGGATCAGTTCCTCGGGTCTGTGGAGGAGGGGTGCGGTGACCTCGATCACCGTCCACCCGGCAGCCCGCAGCGCCGCGACCCGCTCGACATCCCGTGCCCACTGCGCGCCGTGCACCATGCCGTGGTACTCCGCCGCGACGCGTTCGGCCTCCCAGACCATGTCAACGCAGGCCAGGAAGCGGCCCCGGTCGTCGAACACGTCCACGTTGAGCTGGGGCTCCGGGATTCCGGCCGCGACCAGGAGGCACCGCAGCCGGCTCTCCCGCGGCGACCACGAGTCCTCCCGCACCAGCTCGACCGCCTCCCGCAACCGTGCCGCCCCGCGCCTCCGCCCTGCCGCCAGCATCTCCCGCAGCTCGTCGACCGTCGCCCACGGCTGCCTCCCGAGGTCCGGCCGCCCGACGCCCGGTCTCCAGCGCCGGCAGAAGTAGTCGCCGAGGGCCACGAGGTCCACCAGCGGCAGCGTGCCGAGGGAGACCCAGGTCGCGGCGGGGGAGGTCACCCGGAGGCCGTCCCGATAGCGGATCGAGGTGAGGCTGGACAGTGTGCGGTGTCCGGTCACGCCGCGGGCGCGGGGGAACGGGATCCCGCCGGACGCACTGACGTGGAGGGCGAGGTCGTCCGCCGTCGCGATGCCTCCGTGATCGTCGAAGGCGAGCGGCAGGGGGCCTCCCCAGATCGACACGGCGGTCTCGTGACTGAAGAAGTGTCCGGTGTGCAGGATCGGGGCGTAGGACTGTGCTCGCGCCACCCGCGCGTGCCGCTGCCGCTCGTACGGGTCTGCGATGTCCAGCCCGGGAGCCGGGCGGGGGTGCACGCGGACCCCGTGGAACGGAGCCTCGAGGTCGGACCCGCGCAGCCGTCCGCGACTCACGCCGTGCAGTCGCGCCGTCCGGACCGCGAAGTCCACCTCGAAGCGGGTCGGAAGCTGCTGTCGTCGTCCCATGCCCCCACGCTCCCACCCCCGGCGGCCGCGCCGGGGTCGGTCTCCACAGCCCGGTTCGAATCGCGCACTGTGCTCCATCCCCGGCCGAAATGGAGCAAAGCAAGCGATTCGAAGGAAGAGAAGACCCCCGCCGACCCGATTCGGCGGGGGTCTCGGGAGCGAGAGTGCTCACCGTGTGCACGGGAGACGCGACTACCCGATCCGGTCTGAGTCTGTGCCGTGCATCTGCAGTTGTAATCGGCCCGGATGTCCGGCGGGTGAACGGCCGGAGAACGGGCGACGGCGGCATCCGAACGCACGGCGACGAGAGATACAAGGACGTCCTCGTATTTTCACGGTCGTCGGAGTAAACTCGCCGATGTGCCAAAGAGGGCACGGAGGGATGTCGCACAATGACCCGTACTATCCCGCACTTCGTGGGCGGAACGCATGTCACCCCGGAAGACGGCCGCTTCGCCGACGTCTTCGACCCGAGCACCGGAGCCGTGCAGGCCCGGGTGCCGCTCGCGTCCGCGGAGGAGGTGCGCCGCGTCATCGCGAACGCCGAGCAGGCTCATGCCGCGTGGGCGGCGACCAACCCGCAGAAGCGCGCCCGCGTCCTCCTGCGGTTCCTCGACCTCGTGCAGCAGGAGATGGCCTCGCTCGCCGAACTCCTCGCGAGCGAGCACGGCAAGACCGTCGACGACGCCAGGGGCGACATCCAGCGAGGGCTCGAGGTGATCGAGTTCTCCGCCGGGGCCCCGCACCTGCTCAAGGGCGAGTACTCCACCGGGGCCGGGGCGGGCATCGACGTGTACTCGATGCGGCAGCCGCTCGGGGTCGTCGCGGCGATCACGCCGTTCAACTTCCCCGCCATGATCCCGCTGTGGAAGGCGGGTCCCGCGCTCGCCGCCGGCAACGTGGTGGTGCTCAAGCCCAGTGAGCGCGACCCCTCGGTGCCGGTGCGCCTCGCCGAGCTCTTCCTCGAAGCGGGGCTGCCGGCCGGCGTCCTCAACGTGGTGCACGGTGACAAGGAGGCGGTCGACACGCTGCTCACCGACGACCGGATCCGCGCGGTCGGCTTCGTCGGCTCCACGCCCATCGCCGAGTACATCTACGCCACCGCGGCCGCCCACGGCAAGCGCGCGCAGTGCTTCGGCGGCGCGAAGAACCACATGATCGTGATGCCCGACGCCGACCTCGACCAGGCCGTCGACGCCCTCATCGGCGCCGGCTACGGCTCCGCAGGGGAGCGGTGCATGGCCATCTCGGTCGCCGTGCCGGTCGGCGAGGAGACGGCAGACGCCCTCGCGGCCAAGCTCACCGAACGCGTCGCGCAGCTGCGGGTCGGACCGTCCCTCGCAGCAGACGTCGACTACGGACCCCTGGTCACCCGCGCAGCGGTCGAGCGGGTCGAGGGCTACATCCAGCAGGGGATCGACGAGGGCGCGACGCTGCTCGCCGACGGCCGCGGCTTCACGGTCGACGGGCACGAGGAGGGCTTCTACCTCGGACCGACCCTGTTCGATCACGTCACGACCGACATGGCGATCTACCGCGAGGAGATCTTCGGCCCGGTGCTCGTGATCGCCCGCGCCGCCGACTACGAGGAGGCGCTGCGCATGGCCTCCGAGCACGAGTACGGCAACGGCGTCGCCATCTTCACGCGCGACGGTGACGCCGCCCGCGACTTCGCCGCTCGGGTGGAGGTCGGGATGGTGGGCGTGAACGTGCCCATCCCGGTGCCGATCGCCTACTACACGTTCGGCGGCTGGAAGCGCAGCGGCTTCGGCGACCTGAACCAGCACGGCGCCGACGCCTTCCGCTTCTACACGAAGACCAAGACCGTGACGAGCCGCTGGCCGTCGGGGATCCGCGAGGGCGCCAGCTTCGTCATCCCCACCATGCATTGACCCTTCGACAGGCTCAGGGACCCAGATCTAGAGGACACGCGATGACCATGACCACCGTCACCACCACCGATGAGGAGCGCGAGGCGATCCTCGATGCCGTGCGGGAATTCGCCGACGCGGAGCTCGCCCCGTTCGCGGCCGAACGCGACGAGAAGCACCTGTTCCCGCGGGAGTCGCTGCAGCGCGGCGGCGAGCTCGGCCTCGGCGGGATCTACGTGAGCGAGGAGTTCGGCGGCACGGGCCTCACCCGCGTCGACACCGTCGCCATCTTCGAGGAGCTCGCCAAGGCCGACCCCGCGGTGGCCGCCTACATCTCCATCCACAACATGGTGGTCTGGATGATCGACACCTACGGCGACGACGAGCAGCGGTCGCGCTGGCTGCCGTCGCTGACCGCCATGCAGGAGTTCGGCGGCTACTGCCTCACCGAGCCGGGGGCCGGATCCGACGCGGCGAACATCGCGACCAGTGCCGTCCGCGAGGGCGACGAGTACGTGCTGACCGGGGTGAAGCAGTTCATCTCCGGAGCCGGTGAGGCCGCGGTGTACGTCGTCATGGCGCGGACCGGCGAGCCGGGAGCCCGCGGGATCAGCGCCTTCCTGGTCCCCGGCGACGCGGAGAACCTGAGCTTCGGTGCTCCGGAGAAGAAGATGGGGTGGCACGCGCAGCCCACCCGGCCCGTGATCATGGACGGCGTGCGGGTGCCGGCGGCCGCGATGCTCGGCGACGAGGGGCGCGGCTTTGCGATCGCGATGTCGGCGCTCAACGGCGGACGCCTCAACATCGCGGCGTGCTCTCTCGGGGGAGCGCAGGCCGCGCTCGACAAGGCCGTGCAGTACGTGCATGAGCGCGTCGCGTTCGGGGAGCCGCTGGCGGAGAAGCAGTCGATCCTCTTCGCGATCGCCGACATGCGCACCGACCTGCAGGCCGCGCGGCTGATGGTGCGCGACGGCGCGGAGGCCGTCGACGGGAAGGCTCCGGATGCGACGATGCGCTGCGCGATGGCCAAGCGCTTCGCGACCGACGCCGGCTTCGAGGTGGCCAACCGCGCCCTCCAGCTGCACGGCGGCTACGGCTACCTGCAGGACTACGGCATCGAGAAGATCGTCCGCGACCTCCGGGTGCACCAGATCCTCGAGGGGACGAACGAGATCATGCGCCTGATCGTCGGCCGGGAGATGCTGCGACCCGCGGGGTCGACGTCGATGCGGAGCGCATCATGACCCGCGTCGCCTTCCTCGGGCTCGGACACATGGGGTTGCCGATGGCGAAGAACCTCGTCGCCGCCGGACACGAGGTGCACGGCTTCGACCTCGTGCCCGCGGCCATCGAGGCGGCGCGGGCGGCCGGGATCCCCGTGGCGGCGAGCGGCGCGGAAGCGGTGGCGAACGCGGAGGTCGTGGTGACGATGTTCCCGGCGGGAAAGCACGTCATCGAGGCCTACCGCACGGAGCTGCTGGCGGCCGCGCGCCCCGGGACGCTGTTCATCGAATCGTCGACCATCGCGGTGGACGAGGCGCGGGCCGCCCATGCGCTCGCGCTCGCCGCCGGCCACCGGCACATCGACGCTCCGGTCTCCGGAGGTGTGGTCGGGGCGGAGGCCGGGACCCTGGCGTTCATGGTCGGGGGTTCCGACGACGACTTCGCGGCGGCGCTGCCGCTGCTGGAGATCATGGGGAAGCGCATCGTGCACTGCGGCGGACCGGGGCTCGGACAGGCGGCGAAGGTCTGCAACAACATGGTGCTCGCGGTGTCGCAGATCGCCGTCGCCGAGGCCTTCGTGCTGGGCGAGCGGTTGGGACTCGAGCATCAGGCCCTGTTCGACGTGGTGTCCCAGGCGTCGGGGCAGTGCTGGGCGCTCACCACGAACTGCCCCGTGCCCGGTCCGGTGCCCACCAGCCCCGCGAACCGGGACTACCAGCCGGGGTTCGCGGGAGCCCTCATGGCGAAGGACCTCGGTCTCGCGCTGCAGGCCATCGAGCAGACCTCGACGGACGCACGGATGGGCCGTCTGGCGCAGGAGCTGTACGCCGCCTATGCCGCCGGCGACGGCGCCGCCCGCGACTTCTCCGGCATCATCACGGAGATCCGCGGCTGACCTCCCGCTTTCGAATCGCCTGAATGGTCGCAAATCCGGCCGAAATGCAGCAAATCGGGCGATTCGAAGGGGAGGGTGGATGACGACAGGAAGGCGGGAGCGATGACCGAGTACGAGACGATCCTGGTGGAGCAGCGCGGACGCGTGGGCTGGATCACCCTCCACCGTCCGGAGGCGCTCAACGCGCTGAACAGCCGGCTCGCCGAGGAGGTCACCGCCGCCGCGCAGGCCTTCGATGCGGATGATGGTGTCGGAGCCATCGTCGTGACCGGCTCCGAGAAGGCCTTCGCGGCCGGCGCCGACATCAAGGAGATGGAGGGCATGTCCGCGGTGGAGATGCTCGAGACCGACCACTTCGGCGTCTGGCACGACTTCGCGGCCGTGCGCACCCCGGTCATCGCGGCGGTCTCCGGGTTCGCGCTCGGCGGCGGCTGCGAGCTGGCGATGATGTGCGACATCATCCTCGCCGCGGACACCGCGAAGTTCGGACAGCCCGAGATCAACCTCGGAGTGATCCCGGGCATGGGCGGCACCCAGCGGCTCATCCGCGCGGTGGGGTACTACAAGGCGGCGGAGCTCGTGCTGTCCGGCCGCTTCATGGGCGCCGAGGAGGCCGAGCGCTCCGGACTCGTGTCCCGTGTCGTCCCCGCGGGGGATCTCCTGTCCGAGGCGACCACCCTTGCCGAGACGATCGCGTCGAAGTCGCTGCCGTCGGTCTACGCCGCCAAGGCCGCGCTCGATGCCGCCATGGAGACGGCGCTGTCCGAGGGCCTCGCCCACGAGAAGCAGGCGTTCGCGGCGCTGTTCGACACGCACGATCAGAAGGAGGGGATGGCGGCCTTCCGCGAGAAGCGCACGCCGGACTTCCAGAACCGCTGACCGCGGGGGACAGGTCAGCCGCGCAGGGACTCCACGATCTTCGCGATCCGGCGCTCGCGCGTCGCCTCCTGCTTGGCCTCGGCGACCGCCCTGGCGTGCTCCTTGCGCGCCGACGGGGAGAGGGCGTCGAAGGCCGCGCGCACGGCCGGATCGGCGTCGAGGGCGGCGGCCAGCGCCGGCGGCACCTCGACCGTGCGTTCCGCGGTGTCGAGCCGGATCACGGCGTCCACCTCCTGATCGATCTCGACCCCGAGGTCTGCGCGGGCGGCCTTGCTGAGACCGATCATGTTCTCGCCGCCCATGCGGGCCAGGCGCAGGCGCGCGGTGCGCCCGCCGATCGTGACCGCGACCGGGAAGGCCTTGCCGGCGTCGAAGGACGCCACCTGCTCGTCGGTGAGGAGGATCGCCGCGGCGGGGCCGCGACCGGTGAGGACGGTGTGCACGCGCAGTTCGCTCATGCAGGAAGAGTACGCCCGCCGTCCTCGATCGCGGCGACGAGAGCGGAGTTGCGTTCGGCGATCAGCCGTTCCATGTAGCGGCCGAGCACGAGGGCGTCGACGACGCGGCCGAGGGGCCCGAAGGGTGACCGGAACACGATCGTGTCGCGCATGAGTGTGCCGCGCGGGTGCTCCTCGAACACATGCTCGTGCCGCAGCTCGCGGAACGGCCCGGCGATCTGTCGGTCGGTGAACCGATGCGGCGCGACGATGTCGAACACCACCGAACGCAGGCGGAACGGGATGCCGAAGTGCCGCGCGCGCCAGGTGACCGTGGACCCCTCGGTGAACGCACCGCCCGCGGGCTCCTCGATCATCGTCTCGTCGTAGCGCGCCATGGACTGCAGATGCAGCTCCGGGTCCAGTGCCGCGGCGAAGACGACGGAGCGGGGTGCCGCGATCACGGTCTCGAGCTCGAACCGGGGCATCAGAGCGGTTCGGGGAGGGGGCGCGGGTCGATGAAGTCGCCGGCGTCGCGGCGCAGACGGGCGACGATGGCGACGAGCTCGGCGGCGTCGGCCTCGCTCATGCCGGGGTCGGCGAAGACGTCGGCGTTAAGGGCGGTCGTGGCGCGCTCGACGAGATCGCGGCCGGCCGCGGTGAGGGCGAGCATCGCGGCGCGCCCGTCGTGCGGGTGCGGTTCGCGGACGACGAGGCCGTCGCGCATGAGCCGCTCGGCGGTGCTCGTGATGGTGGTGGCGTGGACCTGCAGGCGCGCGACGACGCTCGACAACGGCAGGCGTCCGGCACGGCTGAAAGCGAGCAGACGCAGCACCTCGTAGCGGGCGAAGCTCAGGGCGAAGGGCTTGAGGGCCGCGTCGACGCGGGCCAGGAGGAGCTGCTGAGCGCGCATCACCGAGGTGACCACGGTCATGCCGTCCGCGGCCTCGGTCCAGCCGTGCGCGATCCACTGCCGCTTCGCCTCGGCGAGCGGGTCGACGGGAAGCGGGCGGGGTCGGACCACGTCTCTACGGTACCGGGGGAGTCCGCCCCCGGCCGTCAGCGGCGAGCCGCGGGGCCCGACTGTCGACTATGTATACATTGGCGGCCGAAATCGGGGGTACCACCTGCGGATCCCTCCGCCTTTGGCTACATAGAAGAGCGTGCGGATAGACTCAGCGTGTCGTGAGGAGCATTCGATGAAGATCTTCGTCCTGGTCAAAGAGGTACCGGACACCTATGGCGATCGCACGTTGAATCTCGAGACCGGACTCGCCGAACGCGGGGCCGGGGATGTGGTCCTCGACGAGATCACGGAGCGGGCCCTCGAGGTCGCCCTGGCCCACGCCGACAAGAACGAGGGCACCGAGGTCGTGGCCCTCACGATGGCGCCCGAGAGCGCGACCGCATCCGTGCGGCGGGCCCTCGCGATCGGTGCCGCCTCTGCGATCCACATCGTCGACGAGCAGCTCGTCGGCGCCGACCTGGGCCTCACCGCCGAGGTGCTCGCCGCCGCGATCCGCCGCGGCGCCCCCGACCTCGTCATCACCGGCAACCTGTCCACCGACGGCGCCGGCGGCGTCCTCCCCGCGATGCTCGCCGAACACCTCGGCTGGGCGCAGGCCACCGCCCTCACCGCGGTCGAGATCACGGCCGAGGGAGTCTCCGGCACCCGCGGCGCCGACGCGGGCAACCAGCAGGTGACCGCGCCGCTCCCCGCCGTGATCTCCATCACCGAGGCGCTCCCGGACGCCCGGTTCCCGAACTTCAAGGGCATCATGGCGGCGAAGAAGAAGCCGCTGGAGGTGCTGTCCCTCGCCGACCTCGACGTGTCGGCCGACCCGGCACTCGCTCCGCGCACCATCATGACCGCGGTCTCCGAGAAGCCTCCGCGGGCGGCCGGGGTCAAGATCACCGACGAGGGCGATGCCGCCGAGAAGCTCGTCGAGTTCCTCGTGCAGAACAGGCTGGTGTGACATGGCGTACCCCGAGAACCCGATCCTCGTGCTCCTCGACGTCGACCCGTCCGGTGCACTCGCCAGCAGCACCGCCGGACTCCTCGGCGCGGCGGCAGGCATCGGCACACCGGTCGCGGTGATCGTCGGCGGTTCCGAGGCGGCGGTCGCCACGGCCGCGGAGGCCGGAGCCGCGATCGTGCTCACGGCCGACGGCGACCGGTCCGCGCTGACCGTCCCGATCGTCGACGCGCTGCAGGCCGCCGCCGCGCAGGTGCAGCCCGCGGCCGTCCTCATCTCGAACTCGATCTCCGGACGCGATGTCGCCGGCCGGTTCGCGGTGCGGACGAAGAGCGCGCTCGCCGTGGACGCGGTCGGGGTCTCCCGCGACGACGAGGGCATCGTCGCCCACCACTCGGTCTATGGCGGGGCGTATCTCGTCGACGCCGCGGCGACGTACGGCACGCTCGTCGTCACGCTGCGCCAGGGCGCGGTGGACGCCAGGGCCGAGGCGGTCGCCTCCCCGCAGGTCGAGCAGCTCGCGGTCACTCCGTCCGGAGCGGTCGCCGCGACGGCGGGCCCCGTCGAGACGGTCGAGGCCACCTCTTCCCGGCCCGAGCTGCGCGGAGCGACCCGCGTCGTGTCGGGCGGCCGGGGTCTCGCCTCGAAGGAGAAGTTCGTGCTCGTGGAGGAGCTCGCCGACGCCCTCGGGGCCGCGGTCGGCGCCTCGCGTGCCGCCGTCGACGCGGGCTACATCCCGCAGTCCCACCAGGTCGGGCAGACCGGGGTCTCGGTGTCGCCGCAGCTCTACGTCGCGCTCGGGATCTCCGGCGCGATCCAGCACCGCGCCGGCATGCAGACGTCGAAGAACATCGTGGCGATCAACAAGGACCCGGAGGCGCCGATCTTCGACGTCGCCGACTTCGGCATCGTCGGCGATGTGTTCACGATCGTGCCGCAGGTGATCGCCGCGCTCGAGGCGCGGAAGAAGTAGCCATGGCGACGCGGGTGCTGCGCCGCGGGCTTCCGCGGGTGCCGGGCGGCGAGCCGTGGCCGCCCGCCGAGGTGACGGTCGAGACCGTCGATGCGGTCGAGGTCGCCGAGGTGGCCGCCGTCGAGGCTCCGGTGTCGGCGCCGGCGGAGCGCGTCGAGCGCGGGGCCCCCGAGGTCGAGACCGCTGTCGCAACCCCCTCTCTGCCGGAGGACGCCGCCCCGCGCCTGACTCTCCGTCGCGGCCTCCCGCGCGTCCCGGGCGGCGAGCCGTGGCCGCCGGCCGAGGCCGCGACGGCGGTGTCGGCCGTCGCCGCGGTGCCGGCCGAGACGTCACATGTTGCGGTCACGGCGTCCGACGCTCCCGCTGCCGAGCCGGCTGCCGCCGCCACGTCCGCTGCCGCGACGCCCGCTGCCGCGACGCCCGCTGCCGCGACCCCCGCTGCCGCGACGCCCGCCGGAGCCCCCAGCATCCGCCGCGGACTGCCGCGTGTCCCGGGCGGCGAGCCCTGGCCGCCCGCCGGGACCGTGCCCGCTCGTGCGACCACCGACACCTCCTCGGCCGCAGCGGCGGACGCCCCCGCGATCGCGGAGACTCCGGCTCCGGCCGCGGCACCCGCGGCGGCGGAGCCCGCGGTCCCCGGCACCGCGCTCGCCCCGGCCGCCGACATCAGCACGCCGCTGCCCTGGACCCGCACGGTCTGGAACGGTCGTGCCCCCCGACACCTTCCGGCCGCCGCCTCGACCACCCCGACCGCTCGCCGGCGTCCGACCTGGACCCAGGCGATCGCGGCGCTGTTCGGCGCCGCCGCTCTCGGTGTGCTCGCGGCCGCGGCCGTGGCCCTCGTCCGCACGCTGCTGAGCCTCCCCTTCATGCAGGACTTCCTGGCCGCCTTCCCGGGCGAGTACGAGCCGCCGATCCCGGTCGAGCCCGGCTTCGCGCCGTGGGTCAACTGGGCGCACTTCTTCAACATGTTCCTGATCGTGCTGATCATCCGCTCGGGGCTGCAGGTGCGCACGGAGAAGCGTCCGAGCGTGTTCTGGACGCCGCAGAACAACCCGAAGGGCAAGATCAGCCTGAACCTCTGGTTCCATCAGGCGCTCGACATCCTGTGGCTGCTGAACGGCGTGATCTTCGTGGTGCTGCTGTTCGCCACGGGGCACTGGGTGCGGATCGTGCCGACGAGCTGGGAGGTCTTCCCGAACGCGCTGTCGGCGGCGCTGCAGTACATCTCGTTCGACTGGCCGCACGAGAACGGCTGGAACAACTACAACAGCCTGCAGCAGCTCGCCTACTTCGTCACCGTCTTCCTCGCGGCACCGCTCGCCGCCGTCACCGGGTTCCGCATGTCGGGGCTCTGGCCCAAGAAGGCGGAGCGCCTGTCGAAGGCGTACCCGGTGGAATGGGCGCGCGCCCTGCACTTCCCGGTGATGCTCTACTTCGTGGCGTTCATCATCGCGCACGTCGCGCTCGTGATGCTGACCGGCTTCCTGCGCAACCTCAATCACATGTTCGCCGCGCAGGATGCCGCGACGTGGACGGGGTTCTGGGTGTTCATCGCCTCGCTCGTCGTGATCGCGATCGCGTGGGTCGCGGCGCGGCCGCTCGTGCTCGCGCCGATCGCGAAGGTCTTCGGCAAGGTCTCGGGGCGCTGATCCATGACCGACCGCACCGCCATCGAGGAGTACTGGCGCGACGCCCGCATCGCGCTGCCGCACCTGCCCGAGGCCCTTCCCGAGGCGTGGGGTTTCGGTGCGACGCCGGAGCACGCCGACGAGCTCCTGGAGCTCGTGCTCCGCGGCATCAAGGTGGGCACCGCGTCCTCCGTCTGGGACTACGAGGAGACGGGGGATCCGCTGCCGACCGTCGGCGAACTCAGCATCATCCTCGACGGAACCGGCGCCCCGCGCGCCGTGATCGAGACCACGGCGATCGACATCGTGCCGTTCGACGAGGTCGACGAGGCGCACGCCTTCGCCGAGGGGGAGGGGGATCGCACGCTCACACACTGGCGCGAGGTGCACGAGCGCTACTGGCGCACCCACTCCGAGAACCCGCGCGGCTATGAACCCGACATGCCCGTGCTGTGCGAACGCTTCCGGCTGCTCCTGCCGGCCGGCACGGAGGACTGAGAAGAGGGAGATCATGGCAGAGGCCTACATCGTCGACGCGGTCCGTTCGCCGGTCGGACGCCGTGGCGGCGCTCTCGCGGAGATCCACCCCGCCGACCTCGGCGCGCACAGTCTGCGGGCCCTCGTCGACCGGACCGGCATCGACCCCGGCGCCGTGGACGACGTGATCCTCGGAGCCATCGATGCGATCGGCGGGCAGGCCGGGAACGTCGCGCGCACCGCGCTGCTCGTCGCCGGCTTCCCGGAGCACGTGCCCGGCGTGACGATCGACCGCCAGTGCGGATCCAGTCAGCAGGCCGTGCACTTCGCCGCGCAGGCGGTGCTCAGCGGCACCGGCGACCTCGTGATCGCCGGCGGGCTGCAGAACATGTCGCGGATCCCGCTCACGGCCGCCGCGACCGTCGGCCGGGAGTACGGCTTCACGACGCCGTACGCCGAGTCGCCCGGATGGCAGGAGCGGTACGGCGACCAGGAGATCTCGCAGTTCCGGGGCGCGGAGCTCATCGCCGAGCGGTGGGACATCTCGCGGGAGGAGATGGAGCGGTACGCGCTGGAGAGCCACCGCCGGGCGGCCGTGGCCCAGGACGAGGGGCGGTTCGCGGCGGAGATCGCGCCGCTCGCCGGGCTCGGCCATGACGAGGGCGTGCGCCGGGACACCACCCTCGAACGCATGGCCGGCTTGCCGCCGCTCGCGCCCGGCGGACGGATCACCGCCGCGGTCGCGTCGCAGATCAGCGATGCATCGAGTGCCGTGCTCATCGCCAGTGCGCGGGCGGTGCAGGAGCACGGCCTCACCCCGCGCGCTCGCATCCACCACGTCTCCGTCCGCGGCGACGACCCCGTACTCATGCTCACCGCGCCGATCCCGGCGACCCGGCACGCGCTGGAGCGCACCGGGCTCCGGATCGAGGACATCGACCTGTTCGAGGTCAACGAGGCGTTCGCCTCGGTCGTGCTCGCCTGGATGCGCGAGACCGGTGCGCCGCACGAGAAGGTCAACGTCAACGGCGGCGGCATCGCGCTGGGGCACCCGATCGGCGCGACCGGCACCCGCATCCTCGCGACCCTGCTCAACGAGCTGGAGCGCACCGGCGGCCGGTACGGCCTGCAGACGATGTGCGAGGGCGGCGGCGTCGCGAACGTCACGATCATCGAACGCCTCTGAGTGCAGACGAAAGGGCCGCCTCGCGGGGCGGCCCTTTCGGTGAAGACGAGGGTCAGGGGCGCACGAAGCGGACCTCGGTGAGCGTCTCGCCGAGGAACGGCTCGGTGTGCGCGGCGCCGTCGAGGTGGAATCCGTTGCGCGTGTAGAAGCGGTGCGCGCGGGGGTTGTCCTCGGCGACCCAGAGGTAGAGCGGCTCGTCCTTCTCGACGGCCGCATCGAAGAGCTTCTGCCCGATGCCGGTCGAGTGGTACGCGTCGAGCAGGTAGATGAAGTACAGCTCGCGGAACGCCGGGGCGTCCTTGTCGCGGGCCGGCCCCGAGCCGACGAAGCCGACGATCTCGCCGTCGACGAGCGCCGCGTTCATCTTGAAGTCGGGACCCTGCGCCGCCCAGTGCGTCCAGAGCTCGGCCATCCGGCGGGGGGAGACCTTCTCCAGCGCCGCCTTGCTGATGAGGTGATCGTAGGTCTCGTGCCAGCACTGCGCATGCACGCGACCGAGGGCTTCCGCATCCACATCACGGACCGGACGGACGATGACTTCGGGCTGGGCTTCGGCGCTCATGCGGTGACTCTACGGCGGGTCCGCGGAAATCGGAAATCGGGACGACGGCCCCCGAGAGGCACTCCGACGGCATGGAGGAATCGGACAACGAAGTTCGACCGTCGTGCGCGGATGGCTACGATCAGTCCTCGTGAATGTGATCTGGCGGACCCTCCTCGTGATCCTCGGTGCGCGTCGCCGCGTGCGGCAGGGGAAGACCCTCGACCCCACCGCCGTCGGCACCGTCACCGTGACCACCCTGCCGACCGACCTCGACATCCTCCGCCACATGAACAACGGCCGCTATCTGTCGCTGTTCGACCTCGGTCGCTGGGACCACCTCATCCGCACGGGGTTGTTCGATGTGATGAAGGACCAGGGCTGGTACGCGGTCGTGTCGAGCGAGACGATCACGTTCCGCAAGTCGCTCCAGCTCTGGCAGCGGTTCGAGGTGCAGTCCCGGTTCATCGGGCACGACGAGAAGGCCCTCTTCCTGGAGCATCGCGCCGTGGTCGGCGGCGAGGTCTACGCCCGGGCCATCGTGCGGGCCCGCGTGCTGCGACGCTCCGGCGGCACGGTCAGCAACGAGGAGCTCTTCGCCGCGGTGGGCAAGCCCGACGGGGTTCCCGAGATCGACGCGTGGGTGCACGACTGGGCGGCCGCGTCCGCCCTGCCTCCCGTACGTACCCCCGCCCCCAGCATCTGGAACTGACCCGACTCCGGCCCGCACGGTCGGGCACCCCGGGATTCCGCGACCCGAGACCTAGGGTGGTCACATGGCAGAGTCGTCGTCATCCTCCGCGGAGGCGGGGGCATCCGCATCCCTCGCCGATCAGGCCGTCGAACTCGCGCGCCGCTGGGTGATCGAGGCGGCCGCGGCCGACGTCGACCCCGCCGCGGAACGCCTCGCCGGGGTCCTGCGCGACGCCAACGGTCTGCCGTTCACCCTCGGTTTCGTCGACGGCGTGATGCGCCCGGAGAGCCTGACCGCCGCGGCCGCCCAGCTGCGCCGGATCGCGCCCATCGTGCCGGAGTTCCTGCCGTGGTACCTGCGCTCCGCCGTGCGGCTCGGCGGCGGCGTCGCCCCGGTGCTGCCGACACCGGTCGTCCCCCTCGCGCGGCGGGCGCTGCGCGAGATGGTGGGGCACCTCGTGGTGGACGCGCGGCCCGCGAAGCTCGGACCCGCGATCGAGAAGCTGCGGGAGTCGGGGTCGCGTCTGAACCTCAACCTCCTCGGGGAGGCGGTGCTGGGCGAGGCGGAGGCGCAGCGGCGGCTCGACGGCATCCACGAGCTCATCCGGCGTCCGGACGTCGACTACGTGTCGGTCAAGGTCTCCGCGATCGTCAGCCGCATCTCGATGTGGGGCTTCGACGAGGTCGTCGAACGGGTCGTGGAGCGGCTGCTCCCGCTGTACGTGACGGCGGCAGCGGACGGCACCTTCATCAACCTCGACATGGAGGAGTATCGCGACCTCGACCTCACGATCGCCGTCTTCACACGGCTCCTGGAGGATCCGCGGCTGATCGGGCTCGAGGCCGGGATCGTGCTGCAGGCCTATCTGCCCGACGCGCTCCCGGCCCTCCAGGAGCTCACCGCCTGGGCGCAGGACCGCGTGATCCACGGGGGAGCCCGCATCAAGGTGCGCCTCGTGAAGGGTGCGAACCTCGCGATGGAGCACGTCGAGGCGACGCTGCACGGGTGGACGCCCGCGCCGTACGACACCAAGCTCGACACCGACGCGAACTACCTGCGCTGCCTCGACTGGGCGCTGCGGCCCGAGCACACGTCGGCCGTGCGGATCGGCGTGGCCGGCCACAACCTCTTCGGCATCGCCCACGCGTGGCTGCGGGCCGGGGAGCGGGGCGTCCGCGACGCGGTCGAGTTCGAGATGCTGCTCGGCATGGCTCAGGGGCAGGTGCAGGCGGTGTCCCGCGAAGTGGGTCCGGTGCTGCTGTACGTGCCGGTCGTGGCGCCCGCGGAGTTCGACGTGGCCATCAGCTACCTCGTGCGGCGGCTGGAGGAGAACGCGTCGTCCGAGAACTTCCTCTCCGCGGCGTTCCACCTGCACGACGACGAGACGCTCTTCGCCCGGGAAGCCGACCGCTTCCTCGACGCGCTCGACCGGGCGGCCGACCCCGCCCTCGCCCTCGGCCCGCGGCGCGCGCAGGACCGCCTCGCGCCCGTGCACGAGTCCGTGCGGCCGGCGCCGGTCAGCCCAGTCGCGGAGGCCGATCTCACCAAGGCCGTCCTCGGCATCGTGCGCGGCTCGGACGACGCCGACACCGGCGCCTTCCTCGAGACCGCCGTGTATGCGGCGCGCGAGCGCGGGGAGGACACCGGGGGTGCCCCGGGCTTCGCGAACACGGCCGATACGGATCTCGCCCTCCCCGCCAACCGCGAGTGGGCGGCGGGGATCCGCGCACGGCTCGCGGACTCGACGGTCGGGACGGAGGTCCTGGACGCGGCCCGCGTCGACGACGCCGACGACCTCGGCCGCATCGTGCGCGGTGTGCAGGGTGCGGCGGCGGCCTGGGGTGCGCGCCCTGCAGCCGAACGGGCCGAGGTGCTGCTGCGCGCGGCGGCGGCGCTCGAGTCCCGGCGTGCGGAGCTGATCGAGGTCGCGGCCGCGGAGACCGGCAAGGTCTTCGCCGAAGCCGACGTGGAGGTGAGCGAGGCCGTCGACTTCGCCCGGTACTACGCCGCGACCTGCCGTGAGCTCGACGCGATCTCCGGCGCCGTGTTCGTCCCCGCCCGCGTGACCGTCGTCGCGCCGCCGTGGAACTTCCCCCTCGCGATCCCCGCGGGTGGCGTGCTGGCGGCGCTCGCCGCGGGCTCCGGCGTGGTCCTGAAGCCCGCCCCGCAGGCGCGGCGGTGTGCGGCGGTGCTCGTGGAGGCACTGTGGGACGGCGGCGTGCCCCGTGATGCTCTCGCTCTCGTCGACATCGAGGAAGGCGACCTCGGCCGTGCCCTCATCACGGACGAGGCGGTGGACCGGGTGATCCTCACCGGGTCGTGGGAGACCGCGGCGCTGTTCCGCTCCTGGCGTCCCGACCTGCCCCTGCTCGCGGAGACCAGCGGCAAGAACGCCATGATCATCACACCCTCGGCCGACCTCGACCTCGCCGTGGCCGACCTCGTGAAGAGCGCCTTCGGGCATGCGGGGCAGAAGTGCTCCGCGGCGTCGCTCGCGATCCTCGTCGGGCCGGTGGGGCGCTCGCAGCGTTTCGCCCGTCAGCTCGCCGACGCGGTCCGCTCGCTGCGCGTCGGCTGGCCCTCGGATCCGCTCGCCGAGGTGGGCCCGGTCATCGAGAAGCCCGAGGGGAAGCTCGCCTGGGCCCTCTCCGAGCTGGAGGGCGACGAGCGGTGGCTCATCGAACCCGCCCTCGACCCCGCTGACGACGGCAGCGGCCGGCTCTGGCGCCCGGGCGTGCGGGTCGGCGTGCAGTCCGGTTCCCGCTTCCACACCGAGGAGTTCTTCGGGCCGGTCCTCGGGGTCATGCACGCGCCGACCCTCGCGAAGGCCGTCGACCTGCAGAACGCCGTCGCCTACGGTCTCACCGCGGGGCTGCACACACAGGACCCGGACGACCTCTCCTTCTGGCTCGACCGCGTGCAGGCCGGGAACCTCTACGTCAACCGCGGCACCACCGGGGCGATCGTGCAGCGGCAGCCGTTCGGCGGGTGGAAGCGCTCCTCCGTCGGCGCCGGCGCCAAGCCGGGCGGGCCGAACCACCTCATCGGACTCGGGTCGTGGCGCGCCCAGCACGGGGCCCCGGCGTCGAGCACCCTCCATCTGCGGGGGCTCGACTCCCGGATCACGGGGCTCATCGAGGCGGCGCAGCCCTCCCTCCCGTTCGAGTCGTTCGAGTGGCTCCGGCGGTCCGCCCTGTCGGACGCGTTGGCCTGGGACCGGGAGTTCGGTCGGGTGCGGGACGTCTCGCGGCTGGAGATCGAGCGCAACCTCTTCCGGTACCGGCCTGTGCCGGTGGAGATCCGCGCCATCGAGGACGCCGCCCTGCACGACCTGCTGCGGGTCGTGATCGCGGGAGTGCGCGCGGGGGCAGGCTTCGTCGTGTCCACTCCGGTCGGGCTTCCGGCGGGCGTGCGGCATGCTCTGGGTGACCTCGACGCCGTGGTGTTCCTGGAGACGGAGGACGAGTGGCTCCAGCGGATGCAGCTGGCCGAGGAGTCCGGGGCCTCGGGAGATGCGGGTGTTCCGGTACTTCCGCGGCATGGGCGCGTGCGGCTCGTGGGCGGACGGGAGTCGGTGGCGGCGCTGCGCTCCGCGCTGGCGGTGGCCACCGGCGGTGACCCGGACCTCGCGGTGTACGACGCGGAGGTGACGGCGGCGGCCCGCATCGAGCTCCTCCCGTTCGTGCACGAGCAGTCCGTCTCGATCACCGCCCACCGCTACGGAAACCCCGACCCCTGGAGCGCCTCCGTCATCTGACCCCCGCCCGTTTCGGTGCGGAGGCAATAACGCGCCGCTCGGGCCCGCCAGGGGTCCGTTTCTGATCCCGCTCGCCGGGCACGCCTCGACTGTTTCGCTGCGGGTGCGAAAAGGTGCCTCGCCGCGCCATCTGGGGTGCGTTTCTGATCCCACCCGACCGGGGCCGGCGCGCCGCTTTCGGTGCGGGTGCGAAAGAGGGCCGCCTCGGTGCTGCTCGGGTGCGATTCTGATCCCACCTCGGGGCGTACGCGTCTCCACGACACGGGTGCAAAAATGTGCCGCTCCGGGGCGACGGGGGTGCGTTTTCGATCCCGCCTTCCGGGAATGGCCGGGCTCCGCTTCGGTACGGGTGCGAAAAGGTGCTCCTCCGGATCGATGGGGGTGCGTTTTCGATCCCGCCTGCGAGGGTGTGCCGGACTCGGCGGGGTGCTGCGGGGAGGGGACGGGAGGTTCCGGGGACGCGGGATCGAAACGGCGCCGTCGTGGGTCTGCGGAGGGGCGTTGTTGATCCCGCGGCGCGGGGTGTGGGGGAGTGGGCGGCGTGCGGGATCGGAAACGGGCGGGAGAGGCGGTGCGGGGGTGCGATTGTGATCCCGGGAGAGACTGCGGAGAGGGGACAGGGACAAGAGGCGGGACGGGTGTAAAAGATTCTTGACACGGGCGACGGGCAGACGTAGTCTCGTGTCAAGAATTTTTGACACGAGGAGATTCGCATGGTCTACGAGGAGCGCAACGTCTGGGCCGGGCTCATCGTCAGCCCGATCGTCGCGGTCGTCTACGTCGTGCTGCTGCTGCAGCAGGCCGGCGGCGGACCGCTCACCGCCACGGACTGGTTCCCGCTGATGCTGTGGACGATCGGCGGGGGCATCGTCGGGACGATCGTGCTCAGCGTCCTCTGGGGCATCGTCGCCGGGATGTCCGATCCGGACGGCGTCGGCCGCTCCGACATCCGCGACCGGGACATCGGCCGGATGGGAGCCCGGGTGGAGCAGGCCTTCGTCACCATCGCCGGCCTCGGGGTCATCGTCCTCTGCGGTCTCGGCGCCGACGTGTTCTGGATCGCGAACACCATGTTCGCCGGGTTCCTCGTGGCGGCCGTCGTCGGCGGTGTCGCCCGGGCGATCGCGTACCGCCGGGGGCTCCGCTGATGGTCAAGCCCACCCTCGTCTCCAACACCATCCGCGCCCATCGCGAGCGCGCCGGACTCACGCAGGCCGAGCTCGCCCGCACGATCGGGGTCACCAGGCAGACCCTCATCGCGATCGAACAGCAGAAGTACTCGCCGACACTCGAGCTCGCGTTCCAGATCGCCCGGGCGTTCGGGGTCGGGATCGACGACCTGTTCGCGTATCCGACCGACCCCGGAGGTGCCGCATGACCGAGACGATGCCCGCCTGGACCCGCGAGACGTACGGCCCGGCCGCCGGGACAACACGGACCCGGCAGCCCGTCCCCCAGCCGCATCGGGGCGAGGTCGTGCTGCGCGTGCAGGCCACCGCCCTCAACGCCGGCGACGTGCGGCTGCTCCTCGGCGACCCGCTGCTGGTCCGGCCGTTCTTCGGGCTCACCCGACCGAAGAACCCGGTGCGGGGGCTCGACGTCGCCGGCACCGTCGTGGCGGTCGGCGCGGACGTGGTGAACGCCGAGCTCGGCGAACTCGTGGTGGGGGAGCTGCAGGGCGGTGGCGGCCTCGCCTCCCACGCACGCATCGCGGCCGACCGCGTCGTGCCCGTCCCGCCCGACGTGACACCCGAGGCGGCGGCCTGCCTGCCGATCGCCGGAGGCACCGCGTGGCAGGCGCTCGATGCCGCCGGAGTGGGGCTGCGGCACCGCGCGCAGCGGGTCCTCGTGATCGGGGCGTCCGGCGGCGTGGGCACCTTCGCCGTGCAACTCGCGGCGCTCCGCGCGGCCGAGGTATGGGCGACGTGCGGCGCGCACAACGCCCTGCTGCTGGAACGCCTCGGAGCCGTGCGGACGCTCGACCACCGCACATCTCCGCTCACGCATCTGCCCTCCTCCCGGTTCGACGCCGTCATCGACGTGGCGGGAGGTGTGCCGATCCGCGAGTTGCAGCGGCTCGTCCGCCCGGGCGGTCGCGTGGTGCTGGTGACCGGAGACGGCGGACGAGTGCTCGGTCCGGTGCCGCGGATGATCCGCGCCGCCGTGCTCTCGCTCCGCGGACCCCGGGTGGTGTCTCTCGCGGCCACCTCGCGCCCGGAGATCCTCACGAAGCTGCTCGAGCTCGTGGAGGAGGGGCACCTCGTCCCCGTGATCGAGCGCGCGTATCCGTTCGACGAGGCCGTGTCGGCGCTGGCACACGTCGAGGCCGGGCACACGGTCGGCAAGGTCGTGGTGACGCAGCGCGAGGGCTGAGCGCGACACGGGACGGATGCTGGTGGCGCCCAGGGTCCGGTGGCACAATGGTCACCGGCGTGCCCGAGTCGCATCTTCCCCTCCGCCTCTTCCGAGCAGGGGGTCGAAGGACCGCCGGGCCCCTGGACAGCGTCCGCCGCGCCCGTTCACACGAGGAGCATCCATGTCGACGCCGGAGACCGCCGTCACCACCGCCCCCACGCGCACCGCGCACCGCCGCCACTACCTGATGTGCCGTCCCGAGCACTTCACGGTGAACTACTCCATCAATCCGTGGATGGAGCCGTCGCGGCCGACCGATACCGCCAACGCGGTCGCCCAGTGGCAGAAGCTGTATGACCTGTACGTCGAGCTCGGCCACGAGGTCGAGCTCATCGATCCGCTCCCCGGCTACCCGGACATGGTCTACACGGCCAACGGCGGGTTCCTCATCGATGGCCGCGCCTATGTGCCGGAGTTCCGGTTCGTCGAGCGCCAGGGCGAGGCTCCGGCCTTCGCCGACTGGTTCCGCGCCGCGGGCTACGACACGGTGATGCCGAAGGAGGTCAACGAGGGCGAGGGCGACTTCCTGCTCGTGGGCGATGTGATCCTGGCCGGCACGGGCTTCCGCTCCACGGGTGACAGCCACCGCGAGGTCGGAGAGGTCTTCGGCCGCGAGGTCGTGTCGCTGAACCTCACCGACCCCCGCTTCTACCACCTCGACACCGCGATCGCGGTGCTCGACCCCGTGCAGGGCGTGGAGAACGGCGGCCCCGAGCGGGCGAACATCGCCTACCTCCCCGGGGCCTTCGACGACGCCAGCCGTGCCGAGCTGGAGAAGCGCTTCCCGGACGCGATCCTCGTCTCGGACGAGGACGGCGCGGTGTTCGGCCTGAACTCCTCGAGCGACGGCTACAACGTCATCATCTCGCCGCGGGCGAAGGGCTTCGAGCAGCAGCTCCGCGAGCGCGGCTACAACCCGATCACCGTCGACCTGTCCGAGCTCCTGCTCGGCGGCGGCGGCATCAAGTGCTGCACGCTCGAGCTGCGGGGTGCGAAGTGACGATCGAGCAGACGGCGGACGCTTCGACGAGCTCAGCGACCCAGGCGGCGGACGCAGCGACCCAGGGAACGGACGCAGCGACCCAGGGAACGGACGCAGCGACCCAGGGAACGGACGCAGCGACCCTTCGACAGGCTCAGGGACCCAGCGCGGTCGCCGAGCCGCACGTCGCGCACAACTACCATCCGCTGCCGGTGATGATCGCGCGCGGCGAGGGGGTGTGGGTCACCGATGTCGAGGGCAAGCGGTACCTCGACCTGCTCGCGGCGTACTCCGCGGTCAACTTCGGGCACCGGCACCCCGCGCTCGTCGCGGCACTGACCGAGCAGCTCGGTCGGGTCACGCTCGTCAGCCGGGCGTTCCAGAGCGACACCCTGGAGCCGTTCGCCGCGGCGCTCGCCGAGCTCTGCGGCAAGGAGCTCGTGCTGCCGATGAACACGGGCGCCGAGGCCGTCGAGACCGGCATCAAAGTCGCCAGGGCCTGGGGTTACCGCGTGAAGGGCATCCCCGAGGGGAAGGCGCGGATCGTCGTGGCGAAGGGCAACTTCCACGGGCGCACGACGACGATCGTGAGCTTCAGCGACGACGAGACCGCGCACGACGACTTCGGCCCGTACACGCCGGGCTTCGACCGTGTGCCGTTCGGCGACCCGGAGGCGATCGCCGCGGCCATCACGGAGGACACGGCGGGCGTGCTCGTGGAGCCGATCCAGGGCGAGGCTGGGGTCGTGATCCCGCCGGAGGGGTACCTCCGCCGCATCCGCGAGATCTGCGACGAGAAGAACGTGCTGTTCATCGCCGACGAGATCCAGGCCGGGCTCGGTCGGGTCGGCGAGACGTTCGCGTGCGACCGTGAGGGCGTCGTTCCGGACCTGTACCTGCTGGGCAAGGCGCTCGGCGGCGGCATCCTGCCGGTCTCGGCCGTGGTGGGGAACACGGATGTGCTCGGCGTGATCCGCCCCGGCGAGCACGGCTCCACGTTCGGCGGCAACCCGCTCGCGGCGGCCGTCGGTCTCCGCGTGGTGGAGATGCTGCAGACGGGCGAGTTCCAGGAGCGAGCGCGGGCGCTCGGCGCGCACCTCGAGCAGGCGCTGCAGCCGCTGATCGGCCACGGTGTCACGGGCGTGCGCATCGCCGGGCTGTGGGCGGGCGTCGACATCGACCCCGCCATCGGCACCGGCCGCGAGATCGCGGAGAAGCTGCTCGACCGCGGTGTGCTCGTGAAGGACACGCACGGGCAGACCATCCGCATCGCCCCGCCGCTCGTCATCCGGGCCGCCGAGCTCGACTGGGCCGTCGAGCAGCTCACGGTGGTACTCGACGCCTGACCGCGGCCGACCCACCCCCTTCTGCACGAGCCACCCCCTTGCGAACGTTCGCAAGGGGGTGGCTCGTCTCGAAAGGGGTGGGTCGGCGGCTCAAGCCGGCGGGGAGTCCGGGTCGAGCGTGCGGAGGGTGTCCTCCTCGGCGGCGTTGTCGGCCGCGAGCTCGTCCTCGGTGTTCTCGTCGCCGCCCAGCGGAGCGTCGTGGCCGGGGCCGGAACTGCCCTGGATGGCGCCGCCGGTCGACTCGCCGCGAGAGCTGTCGCCCTGGATCGCGCCGCCGGTGCCGTCGCCCTGGCCGGAGTTCTCGTCAGGGACGTCGACGCCGGGAGCGCCTTCGGCCGGATCCTGCGGGTGCGGGGTGCTCATGTTCTCGTCCATGACCCGACGCTACGACCGTCGGGCCGCGATGAGGAAGGCGTTGACAAACGCCTTCGCAGCTCACTCGCCGTCGCGTCGCGGCAGCCGGATGGGCGTGGTCGCCGCCGCCTTCTCCGTGTAGTCGACCGGCTCGACCGCCTGCACGACCCGCAGCGGCCGGGTCTCGTCGAGCGTCAGCCGGAAGCGGCTGCTCTCCTCACGGCGCAGACGCCCGGACGTGAGCACCCAGGTCACCCCGATCGCGCACGCGATGAAACCGGCGGTCCCGCCGAGCATGATGGCGGCACGAGGACCGAACGCGTCGGCGACCCAGCCGGCGATCGGCGCCCCGACCGGAGTCGACCCCATGATGACGGCCATGTAGAGGGCGAGCACGCGGCCGCGCAGTGCCGGGTCCGTCGTGATCTGCACGTAGCCGTTGGCCGTCGTCAGCAGCGTCACGATCATGAAGCCGGTGAACGTGAGCGTGACTGCATAGGAGAGGTAGGTGGGCATCGCGGCCGAGACGAAGGCCGCGATCCCGAAGCCGCCCGCCGCGAGGATCACCACGCGCACCCTCGCCCGGTCGCGACGCGCGGCGAGGAGGGCGCCGATCAGGGACCCGATCGCGAGCACCGAGCTCAGCACCCCGTACCCGTCAGCGCCGGCTCCGAACTCCAGCGCCATGGTCGAGGCGAAGATCGGGAAGTTCATGCCGAACGCGCCGATGAGAAACACCGTCACGAACACGACCTTGAGGTCGCTGCGCGCCCAGACGTACAGGAATCCCTCGGCGAGGCCGCCGCGGTTGCGGTTCTTGGGCCGCGGTGCGAGCAGGTGCGTGCGCATGAGCAGCAGCGCGACGATCATGGCGAGGAACGTCGCGGCGTTGACGATGAACACCCAGCCGGAGCCGATCGCGACGATGAGCAGACCGCCGACCGCGGGGCCGATCATGCGGGCGAGGTTGAAGGAGGCGGAGTTGAGCGCCACGGCGTTGGAGGTCTCCGTGGCGGACACCATGTCCGACACGAAGGCCTGCCGCGCGGGGGCGTCGAAGGCGTTGACGATGCCGAAGCCGAGGGCGAAGGTGAGCATCATCGGCAGGGTCATCACCCCGGCGAGCAGCAGGGAGCCCACGGCGATCGCGAGGGCGAGGAGCGCGGTCTGCGTGGTCAGGAGGATCTTCCGCCGGTCGAAGCGATCCGCGACCCAGCCGGTCAGGCTCACGAGCACCAGGGGAGGGCCGAACTGCAGCGCCATGGTGACGCCCATCGCCGTCGCGTCGTTGTCGGTGAGCTCGGTCAGCACGACCCAGTCCTGCGCGGTGGCCTGCATCCACCCGCCGACGTTCGACACGAGGGCTCCGGCGAACCAGATCCGGTAGTTGATGTTCGCGAAGGAACGGAACATGGCGCTCATCGCTCCACCACCCTCCGCATCAGGGCGCTCGCTTCTCGCAGCGTCGCCAGCTCCGCCTCGGTGTAGTCGACCTCGCGGAGCATGTCGGCCAGCAGCACGTCGCGGCGGCGGATGGTCTCGACGACGATCTCGAGGCCGGCGGGGGTGATGTCCACCTGCACGCGGCGGCGGTCGTCCTCGTCGGGGGTGCGGGCGACATAGCCCTGCTCCTCCAGGCCGTTCACGATGCTCGTCATCGAGGGCGCGGCCACGCGCTCGCGCTCGGCGAGGGTGGAGATCGTGCGCCGACCGTTCATGCGGAGGTCGGCGAGGACGGCGAGCTGGGTGTCGCTCATCATGTCGGCGGCACGGGCGCAGCGGAGCCGGCGGGCGAGCCGGAACGTGGCCATGCGGAGGTCTGTGGCGGTGAGGTGCAGGGAATCATCGGACGCAGACATACTTAGTTAGTCTATCTAATATTTCTGCCCCGGGGGCCGGGGGAGCCGAGGCCAGCGGGCACAATGGAGGGGTGACCCGAACGATCGCTCTCGAAATCGCCGTCCAGGATCCCGCCGGAGTGCGCATCGCCGCCGAGGTCGGCGCCGCTCGCGTCGAACTCGCCACGGCCCTCGCGCTGGGTGGGCTCACCCCGTCGCCGGCCACCCTGGAGCTCGCGCTCGAAGCCGCGGGGGCGAACGGCCCCGAGGTGCACGTCCTCATCCGTCCGCGCGCCGGCGGCTTCCACTACAGCGCCGACGAGCTGGCCGTCGCCGAACGCGACGTGCGGCACGCGGTCGCAGCGGGGGCCGTGGGAGTGGTGATCGGCGCGCTCGACGTCGAAGGCCGACTGGATCGCGACGCCATGGCCCGGCTGCGGGATGCGGCCGGGGGAGCTCCGGCGACCCTGCACCGCGCGATCGACGTGACCGCCGACCCGGTGGCGACCCTGCGGGCCGCGAGGGAGCTCGGACTCCGGCGCGTGCTCACCTCCGGAGGGGCATCCGCCGCGATCGATGGCATCGACACCCTGCGCGCGCTCGTCGCCGCCGCCGAGGGGCAGATCGAGGTGATGGCCGGCAGCGGCGTCGACGTCGCGAGCGCTCCGGTGCTCGCCCGGGCCGGGGTGGACGCCCTCCACTTCTCCGCGAAGCGAGCCGTGACCGAGGACGGCGGCGTGCGCATGGGCTCCGCCTCCGACGGGGTCGGCGGCTACGAGGTGACGGATCGCGACATCGCCTTCGCCATCCGCGACGCCATCCGCGACGCGCTCGCGGAGACCGACCGGTAAGGCAGGATCATGACCGAGACCCGCGAGTACACCGACGGCCACGGCATCGCCATCGTCTACGACGTCCACCCGGCGGAGGGGACGCCCCGGGGCGTCGTCCAGCTCCTGCACGGGGTGGGCGAGCACGCGGGACGGTATCCGGCGCTGATCGCCGCGCTCACCGGAGCCGGGTTCACCGTCTACGCCGACGACCACCGCGGGCACGGGCGCACCGGGATGCGTCAGCACGGCGACCCCGCCCGGCTCGGACGGCTCGGTCCGGGGGGTCTCCGGGCGGCCAAGGATGCGGTCTGGCAGTTGACCGGCATCATCCGTGACGAGAACCCCGACCTCCCGCTCGTGCTCCTCGGACACTCCTGGGGGTCGTTCCTCGCGCAGATGCTGGTGAACGAGCACGCGGAGGCCTTCGATGCGGTCATCCTGTCCGGCTCAGCGCTGCGCACGCCCCGCTCCCTGAACCCGGCGCCGCTGAACGCCGCGTGGGCCGCCGACGACGCGACCGGATACGAGTGGCTGAGCCGGGACCCCGCGGTGTGGAAGGCCTTCGAGGAGGATCCGCTCACGACGGGAGTGCCGCTGCTCAAGCTCTTCGGCCTGCTCGACGCGGCGCGGCTGTACGGGCGTCCGGCGAAGCACCTCGCGCGCGACATTCCGGTGCTGCTCCTCGTCGGCCGTGACGATCCGGTCGGCGGTCCCCGCAGCGTCCACAAGCTCGCCGACGCCTACCGCCGGCGCTCCGGGCTCACCGACGTCACGACCCTCGTCTACCCCGACGCCCGGCACGAGATCTTCCAGGAGCTCCAGCAGGACGAGGTGCGCGCCGATGTCCTCGCGTGGCTCGACGCCCACATCCCCACCCGCTGACCCCCGCCGCCCCGGCCGACCCGTTCCGTCCGGCCCCGGTTCGGTTCCGGTTCGGTCCCGGCCAGGTCCGTCCGGGATCACTTTCGCCCCTCCCGTCCGCCACGCGAGATCACTTTGGTGCCCGGAACACGTCCCAGAGGCGCGTTCTTGCGCTCGCGACGAGTGTGGGGCGTCGACGAGGCGGCGTCCGCGGCGACGTGTTGGGATCACGTTCGCGCCGCCGGCCATCCCGCGGGATCACTTTCGCGCCTGGGGCGGGCTGCGAAAGAGCGTTTTCGAACACGCGCGGTGAGCGGGTGCGTTGGCGCTCGCGCTCATCGTCGGGATCACGGGCGCCTCACCCCCTCCGGGAGTACGCTCGTGCCTTCCTCCGGCCCCGCGGGATCACTTTCGGACCCGGGGTGGGCGGCGGGAGAGCGTTTTCGAACACACGCGGTGAGCGGGTACGCCGGTGGCCGCGCCGCTGATCGGGGCGGTGGTGGTGACTTCGGAGCGTGCGCGTGCCGGAGGACCGCACGGTGGCGGGATCAGAAACGGGCTCTGGGGCGAGATGGCGGGATCACAAACGGGCTGGGGGACGGGATGGCGGGTGCGGTTTCGATCCCGAGGGAGGTGTGTGGTGGGGGTGCCCGGGTGCGGGATCAGGAAGGGGCGTGGAGCGCGGTGTCAGGGGACGGTTTTGATCCTGCGCGGGAGGTGTGCGGCGGGCGTGCCCGGGTGGCGGGACCAGGAACGGGCGCGGGATGGGGTGGCGGG
>NZ_PNFU01000005.1:0-64136 GCF_002871415.1 Microbacterium sp. UMB0228 | reverse complement strand
GGGGGGGGGGGGGGGGGGGGGGGGGGGGGGGGGGGGGGGGGGGGGGGGGGGGGGGGGGGGGGGGGGGGGGGGGGGGGGGGGGGGGGGGGGGGGGGGGGGGACGGGGTTGATCCCGCACCGGCTGGAGGGACGGGCCGAGGGGTGTGTGTGACGCGGGATGACGCGGGGTGAAGGCGTGTGACGGACGGGGACCACGGTCGGCGGGGGCAGCCCTAGATTCGGGGCACATCCGCACGAGCAAGGGGGAGGGCCCGCGGCGATGAGCTTCCTGACGGACTGGCACGAGTGGCATGCGGCGCGCGAGCGCTACGCGGGGTCGGAGTACGGGCCGTCCGCGCTGGAGTCCACGAACTGGCTCATCACCGAACCCGCGGCGGTCGAGGGCGTGCCCGGACTCTGGGCCCTCACCGGGGACGGCGGCATCCGCGGCACCGAACTGGGACCGTCGGGGTCGGTCGTCACCCTCCGCGGCACCCAGACCCTCCGCCTCGGGCGGCGGGAGCTGCGGGTGTTCGACCGCAACGGACTGCTGGCGCTCCGCGTCTGGAACCCCGCCCGTCCGCAGCGGGAGTGGTTCACGGCGATCGACGCCTACGCCCCCGACGAACGATGGCGGATCCCGGCCACGTTCGAGCCCGCGCCGGACGAGCGGATCGTCGTCACGGCGGTCGACGGCGAGGAGCGCGAGACCCCGATCGCCGGACGCCTGCGATTCGAGCTCGCCGGGGCCCCGTGCGACCTCACCGTCACCCGCAGCGGGAGCGGAGCGCTGAGTGCGGTCTTCGCCGACGGGACGAACGGGCTGGAGACGTACCGGTTCCGGTTCCTCCCCGTCGACGAGCCCGCCGCGGATGGGTCCGCCGTGCTCGACTTCAACCGGGCGTACCTGCCGCCGTGCGCCTTCTCCGACCAGTTCATCTGCCCCCTGCCCACGCCCGGCAACCGCTACTCCACGCCGATCAGGGCCGGGGAACGCGTGGTCGTGCTCGGCGGCTGACCACGGCGGCAGCGCGCGCCTTAAGCTGGATCCGTGCACGGTGAATACAAGGTTCCTGGGGGCAAGCTCGTCGTCGTCGACCTCGAGGTCGAGAACGACCGGATCGCGCGGTTCCGGCTCGCCGGGGACTTCTTCCTCGAACCGGACTCCGCGCTCGACGACATCAACGCCGCCGTCGAGGGACTCCCTGCCGAGTCCGACGCCACGGCCATCGCCGCGGCCGTCCGCGGTGCCCTCCCCGAGGGGGCGCAGTTGCTCGGCTTCAGCCCCGAGGCCGTGGGCACCGCCGTGCGTCGCGCTCTGGTCACCGCGCCCGGGTGGCGCGACTTCGACTGGGAGATCGTCCACGAGAAGGCGGTCTCGCCGCGCATGAACCTCGCCCTCGACGAGGTGCTCACCTCCCGGGTGGGCGAGGGGCGCCGTCGCCCGACCCTGCGCATCTGGCAATGGGACGAGTCAGCCGTCGTCATCGGGTCGTTCCAGTCGTACCGCAATGAGGTCGACCCCGAGGGTGCCGCGAAGCACGGCTTCGACGTCGTCCGCCGGATCTCCGGAGGCGGAGCGATGCTCATGGCCGCGGGGCAGATCATCACCTACTCGCTGTACGTGCCGGCCTCGCTCGTCGCGGGCATGACCTTCGCCGACTCCTACGCGTTCCTCGACGACTGGGTGCTGCAGGCGCTCCGGTCGCTCGGCATCGACGCCGTCTACCAGCCGCTCAACGACATCGCGAGCCCGACCGGCAAGATCGGCGGCGCCGCGCAGAAGCGCCTCGCGAACGGGGGCGTGCTGCACCACGCCACCCTCTCCTACGACATCGACGGCCAGATGATGACCGAGGTGCTGCGGATCGGCCGCGAGAAGCTCAGCGACAAGGGCACGACCTCGGCGGCCAAGCGCGTCGACCCGCTGCGGAGCCAGACCGGACTGGAACGTGCCGAGATCATCGAGCGCTTCAAGGACACGTTCCGCTCGCTGACCTCCGCCGAAGACGGCGGCATCACGCCGGACGAGTACGCCGATGCCCAGGCGCTGGTGGAGTCGAAGTTCTCGACCGACGCGTGGCTGCACCGGGTTCCGTGAGCCCTTCGGTGGGGTCGGGCCCTTCGACAGGCTCAGGGACCCAGGGCCCTTCGACAGGCTCAGGGACCCAGGGCCCTTCGACAGGCTCAGGGACCCAAGGGGGCGGCTCAGGGGCGCAGGATCCGGGGCGGGTGTCGGTGATCGAGGGGGACAACCTCGCGGTCGCGGCGACCCTGCCGTCCGGATCCTTCACGCTCGTCTACCTTGACCCGCCGTTCAACACCGGGCGGGTGCGGGAGCGGCAGGTGGTCACCGCCCGCCGCACGTTCCCACCGCCGGAGGAGCCGGCCGAGCCTGCGGCGGAGGGCCGGAGTCCGGAACGGGCGCCCGGCGAGCCCGAGGTGCGACACGGCTTCCACGGGCACCGATATGAGCGGGTGCGCGGCATGCTGCGCGCGTACGACGACAGCTTCGACGACTACGGCGCCTTCCTCATGCCGCGACTGGAGGAGGCCTGGCGGCTGCTCGCGGACGACGGCACCCTGTACCTGCACCTGGACTACCGCGAGGCGCACTACGCGAAGGTCATGCTCGACGCGGTGTTCGGCCGGGACTGCTTCCTCAACGAGCTCATCTGGGCGTACGACTACGGCGCGAAGTCCCGGCGGCGGTGGCCCACCAAGCACGACACGATCCTGGTGTATGTGAAGAACCCGCGGACGTACGTGTTCAACTCCGACGACGTCGACCGGGAGCCGTACATGGCGCCGGGACTGGTGACCGCGGAGAAGGCCGCCCGCGGCAAGCTCCCGACGGACGTGTG
Organism: Microbacterium sp. UMB0228; assembly: GCF_002871415.1. NCBI lineage: Bacteria > Bacillati > Actinomycetota > Actinomycetes > Micrococcales > Microbacteriaceae > Microbacterium > Microbacterium sp. UMB0228. Next base: position 61,293 of record NZ_PNFU01000005.1, on the reverse strand, counting down.
GTGGCACACGATCGTCCCGACCACGGGGCGCGAGAAGACGGGGTATCCGACGCAGAAGCCGGAGGGCGTCCTGCGGCGCATCGTGACCGCGTCGAGCCGGCCGGGCGACCGGGTGCTCGACCTCTTCGCGGGCAGCGGCACGACCGGAGCCGTGGCCTCCGCACTCGGCCGGGAGGCGGTGCTCGTCGACGACAACCCGGAGGCGGTGCGCGTCATGGCCGCGCGCATCCCGCACGCGGAGGTCCGCCGGGCCTGAGCGGGCCTGGTCGGCAGCGGCCGTCAGATCCCGATCGAGACCTTCCGCAGGGTCTCACTCACCGTCCAGACCGTCCGCATGCCGGCCGTAAGCCGCATCACGGACCCGGGGCCGAGCTCCACCGGAGGGAGCGCAGGCGCGGTGAACGTCACGGTCGCGCGACCGGAGAGCACGACGAACACCTCGTCCTCCTCGACGTCCACCGCCGTGCCCGGCGTCATCTCCCAGACACCGATCTCGATGCCGCCTGCGTCGTCGAGCACCGTGTACGCCGTGGTCGGCGCGCCGTCGCGTACGTCCTCGTCGGGCAGCGGGGTGTGCGTCAGCGCGAGGCGTCCGGCGTCGACGACGGCCCCCGGGGGGAGCGCGGTCACGAGTCGAAGCCCATGCCGAGGGCGTCGAGCGTCTTCAGGAACAGGTTGCGGCGCCCCTCGTTGTGGTCGGCCCTGTCCATCGCGGCGCGGACGAGGTTGATCCCGACGGACGCGGCCGGCTCCGGCGGGAACGGGATCGGCTTCTCGCGCACCATCCGGAGCTGCGTGCGCTCGGTCTCCTCGCCGGCGAGTTTGTCGAGCATGACATCGGCGGCGAACCGGGCGGCGCCGACCCCGAGGCCGGTGAACCCCGTGGCGTAGGCGACCCGGCCGCCGCGGGCGGTGCCGAAGAACGCGCAGAACCGGCTCGACGAGTCGATCGCCCCGGCCCAGCGGTGCGTGAAGCGGAGGCCGGCGAGCTGCGGGAAGGTGGTGAAGAAGTGCGAAGCCAGCCGTCGGTGGCTCTCCATCCGATCCTCGTAGGCGGGGCGCACCTTGCCGCCGAAGTGGTAGACCGCGTCGTAGCCGCCGAACAGGATCCGGTCGTCGGCGGTGAGGCGGTAGTAGTGGAACTGGTTGGCGCTGTCGGCGAGCCCCTGGCGGTTCCGCCAGCCGATGGAGGCGAGCTGCTCGGCCGACAGCGGCTCCGTCATCAGCACGTAGTCGTACACGGGCACCGTCATGAGGCGGTTGCGCTTGAGCAGCGAGGGGAACACGTTCGTCGCGAGCGCCACCGCGTCGGCGGTCACCCGGCCGTGCTCCGTGACGAGGGTGACCGGACCGGAGTCCGCGCCCTCGATCCGCCGGACGAGGCTGTGCTCGTGGATCTCCACGCCGAGCTCGACGGCCACCCGCGCGAGCTCCAGGCCCAGCTTCGCGGGGTGCACGAGAGCGCTGCCCTCCCGGTCCCACGCCCCGGCGAGGAACGTGGGGGAGTGCACCTCCGCCTGCACCGCCTCCCGGTCGAGGAACCCCTCCTCCTCGCGCAGCCACTCGACCTGATGCGGCTCCACGGCCACCGCGAGCTGGCCCGTCCGCTCGAACTCGGCATCCATGTCGTACCGCCGCACGGTCTCGGCGATGCCGTCGAGGTTCTCGTGGCCCAGCTCCTCCAGCCGGTCGATCTCCTCGGGCCAGCGGTTCACGCCGTTCTCGTGGCCGTGGGTGAGGCTGGACTCGCAGAAGCCGCCGTTGCGCCCGGACGCCGCCCAGGCCACGCGGGACGCCTCGAGGAGGACCACCCTCCGCTCCGGATCCCGTTCCTTCGCACGTACGGCCGTCCAGAGTCCGGTGTAGCCGCCGCCGACGACCACGAGGTCCGTGTGCACGGTGCCGCGCAGCGGCGGGTGCGCGGGACGCTCGACGTCGTCGAGCCAGAAGATCGACAGGGCCGTGTCGCGCAGGGCGTCGTCGATGACGGACTGCGGAGGACGCCGGCGTTCGAAGACCGTGGTGCCCATGTTCACTCCGATGCGAGGGGAGCGCGTCAGCGCGTTCCCCAGTTGTAGAGGTCTTTGTAGAGGCCGGCGTAGAGCAGGCTCTCCGTCTGGATGATGCCGGGGATGGTGCGGATGCGGGTGGCGATGAGGTCGAGCAGATGGTCGTCGTCCTCGCACACCGCCTCGACGAGGATGTCGAACGTCCCGAGGGTGACCACGACGTACGCGAGCTCCGGGATCGCCGTGAGCTCCTCCGCGATCGCGCGGGGGTCGCCCGACACCCGGATCCCGATCATCGACATGCGGTGGAAGCCGAGCTGCAGCGGGTCGGTCACGGCGACGATCTGGATCAGGCCCGATTCGGTCAGGCGCTGCACACGCTGGCGGGCTGCGGCCTCGCTGAGCCCGACCTCCCGGGCGATCTCCGCGTAGGGGCGCCGACCGTCCTCCTGCAGCAGCTCGACGATGCGCTTCGAGATGTCGTCGAGGGCGGGGGGAGGTGTCTTCGGACTCATGTACCGATCGTGACATTCTGACGGGTGCTGCGCAACTGAATCCGTCGATCTGTGGACGAAAAGCTACAGATTCCGCGTTCGGATGGCTACCATGGCGCTATGTCCTCACCGTCGACGATGACCGTGCCCCTGCAGAACTTCATCGGCGGCCGCGCCGTCACCGCAACGGGGAGCGGGCGCCTGCCGCTCATCGATCCGGTGACGGAGGAAGCCTACGGCGAGATCCCGCTCTCCGACCGTGCCGACGTGGATGCCGCGTATGCCGCGGCCGCGGCGGCGTTCCCGCTCTGGCGGGACACCCCGCCGTCTGCGCGCCAGCTCGCGCTGTTCCGCATCGCGGAGGACATGGCCGCGCGGGCCGAGGAGTTCGCCGACCTCGAGTCGAAGGACACCGGCAAGCCGCGGACGACGCTCGTCGCCGACGAGATCCTGCAGTCCGTGGACCAGCTGCGGTTCTTCGCCGGTGCCGCGCGGAGCCTCGAGGGTCGAGCCGCCGCGGAGTACCTCGCCGGGCACACCTCCTTCGTGCGCCGGGAGCCGATCGGCGTGATCGGGCAGGTGACGCCGTGGAACTACCCCCTGAACATGGCGGTGTGGAAGATCGCTCCCGCCCTCGCCGCCGGGAACACCGTCGTGCTGAAGCCGGCGGAGTCCACGCCGCTCACCACGCTGCTGCTCGCGGAGATCGTCGCGCGCCACACCCCCGCCGGCACCCTCAACGTCGTGCTCGGCGACCGCGAGACCGGAGCGGCCCTCGTCGAGCATCCGACGCCGCAGATGGTGGCCATCACCGGCTCGGTGCGCGCGGGCATGGCCGTGGCCCGCTCGGCGGCCGACGACGTCAAGCGCGTCCACCTGGAGCTCGGCGGCAAGGCGCCCGCGATCGTGTTCCCCGACGCGTCGATCGAGAAGGCGGTCGAGGGCATCGTCACCGGTGCCTTCTTCAACGCGGGGCAGGACTGCACCGCCGCCACCCGGGTGCTCGTGCACGCGTCGGTGCACGACGAGCTCGTCGCCGCACTGGTGGAGCGGACCCGCACGCACGCGCGGACCGGGGCCCCGGATGAAGACGGCGTGCTGTACGGACCGTTGAGCAGCGCAGCCCAGCTCGCGCAGGTGCAGGGCTTCGTCGACCGGCTTCCCGCGCATGCGACGGTCGCGACCGGCGGGGCACGGCAGGGCGACCGGGGCTACTTCTGGGAGGCGACCGTCGTGACCGGCGTGCAGCAGGACGACGAGGTCGTGCAGGGGGAGATCTTCGGACCCGTGCTGACCGTGCAGCCCTTCGACACCGAGGAGGAGGCGCTCGCGATGGCGAACGACGTGCCGTACGCGCTCGCCGCCTCGGTGTGGACGCGGGATCATGCCCGCGCCATGCGCCTCTCCCGCGACCTCGACTTCGGGTGCGTGTGGATCAACACCCACATCCCGTTCGTGTCGGACATGCCGCACGGTGGTTTCAAGCACTCCGGATACGGGAAGGACCTGTCGCAGTACGGCTTCGACGACTACACCCGGATCAAGCACGTGATGAGCGCGCTCGACTGACGGCGGGACGGCTCAGCGCGGGGCGAGGTGCTTGACGCGGCGGTGCTCGCGGAGCGTGAACTGCGGACGCTGATCGATCTTCGTGGCTCCGTCGAGCTCCCACCCGTGCCGGGCGTAGAAGCCGTCGGCCCGGTCGTTGCCGTCGAGCACCCAGAGGTAGGCGCGTGTGTGGCCGGCGTCGATCATGCGCTGCTCGGCCGCGTCGAGGAGGGCATGCCCCGCCCCCGTCGACCACGCGGTGGGATCGGCGTAGATACCGTACAGCTCGGCGTCGTCCAGGCCGTCGGGGTCGCGGCCGGAGCCGAACGACGCCCAGCCGACGACGGCGCCGTCACGCTCGGCCACCAGGGTCCCGAGGCTCGTGGGGAGGGGGTCGGCGAAGATGCGGCGCCACCCGTCAGCGCGCTCCGAGACGGACAACCCGTCCAGCACCTCCTGGTCGATGAGGCCCTCGTAGGCCGCCTGCCACGAGCGCACGTGCACTCCGGCCACGGCCTCGGCATCGTCGGCGACGGCGTCTCGGATCACCAGGGGCGTCATCCCTCCACCCTATGCGGACCCCCGGACGTCCTTTCGTCCCCTCCCGTCCCTTCCCTCCTCCGGACACCCGGGCACACCTGCACGACCCGGGTACGTCTGTGGGGACGAATCCCGGGTTCCGTCGTGCAACCGTGCCCGGGTCGTGCAGGTGTCGCGGGTGTGAACGAGACCCCGGTTTCACGACAGTCTTCGGTCTTGGTCTTGGTCTTGGTCTTGGTCTTGGTCTCGGTCTTGGTCTTGGTCTTGGTCTTGGTGCTCGTCCCCGGGTTCGGTCCGTCGTCCCGGGTTACGTCTGCACGACCCGGGTACGTCCGTAGGACCGGAACCCGGGATCCGTCGTGCAACCGAGCCGGGGTCGTGCAGGTGTCGCGGGTCCCGGGGAGAGGACGGGTCGACGGGTGCGACGCGATGTGGCAGGCTGGCGGGCACCGACTCCGCACGAGAATCGACCCCAGAGGTTCCGCCGCATGTCACGACCCCTCGCAGGACCGCAGACCCTGCTCCGTACGCTCAACGGCCGCGCGATCCTCGAGCGCCTCGCTCGGAGCGGGCCGCAGACCCGGGCCGAGCTCATGGCGGCGACCGGCCTCTCCCGCACGGCCGTGACCCAGGTGCTGCGGATGCTCGACGCCGCGGGAGCCGTCACCGCGGCCGGCGTCGACCGCGACACCCGCGGACCGGCGGCCGGCCGCGTCGCGCTGCACCCCGCCCTCGGCTTCGCGGCAGCGGTGCACGTGGACCACCACGCGGCCCACGTCGTCCTCGTCGACGCGACCGGCACCGTCAGGGCCGAACGGCACGGCGCCTTCCCCGCGGGTGAAGACCGGGTCGCGCACATCGCCGCCCTCGTCGCGGCCTGCCGCCGATCCGTGAAGGGCGCGCTCCACCTCGCCGTCGTCGGAGTGCCGGGCATCGTCGCCGCCGACGGCACGATCCGCGACGACCAGGGACCGGACGGCGGCGCCTTCCGCTCGGCCCTCGCGACCGCCCTCGACTGCCCGGTCCGCGTCGAGAACGACGTCAACCTCGCCGCCCTCGCCGAGTCGACCACCGGCGTCGGCACTGACCTCGCGAGCTTCGCGCTCCTGCTGCTCGACGACGACCTCGGCGCCGGCATCGTGATCGACGGGGCGCTGCATCGCGGGTTCTCCGGTGTGGCGGGCGAGGTCATGTACCTCCCGCAGACGCCGGTGCCCATCGGCGCCCCGGTCGCGGGCGCCACGGTGGTGCGGGACCTCGCCCTCGGCCTCGGGCTGGATGTCGACGCGCCGTTCCTCGCCCACCTGGAGGCGGCGCGGCACGGCGACGAGGCGGCGCAGGCCCTCGTCGCCGAGATCGGACGGCGGCTCTTCCTCGCGGCGGGCAGCGTCACGCTCGTGCTCGATCCCGAGGCCTTCATCCTCGGCGGGGAGGCGGTGCACCCGGCGCTCCTGGACGCGATCGAGCGGGTCGCGGACGAGTTCTCCGCGCAGCTGCCGCTCCGCTTCCTCGCCTCGGCGTTCGGGCCGGAGGCGCCGCTCGTCGGAGCCGTGGGCGAGGCGGCCTCCGCGCTCCGTGCCGACGTCTTCACCCGGATCCTCACCCCCTCCCGCGCAGCCGCCGCCGGCCGCTGACCGCCCGCCCGACAGGACACGCCATGACCGCCTCCTCCGCCCTCGCCGACCGACTCGGGCTGCCGTCCGGTGCCAGGGCGGTCATCCTCAACGCCGACGACTTCGGGATGTGCCATGCCGCCAACGCCGCGATCTCCGGTCTCCTCGTGCGCGGCCGGATCGACTCGGCGACGGTGATGGTGCCCTGTGCGTGGTCCCCGGAAGCTCTGGCCTTCGCGGCGTCGCGCCCTGACCTCGACGTGGGCGTGCACCTCGTGCTCACGAGCGAGTGGCGCCGGTACCGATGGCGCCCGCTCACCGGCGCCTCGACCCTGGTCGATGCTGACGGCTTCTTCCCCGCCGACGTCGCGACGGTGGAGCAGCACGCCTCCGAAGAGGACGTCGCGGCCGAGATCGCCGCGCAGCTGCAGACCGCGCTCGATGCCGGCGTCGACGTGACCCACCTCGACAACCACATGGGCTCCGTCTACGGGCTGCTGACCGGCCGGGACTTCCTGCACCCCGTCTTCGAGCTCGCCGCCCGGCAGGGCCTCCCCTTCCGCCTGCCCCGCGAGATGGAGGGGGCGGACGCCGATCCGATGCTGCAGGCGAAGCTCACCGAGGCGGCGGCGGTGGCCGATGCGTTCGGCGTCGAGATCGTCGACCGGCTGTGGACGCACCCGTTCGAGCTGCGCGGCGAGGGCACCGCCGACGAGGAGTCGTACGAGCAGGTCCGAGACGGCTTCCTCGCGGTGCTGCGCGCCGTCCCGCCCGGGGTCACCGAGATCTACCTGCATCCGATGGCCGACGGCGAGGAGCTGCGCGCGGCGGTGGACTTCGCGGCGGCCAAGCGCGGCTACGAGCTGCGGCTGCTCGACGATCCGCTCGTGCAGCAGACGATCGCCGAGGAGGGCCTGGTCCGCGTCGGCTGGCGCGCGCTACGGGACCTGCAGCGGGGAGACGCCCGGTGACGGCGCTCGGCGAGCGGCTGCGGGACCGCCGGCTCGACGCCGCTCCCACCCGCGCCCAGACCATCGCCTTCGGAGCCTCGGGGTTCCCGACGCAACTGATGACGCAGACGTTCTCGGCGTTCGTCGTGTACTTCTACGTCTCGCACCTCGCCGTCCCCGCGGGGTGGGTGGCGGCGGCGATGATCGCGCACGGCATCCTCAACGCGGCGCTCAACCCGGTCGTCGGGGCGCTCTCCGACCGGATCCGCACGCCATGGGGCCGCCGCATCCCCTGGATCGGACTCGGCATCGTGCCGCTCGTCGTCGCGTTCGCCCTCGTCTGGATGCCGCCCGCGCTCCCGGCGGCCGGGCTCATCGTCTGGTTCCTCGTGGTCGTCGCGGTCTACGACATCGCCTTCGTCGTGGTGGTGCTGAACATCTCCGCGCTGTTCCCGGAGATCTTCCGCACCACGGAGGAGCGCGCCCGCGGGAACGTGCCGCGGCAGATCTTCGCGATCCTCGGCATGGTCCTCGGCACGGCTGGAGCTCCCGCGCTCTACGACGCGATCGGCTGGCCGGGGATGGCGCTCGTGCTGTCCGGCGTCTGTCTCGTGCTGCTCGCCTGGTCGTTCCTCGGCGGGATGATCGAGCGCCGGGTGCCGGAGGCCGCCTCCGAGGCGATGCGCTGGCGGGATCAGCTCGTCTACACGTTCCGCAACCGCGCCTTCGTGCCGTACGTGCTGGGCTCGCTCTGCGTGCAGACCTCGATCGCCGTGATCCTCGCCGCCGTGCCCTTCTACGTCCGCTACTCGCTGGGGGCGGCCGAGGGCGAGGGGAGCCTCCTGCTCGGTGCCATCTTCGTCACGGCCATCCCGTCGATCGTGCTGTGGAGCGCGGTGGTCCGGCGCACCTCCCCGCGCACGGCGTTGCTGTGGAGCGTCGCGGTGTTCGGGGTCGCGGTGCTCGGCTACCTCATCCCGACCTCCGTGGGGGCGGCGGCTCTCGTCGGCATCGCGGTCGGCGTCGGCGTCGGCGGGCTGCTGCAGCTCCTCGAGGTCGTGCTCGCCCAGATCATCGATGACGACGCGCACCGCACGGGCCACCGCCGCGAGGGCGCCTACTTCGGCGTGAACGGGTTCGTCGTGCGCGGCTCCGTGGTCCTCCAGGCGATCGTCGCCGCGGCCGTGCTGACGGCGACGGGGTTCGACGCGGACCTCGGCGACGCGCAGCCGGAGGCCGTCGACGGCGGCATCCGGCTCATGCTGGCGGTCATCCCGCTGGCGTTCACCGCCGTCGGGTGGCTGTGCTTCTGGGTCTACCCGCTCCGCACGCGAGACGTCTGAGGTCAGCCGGCGGCGCGGCGGGCCTCCCAGCCCGTGCGCACCATCTCGTCGACCGTGTAGCGCATGGTCCAGTCGAGGTCGCGGGCCGCGAGTTCGCCGGTCGCCACGATCCGATCCGGGTCGCCCGGGCGCCGCGGACCGATCTCGGGGGTGAAGCCGATGCCGGTGACGCGGGCGACCGCATCCATGATCTGCTTCACGCTGAGGCCGTCACCGGAGCCGAGGTTGTAGGCGGGCTCGATCGGAGCGCCCGAGGCCAGGCGCTGCGCTGCGGCCACGTGGGCGGCGGCGATGTCGCCGACATGCACGTAGTCGCGGACGTTCGTGCCGTCAGGGGTGTCGTAGTCGTCGCCGAAGATCTTCGGGGTGCGGCCTTCGATGAGCGCCTCGAAGACGATGGGGAACAGGTTGTGGGGGCTGACGTCGTAGACCGTCGGGTCGGCCGAGCCGACCACGTTGAAGTACCGCAGCGAGGTGTGGCGCAGCGGGCGGTCGGAGTCGGCCGTGGCGATCGCCTGGTCGCGGAGCAGCCATTCGCCGATGAGCTTCGACTCGCCGTAGGGGCTCGCGGGCCGCTTGGCGGTGTCCTCGACGACGAGGGAGACGTCCGGCGTGCCGAACACGGCTGCCGACGACGAGAAGACGATGTTCGCGACGCCCGCCGCCGCCATCGCCTCGAGGATGATCCGCGTGCCCTCGACGTTCTGGGCGTAGGTGTGGAGCGGGCGCTGGACCGAGACGCCGGCGTACTTGTAGCCCGCGACGTGGATCACGCCCTCCGCCTCGTGCGTGCGCAGCGTCTCCTCGACGAGGGCACGGTCGAGGATGCTGCCCTGCACGAACGGCACGCCCTCCGGCACGAAGGACGCCACGCCGCTGGAGAGGTCGTCCAGGACGACGGGGGAGAGGCCGGCCTCTGCGAGGGCGCGGACGACGTGGGCACCGATGTAGCCGGCGCCGCCGGTGACGATCCAGGACATGCGTTCCTCTCCTGCCGCAGGGGTGGCGGCTCGACCCTCCATTGTGTCAGGAGTCGCGGCGGGGACCTGCGGACGGGCTGACCGCGAACAGGTGCGGGACGACGAAGCCTTCGGCGGCGAACCGCGCCCGCACCGCGTCCGTGAGGTGGGGCACGGCATCGCGGTCGACGAGGGCGATCGCGGCACCCCCGAACCCGCCGCCGGTCATGCGCGCGCCCACCGCCCCCGAGGTGAGGGCGGTCTCCACGGCGGCGTCGAGTTCGGGCGTCGAGATCTCGAAGTCGTCGCGCATGGACGCGTGGGAGGCGACGAGGAGGTCGCCGATGCCGCGCGCGCCCGCGGTGCGCAGCGTCGCGACGGTGTCCTGCACGCGCTGGTTCTCCGTGACGATGTGCCGCACGCGGCGGAAGGTCACGTCGTCCATCAGGCTCTCGGCACGGGTGAGGTCGGCCACCGCGACGTCGCGCAGCGCCGGCACGCCGAGGATCGCGGCCCCCCGCTCGCACGCGGCGCGGCGCTCCCGGTAGCCGCCGGTGGAGTGCGCGTGCGTGACGCGGGTGTCCATCACGAGCACCGCGAGTCCGGCGTCGGCCATGCCCAGCGGCACGACCTCGGCGGCGAGGGAGCGGCAGTCGAGGAAGATCGCGGCGTCGGGCTCGCTGAGCATCGAGGCCATCTGGTCCATGATCCCGGTGGGCGCGCCCACGGCCTCGTTCTCCGCCGTCCGCCCGATGCGGGCGAGGGCCACGGCGTCGAGGCCGGTGTCCCAGAGCTCGTTCAGTGCCGCGGCCGTCGCGCCCTCGATCGCGGCGGACGACGAGAGCCCGGCGCCGACCGGGACGTCGGAGGCGATCGCGATGTCCAGACCGGAGACCGCGGTCGCGCCGGCCGCTGCACGGAGCGCCCAGGCGACGCCCAGCGGGTAGGCGGCCCACTCCGGCACCGCGGGCTCCGTCCCGGGCGGGGTGGGGAAGAGGCGGTCCAGCTCGTCGAGGGCCACTTCCACCGGCTCGTCCGCGAAGGTCGAGGCGACGCGGAGCCGGCCGTCGGCGCGGCGACCGACCGCGGCGATCGTCCGCTGCGGGATGGCGAACGGGAGCACGAAGCCGTCGTTGTAGTCGGTGTGCTCGCCGATGAGGTTCACGCGTCCCGGCGCTGACCAGACGCCGTCCGGGGTGCGCCCGGCGAGGGTGGCGAAGAGCTCGGCGGCGTCGTCGTGTGCGGAGGTCATGCGGAGGCTTCCTGGTCGGTGCGGGCGAGGGCCTCGCGGAGTCGGGCGGCGCCCTGCTCGGGCGCGACCTCGGCGGCCCACGCCCACATCGCGGCCTCGGAACCCGCGAGGAACTTGAGCTTGTCGGCGGCGCGCCGCGGGCTCGTGAGCTGCAGGTGCAGGCGCACGGTGTCGCGGCCGACGTGGACGGGAGCCTGGTGCCACGCCGCGATGTACGGCGTCGGGCTGTCGTAGAGCGCGTCGACACCGCGGAGGAGGCGGAGGTAGAGCGGGGCGAGCTCGTCGCGCTCCTCCGCCGTGGTCTCGGCGAGGTCCGGCACGTGCCGATGCGGCATGAGGTGCACCTCGAGCGGCCACCGCGCCGCGAAGGGCACGAACGCCGTCCAGTGCTCGCCGCGGAACACCACCCGCTCGGACGCCTGCTCCTCGGCGAGGATGCGGGCGAAGAGGTCGGGCGCGGTGCGGTCGACCGCGTCCAGCACCCGGGCGGTGCGCGGGGTCACGTAGGGATACGCGTAGATCTGGCCGTGCGGGTGGGGGAGCGTGACGCCGATCGCCTCGCCGCGGTTCTCGAACGGGAAGACCTGCTGGATGCCGGGGAGGGCGGACAGGGCGGCGGTGCGGTCGGCCCAGGCCTCGATCACGGTGCGGGCGCGGGTCACGGTCTGTGTCCCGAAGGAGCCGGAGTGCTCGGGGCTGAAGCACACGACCTCGCAGCGGCCGACCGCGGTCCGGGTGCGCCCGAGTCCGAGGGCCGCGAGGTCGTCGAGGCCGCGCGGGGGGTTCGTGGCCCCGGGGGCGGTGCCGACCGGCTCGGCGAGGGCGGGGCCGAACGCGGGGGAGCGGTTCTCGAACACCGCCACGTCGTACCGGGACGGCACCTCGGACGGATTCCCCGGCGTCTGCGGCGCGAGCGGGTCGGCATCGGCTCCCGGCATCATGACGCGGTTCTGGCGGTTGGCGGCGACGGTGATCCAGTCGCCCGTCAGCACGTCGAGCCGCATGGTCGCGGTGTCCGGCCGCGGGGCCAGGGTGCGGGCGTCGACCGACCGTTCGGCGACGAGAGTGGTGTCCGGGTCGTCGTAGTAGATGAGGTCGCGGCCGTCGGCGAGGGTGGTCGGGCGCTTGACGACACCGGCGCCGAGACGCTCCGTGGGGATCTCCGCAGATTCGGGCGTGTTCACGTCAACATGTTAGGTGGGGCCGCGTGCTAACGTCAACACGACGGACTTGTGAACGGAGGTTCCCGTGGCCGAGAAGCCCACGACGGCCGCGCGCGTGTCCATGGCGACCGTCGCGGCGCGCGCCGGCGTCTCCGGACAGACGGTCTCCCGCGTCGTCAACGGCAGCCCCCGGGTCGACCCGCAGACCCGGGCGCGGGTCGAAGCCGCCATGGCCGAGCTCGGCTACCGACCGCACCGGGCGGCGCGGGCCCTGCGCACCGGGCGCAGCCATACCCTCGGCCTCGTCGTGACCACTCTGGCCACGGTCGGCAACTCCCGGATGCTGCAGGCCACGGCCGAAGCGGCGGCGGATCGTGGATACGCGCTCACCGTCGTCACGGCCGCGGACGGCGTGGAGGCCGCGTTCGCCCGGCTCGCCGATCAGGGCGTGGACGGGGCTCTCGTGCTGAACGAGGCCTCCGCGCTCGTCCCCGCCGCGACCCTGCCGCCGGAGCTGCACCTCGTCGTCGTGGATGCCCCCGCCGGCGCCGGAGCGGCCGTGGTGCACAGCGATCATGCCGCGGGCGCGCAGGCCGCCACCCGCCACCTGCTCGACCTCGGGCACGAGACCGTCCACCACCTCGCGGGACCGGCGGGCTCGTTCGCCGCCGCCGAGCGCGAGCGGGGCTGGCGCGAGGCCCTGGCGGATGCCGGCGTCGTGCCACCGCCGGTCGTGCGCGGCGACTGGAGCGCGGAGTCGGGCTTCGCCGCGGGCGCTGCTCTGGGCACGGCGACCGCGGTGTTCTGCGCCAACGACCAGATGGCGCTCGGGCTGCTGCGGGCGGTGGCGGAGTCCGGGCGCGCGGTTCCGTCGGACGTCAGCGTGGTCGGCTTCGACGACATCCCCGAGGCGGCGAACTTCCTCCCGCCGCTCACGACCGTCCGGCAGGACTTTCCGGCGCTCGCGCAGCAAGCGGTCACGGCGCTCATCGCGGCCGTGGAGGGCGACGGGACGGCGACCGATCCCGCCGTACCCGTGGTGGTGCCGACCCGGCTCGTGGAGCGGGCGAGCACGGCACACCGCTGACGCTCACCCGCGGGGCAGCTGCTCGTCCGGGCGAAAGGTCGTCGCGGCGCCGTCCGGCCACGACACCGTCGCGTCCCCTCCCTGCAGCTCGAGTTCCGGTGGAACGGGCGAGCCCCCGAGCAGCACGCCCACCGCGATCCAGGTGTCGGGTCGCACCGGCGCAGAGAGCCACGGGGTGACGGTCTCCGGGCCGAGCGGGGTCGCGTCCCGCTCCCGCCGGACTCCCGCGGTCGCGTCGTCGAGGCCGTGGAGGCCCACCACCCTGCTCTGCGTCTCCCCGCCGGGGGTGAGGGCGGCGGTGACGGCCGCGGGGCCGGTCTCGACGACGGTGGCGGCGGACAGCGCCCATCCGCCGATGCGGAGGACGTCGCCGTCGTGGATCGCTCCGTCCGGCCCTGCGCCCGCCCGGACCCGCACGAGCCGCACCTCCCACGGTCCGCGCACCGCCGACACCACATCGACCACCGGGCCGACCGTGGTCTCGACGGCCGTGCCGCCTCCGCCGACGTCGAACTCCATGCGGACGCCGTCGTGCCAGTGCACGGGTCCGGAGGAGCCGCCGAGCGCCGTGCCGTCCGTCTCCCGCAGGCGCCCCGTCAGGAAGCCCGAGCGGTGGCTGGCTCGGCCGCCGCGCACCACGGCGACCGTGCCGTCGAGCGGGTCGCGTGCCCCGGGGCCGGCGAGAACGGGGGCGGTCGCGGTGCTGTACCCGAGCTTCGCGTACAGCGGCGCATCGGGTTGGAACGTACCGGGGGTGCGGTGGTCGGTGCCGTGGTTGACCACGCGCACGATGCCGTCCGGGGTGCCCGTCGCCAGCCACCCCGGGGCGAGGAGGACGCGGGTGAACGGTCCCCGATCGATCGGCAGGGGCTGTTCGACGGCAGTCCAGAACGGATGCGCGGCGGGGAGGGCGAGCGGCAGGAGACCCTTCGCCGCCCAGTACGGGGAGCCGGGGCCGGAGTAGTCCTGGGCGAGCGGGCGCCAGGCGCCGTACCAGCCGAGGGGCAGCACTCCGGTCGCATCCGGCGCGCCGCGGGCGGTGAAGTGCCGGACCTGACCGCTCACCGCCCGGCGCAGGAGGCCGGGGTCATGCCGCGAGGTGCCGGAGAACGCCGCGACCCCGGCCGCGGCGGCCGTCGCGAAGCGGTAGGTGAGGCTGCGTCCCAGGATGAGGGGTCCGCCGTCGGCGCCGACGAGATGCAGGGCGTCGTCGAGGAACGCGTCGAGCCGGCGGCGGTACCGGGCGACTCGGTCCGTGTGCCGCGGCTCCTCGCCGACTATGTCCGCCCAGAGCAGCGGATAGAAGGACAGCGCCCAGCCGGCGTAGTGGTCGAACGACCGGGCGGCGCCGTCGGCGCTCCAGCCGCCCGCGCGTTCGAAGCCGTCCAGGAGCGCGAGGTCGGTCGCGCGGTCCGTGGCGGAGAAGGGCGCGCCGACGCTCTCCAGGAACTGCTCGACGAGCACCCGGAACCACGCCCAGTTGTTCGGCGGGTAGCTGCCGCCGACGAACGTCGCGAGGTAGTCCACGGTGTGGGTCCGGGCCGTGTCGTCGAGGCGCGCCCACACCGTGTCGCGCGTGAGGTGCAGGCCCAGCGCGAGCGCCGCCGCCTCGACCTTCGCCTGGTTGACCTCATCGGGGCGCGGCCACCGTTCGGCACCATCGGGGTCGACGCCCGCAGCGAGGCCGCGGGCGTACCGGTCGGCCAGCGACTCCGTGCCGAGCGGGTCGCCGGCGATGCGGAACGCGGCCAACAGGAACGTGCGGCTGAATCCCTCGAGCGCATCGACCGCGGAGCCGAAGCCACCGGGGGCGCCGGGGTAGCGGATGCCCGCGCCCGCCGGGCTCGCATGTCGGGCGGCCCCGTCGAGGATCGCATCGGCCACCGTCATCAGGTGCGCACGCGTCCATCCCGTGCAGGGGGAGAGCGTGCGGTCGTCCGGAGGCAGCGCGAGGAGTGTCATGCGCTGTGCGCGAGGTCGGCGCGGTGCACGGGGTGTCGAGGCGGACGGCCGGCCACCCACGCCTCCAGCTCGTCGAGGGCGGCGTCGGCCAGCCGGTGCGCCTCGGTGCCGAGGGAGCCGGCGAGGTGCGGGGTGACCGCGACGTTCGGCAGGTGCAGCAGCGGGTGGTCAGGCGGAAGCGGCTCCGGGTCTGTGACGTCGAGGATCGCGTCGAGGCGACCGGAGGCGCACTCGGCGTGCAGGGCGTCGTGGTCGAGGAGGGCTCCGCGGGCGGTGTTGAGCACGGTGGCGCCGTCACGCAGGGCGGCGAGCTGCGCGCGGCCGATCATCCGCCGGGTCGCGGGCAGGGCGGGGGCGTGCAGGGAGAGCAGATCGACGGCGGGGAGCAGGGCGTGGAGCGGGACGAGCCGGGCACCGGCCGCGGCCACCTCCTCGGCGTCCGCGTACGGGTCGGCGACGAGCACCTCGAGGCCGGGGAAGGGTCGCAGCAGGTCGACGACGCGGCGCCCGATGCGGGAGAACCCGACGATGCCGACCGTGCGGTCGAGGTTGCCGATGCGGCCCCCGACGCGGGGGCCGACGCGCAGGTCGTGCTGTGCATCGGCGGTACGGAGCGGGAGGAGGGCGCGCTTGCCGGAGAGCAGGATCATCGCGAGCGTGTACTCCGCGACGGGGGCCGCGTTCGCCTCGGCGGCCGAGGTGAGCAGGATGTCGCGCTCCCAGAACGCGTCGGACACGAGGCCGCGCACGCTTCCCGCCGCATGGAACACCGCGCGCAGCCGGGGGAGACTGTCGAGCAGGGGCGCGTCCAGGACCGGAGCGCCCCAGCCCGTCACCAGCACCTCCACGGCGGCGAGGCGGTCGTCCAGCGTCGGAGCGTCGAGAGCGGGAGCGTGCAGCGGACCGCCGGGCGCGGCGAGGGTCTGCAGGCGGGCGCGCCGCGCGTCGTCGAACACGAGGTCCCACGCCTCCGTCGAGAGGGCGGCGAGGACGGCTGGTCGAGGGGTCATGGGTCTCCGGGTATCTCGGGTATGCGCTTGCCGAAGCGCGCGGTTCCAGTGAAGACTGTGCGTTCGAGTGCAGGCAACGTGATCGAACCGAAACCCTGCTGATCGAACACACTCGAACAACGAAGGCGAGAACCGGATGCTGATCCCCCGCGGCACCCTGAGCGATCTGTGGCGAGAGCACGGCGCCGTCGATCGGCCCGTCGTGCCGCCGAGCACCGACCGGGCGGCATGGACGTCCGTGGCGCCCGAACTCCGCGCGACCATCCTGGCGGCGGCGGACGGCGAGCGCGGCACCGCGTGGGCGCAGCCGCTCCTCTCGCAGTGGGCCGCCTACGCCCGCACCGGTGACCGAGCCGGCTGGGAGGGGGCGGTGTTCCGTCGCGACCTCCGGCTCCGTCGCGCCGTCCTGGCCGCTGCCGTCGACCCGGTGGCCGAGCGGCTGGACGAAGTCGCGGACGGCCTGTGGCTCCTGGCCGAGCAGTCGACCTGGTGCTGGCCTGCTCACGACGACGCCTTCGCCCGCGGGCGCCGTGTGCCCGACATCGAGCGCCCCGTCCTCGACCTCGGCGCGGGGGAGGCGGCGGCGCTGGCCGGGTGGGTCGTGCTGGTGCTCGGCGAGGCTCTCGACGCGCACGCGCCCGGTCTGGTCGCACGGGTACGGGACGAGACGGTCCGCCGGGTGCTGCGCCCGTTCGTCGACCGCCGCGAGTGGGCATGGGAGGGGTCGGAGGAACGCGTGCACAACTGGGCGCCGTGGATCCACGGCAACCTGCTGCCGGCAGCGCTCGCCTTCGCGGACGAGCCGCTGCGTGCGCGGGTGCTCGCCCTCAGCATCGACGGCCTCGATCGCTATCTCGCCCAGCTTCCCACCGACGGCGGCATCGACGAGGGCTTCGCCTACTGGTGGCAGGGAGCGGGGCGGGCGTTCGACGCGCTCGGCCTCCTCGACGCGCTGACCGCCGGTGCGGTGGCCGCCGCGATCCAGGACGGACGCCTCACCGGGCTGCGCGAGCTCGCCCTCTTCCCGGAGCGCGTGCAGCTCGGGGAGGGGTGGGTGGCGAGCTTCTCGGATGCGGAGGCGCGCACGGGGGATGCCCTCCCGTGGTCCGTGCTCCACCGGGCCGCCGTCCTGTGCGGTCTGGAGGCGACGGCCGCGTTCGCCGCGCGGCACCGCCGTCCGGGGCGCGTCATCGGAGACGAGGCCGATGTCGTCGCCGGTCTCGGCCGGACGCTGGCCGAGCTGTTCGACGCCGACTGGCATGCGGCGCGTCCGGGGCCTGCGCCGCTGCCCGGACGCGTCGAGTTCCCCTCCCTCGGCGTGGGTCTGCGCCGTGAGTGGAGCGGCGATCCGCGGGGGCTCGCGGTCGTCGTCAAGGGCGGTCGCAACGACGAGAACCACAACCACAACGACCTCGGTGCTGTCGCGATCGCCGTCGACGGCGTCCCGGTCGTGATCGACGTCGGTCGGGCGACGTACACCGCGGCGACCTTCTCGGATGCCCGTTACCGCCTGTGGCACGTCACCAGCGGCTGGCACTCCACGCCTCTGGTCCGCGGGCGCGAGCAACAGCCCGGCGGCGCCTGGCGGGCCGCGGTGCAGGCGCGGAGCGACGGCTGGACCCTCGACCTCGGTGCGGCGTTCCCCGGCGGCGACCCGTGGCTGCGGACGGTGCTGCTGCGCGGCGGCGCGGTGACCGTGCGCGACGAGAGTCCGGCACTCGCCGACCCGGCCACCCGCCTCGTGCTCGTGTGTGCGGGGACGCCCGAGGTGCACGGTGACGGCGTCCTCCTCCCGGGCCCGGATGGGAAGCGGGGTCTGCGCATCGCCCACGATCCGGCGGACGTCGTCGTCGAGAGCAGGGCCGTGGACGATGCGCTCCTCGAGCGTTCGTGGGGGCCGGTGGTCTCGCGCGTCCTCTTCGCACCGCTCGACCGTCCGGAGCGCTGGGAGCTCCAGGGGAGGGCGGCATGACCGAGGAGCGCCCGACCCCGCGTTTCGGCCTCTCCCGCCGGGAACGGATACTGGACGAACTGCGCCGCACGGGGGCGGTGCGCGTGGCCGATCTCGCCCGCGACTTCGGGGTGGCGGAGCTCACCATCCGCCGCGACATCACGATGCTGGCGGACCGCGGGCTGCTGACCAGGGTGCACGGCGGAGCGGTGCTGCGGAGCACGCTGGACACGACCGTCGCGCGGGCGGCTCTCCCCGGGCCGCAGTTCCGCATCGGGATGGTGGTGCCGTCGCTGAGCTACTACTGGCCGCAGGTCGTCGTCGGCGCCCGGAGTGCCGGGGCGGAGGCGGGGGTGCAGCTCGTGCTCCGCGGAGCCAGCTACGCCGCGCAGGACCAACGCCGCCAGATCGCGGCGCTCCTGGAGTCCGGGACGGTGCACGGGCTGATCGTGGCCCCCGAGACACAGGGGGCCGACGGGCACGCGCTGCTCTCCTGGTTGGACACGCTCCCGGTGCCGGTCGTGCTCGTGGAGCGCCGGACCCCGCCCGCTCTCGCCCTCACCCGGATGCAGACCGTGGCGACCGACCACGCGTTCGGGGGCGCGCTCGCCGCCGGGCACCTCGCCGCACTCGGACACCGACGGGTCGGGATCCTCACCTCTCCGCAGTCACCGACCTCCGCCGGGCTGCGGCAGGGCTGGTCGCGGGCCGTCGCCGAGCTCGGGCTCACGGTGTCGGTGGACCGCGACACGGCCCTGGACCGGATGGAGGGATCGGCGCAGGCGGAGGTGGTCTCGGCACTGCTCGCCGAGATCCGTGAGACGGGGGCGACGGCGCTGCTCGTGCACTCCGACCCGCAGGCGCTCCTGCTCCAGCAGCATCTGCAGGACGCGGGCTGGCGGCTGCCCGACGACCTCTCGCTCATCGCCTACGACGATGAGGTCGCCGAGCACGGGTCCCCGCCGCTCACCGCTTTGCGGCCGCCCAAGCAGCATGTCGGGCGCCGTGCGGTCGAGCTCATCCGCGACCGCCTGCGCGAGGGCCCGAACCGGCCCGCGGAGCGCGTGGAGGTGGCTCCGGCGCTGCACGTGCGCGCCAGCACGGCACCTCCGCGCTAGGGGCGGTTGCGCGGTCGTGCGTCTCATGCCATGATCTCGGAAAGCGCTTACCAAGATTCTCCTGTCAGCGCCGACAGCTTCCACCGAGAGGAACGGACCGAGATGGCACAGGCCCCCACCCGCGAGATCGGGATCATCATGAACGGCGTCTCCGGGCGCATGGGATACCGGCAGCACCTCGTGCGGTCGATCCTCGCGATCCGCGACGAGGGCGGGATCGAGCTCCCGGACGGCACGCGCGTTACCGTGCGGCCGATCCTCGTCGGACGCAGCGAGGCCAAACTCGCCGAACTGGCAGCGAAGCACGGCATCGAGGACTGGACGACCGATCTCGACGCCGCCCTCGCCGACCCGCGGTGGGAGATCTACGCCGACTTCCTCGTCACGAAGGCCCGGGCGTCCGCGATCCGCAAGGCCATCGCCGCCGGCAAGGCGATCTACACCGAGAAGCCCACCGCCGAGTCGCTGGACGAGGCCCTGGAGCTCGCGCGGCTGGCGCGTGACGCCGGCGTGAAGACCGGCGTCGTCCACGACAAGCTCTACCTCCCGGGGCTGCAGAAGCTCAAGCGCCTCATCGACTCCGGCTTCTTCGGCCGCATCCTCTCCGTCCGCGGCGAGTTCGGCTACTGGGTGTTCGAGGGCGACTGGCAGCCCGCGCAGCGTCCGAGCTGGAACTACCGCACCGAGGACGGCGGCGGCATCATCACCGACATGTTCCCGCACTGGAACTACGTGCTGGAGAACCTCTTCGGCGAGGTCACGAGCGTCTACGCCCAGGCCGCCGTGCACATCGCCGACCGCTGGGACGAGAAGGGCGAGCACTACACGGCCACGGCCGAGGATGCCGCCTACGGCATCTTCGAACTCGACGGCGGGGCGATCGCCGAGATCAACTCCTCGTGGACCGTGCGGGTGAACCGCGACGAGCTCGTGGAGTTCCAGGTCGACGGCACGCACGGCTCCGCCGTCGTGGGGCTGTTCGGCGCCAAGATCCAGCCGCGCAACGCCACGCCGAAGCCCGTGTGGAACCCCGACCTGGAGGACAGCCACGACTACGACGCCGACTGGCAGCAGGTGCCGACGAACGACGTGTTCCAGAACGGCTTCCGGCAGCAGTGGGAGGAGTACCTCACTTCGTTCGTCCTCGGCACGGACTACCCGTTCGACCTGCTCGCCGGTGCGCGCGGGGTCCAGTTCGCCGAGGCCGGACTCGCGTCCAGCGCCGAGGGGCGCAAGATCGTGCTCGAGCCGCTGACCCTGGACCACGCATGACCACCCTCCGCCTGCTCACCGCCGACGGCCGGACCGCCGAGGCGGAGCTCCGGGAGGCCGGCGCCGTCACGCGGCCGGAGGGTCCGCTCCGCAGTCGGGTGGCCTACGCCGCCGCGCACGTCGTCCCGAAGGCGTACGCGGACAACACCCCGGGGCAGCCGGCCGACATCGACTGGGACGCGACGCTCGCGTTCCGCCGCAACGTGTACTCGTGGGGACTCGGCGTGGCCGACGCGATGGACACCGCGCAGCGCAACATGGGTCTGGATGCGACGGCGGTGCGCGAGCTCATCGCCCGCAGTGCGGAGGTCGCCCGCGAGGAGGGCGGCGCGGTCGTCGTCGGGGTCAACACCGACCACATCGAGGAGGCGCGCATCCCGCTCGATCAGGTGATCGCCGCCTATCTCGAGCAGCTGCACTTCGCCGAGGAGCAGGGGGCGGGGCCGGTGCTCATGGCCTCGCGGCACTTGGCCAGGGTCGCGGAGAGCGCGGACGACTACCGCCGCGTGTACCGGGAGGTGCTCTCCCGCGCATCGGTCCCCGTCGTGCTGCACTGGCTCGGCACCGCGTTCGATCCGGAGCTGGCGGGGTACTTCGCGCCCTCGTCCTCCGGGGGGAGCGGTGGTCCCGCGTGGCAGGAGGCCGCCGAGGTGCTGCTCGACATCATCGGCGAGAACCGCGCCGCGGTCGCCGGGGTGAAGATGAGTCTGCTCGACGCGGAGTCCGAGGTCTGGGTCCGCGAGCGGCTGCCGGAAGGCGTGCGCATGTTCACCGGCGACGACTTCCACTACGTCGGCCTCATCGGCGGCGACAGTCTGACCGATGCGGCCGCCCCCGAGGGGTCCGCGCCGCGCGGGCACTCGGATGCGCTGCTCGGCGCGTTCGCCGCCCTCGCCCCGGTGGCCTCCGCCGCGATCCAGGCGCTCGACGCGGACGACCCCGATCGGTACCTCGCCCTCCTCGGACCGACGGAGGAGCTGAGTCGGCAGGTGTTCGCGGCGCCGACCTTCTACTACAAGACCGGGGTCGCCTTCCTGTCGTGGCTCAACGGTCATCAGCCGGCGTTCCAGATGGTCGGGGGGCTGCACTCCGCGCGGAGTCTGCCGCACCTCAGCCGCATCGTCGAGCTGGCCAACGGGGCGCTCGCCCTGGAGCGGCCGGAGCTCGCGCGGGAGCGTTGGCACGGCCTGCTCCGGATGAACGGGGTGGACGCATGACCGGCCCGCGGAGCCTGGCGGCGGAGCACGAGCCCCGGGCGGCCGCCGTCGGGACCGTGCCGCACCCGCGGCTCTCGATCAACCAGGCCACCGTGAAGCACGCGGACCTCGCGACGGCCCTGCGCGTCACGGCGGCGGCGGGGGTCGAGGCCATCGGCCTGTGGCGGGAGCCCGTGCAGGCGGTGGGGCTCGATGTCGCCGCCCGCATGCTGACCGACTCCGGTCTGCGCTTCACGACGCACTGCCGCGGGGGCTTCTTCACGCTGCCCACCGGCGCGGAGCGCGAATCCGCGCTCGACGACAACCGCCGGGCGATCGAGGAGGCGGCCACCCTCGCGGCGGCCGGTGCGGAGGGCTCGACCGCGGTGCTCGTCCTCGTCGCCGGGGGTCTGCCCGAGGGGTCGCGCGACCTCGTCGGGGCGCGCGAGCGTGTCCGCGATGCCATCGGCGCCCTCGCGGACGACGCCCGGGCCGCCGGGGTCACCCTCGCGATCGAGCCGCTGCATCCGATGTACGCCTCGGACCGTGCCGTGGTCTCCACCCTCTGTCAGGCGCTCGACATCGCCGCGGACTTCGACCCTGCCGTGGTCGGTGCCGCCGTCGACACGTTCCACATCTGGTGGGATCCGCAGGTGCTCGACCAGATCGCCAGGGCCGGACGCGAGGGCCGCATCGCCACGTATCAGGTGTGCGACTGGAAGACCCCGCTCGCCGCAGACCCCCTCCTCTCCCGGCACTATCCGGGGGACGGTGTGATCGACTTCGCACCCCTCACCCGGGCCGTGCAGGACACCGGCTACGACCGTGACATCGAGGTGGAGATCTTCCATGCCGACGTGTGGGCCGACGACCCGGCTCGTGTGGTCCGCCGCACAGCCGAGGCCTTCGCGACGGCGGTCGCCCCCCACCTGTGAGTCCCGGTGACCCCCGTCCCGTCCCGTCCCCGTCCCGTCCCGTCCCCGTCCCGTCCCGTCCCGTCCCGTCCCGTCCCGTCCCGGTCGCGGTCGCGCCGCGGTTCTGGCTGCACGACCCCGCCACGGATGCACGCCCTGTTCCCGGGTGTCGGTCGTCCCGTCGTGCTCAGGTCGTGCATCCGTCCCGGTCTCGGTCGTCGTGTGTCGGATCGACCGGGGGACACCTGCACGACTCGGGTCCGTCTGCAGGGTCAGACCTGGGTCCCGGTCGTGCAGGCGGGACGAGGTCGTGCAGGTCGGACTCGACGAGGGAGTCCGTCCCCGTCCCCGTCCCTGTCCCGGTCCCGATCCCGGTCTCGGTCGTCGTGTGTCGGATCGACCGGGGGACACCTGCACGGCTCGGGTCCGTCTGCAGGGTCAGACCTGGGTCCCGGTCGTGCAGGCGGGACGAGGTCGTGCAGGTGGGACTCGACACGGGGGATGGAAGGGGCCGGGACGTCCGACCCAGGACAACGGGAGGACTGAGAGGATGACGGGATGACGGGGATCCGTGCGGGACTGTGCTCGGTGACGTTCCGTGCCCTGCCGCCGGAGAGGATCGTCGCGCTCGCGGCCGCCGCGGGTCTCGACGTGATCGAGTGGGGCGGAGACGTGCATGTGCCGCCGGGGGATGTCGACCGCGCGGCGGAGGTCGCGCGGATGACCACGGATGCCGGACTCGCCGTCGCGTCCTACGGGTCGTACTTCCGCGCCGGTCCCGAGGAGTCGCTCACCGCGGTCCTCGACAGCGCCGCGGCCCTGGGTGCTGACCGGGTACGGGTGTGGGCCGGTGAACACGGCTCGGCGGAGGTGTCCGCGCCCGAGCGTGCCCGCGTCGTGACGCGGCTCCGCGCGGCGGCGGTCGAGGCGGCCTCCCGGGGCATCGGGCTCGCCCTGGAGTTCCACGGCGGCACGCTCGCCGACACCGCCCCGGCCACGCTCGAGCTGCTGCACGAGGTCGACCACCCGATGCTGTCGACGTACTGGCAGCCCACGGTCGGCGCCCCCGTCCCCGTGGCGCTCGAGGAGTTCCGCCGGCTCGGCCCCCATGTCTCCGCCGCTCATGTCTTCTCCTGGTGGCCGCGCACCGAGCGCCACCCGCTCCGCTCGCGGTCCGCACTGTGGACCCGGTTCTTCACGGACGCCGCCGCCTCCGCGCACCCGCCGCGCGACGCGCTGCTGGAGTTCGTGCCCGACGACGCCCCTGAGCTCCTCGCCGGGGAAGCCGCCGCCCTCCTCGAGTTCCTCGGGCGGCAGCCGTGAGCGCCCCTCGAAGCGGTTCCGTTCCCGTCGGTAGGCTCGGAGCATGACCCCGTCCGCCACACCGGCAGAGCCGCCGGCCGCGCGTCGCCCCCGTCACGCCCGGGGACCGGCACCCACGCTGCACGACGTCGCGCTCGAGGCCGGAGTGTCCCTGGCGACCGCCTCTCGCGTGCTCAACGGTTCCGAACGCAAGGTCGCGGCGCCCTTCCGGGAGCGGGTGGAGGCCGCCGCCGAAGCCCTCGGCTACACGGCCAACGTCTCCGCGCAGGCGACCGCCCGCGGCCGCTCGCCGGTGATCGCGCTCCTCGTCGCGGACATCGCCGACCCCTACTTCGGTCTCATCGCCTCGGGCGTCGCCCGCGGAGCCGACGAACAGGGGCTCGTCGTGACCGTGGCCATCACCGAGCGCGATCCGGCGCGGGAGGCGCGCATCGTCCGAGCGCTGCGTGGACAGCGTCCGCAGGGCCTCATCCTCGCCGCCTCGCGGACGCAGGAGGAGGGGCAGGCCGAGACCGCTCGCGAGCTCGCCGAGTTCACCCGGCTCGGCGGCCGCGTCGTCGCGTTCGGCGCGGACGGCGACGGCGACCGCCGGGTGGAGATCGACAACCGGGCCGGGGCCGCCGCGCTCGGCCGTCGCATGGCGGAGCTCGGATACCGCTCGGCGGTACTCGTCGGGGCGGCGGAGGGCGTGCGCACCTCGGACGACCGGCTGGCGGGATTCCGGGCCGGATTCGCGGAGGGCGGCGGAGTGGTCGCGCAGACCGTCCGCGGTGACTTCCGTCGGGAGTCCGGGGCGGTGGCGATGACCGAAGCCCTCGCCACCGGTGTCCCCGCGGGCACCGTCGTGTTCGGCATCAGCGACGTCGTCGCGATCGGCGCGATGGCGGCCATCCGTGCAGCGGGCCGTGGGGTCGGCACGGACATCGCGGTCTGCGGCTTCGACGACGTGCCCTCGAGTCGCGACGTCACCCCGGCCCTCACCACGGTCCGCGTGCCGCTGAGCGATGCCGGGTACCAGGCCTTCCGCGCGATCGTCGACGAGGACTGGCAGCAGCCGACGCTCCCCCTCGAGGTGGTCGTACGCGCGAGCACCCCGGGGCTCCGGGCATGACCCGCGTCGTCATCGCTCCGGACAGCTTCAAGGGCACGATCACCGCGGCGGAGGCCGCTGCGGCGCTCGCCGACGGCTGGCGGGAGGTCGAGCCGGCCGCGGACATCGTGCTCCGTCCGATGGCCGACGGCGGGGAGGGGACGGTCGCGGCGTTCGCGACGGCCGTACCGGATGCACAGTGGATGCCGGTCACGGTCGACGGTCCGGCGGGCGCTCCCGTCGAGACGTCGTGGCTGCTCCTGCCGAGCACGACCGACGCCCCGGGCGGCACCGGTGTCGTCGACATCGCCTCGACCTCGGGCATCGAGCTCCTCGAACGTCTGCGCCCCGGGGATGCCGACACGACCGGCTTCGGCCAGGCGATCGCCGCGGCGCTCGATCACGGCGTCTCGCGCCTGATCCTCGGCATCGGCTCCAGCGCCTCCACCGACGGCGGCACCGGCATGCTCACCGCCCTCGGGGCACGCTTCCTCGACGCGGGCGGCGATCCGGTCGCGCGGGGCGCGCGTGGTCTGGCGGACATCGTCACGGCGGATCTCGAGGCCCTGCGTGGGGCGCCGGATGTCCGCGTGCTGACCGATGTCACGAATCCGCTCGTCGGCCCCAGCGGCGCGGCGGCGGTGTTCGGCCCGCAGAAGGGGCTCACGGCGCCGGAGGACATCGCCCACGTCGACGACGCGCTCGCCCATCTCGCCGCCCTCCTGACCGTCGACCCGGAGCTGCCGGGCACGGGGGCCGCCGGGGGGACGGGCGCCGCGCTCGTGCGCTGGGGCGGGGTCCTCGCTCCGGGGGCGGCCGAGGTGGCCGCGCTCGTCGACCTGCCAGGGGCCATTCGTGGTGCCGAGGTCGTGATCACCGGCGAGGGGTCCTACGACGGGCAGTCGGGCGACGGGAAGGTGCCGTCGTTCCTCGCCGCGCTCGCGGCGGAGGCGGGGGCGCGACCGCTGCTCGCCGCAGGACGGGTCGCGGAGGATGCGGACACGACCCTGTTCGCGGAGACCCGGTCCTTGACCGCGCTGGCGGGGTCGACGACCGCCGCCCTGACCGATCCCGCACGCTGGCTCCGGGTCGCGGGCGCGGAGCTGGCTCGGACGCGGTGACCGGCCCGGACGCCCCGCCCGTGGGGGCGACGACGGCGGGGACACGGCCATGCGTTGACACCGCAGAACCGTCGGCATAGACTCGCAACACCGAACGGGAATGCGCTTTCCCGAATCCTTCACGAAGATGTCGAGGACCCCATGTCGTCTGCCCCCTCCGCGACCATGACCCTGGCGCTGGCCGCCGATCGCCCCGAGCCTCCGGGCATCGTCCGCTGGTGGAGCCGCCACTGGCACCCGCTCGTCTTCGTGCTCGCGGTGCTCGCGCTCTGGTGGGTCTCCACGAGCCTCGGGTGGGTGCCGGCCTTCATCATCCCGTCGCCTGCCGACACCTGGGCCGCCTTCACCGACAACGCCGCCTACCTCGCGCAGAACACCTGGGTCACCACCTACGAGACCGTGATCGGATTCGTCATCGCGGTCGTCGTCGGCGTCCTCGTCGCGGTGCTCATGGTCTACTCGCGAGGCCTGGAGCAGACGCTCTATCCCGTCATCCTCTTCGCGCAGGTCATCCCGAAGATCGCCATCGCCCCGCTGTTCGTCGTCTGGCTCGGGTTCGGGGCGGAGCCGAAGATCCTCGTGGCCGTGCTCATGGCGTTCTTCCCTGTCGTCATCTCGGGCCTCGCGGGTCTGCGCACCGTCGACCCGGAGATCCTCCAGCTCGCATCGACCATGGGAGCCAGCCGCTTCAAGACCTTCCTCAAGGTGCGTCTGCCCGCGGCTCTGCCCGAGCTCCTCTCCGGCCTCAAGGTCGCCGCGACGCTCGCGGTCACCGGTGCCGTCGTCGGCGAGTTCGTCGGCGCGAACGAGGGCCTCGGCTACGTGATCCTCCAGGCCAACGGCAACCTCGACACCGCAATGCTCTTCGCCGCGCTCATCATCATGTCGCTGCTCGGCGTCATCCTCTTCGGCATCATCCAGATCGCCGAGCGCTTCCTCATCCCGTGGCACGCCTCCAAGCGCGACGTCGCCGCGGCCACCGTTCGACTCTGACCCCCCTCGCCCCCACGAAAGAAGGCACTGATGAAGAAGTCAGGCACCATCCTCAGCTCGATCGCCCTCGCGTCCGCCGCGGTGCTCGCCCTCTCCGGCTGCGGAGGATCGACGGCCCCGGCGAGCTCCGGCGACGGTGACGGCGGCGAGCTCACGCCGGTCACCCTCATGCTCAACTGGTACCCGTACGGCGAGCACGCCGCGTTCTACTACGGCGTCGATCAGGGCATCTTCGAGGAGCACGGCATCGACCTCACGATCAAGGCCGGCCAGGGCTCGACGAAGACCGCGCAGGCCGTCGGGCAGGGGCAGGTCGACTTCGGCTGGGCGGACACCCCCGCCGTCCTCGCGAACATCGACAAGGGCGTCGGCATCAAGAGCGTCGGCGTCTTCCTGCAGACCACGCCGTCGGCCGTGCAGGTCTTCGCCGACTCCGGCATCTCCAGCCCGGAAGACCTCAAGGGCAAGACCATCGCGGTCTCCGCGGGCGACGCCCCGACCACGACCTTCCCGATGTACCTCGAGGCCGTGGGCCTGGAGGAGGGCGATGTGACGCAGCAGAACCTCGACGCCGCGGGCAAGATCGCCGCCATGCTCTCGGGCAAGGTCGACGGTCTCATCGGCTTCGCGCACGACCAGGGCCCGACCATCGCCGACAAGAGCGGCAAGGACGTCGAGTACCTGCGCTACTCCGACGCCGGCCTGAACTTCTTCAGCAACGGTCTCATCGCGCCCACCGACACCATCGAGAACGACCCGGAGCTCGTCGAGGCGCTGGTCGCCGCGACCTCCGAGGCCTTCGAGGCCGCGCAGGAGGACCCCGAGGCGGCGGTGGCCGCGATGGAGGGCAAGGACCCGCAGATGCCGTCGCAGGAGGTGCTGCTGCACCAGTGGGAGGAGACCATCGAGCTGCTCCACACCGACGCCACCGAGGGCCAGGCTCCCGGCGCGAACGCCACCGAGGACTGGGAGTCCACGCTGGAGGTGCTGTCCGTGGCCGGGCTCATCTCGGGCGAGGGCGACGTGGAGACCTACTTCGACGACGCCTTCACCCCCGGGAAGTGAGACCGATCGCCATGGACACTCACGTGCAGCAGGAACGCGCAGCCGCGGCCACGAGCACCGCTCCGGCGCTCGAGGTCTCGGATCTCGCGATCACCTTCGCCTCCAAGCGGCGCCAGGTCACGGCTCTCGAGGGCGTCGACCTGCGCGTCGAGGAGGGGGAGTTCCTCTCCATCGCCGGGCCCTCGGGGTGCGGCAAGTCGACGCTCTTGAAGGCCGTGGCGGGACTCACCGCTCCGAGCCGGGGCAGCATCCGCCTCCGAGGCGACGAGGTCCGCGGTCCGCGGCAGGATATCGGCTACGTGTTCCAGCGGGCGGCGCTTCTGGAATGGCGCAGCGTCCGCGGCAACATCCTCCTGCAGGCCGAGATGCGCGGGATGGACATGCGCAAGGCACAGGCCCGTGCCGACGAGCTCATCGAGATGACCGGTCTCACCGGCTTCGAGAAGTCCCTGCCGCACGAGCTCTCCGGTGGCATGCAGCAGCGGGTGTCGCTGTGTCGTGCGCTGCTGCACGAGCCCCGGGTGCTGCTCATGGACGAGCCGTTCGGTGCTCTCGACGCCCTCACGCGCGAGCGTATGAACGTCGAGCTCAACCGGATCTGGAGCGCCACCGGCACGACCGTGCTGCTCGTGACCCACTCGGTCGCGGAGGCCGTCTACCTCGCCAGTCGGGTGATCGTGATGGGGCCGCGCCCCGGGCGGATCCTGGAGGAGCACCGCGTCGACCTCCCCGCCCGCCGCGGCTACGCCGATGTTCTGGAGACGGAGGAGTTCCACCGCGTCTCCAGCCGCGTCCGCGAGCTCCTCGGCTCCTCCACCGACGCCGACTGACTCGTACCATCCCCGGCCCGCCCCCGCCCCGCCCCCGTCCGGTCTCGTCCTCGCCCCCGCCCCGGGCCTCGCCCCCCGCCCGCGCCCTCGCGCGTCCGCGGGATCAAAACCGCTCCTCCCCAGCATCCCCCGGGCCCGTTTTCGATCCCGCAGCAGCGGCGGTCGGCGGAGCGGGATCGAAAAGGCCCGTCCGGGACCCCCGACGAGCCCGTTTTCGATCCCGCAAGCGGAGTGGCGGACGGATCGGCGCCGACGGTCCGACCCGCGACAACAGGAGGGGCCTCATCGCCCGAGCGTGCACGGAACCGACGGTCCGGCGTGGGATGAAGAATGCTCCTGCGAAACGCTGACGAGGATCGTTCTTGATCCCGCACCGAGTGGTGCACCGTACGACCGTCCCATTGTCAGCAAGTCCCGGGAGCGGAACCGTCTCCCGGGTGCGGCTGGATCGATAGCGTCCCTCCCCGGTGCGTGCCGCGCCCGCTTTCGATCCCGCCCGGGCTTTGCGCGTCGGCTCCCGTCGCTCCCCGGCTAGCGGGATCAAGAAAGTCCCTCTCCAGTCCGTGCCAGGCACGTTTCCGATCCCGCCACGGGCTTTGCGCCTCGGCTCCCGCCCGGCCCGGGGGTGACGGGATCAACAACGTCCCTCTCCGGTGCCTGCCGGGCCCGTTTTCGATCCCGCCGCGGGCCCGTCCGCCCGGTCCCGGGGCGGGCCGGATCACCAGGGTCCCTCGCCGGTGCCCACGGCGCGGGATCGAAAACTCCCCCCGGCGGCGGCCGAGGGGAGTGGTTTCGATCCCGCAGCACGTGCGGGACGCGGGAGGGCGAGAGTCAGTCGCCGAGGGCGGCGGACACCACGGCGCGGGCCTCGGCCTGCACCTCCGCGAGGTGCTCGGGACCGCGCAGGCTCTCGGCGTAGAGCTTGTAGACGTCTTCGGTTCCGGACGGGCGCGCGGCGAACCACGCGTGCGGAGTCTGCACCTTGAGGCCGCCGATCGCCGCACCGTTGCCGGGGGCGTGGGAGAGCTTCGCGATGATGTCCTCTCCGGCGAGGGTGGTCGCGGTCACCGACTCCGGGGCCAGCTTGCCGAGCGTCGCCTTCTGCTCGGGGGTCGCCGGGGCGTCGACGCGCTGATACGCGGAGGCGCCGAAAGCGTCCTCCAGTTCCGCGTAGCGCTGCGACGGGGTCTTGCCGGTCACCGCGAGGATCTCGGCCGCGAGCAGGCAGAGGAGAATGCCGTCCTTGTCGGTCGACCACACGGAGCCGTCGTGGCGCAGGAAGGAGGCCCCCGCCGACTCCTCGCCGCCGAACGCCACCGAGCCGTCGAGCAGTCCGGGCACGAACCACTTGAAGCCGACGGGAACCTCCAGCAGACGCCGCCCGAGCGACTCGGCCACGCGATCGATGATCATCGACGACACGAGCGTCTTGCCGACCGCGGCCTCACGCGGCCAGTGCTCCCGGTGCGAGAAGAGGTAGTCGATGGCGACGGCGAGGAAGTGGTTCGGGTTCATGAGCCCGGCGTCGGGGGTGACGATGCCGTGCCGGTCCGCGTCGGCGTCGTTCCCGGTGAGGATGTCGTAGTCGCCCTTCTTCGCCACGAGCGCCGCCATGGCCGACGGGGATGACGGATCCATCCGGATCTTCTCGTCCCAGTCCAGGGTCATGAAGCGCCAGGTGGGGTCGACTTCGGGGTTGACGACCGTGAGATCGAGGTCGTGCATCTCGGCGATCAGCGACCAGTACTCCACCGAGGCGCCGCCCAGCGGGTCCGCGCCGATGCGCACGCCGGCGCGGCGGATCGCCTCGATGTCGATGATCGACGGGAGGTCGCGCACGTAGGCGTCGCGGAAGTCGTATCCGGTGATCGCGTCCCAGTCCACGTCGGCGAAGCGCTCGCGGCGCACCTCGGTCAGGCCGCCGGCGATGAGCTGGTTGGCGCGGTCGGCGATCCAGCCGGTCGCATCGGTGTCGGCGGGACCGCCATGGGGTGGGTTGTACTTGAAGCCGCCGTCGCGAGGCGGGTTGTGCGAGGGGGTCACGACGATGCCGTCCGCGCGGCCCGGGTCGTCGGCAGCGCGGTCGCGGTTGTACGTGAGGATCGCGTGGCTCAGCGCGGGGGTCGGCACCCAGGAGTCCCGGGCGTCGACGCGCACGTCCACGCCGTTCGCGAGCAGGACCTCGATGGCGCTGCGCTCCGCCGGGAGGGACAGTGCGTGGGTATCGCGCCCCAGGAAGAGCGGACCGGTGATGCCCTGCGCCGCGCGGTAGTCGACGATGGCCTGCGTCGTGGCGAGGATGTGGTTCTCGTTGAAGCTCTTGGTCAGCGACGAGCCGCGGTGCCCGCTGGTGCCGAACACGACCCGCTCGCTCGCGACATCCGGATTCGGCACGCGGTCGTAGTAGGCGGCGATCAGCTCGTCGACATCGATCAGGTCACTTTCCTCCGCGGGGAGGCCGGCACGACTGCTCATGCTCTCAGTCTGCCCCGTGTGACGAATGAGCGCATCCGCCTTGACATGCGGGATGGCGATGAGTCACCGAGGGATAGGCTGAACGCCGTGACTGCACGCCGTACCTACAGCTACCTCGGACCAGCCGGAACCTTCACGGAGGCGGCGCTCGACCAGGTGGCCGAGGCCAGGGGGCAGGACTGGCGACCGGTGCACAACGTGGGCGAGGCGCTCGCCGACGTCCTCGAAGGGCGCAGCGACGCGGCCATGATCGCGATCGAGAACTCGATCGAGGGCGGGGTGTCGACCACGCAGGACGCGTTGGCGACTCTGCCGGGGCTCCGGATCATCGGCGAGTACCTCGTGCGGGTGAACTTCGTCCTCGTCGCGCCGCGCGGCACCACTCTCGACCAGGTCGAGGTCATCGCCGCGCACCCCGTCGCCTACGCGCAGTGTCACGGCTGGCTCGGCGAACACCTCCCGACACACTCGCATGTGCCGGCGGCGAGCAACGTGGCCTCGGCCATCGGCGTCCTCGACGGCACCTCACCCGCGCAGGCCGCGATCGCCGCTCCCGGCATCGTGCAGCACTATGACGTGGACGTGCTCGCTGAGGGCATCGGCGACAACGCGGCGGCCGTGACCCGGTTCGTGCTCGTCACCCGCACCACGCGTTCGCCCGCGCCGACCGGTGCCGATAAGACCTCGCTGATCGTCGAGCTCCCGCACGACCACCCTGGTTCGCTTCTCGAGATGCTGGAGCAGTTCTCGACGCGCGGCATCAACCTCTCGCTCATCGAGTCCCGGCCCATCGGCGATGAGCTCGGCCGGTACCGGTTCGTGATCGACGCGGACGGTCACATCGAGCACGAGCGGATGGCCGACGCGCTGCTCGGGATCCGCCGCTTCAGCCCCCGTGTGGTGTTCCTCGGGTCGTACCCGCGAGCCGACCGGCAGATCGTGCAGTATCCCGACCGGTATTCCGACGAGATCTTCATCGAGGCCCGCGACTGGCTCCGCGGCATCCTCTCCGGCGAACCCGAGTCCTGACCCGCCCGCACGCGCCCGCCCCGGGCTGGCGGGATCGATAACGCACCTCCTCACCGCGGTTCCCGCCCGTTTTCCATCCCGCCCGCCGCCCCGATCCCCACCCGCTGGTCGCGGGATCAGAATCGCACCTCGTACCGGCTCGGGAGGTGCTGTTTCGATCCCGCACGACGAGGAGCGGGTCAGTGCTCCTGGAACCGCGGCCAGGCGCTGCCAGGCAGCATACGGGCGTGTAGCGCGCCCTTCGCGGAGGCGAGGCTGGGATAGGTCCCGGCCGCCGCGTCCGCTCCCGCCATGGTCACCACGTAGCCGTTCTCGTCGTGGCGGATGCTCCCCACCACACCGTTCGTCCCGTACGCGACCCAGAGTGCGAGTGTCTTGGTGCTCATCGTCGAACCCCTCTCTCTGCCGCCGAGGCTACGCCTCCGTGACAGCCGGGGCCAGCCCCCTCATCGGGGACGGGACCGAACGCCCATCCGTTAGTACGCCTCATCCCCGGATGCCGTGGCGAACCGTGAGTGCGCGACGCACACGGGCGGCGAGGGCGGCGCCACCGTCGCGCAGATCGAGCTCGGTGACGCGGATCACGAGCCATCCGTGATCTTCGAGGTCGCGCTGACGCCGGATGTCGATCCGCCATTGATCACGGTCCGTCCGATGGCCATCGCCTTCGTACTCGATGGCGATGCGGTATTCGGGGTAGGCGAGGTCGACCCGGGCGAGGAAGCGTCCGTCCACGGAGACGGTGTGCTGGATCGCGAGCTCCGGGAGGGCGAAGCTCGTGAGGAGCAGCCGGGTCTCGGTCTCCTTCGGCGACTCGACGCCCGGTCGTGCGAAAGCCAGCCCATCGCGTATGCGACCGCACCCGGGGAACCGCCCCCATCGCGTCAGCTGTCGATCGATGCTCTCGATGGTCGCGACCGGCCGGCCCATCCGCAGCCCCGGATAGACGTCGGACGATGTGACCAGCGCATCGAGCGCCACGACGATCGGCGTGAACACGAACTCCCGCGCGCAGAGGAACAGCGCGCTGACCGGATCGACCGTCGGAACCCCGTGGATGTGCCATGTGTCTGCGCGCCCCGGGGCGATGCGGCGCCCTCGGACACCGACCGTCCTTGGCGGTGAGGTCCCGGTGTGCACGGCGACGTCGAGGGGCTCATCGGGCGACCATCGGACGGGCGCGGGAATCCCCCACAGCCGGAGGGCTGTGCGTCCGGCGAATGCCTGGCCATCACGGAGGCGCGGAAGGTACGCGGCGACGCGATCGTCGAACGTGGCGGGCTCGTTCGTCGACCGCACTCCGGCGAACGGCCGCGCGAGGTCTCGGCTGGAGTATCTCTTCCGCCCGACCCCGATGGCGGCGGCGTCACGGACGGCGAAATGAGGGCCGAGGTCTGGGGGGAGAGGGATCCGGTGTCGCATGCGTCCATGCTGTCCGTGCAGGGTCGCCGTCCGGACGGCCGGTCATCCTCCGCCCAGCTCCTGTGGACAATTCGAGTCGACCCGCGATTGTGGCGGAGGTCTCTTCCTCGCGCCGGATCAGAAGTGTCCCTTCAACGATGGTCGAAGGCACGTTTCCCGTCCCGCGTGCCGAGACAGCGAGAGGCTCCCGGACGGAGCGAAAGAGCGCGTTGCGGGACCTGCCGGACCCCGTTTCCCGCTCGCACGGAGTGGTGTGACGACGACGGCAGGCGCGCGGGATCAGAAAGGTGCCGCGGGAAGCGCGCAAGGGAGCGTTATCGATCCCGCACCAAGTGACCGACCGGACGCGGGATCAGAAAGGCGCCGCGAGAAGCGCGCAGGGGAGCACTATCGATCCCGCAGCGCGGATGCAACCGGACGCGGGAGCAACCGGACGCGGGATCAGAAACGTGCCGCCCGGGCCGCGTGGGGGAGCGTTATCGATCCCGCGACGGAACGCCCGCGACGGACGCCCCCGCGTGCGACTCACGCCCCCGCGACGAGCTCCAGCGTCTGAGCGCGCCCGGCGGCCGAGTCCTTCGGCTCCGCGTCATAGGCCCCGGCGACAGGGGAGAGCATGACCTCGTCCACCCCGTAGGCCGACGCGAAGGAGCGCACCTCGGCGGCGACCGACTCCCCGGTGCCGACGAACCACCGCGACCGCGCGGCCTCGACCACCTGATCGGTCGCGGCGTCGTGCTCCGCGGCGAGGGCCTGCTCGACGGTCTCGAGCGCGACGAGCGGCTGGTTGAGTCGGAGTCGCGCCATCATCCGCAGCTGCGGCAGGGCACGGGCCTCGGCCTCCTCTGCGGTCGGGGCGGCGACGGCGTTCACGGTGAGGAAGGTCCGCGGCTCCGGGTGCTCCTCGCTCGGACGGTAGTTCGTGCGGTAGAGGTCGAGGGCGCGTTCCAGGCCCTGTCCGGAGAAGTGGTTCGCGAACACGTACGGCAGGCCGAGCGAGGCGGCGAGCTGCGCGGAGTAGTCGCTCGACCCCAGCAGCCACACCTCGGGCACCCCGGTCGCGGCGGGGGTCGCCCGCACGGTGTACTCCCCGCCGGAGGTGAAGCGCACCGTGGCACCGTCGGCGGTGAAGAGCGCCGCGATGTCCTGCACGTGGCGGGGGAACTGCTCCACGTCGCTGGTGGTCCCTGACCCGCGGAGGAGCTGGGTGATCACGGGGTCGCTGCCGGGCGCGCGGCCGAGGCCCAGGTCGATGCGGCCGGGGGCGATGGCCTCGAGGGCGGCGAACTGCTCGGCGACGATCAGGGGCGCATGGTTCGGCAGCATCACGCCGCCGGAGCCGAGGCGGATGCGCGAGGTGCGCGTGGCGGCGGCCGCGATGAGGACCGGCGGCGTGGTCGACGCGACCGCGGGCATGTTGTGGTGCTCGGCGAACCAGTACCGGCGATAGCCGAGCCGGTCGGCGGTCGCGGCGAGGGAGAGGGAGGCGGTGATGGCCTCGGCACTGGTCTGGCCGGAGCGGACCGGCACGAGGTCGAGGACGGAGAGGGCGACGTCGTTCATCTCCGGATGCAACCTCGGCGGCCGCTCCGGCATTCCCTACGCGGCGAGGCGCGAGGCGGGGGTGAGCGCGTCGGCGAGCGCGTTCCTGGCGAGGCGATAGCGGATGAGCCAGGCGGCGCTGAAGCTCTGTTCCGGCAGGTCGTGCAGCGCCGCACGGTCGTGGTTCGGCAGTCCCTCCCGCGCGGCTTCGCGCAGGAGGTCGTCGCGGGTCGCGGGGTACTCCATCTCGGCGAGGAAGCGGTCGAGGGTCGGGGAGAGTGCCATGGTTCGTCCTTCCGTGAGAAGAGGAGGAGAGGGGTGGGGCGGTGCCGCAGCACCGCCCCCGGGTGATCAGGCGTCGATCGCCTGGCGCTGTTCGCCGGATTCGACGACGATCTTGCGCGGCTTCGCCCGTTCGCTGACGGGGATCACGACCGACAGGACACCGCTCTCGTACGAGGCGCTGATGTTGTCGAGGTCCACTCCGTCGCCGAGCGAGAACTGGCGCAGGAACGATCCGGCGCCGCGCTCGCGGGCGAGCCAGCGCACGCCCTCGCGGGTGTCGGCCGTGCGCTGTGCGCGGATCGTGAGCTGCCCGCCGTCGAGGTCGACGTCGATGGAGCCGGGGTCGGCGCCGGGGAGGTCGGCGTGGAGGATGTAGCGGTCCCCGTCGCGGTACAGGTCCACCGGCATCGACCGGGGCGCGCGCACGGAGTCTAGGACGCTCGCGGCGAAGCGGTCGAGCTGGCTGAAGGGATCGAAGGTCAGTGCCATGAGGTGTCTCCTTTCGTGCGGCCCTGCAAGGGCTGAGGTGGTGTGCAGATTATCTGCACCTGAGGTATAGATTTGTTATAGAACACACGCAGGAATCTTCGCAACCCCGATCCGGAGACGAGGACATTCATGACCGCACGCGACTCGCGCACCCCGCTCTACGGCATCGCCGTGGCCGCGCAGCTCGTCGACCTGCCCGAGGCGACGATCCGGCTCTTCGAGAGCAAGGGCCTCCTCGCGCCTGCCCGGAGCGACGGCGGCACGCGCCGGTACAGCGACGATGACATCACCCGCCTGCGTCGCGCGGCCGAGCTCCGTGGCGACGGCATCAACATCGCCGGGATCGCGCGGGTCCTCGACCTGCAGGATGAGAACGCGGGCCTCCGGGAGGCTCTCGACGCGGAGGCGCCGGAACGCGAGCGCTCCGCCCGCGACTGACGCCCGGCGGACAGGGGGCGCCGACGACGCCGCTACGCTTTCCGCATGGAAGCCGGGATCTTCTACGTCCTCGTCGGAGCTGTCGCCGTGGCGGCCGTCGCGCGATCGCGGGGGTGGCCGGCCCCGCTGCTCGTGACCGTCGTCGCGCTCGCCGCCTCGTTCCTGCCGTTCGTGCCGGAGCTGGAGATCGACGGGCACCTGCTGCTCGGGCTCGTCCTGCCGCCGCTGCTGTATTCCGCCGCCCTCGACGTGTCGTTCGTCGGGTTCAAGCGCAGCCTGCCGCAGATTCGCCGTCTCGGGATCTGGCTGGTGCTGCTCACCGCGTTCGCCGTGGGGCTCGTGGCCTGGTGGATCCTGCCGTCGCTCACGCTGCCCGGCGCGTTGCTGCTGGGTGCCATCGTCGCCCCGCCGGACGCGGTGTCGGCGGCGGCGATCGGCCGTCGTCTCGGTCTACCTCGCCGCATCATGACGGTACTGTCCGGGGAGAGCCTCATCAACGACGCGACCTCGCTCACGCTCTACCGGGTGTTCGCCGCCATCCTCGCCGGGGCGACCGTGTCGATCGGCGAAGGCATCGGGCAGTTCCTCCTCGCGGTCGGCGTGGGGGTGGGCATCGGGCTCGTCTTCGGGATCGTCCTGCATCAGCTCCGCATGCGCATCGGCGACCCGGTGGTGATCGGCACCTTCGGTCTGCTCGCCCCGTTCGGCGCGTACAACATCGCGGAGCACCTGCTCGGCTCCGGCGTCCTCGCGGTCGTGGCCATGGGGCTGTTCGTCGGCTTCAACGCCCCGCGCACCGACTACACGACCCGGCAGCAGGAGGCGCCGCTGTGGCTCTCGGCCGACCTGCTGCTGGAGAGCTTCGTGTTCGCCTACATCGGCCTCCAGTTCCCGCGGGTGCTCAGCGATCTCGGCAGCGAGTCGGTGGGGCACATCCTCCTGCTCTCCGGCGCCGTGCTGCTCGTGGTGCTCGTCGTCCGGCCGCTGTACATCTATCCGATCAGCGCGTGGTCGAACTTCCAGGACCGCCGCCGGCTCGCCCGCATGGATCGCGGCATCGCATCCGGGGAGTTCGACGAACGGCGACGGCGGTCCCGGCGGTGGCGCGATCGGAGCACGGATGAGTTGCGGACGCAGATCGTGCGGGAGCGCATGGCGGGCCTGCGGCTCACGTGGAAGGACAATGCCGTCATCTCCTGGGCGGGTATGCGTGGCGTGGTGACCCTGGCGATCGCAGTGGCCGCCGCCGATCTGGCCGGGCTCGACACCGAGGCCGCGCACGCCATCGTCGTCGTCGCCTTCATCGTCACGGTGGGCACGCTCCTGCTGCAGGGCCTCACGCTGCCGCTGCTCATCCGGCGGCTCGAGATCGCCGGGGACGAGGAGCACGAGGAGGACGTCGCGGCGCTGGAGACGGTCAAGGCCAAGAGCCGCGAGGCCGGCAAGGCGTACCTCGCCGAGAAGCGCCGGGAGTGGGAGCAGAAGCACGGCGAGGTCGACCTCGGCATGTTCGATGCCTTCACCAAGCGCATGACCCGGGTGGAGAAGGACACCGACGACGCACAGCAGGTCGAGGACACCGTCGCCCGCCCCTCCTATGACGACCTCGTCGCGCTGACCAAGGGATGGCTGCAGGTGCGGCGGGAGATCCTCGTCGCGGAGCGGGACGCCGGCGAGCTCGACGAGGAGGTCATGCGGGAGCTGCTGGCCGCCATGGACGCCGAGGAGCTGGCGCTCGACACCCGCGGCGCGACCCGCCCCCTGAGCCGCAACTGACTCCTCCTTCCCGCCGACCCACCCCCTTCCGGTCGACCCACCCCTTTCGGCCCGTGCGTAAAGGGCCGGGGCGCACGCAAAGGGGTGTGTCGGCGGGGAAGCGGGGAAGGGAGACAAAAAGAGCGCCCCACCTCCTGGATGAAGGAGGTGGGGCGCTCGTCGAGAGACCGGGTCAGCGGGCGCCGGCGGGCTCCGGGGCGGAGGCGGCGTCGGCCTCGGGGGCGTCGTCGCCGGAGTCGTCAGCGAAGGGCAGGCCCTCGCGCGGCGCGTTGTAGAGCTCCTCGTCGAGGATGCCCTCGCGCTTCGCGACGATCGCGGGGACGAGCGCCTGACCGGCGACGTTCACGGCCGTGCGGCCCATGTCGAGGATCGGGTCGATCGCGAGCAGCAGGCCGACGCCCTCGAGCGGCAGACCCAGGGTGGACAGCGTCAGCGTGAGCATGACGACCGCGCCCGTGGTGCCGGCGGTGGCGGCGGAACCGACGACCGAGACGATCACGATCAGCAGGTACTGCACGAAGTTCAGCTCGATGCCGAAGAACTGCGCGACGAAGATCGCGGCGATGGCCGGGTAGATCGCGGCGCAGCCGTCCATCTTCGTCGTCGCGCCCAGCGGCACGGCGAACGAGGCGTAGGAGCGGGGCACACCGAGGTTGCGCTCGGTCACGCGCTCCGTGAGCGGGAGCGTGCCGATGGAGGAGCGGCTCACGAAGGCGAGCTGCACCGCCGGCCACACACCCGAGAAGTACTGCTTGATGGAGAGGCCGTGCGTGCGCACCAGGATGGGGTACACGACGAACAGCACGAGCGCGAGGCCGATGTAGACCGCGGCCGCGAACCAGCCGAGCGACGCCAGCTTCTCCCAGCCGTACTTGATGACGGCGGAGCCGATGAGGCCGAACGTGCCGAGCGGGGCGATGCGGATGATCCACCACAGCACCCGCTGGATGACCTTGAGCAGCGACTCGGTGAAGATGAGGAACGGCTCCGCTTTCTTGCCGGCCTTGAGCGCCGCGATGCCGACGACGGCCGCGACCACGATCACCTGGAGGATGTTGAAGCCGACGCTCGAGGTGAACGCGCCCTCGGTCGCTCCGGGGGAGGTGCTGACGGTCAGGCCGAGGAAGTTCTGCGGGATGAGGCCGAGGAGGAAGTTCCACCAGGTGCCGACCGTGTACGGCTCGCCCGGCTCCAGGCCCTCGCCGGCGCGGCTGCCCGGCTGGATCACGAGGCCGAGGACGATGCCGATGATGACCGCGATGAAGGCGGTGATCGCGAACCAGAGGATCGTCTGCCCGGCGAGGCGGGCGGCGTTCTGCACGCGACGGAGGTTCGAGATGCTCGCGACGATCGCGGTGAAGATCAGCGGGACGACAGCCGCGCGGAGCAGCGTGACGTACGAGCTGCCGATCGTGTCGAGGGTCGCCGACAGGGCGGTCGGGTTCTCGGCCGTGGCGCCGAGCTGACGGCCGATCAGACCGGCGGCGATGCCGAGGACGAGGGCGGCGATGATCTGGAAGCCGAACGAGGTCAGCAGCTTCCGGACCGGCCCGCGGGTGTCTGGCGCCTTCTGGGCGCGTGCGGTGGTGCTCATTGAGGTGGGGACTCCAGAATCGCGGCGCGCCGGGTGCACGCCATGAGGCTCAACGCTAGGAGAGCCTGAGAATTCCCTGGGCGGATATGACGAAGGATGACGGCCGCCCTCCCGAGACCGTCATCCTTCGCTGCGTGCCGCCGTCAGGGCGTGACGCAGTCCTGCAGGTTGTCTTGGATGATCTGGGTCGTGAGGGCCTTGTCGGCCTCGTCCCGCTGCTTGTCCTCGCCGTCGGCGATGTAGCCGAGCGTCTCGTCGCTGAGGTCGGAGTCGACCAGGGCTTCGGCCAGGCAGGTGGCGGCGTCGTCGGTCATGGCCTCCTCCTGCGGGGTGCCCTCGAAGACCTTCTGGATGCCGTCGGCGACCTCGTCGACCGAGGGGCGGCTCTCTCCGGCGCAGGCGGCGAGGGAGAAGGCGAGGGCAGCGGCCGGGACGATCGCCAGGAGGCGGAGGCCGCGACGCGAGGGGATGCGGGTGCTGATCATGCGACGACGCTATCCACTCACAGCCGACTCATAGAAGGGGCTTGCAATCCAGAGCGTGACCGTGCTCGCCCTCCCGCCGACCCACCCCTCTTCGTGCGTCTCGGCCCCCTGCGTGCGTCCGCAAGGGGCCGGGGTGCGCGGAAGGGGGTGGGTCGACAGGGGTCAGCGATCGGCGAGGACGAGGAGGTCGCCGACCTCGCAGTCGAGCGCGTCACAGATGGCCCGCAGCGTGGAATAGCGGATCGCGCGGGCGCGGTCGTTCTTCAGCACCGACAGGTTCACGATGCTGACGCCGACGGCGGCGCTCAGCTCCGTCAGCGTCATCCCGCGGGCCGCCAGCAGCTCATCGAGACGGCAGTGGATGCCCGTGAACTCGTCGTCGCTC
The DNA here is from genome assembly GCF_002871415.1 of Microbacterium sp. UMB0228. Taxonomy (NCBI): domain Bacteria; kingdom Bacillati; phylum Actinomycetota; class Actinomycetes; order Micrococcales; family Microbacteriaceae; genus Microbacterium; species Microbacterium sp. UMB0228. Next base: position 20,570 of record NZ_PNFU01000005.1, on the reverse strand, counting down.
TCCGCCGGGCTCACACCAGCCCCTCCGTCTCGCGCTCCAGGGCGGCCCGTTCCTGCTCCACGCGCATGCCCTGACGGAACACCGCGGCGAGGGCGAGGAGGCCGAGCGCCGCGGCGAACGGCAGCGGGGTGACGGTGAGCCAGTAGGTCTGCGGATACCAGGTGCTGTCCGCGGGCAGGGCCTCCCGCAGTCCGGTGGTGGCGGCGATGCCGCTCAGGAGATCGGAGAGCACGCCCAGCACCCCGAACGCGATCGCACCCCCGACGAGGGCGCGGGTCACGGTGCGGGAGAACGCGCGGCCGCGAAGCGTGTGGAAGCAGATGAGCGCGAGGACCACCGCGGGGATCGTCGTGAGGGCGAGCGTGCTGAGCTGTGCGGCCGCGGCGAGGAGGCGCAGCCCGAGCGACGCGTGGCCCACCGTGAAGTCCGAGAGCTCCGTGCCGCCGCAGCTGAGCATCGTCGTCGTGCTGTCGCCGTACTCCGAGCACGGGAGGCTCGAGGGCCAGTCGAGGAAGACCGTCGTCGCACCGTGCAGCTCCGCCCAGTCCACGGCGAACGCTTTGACGACGATGACCACCGCGCCCAGTACGGAGAGCGTGATCCACCATCCGGACAGCGTGAGCGCCGCGTCGAGGGCGACCGTGCGGCTGCCACGGCGGCGGCTGTTCCAGACGACGAGGGCGACGACGGCCGCACAGACCGCGAGTGCGATCCCGATGTTGAGCAGAGACGGCCAGACGGCCTCCGAGCCGAACGAGATCATCAGACCAGTCCCTCCGTGTCGCGCTGCAGGCGGTCCCCGACGACGAAGACCGTTCCCACGATGGCGGCGGCGAAGGCCCCGAGGAGATAGGGGAACGGCTCGACGGTGAGCACCGCGGTGTCGAACGACCCCTCGGTCACATGGGCCATGGCGGCGCCGGCGAGCATGTTGTCGAAGAAGCGGGCGGCGGCGGCCCCCACGAGGGCCAGGATGGCCGCCCCCATCACCAGTCTGGTGTTCGTGCGATTGAAGACGGTCCCGCGCAGGATGCGCAGGCTCAGGGTGATCAGAGCGGCGACGAGTCCGGCCGCGGTGACCGCGAACGCGATCTGGCCGAGCACGCCGGGCACGACTCCGGTCGTGGGGAGACCGGTCACCGTGACCACCCCGGTATCGATGAGGACGGGTAGGCTCTCGTCGCCTGCGGTCGCGATCGCGGGCGCATCGATGAACTCCACGCTGACGGGGATCGTCGCCCCTGACGTGAGCTCCACGATCCGCACCGTGGCCATGCTGACGGAGGTGATCGCGATGAAAGCGCCCGCCAGGATGAACAGCGCCAGCGCCACGCGGTCCCCCGTCGACAGCGCCCGTTCCTTGTTCTGCACGTCGGCTCCTCCCACCCGGTGTTATCGACTTTCGTTAACATAACGACTGTCGATAAACCCGTCAAGGCCTCGCTATGCCCACGGCGAACACGGGCATACCCGCCATTTCTGGTCGTTACTCTCGATGTACAAGCGCTTCATGCGTCTTCGCCCCGTGCGAATAAGGAGTCAACATGTTCGAGAGATTCACGGACCGAGCCCGTCGAGTGGTCGTCCTCGCCCAAGAAGAGGCGAAGATGCTCAACCACAACTACATCGGCACCGAGCACATCCTGCTCGGCCTCATCCACGAGGGCGAGGGCGTCGCAGCCAAGGCGCTGGAGTCGCTCGGCATCTCCCTCGACGCCGTGCGCGAGCAGGTGCAGGACATCATCGGCCAGGGTCAGCAGCAGCCGACCGGGCACATCCCGTTCACGCCGCGCGCCAAGAAGGTGCTCGAGCTGAGCCTCCGCGAGGCCCTGCAGCTCGGTCACAACTACATCGGCACCGAGCACATCCTCCTCGGCCTCATCCGCGAGGGTGAGGGCGTGGCCGCTCAGGTGCTCGTCAAGCTGGGCGCCGACCTCAACAAGGTGCGGCAGCAGGTCATCCAGCTGCTCTCCGGCGCCCCGGGCCGCGAGCCCGCGTCCGTCGGCGCGCAGTCCAACGACACCCCGTCGGGTGCGCAGGGCGGCTCGCAGGTGCTCGACCAGTTCGGTCGCAACCTCACGCAGGCCGCGCGCGACAACAAGCTCGACCCGGTGATCGGGCGCGAGAAGGAGGCGGAGCGGGTCATGCAGATCCTCTCCCGCCGTTCCAAGAACAACCCCGTCCTGATCGGCGAGCCCGGCGTCGGCAAGACCGCCGTCGTCGAGGGTCTCGCCCAGGCGATCGTCAAGGGCGATGTGCCCGAGACGCTGAAGGACAAGCAGCTCTACTCGCTCGACCTCGGCTCGCTCATCGCCGGTTCCCGCTACCGCGGCGACTTCGAGGAGCGTCTGAAGAAGGTCACCAAGGAGATCCGCACGCGCGGCGACATCATCGTCTTCATCGACGAGATCCACACCCTCGTGGGTGCGGGTGCCGCCGAGGGCGCGATCGACGCGGCCAGCATCCTCAAGCCGCTGCTCGCCCGCGGTGAGCTCCAGACCATCGGTGCCACCACGCTCGACGAGTACCGCAAGCACTTCGAGAAGGACGCCGCGCTCGAGCGCCGCTTCCAGCCGGTGCAGGTGAACGAGCCGACGCTGCCGCACGCGATCAACATCCTCAAGGGTCTGCGCGACCGGTACGAGGCGCACCACAAGGTGCAGATCACCGACGGCGCGATCGTGGCCGCGGCGAACCTCGCCGACCGCTACGTCTCCGACCGCTTCCTCCCGGACAAGGCCATCGACCTGATCGACGAGGCCGGCGCGCGCCTGCGTCTGTCGATCCTGTCCAGCCCGCCCGAGCTGCGCGAGTTCGACGAGAAGATCGCCGCCGTGCGCGAGCAGAAGGAGATCGCCTCCGAGGAGCAGGACTTCGAGAAGGCCGCCTCCCTGCGCGATGAGGAGAAGAGCCTCCTCGCCGAGCGGCTGCGTCTCGAGAAGCAGTGGCGTGCGGGCGACGTCGCGACCCAGGCGGTCGTCGACGAGGGCCTGATCGCCGAGGTGCTCGCCCAGGCGACCGGCATCCCCGTGTTCAAGCTGACGGAGGAGGAGTCCAGCCGACTCGTCTTCATGGAGAAGGCGTTGCACCAGCGCGTCATCGGTCAGGAGGAGGCCATCGCGGCGCTCTCCAAGACCATCCGTCGTCAGCGTGCCGGCCTCAAGGACCCGAAGCGTCCCTCGGGCTCGTTCATCTTCGCCGGCCCCACGGGCGTCGGAAAGACCGAGCTCGCCAAGGCGCTCGCGGAGTTCCTCTTCGACGACGAGGCCGCGCTCATCTCGCTCGACATGAGCGAGTTCGGCGAGAAGCACACCGTCTCGCGGCTGTTCGGTGCCCCTCCCGGGTTCGTCGGCTTCGAAGAGGGTGGCCAGCTCACCGAGAAGGTGCGGCGCAAGCCGTTCAGCGTGGTCCTCTTCGACGAGATCGAGAAGGCGCACCCGGACATCTTCAACTCGCTGCTGCAGATCCTGGAAGAGGGTCGCCTCACCGACGGTCAGGGTCGGATCGTGGACTTCAAGAACACGGTCATCATCATGACCACGAACCTCGGTGCGCGCGACATCGCCGGCGGCCCCGTCGGCTTCCAGATCGAGGGCAACAACGCCACGAGCTACGAGCGGATGAAGGGCAAGGTCAACGAGGAGCTCAAGCGGCACTTCAAGCCCGAGTTCCTCAACCGCGTCGACGACATCATCGTCTTCCCGCAGCTGAGCAAGGACGAGCTGGTGCAGATCGTGGACCTGTTCACGAAGCGCCTCGGCGAGCGTCTGCTCGACCGCGACATGACGATCGAGCTGTCGCAGTCCGCCAAGGAGCGCCTGATCGAGATCGGCTTCGACCCGGCCCTGGGTGCCCGTCCGCTGCGTCGCGCGATGCAGCACGAGATCGAGGACCGTCTGTCGGAGAAGATCCTGCACGGCGAGCTCGACTCGGGCGACCACGTGAAGGTCGATGCGAAGGACGGGGAGTTCCTGTTCGAGCACGGCCCGCGCGGGGAGAAGGTCGCGGTCGGCGTCAACACCGGCGGCGGCGCGATCTCCGGCACGCCCGACCTGGCGATCACCGGCAACGACTGATCCTCGACACGATCACCCGAAGGGGCGGATGCGACAGCGTCCGCCCCTTCGTCGTCCCCACTCCGCCGCGTCTGGGAGTCGTCGGGAGGAGCGGGTCCTAGGCTGGTCGGGTGAGCGCGTACATCGTCCGGCCGGCCCGCAGCGCCGACATCGTCAGCATCCGGAACCTGCTCCAGCCAATGGTGGAGCAGCGCATCCTGCTCGGCAAGGATCTCGCCGTGCTCTACGGCGCCGTGCAGGAGTTCGTCGTCGCCGAGGCGGACGGGGAGCTGATCGGCTGCGGCGCCCTGCACGTGATCTGGGAAGACCTCGGCGAGGTGCGCACCCTGCTCGTCCGCGACGACTGGCTCCACCACGGCGTCGGTCGGGCGATCGTCGAGCGGCTCGAGGAGAACGCGCGGTCGCTCGGGCTCACCCGCCTGTTCTGCCTCACGTTCGAGGTCGACTTCTTCGGGCGTCGCGGCTTCACCCCGATCGGGGAGCAGGTCGTCGATCCGGACGTGTACTCGCAGCTCCTGCGCAGCGGCGACGCCGGCGTCGAGGAGTTCCTCGACCTCGCGCACGTGAAGCCGAACACGCTCGGCAACACCCGCATGCTCAAGGTGCTCTGAGCCCCGGACCACCGCCTCGCGCCTCCCAGGCTCGCGGAGGGGGATCGCTTAACCTGGAGGCATGCCCCGTCACTCCGCCGCCGTGTACCGTCGTCGGCGTCTGGCGGTACTGCTCGGGCTGATCCTCGTCCTCGCGATCGTCGGCGCGTCCGTCTGGCTCCTCATCGCCCGGCCGTGGGCGTCCACGGGCGCGCAGGAGCCGGCACCCGCACCGACCTCCTCCGCCTCCCCGGGGCCCACGCCGTCCGGATCGGCCTCGCCCGCCCCCTCGCCGTCGGCGGATGCCACTCCGGCCGTCGTCCCCTGCGAGGCGAAGGACATCGAGGTCACGGCCGTCACGGATGCGGAGTCCTATCCCGACGGCGCTCTGCCGAAGCTCTCCATCTCCCTGACCAACAAGGGCACGAGGGACTGCACGATCGACGTCGGTTCCACCACCCAGGTGTTCACGATCTCCAGCGGCTCGGACGAGTGGTGGCGCTCGACGGACTGCCAGGAGAACCCCAGCAGCATGATCGCCACGCTCACCGCCGGGTCCACCGTGGTGAGCAAGGAGCCGGTCGTCTGGGATCGCACCCGGTCCAGCGTCGAGACGTGCGCGCAGGAGAACCGGCAGCGTGCTCCCGGCGGCGGCGCCTCGTACCACGTGGGCGTCTCGATCGGCGGGTTCCCCAGCGCCACGACCACCCAATTCCTCCTGTTCTGAGCGCGCGACGGGCACTTGTGCTGACAGGGCCCGGTCTTTGGGATACCATAGAGGTGACTCTCCCGCTATGCGGCACCATGCCATCCCCAGTGGCGTCGAATTACAGCGTCCCCAGCGCTTCGACACCGCCGCTCGAGAGTCCGAGGGCCCTCTCGAGTACCCCAGTCCCCAATGGAGGACTCGAGAGGGCCCCAATCTTTCCCCGGCGCCGCCGCGCCGCCCCGATGCCTAAGCTGGAAGCATGGCAGCGAAGAAGGCGAAGTCCGGGAAGAGCGCGAAGAAGAAGCTGGCGCCCGAGGACTTCCGGTCCGAGGCTCTGGCGCTCGCCCTCGAGAAGCAGGACGTCGCCGCGGTGGCCCTCGCGCTGCGGCACGGCACCACCGTCGTCCCGCTCATCAAGCCGGGAGCGCGCGACAATCCGCTCGACAGCGGCGAGGTGTGGACCTATCGGGACCCGAACTCGGGTGACCTCGCCCTGCTGCTCTTCAGCGACGCGAAGAACAAGCCCGCCAACCTGCCGCCCGGGGTCGGCATCTACGACGCCGCCTGGCTGCGCGCGTTCCTCTCCGCCCACCCGATCACGACTGTGTTCCTCGACATCGCCGGGCCTCACCCGATGCAGGCCGACCCGGTGGAGCTGCTCAAGGCGCTCGACGCCTGACCCGGGCGCCCCTCCGACTCAGAACGGCGGGATGTCGCGGTCGGGGCGACGGGCGCTGTTCCGCGCCCTGACGTCGCCCAGCGCCGCGCGCAGGGTCTTCGAGCGGTCGTCCACCACCTGCTCGTAGCCGAGCCGGGCGGCCTCGGAGCGCCGCTGCGCCGCCTGCGTCACCGGCCGCACCTCGCCCGCGAGGCTGAGCTCGCCGACGGCGGCGACCGTGCGCGGCACCGAGATCATCTGGATGGACCCGGCGACGGCGATCGCGATGGCGAGATCGGCGGCGGGCTCCGTGAACCGCACCCCGCCCACCGTGGACACGTAGACGTCGAGGCTGCCGGTGGGCACGCCCGCCCGGCGCTCGAGGATCGCCAGCACCATGGCCACCCGCGAGGAGTCGAGGCCGTGCACGATGCGCCGGGGGTTCGGCGCGTTGCTCGGCACGGTGAGCGCCTGCACCTCGACGGGGAGGGCGCGACGGCCCTCGAGGGAGATGGCCACGCAGGTCCCCGGCTCGGAGGCACCCTGCGACAGAAACAGGCCGGAGGGGTCGGGCACCTCGGCGATGCCGTCTCCGGTCATCTCGAAGCAGCCGACCTCGTCGGTGGGACCGAAGCGGTTCTTGAGGGCACGGATGAATCGCAGCGAGGTCTGCCGGTCGCCCTCGAAGTGGCACACGACGTCGACGAGGTGCTCCAGCACCCGGGGCCCCGCCACCTGACCGTCCTTGGTCACATGGCCGACGATGATGATCGGAAGATCGCGCTCCTTCGCCACCCGGATCAGGGTCGCGGCGACCTCCCGCACCTGGCTGGGCTGACCGGCCGCGCCGTCGGTGAGCGACGACGACACGGTCTGCACGGAGTCGACGATGACGAGCTGCGGCCGCACCTCGTCGATGTGGCCGAGGATGGTGGCGAGGTCGGTCTCGCTCGCGAGGTAGAGCTCGTCGTGCAGGGCGCCCGTCCGCTCCGCCCGCAGGCGCACCTGGGCTGGCGACTCCTCGGCGCTCGCGTAGAGCACCCGGCGCCCGCTCCGCGCCGCCTGCGCAGCGACCTCGAGCAGCAGGGTGGACTTGCCGACGCCGGGCTCACCGCTGAGGAGGATCGCGGCCCCCGGCACGATGCCGCCGCCCAGCACCCGGTCGAACTCGCCGACCCCGCTCGTGCGGCGCGGCGCGTCCTGCGTCGTGATCTGCGTGATCGGCCGCGCCGCGCGATCGGCGGTCGGTGCGAGCGCGTTCACACGACGGAGGATCCCGGTCTGCGCGGCCTGCTCCTGGACCGTGCCCCACTGCTGGCACTCCCCGCATCGGCCCACCCACTTGGCCGTCGTCCACCCGCACTCGGTGCAGACGTACGCGGGGGGAGCGGGTTTCCGGGTGGCCATGCCCCCAGGCTATCGGCGGGATCAGACATCCCTATCGACCAGGCGATTATTCACGGCCCGGTTCCCCCGGCAGCCCCCGGCCCCGGCCGATAATTGAGACATGTCCAACGGCGGGTCCGTCTGCGGGCCGATCTCCAGCTACTCCCGGGTGCGCATCCTGCACCTCCTCTTCGAGGCCGGGCACTCCGGTGCCTCCGGGGAACTCGCGATCGGCGACCTGTGCGAGGCCACCGGCCTCCACCCGAACACCGTACGCGAGCACCTGCAGCGGCTCATCGAGGGCGGCTACGTCATCCCGACCGTGGAGCACCGCACCACCCGGGGGCGCCCGCGCACGCTGTACCGCGCCGCCACCGGAGCCCCGGACGCCTCCAGTCCGGTCGCGCGGAACAAGGCCAAGGCCGCCGCCCGTCGCGGCGACCTGCTCCGCAGCGTCCTCCCCGGCACCGGGACCGCCCTCGGCAAGGACGCCACCTACCAGCTCGACGCCCTCGTCGAGCACCTGGAGGAGAGCGGCTTCGAGCCGGTCGTGGACGACCGCGGTCTCACCGTCGATCTGAGCCCGTGCCCGCACGCGGCCGGCCGGCCGGAGGACCGCCCGATGCTGTGCCAGGTGCATCTCGGGCTGATGCAGGGCATCCTGGCAGAAGCGGGGGGTCCGCTCGAAGCCGAGTGCGTGCGCGAGGCCGCGCTGCCCTCCGAATGCACCGTGCAGCTGCGCGACACCGCCGCGCAGGCGTCGAACAGAACGGGAGTCGCTCATGGAATGGCTTGATCCGCTCGCCCTGGCCCGATGGCAGTTCGGCCTGACGACCGTCTACCACTACCTCTTCGTCCCGCTGACGATCGGCATGGCGCTCGTCGCCGCCATCTTCCAGACGGCGTGGGTGCGTACCGGCAAGGTGCAGTACCTGCACCTCACCCGCTTCTTCGGCAAGATCTTCCTCATCAACTTCGCGATGGGGGTCGTCACCGGCATCGTGCAGGAGTTCCAGTTCGGCATGAACTGGTCGGACTACTCCCGCTTCGTCGGCGACGTCTTCGGCGCCCCGCTCGCCTTCGAGGGCCTGCTGGCGTTCTTCTTCGAGGCGACCTTCATCGGCCTCTGGATCTTCGGCTGGGACAAGCTCCCGCAGAAGATCCACCTGGCCACCATCTGGTGCGTCTCGATCGGCAGCATCCTCTCGGCGTACTTCATCATCGCCGCCAACGCGTTCATGCAGAACCCGGTCGGCTACACGTACAACGAGGTGACCAACCGGGCCGAGCTCACCGACTTCTGGGCGCTGCTGACCAACCCCGTCGCGCTCGCCGCGTTCCCACACACGATCTTCGGCGCGCTCATGTTCGCCGCCGGTGTCGTCATCTCGGTGTCCGCCTGGCACCTGGCCCGCGGGCAGCACTTCGACACCATGCGCGTCTCGCTGAAGTTCGGCCTCTGGGCGATGATCTTCTCCACCGCGGGCGTCGTGCTCACGGGCGACCAGCTGGGTCTGGCGATGTACGCCGCGCAGCCGATGAAGATGGCCGCCGCCGAGGCGACGTTCAACACCGTCTGCGGTGCCGATGCCTCCTTCAGCATCTTCACGCTGGGCACGCCGGACGGCAGCTCGGAGCTGTTCTCGATCCGGGTGCCGTACCTGCTGTCGCTGCTGTCGACCCACACGCTCGACGCCTGTGTGCACGGCATCAACGACCTGAACGCCGAGTACGCCCAGACCTATGCGAGCACCGGTCTCACCGACTTCGCCCCCGTCCTGTGGATCACGTACTGGTCGTTCCGCTGGATGATCGGCCTCGGCATGGCCGCCGCCCTCGTCGCCGTCGCCGGCCTCTGGGTCACCCGCAAGAAGGCCACCAAGCCGGTCGCGCCGTGGATGTGGAAGGTCGCGATCTGGTCGTTCCCGCTCGCGCTCGCCGCCAACATCATGGGCTGGGTGTTCACCGAGATGGGTCGACAGCCCTGGATCGTGTTCGGTCTGATGTCCACCCGCGACGGCGTCTCGCCCGGCGTGAGCGGACTCGAGGTCCTGATCTCGCTGATCGCCTTCACCGCGATCTACGCCGCGCTGGCCGTGGTCGAGGTCCGGCTGATCGTCAAGGCCGCCCAGAAGGGGCCGGACACCGACGAACAGCCCCATGAGGAGACGGCTCAGCTGCCGTCGGTCGTGTACTGAGAGGAACGAGCATCATGGATCTCGCAACGATCTGGTTCTGGGTGGTCGCCTTCCTGTTCGTCGGCTACTTCGTCCTCGACGGGTTCGACTTCGGTGTTGGCATGTCGCTGCCGTTCCTCGGCAAGAACGACGTGTCGCGCCGACAGGTCATCAACACGATCGGTCCCGTGTGGGACCTCAACGAGACGTGGGTCATCGTGGCCGGGGCCTCGCTCTTCGCCTCGTTTCCCGAGTGGTACGCCACGCTGTTCAGCGGGTTCTACCTGCCGCTGCTGCTCATCCTGCTCGCGCTCATCCTCCGCGGCGTCTCGTTCGAGTACCGCCATCAGCGGGAGAGCCGGAAGTGGAAGCAGGGCTTCGACCGGATGATCGTGATCGGCTCGGTCGTCCCGGCACTGCTCTGGGGCGTCGCCTTCGGCAACATCGTGCAGGGGGTGGCGATCGATGAGAACCACATCTACGTCGGCGGCTTCTTCTCGCTGCTCAACCCGTACGCGCTGCTGGTCGGCGTGACGACCCTGCTGCTCTTCTTCCTGCACGGCGTGCTGTTCGTCGCGCTGAAGACGGACGGCCAGGTGCACGAGGACGCGCAGAAGCTCGCGAAGAAGGCAGCCATCCCGACGATCCTCGTCGCGGCCGCGACGGTGATCTGGACGGTCGCGATCGCGATGGGCCGCGAGGCTCCGCTGCTCTGGCTCGTCATCGGAGCCGGTGCGCTCGCGGCGGTTAGCCTGATCGCGGCGGTCGGCTTCTCGCTCGTCCGCCGCGACGGGTGGGCGTTCTTCGCCGGCATGCTCACGGTCATGTTCGCCGTCGTCATGCTGTTCTCCGCCCTGTTCCCGTTCGTCATGCCGTCGACCATCGATCCGGCGTACAGTCTCACGATCGCCAACGCGTCCAGCACTCCGTATACGCTGCAGATCATGAGCTGGACCGCGCTGATCGCCCTCCCGCTGGTCATCGCGTACCAGACCTGGACCTACTGGGTGTTCCGCAAGCGCGTCACCCGCCGGTCGATCGAGGGGGCTCCGGCGCACGCGTGAAACCCGTCGATCCGAGGCTGCTCCGATACGCGGCCGCCGCCCGGGGGTTCCTCCTGGCGTCGGCCGCGATCGGCGTCTTCCAGACCGCGGTGACGATCGCCTTCGCGTGGCTTCTCACCGAGGCGGTCGTCGGGGCGATCGCGGGGCGCGACGTCACCGTGACCCTGGTCTGGCTGCTCGGGGCCGCTCTCCTTCGGGGTCTGCTCATCGCCGCCTCCGACGCCGCGGGCACGCAGGCCGCCGCCCGCACCGGGATGCAGCTGCGGGCCGCGCTCGTGGCGGCCGTCGGACGCCTCGGCCCCGGGTGGCTCGCGCAGCGGAATCAGACGCAGATCGCCGTCACCGCCGGTCACGGCCTGGAAGCCCTGGACGCGTACTTCGCGCGGTACATCCCGCAGCTCGTGCTCACCGTCATCGCGACGCCGGTGCTCGTCGCGGTCATGTGGTGGCAGGACTGGCCGAGCGGACTCACCGCCGTCATCACCCTGCCGCTCATCCCGCTCTTCCTCATCCTCATCGGGATCGCGACCCGCACGGTGCAGAAGAAGCAGTGGCAGACGCTGCAGCACCTCGCCGCCCGTTTCGCCGACACGGTGCAGGGGCTGTCGACGCTGCGGCTGTTCGGCCGGGACCGTCGGGCAGCCGACCGCATCGAGTTGACCGCCGACGAGTACCGCCGCGAGACCATGAAGGTGCTGCGGTTCTCGTTCCTGTCGGGGTTCGCGATGGAGCTGCTGTCGTCGCTCGCGGTCGCGCTCATCGCGGTCGCGGTCGGGTTCCGGCTGCTGTCGGGCGACCTGAGCCTGGAGGTCGGTCTCTTCGTGCTGCTGCTCGCCCCCGAGGCGTTCCTCCCCATCCGTCAGGTGGGCGTGCAGTTCCACGCCGCGGCCGAGGGCGTCGCAGCCACGGAAGATGTGTTCGACGTGCTGGATGCGGCGCGTGACCGGGACCGGGGCGGCATGCGCCCGCACGACCCCGGCACGGATGCACGACCGAACCCCGTGGACTCGTCCGGCAGTCGGGCCGACGTCGTGCAGGCGGGACGGGAACTCGTGGTCGAGGGGCTGCGGGTGCGAGACCTTCCGCCGGTGTCGTTCGTCGCGGAGCCCGGGTCGGTGACCCTGATCGAGGGGCCGAGCGGCTCCGGGAAGTCGAGTCTGCTCGCCGCCCTCCGCGGGGCGGCGGACTCCACGGGCACGGCGACCTGGGGCGGACGGGACATCGCCGAGCTCGCACCGTCCGACTGGCTCGCCTGGGCCGGGCAGACGCCGGGGCTGATGCGCGGCACGGTCGCGGAGAACGTCGCCCTCGGGGACGCCGCTCCCGACCTTGCCCGTGTGCGCCGGGCTCTCGATGCCGCGTGCGCCGAGGGCATCGAGGCCGACCGCGTGCTGGGTGTGCAGGGCGCAGGGCTGTCGGGAGGACAGGCGCAGCGCGTCGCGGTGGCCAGGGCGCTGTACCGCCACGACGGAATGCCGGGGCGGGTGCTCGCGCTCGATGAGCCCTCCAGCGCCCTCGACGCCGACACAGAGGAGCGGCTCTGGCGGTCGCTGCGCGCGCGGGCGGATGCCGGCGCCACCGTCCTGCTCGTCTCGCACCGCCGCTCGGCCAGGGACATCGCCGACCGGATCGTGGCGCTGGGGGTGAGCGCATGAACGAGACGACCCGCAGCGACCGGGTCCGGGAGGTGCTCCGGCTCGCGCAGCCACCGTTCCGCCGCTTCCTCCCCGGGTTGATCTGGGGTGTGCTGTCGGCGACCGCCGCGGTGAGCCTCCTCGCGGTGAGCGGCTGGTTGATCGTGAGCGCGTCGATCGTCGACTCCCTCGTGCCGCTGTCCATCGCAGTCGTCGGGGTGCGGTTCTTCGCCGTGACCAGGGCCGTCACGCGGTACCTCGAGCGACTGAGCGGTCACGACGCCGCCCTCCGGCAGCTCGCGACGACCCGGTCCGACATGGTGCGCCGCCTCATCCCGCTCTCGCCGGCGGGCCTCGGCGCGACGGACCGGGGTCAGGTGCTCGCGGCGCTCGTCGACGACGTGGAGAACCTGCAGAACCTCCCGCTCCGGGTCGTGCAGCCGCTCGCCGTCTCGGGCGTCGTCGCCCTGGGGGCCGTCGGCTTCCTCGCCTTCGTATCGCCGCCCGCCGCGCTGACCCTCGCCGTCTGCCTCCTCGTCGCCGCGCTCGCCGCCGTCGGGCTGGGCTGGATCTTCGGCTCCCGTGCGGAGGCCGCGGTGTCGGCGCGTCGGGCTGAGGTGTCCGCGGCCCTCGTCGATTACTTCGGCAGCCTCGACGTGCTGCTCGCGTTCGGCGCGGAGGCGCAGGCCCGAGAGCGGATCCGCGTCGCGGATGCCGCCCTGCGCCGGGTCGTCAGCCGCGCGTCGCTCGCACAGGCCGTCGCGGCCGGAGTGGTCTCGCTGATGGCCGGCGCCGCCTCGGTGTGGGCACTGGCGGTGGCAGCCCCTGGCCTCGACACCGGAGCCATCGACGCCCCGTGGCTCGCGGTCGCGGTGCTCGTGCCGATGGTCGTGTTCGAGGTGTTCGGCGCCGTGCCGATCGCGGCGGCCTCGTGGCGGAGCGTCCGCGCGAGTGCGGAGCGCATCGTGGACGTGCTGCCCGAACGGATGCCGCCGGAGCTGCGGACCGACGCGGGGGAGGACGTCGCGGTCGACGGCGTCCCCGCGCTCACGCTGCGGGGAGCCACGGCGCACTGGCCCGGAGGGGCGTCGGCGCTGACCGGGGTCGACCTCGACCTCGCGCCGGGTGAGCGGGTGCTCGTCTCCGGGGCGAGTGGGGCGGGCAAGAGCTCGCTGGCGGCTGCGCTCGTGGGCTTCCTCCGCGTGGACGGCGAGTACCGGATCGGCGATCTCGACGCGGCGGCGCTGTCCGGACCGTCGCTGCGCCGCGTCGTCGGCCTGTGCGAGCAGCAGCCGCAGCTCTTCGACGAGGACGTGCGGCAGAACCTCCTCTTCGCCAGGGACACCGCCACCGACGAAGAACTCCTCGCCGTGCTCGACCGTGTGGGACTCGCGGCGTGGGTGAGCGAGCGCGGAGGGCTCGATGCGCGGGTGGGCGACCGCGGTGCGCTGGTGTCCGGCGGTCAGGCGCAGCGGATCGCTCTGGCTCGCGCGCTGCTCCGCGGCTTCCCGGTGCTCGTGCTGGACGAGCCGACGGCGGGCGTCGACCCCGAGGCCTCGGACGCTCTGCTGCGCGACCTGCTGCAGGCCACGGGGGAGCAGTCGGTGCTGCTCATCTCGCACGTGGCGCCGCCCGCGGGGACGGTCGACCGGGTCGTGCGGATCGAGGGCGGCCGGACGGTCTGAGCCTCAGCCGACGAGGTTCATGTCGGCGGGCGGCTCCATCACGATGCCCTGCGCCTCGAACGCGCGACGGCGCTCCTCGATCCGGCGGTGCATCTCGACCTGGGCCTCGTCGACCACACGCGGGTCGAGGTCGACCGTCGGCGGATGCGGGTCGCCGTGGTGCGCGGCGATGTACGCGTCGAGCTCGGGACCGCTGGTCCAGGAGGTGATGAGCGCGTACCGGGGGCCGGTGCCGCGATGCCACACGGCATGCCAGAAGCGCTGCGTGTCGACGATGATCCGGGAGCCGGCGCGCAGCGGCAGCCGCACCTCGGTGGCCGGGTCGAACCGGTCGGAGCGGAGGATGAGCATCGAGTCGGTGTCGTCGGTGAGGTTGTAATACCCGCGGACCACCCATCCCGTGCCCGGCTCGTTGAGGCGGTTGTTGTCGTCCTGGTGCAGGTTGTAGATCGCGTCGGCGTAGTCGTTCGGCTGGAGCTCGATGACCCGGCAGCGGCCGACGCCGGCGCCGGGGGCCAGGGCACGGCGCTGCAGGGTCGGGGCGATCGCGACCTGTGAGGGAATCCAGACGCCGTCCTTGTCGGTGCGCGGCGGCGTGTGGTTCCAGAAGCCGTTGCAGTCGATCTCGCCCGCGTAGCTCGTCAGGGGTGCGAAGCGGGTGACGCCGGAGGAGCGCCAGCCGACGTACTCGAGGTCCTGCCACTCGGACGGGTCCACAGGGGTGGTCTCGTCGTCGAGGACCACGTATCCGGTCTCGGCGAGCGCCGCAGACGTGATGAATCCCATGCTGCTTGCATCCTTCCCGTCGTTCTGCCCCCGGAGGCGGCGGGTTCTTAGGCAATCCTAATCCCGACCTCCCCTCGCCGACCCACCCCCTTGCGTGTGTCCCACCCCCTTCCGGCCGCACGCAGAGGGGTGGCTCGGCCGGAAGGGGGTGGGTCGGCGAGGGATATCCTGAGGCCATGACGCAGCCCCAGGGTGCCCTTCTCGTGGGCAGTGTGAACTTCGACGACGCCGAGACGACGATGCGCACTGCGGCGGAGCTGCTGGGCGACCGGTTGCGTCGCATCCCGGACGGCGAGGTGGGCAAACGGTTCCACTGGATCATGTTCCAGCCCGACGTCATCGGCCAGGCGGACGGCATCGAGCGGATCGGCGACGAGCCCATCCCGTTCCCCGCCGGCATCGACGCCCGGGGCCTCCGGATCGCCGAGGGCGTGGATCCCGCGACGATCGCGCTGCCTCCGCTGGGGTACGCCTCCGCGGCGATCGAGTCGTACGGGCTCTTCGCCCGGTTGCGTGAGGAGGGGGCCATCCCGGCGGGCACCCGGTTCCAGGTGTCGCTGCCCACCCCGCTCGCCGTCATCTCCTCGTTCTTCCACGGCGACGACCGGGCCGCGATCGAGCCCGTGTACACCGCCGCGATGCTCCGCGAGCTCGACGAGATCCTCGCCGCGATCCCGCACGACGACCTCGCCGTGCAGTGGGACGTCGCGAGCGAGATGGGGATCATCGAGGGCGCCTCCGGTTACGGCGCCGTCATGGAGGCGTGGTGGCCCGGTGACCCGTTCGACGGCCTCGTCTCGCGTCTCGCCGCCCTCGTTGACGCCGTCCCGGACGACGTCGAGGTGGGCGTGCACCTCTGCTACGGCGACGCGGGGGAGAAGCACTTCTTCGAGCCGACCGACGCCGGCTCCCTCGTCCGCTACGCCAACGCCGTCATCGCCGCGGCCCACCGTCCGCTCACCTGGCTGCACCTTCCCGTGCCGATCGCCCACGATGACGAGGCCTACTTCGCCCCGCTCGCGGAGCTCACCCCGGTCGAGGAGCTCTACCTCGGCCTCGTGCACCGGGAGGACGGCGCGGAGGGTGCGCGTCGCCGGATCGCGGCCGCCGTCCCGTTCGCGCCGGAGTTCGGCGTCGCCACGGAGTGTGGAATCGGGCGCGCCCCCGCCGGCTCCACGGAGGGCATCCTCCGCGCCCACGCCGAGGTCGCCATCGCCTGGTGACCCGCCGATTCGCGCGCTCGGCCCCGGTGTCGTAAACTGATCCGCGGTGACGTGTCCGAGCGGCCGAAGGTGCAACTCTCGAAAAGTTGTGTAGGGTAACCCCCTACCGTGGGTTCAAATCCCACCGTCACCGCCACCACGAAGGCCCCGACTCCCCTGGAAACACGGAGATGCGGGGCCTTCGTCATGTCCGGGATCGCGAGCGTGATAACGTAGATGTCGTTCACGGGCCTATGGCGCAGTTGGTAGCGCGCCTCGTTCGCATCGAGGAGGTCAGGGGTTCGAATCCCCTTAGGTCCACAGGAACAGAACGAAAGAACCTCGCCCCGCAGCTCGCGGGGCGAGGTTCTTTCGTTGGAGCATGGGGCTGATCCGATCGCCGCGACGGGACCGCTCGGCGGCAGGGGTCCGAACCGGTGCCCCTAGGCTGAGGACATGGACGCGACGCCCAGCGAATCCGGCTCGACCCTGCATACGCATGCCGTCGACAGCCAGCGCCGTGCCGCGGCCCTCGGCGAGGAGAATCGGGTGCTGTCGCGTACGCAGAAGGTGTACGTGGCGCTCCGGGACGACATCGTCCGCACCCGGCTCGCCCCGGGCGAGGTCGTCATCGAACCCGAACTGGCCGCGCGGTTCGGGGTGTCGAAGACGCCGGTGCGGGAGGCTCTCCAGATCCTCGTCGTCGAGGGGCTCGTCGTCGCCCTTCCCCGACGGGGATACGTCGTCCGCCCGCTGGGTATCAACGAGGTGCGCGAGGTGCTCGACCTGCGGTTGATCATTGAACCGCCGATGGCCGCGAGTGCGACGCGCTACGGCAGCGAGGCCTTCATCGAGGAGCTCAGCTCGATCCTGGACGCGCAGCGCAGCGGCTCCGGCACGGCGGAGCTGACCGACGCGGCCCGCGCGTTCCACGAGTGCATCCTCGGCGCGGCGCGCAACGCTCGGGCGAAGACGCTCATGAGCGGCCTGTTCGACGAGACGACACGGAGTCATCATCTGATCCCGGCGATCGATGCGCGCATCCACTCGGACGTCGAGAACAACGGTCACCAGCAGGTGCTCGAGGCGATCCGCACCGGCGATCCGCAGGCGGCCGAGGAGGCCATGCGCCGGCACCTCGTCGAGCTGCGGGAGTTCGTCCTCCAGGCGTTCCTCGAGGCCTGACCCCTCCTCGCCGTACGCGCAAGCCGTCACACTCGCGTCAGATATATCTGAGGAATATTGCTATTGTGCCCAAGATATTTGGGAGCTATGGTGGTGCCGACACCGCGGTCGGCTCTTCGGCCTCGATGGGAGTTGCCGAGAGGATCCAGGTTTGTTGCGACGTCGCATCCGCACCTTCACCGAGCTGTTGAGCTTCGCTCCGCCCGCCCTTCCCACCGAGGCGACGCGCGTCGCGGAGGCGCGCTGTCTCGACGATCTGCGACGGCTCGCGAAGCGACGGGTGCCCGGATTCGTCTTCGACTACGTCGAGGGTGCCGCGGTGACCGAACAGGCCGCTCGGGACAACGAGGCGGCCTTCGCCCGCCGGAGGTTCGTGCCCACGGTCACCGAGAGTGCCGCGGGGGCGACGCTCACCACCCGCCTGCTGGGACGCGAGCACGCGATGCCCATCGGCGTCGCCCCGATCGGCCTCACCGCCCTCATGCGTGCGGCCGGCGAGACCGACGGGGCCCGTGCGGCCGCCAACCGCGACGTGCCGTTCGTGCTCTCCACGATGGGAACGCGGAGCATCGAGCACGTCGCCGACGCCGCACCCGCCGCGCGGCGCTGGTTCCAGCTCTACCTGCGGCGCGATCGCGACGCGTCCCTCGCGCTCGTCGAGCGGGCCGCCGCTGCCGGCTTCGACACCCTCGTCCTCACTGTCGACACACGCGTGCCGGGACAGCGGTACCGCGACGACCGCAACCGGCTCTCGATGCCGCCGCGTCTGACCCTGCGCACCGCCGTGCAGTCGGCACTGCATCCCTCCTGGACCCTCGATCTGCTGGCCCACGACGCTCCGGCCATGGCGAACTTCGGCCCGCGTTCCGGACGCGTCACCGATGTGGTGGGCAGCATGTTCGATCCCGCGCTGTCCTTGGACGACGTGCGCTGGCTGCGGACACACTGGAGCGGGCCGATCGTCGTGAAGGGCGTGCTCTCCGCCGTCGACGCCGAACGCTTCATCGACGCCGGCGCGGATGCCATCTGGGTCTCCAATCACGGCGGTCGTCAGCTCGACCGTGCGATCGCGCCCGTCGAGGTCGTGGGCGCCGTGCGCGCCGCCGTCGGCGACGATGTGCCGATCCTGCTCGACTCCGGAATCCGCAGCGGCCTCGATGTGGTGGCGGCGATCGCGTGCGGAGCCGACTTCGTCTTCCTCGGCCGGGGATACATGTACGGCCTGATGGCGGGCGGCCGGGTGGGGGTCGAGAGGGCGCTCGACCTGGTGGCGAACGAGACCCTGTCGACGATGCAGCTTCTCGGCGTGCGCACGACCGCCGAGCTGCGCGGCCGGGGGACTGCCGTCCTCGCGCCGACCGGATAGCCACGACCACGCCAGCACTTTTCAATGATGAAAGGACACCCCATGGCCCACGAACAGCAGCGCACCATGACCCCGCAGGCGAGGCGGGCGATCACCGCCGCCTACTTCGGCACCCTCATCGAGTGGTACGACTACGCGCTCTACGGCGCCGCCGCCGGCCTGGTGATCGGCCCGCTCTTCTTCCCGGACGTCATCCCGGCCTCCGCTTCGATGCTGGCCTTCGCGACCTTCGCCGTCGGCTTCGTGGTGCGGCCGCTCGGCGGCCTCATCATCTCCCACCTCGGGGATCGGGTCGGCCGGAAGCCGGCAATGATCCTGACCATCGTGCTCATGGGCATCGCGACCGTGGGGATCGGGCTCCTCCCGACCGCCGAGGCGATCGGGGTGGCGGCGCCGATCCTGCTGATCCTGTTCCGCTTCGTCCAGGGCTTCGGTGCCGGTGCGGAACTCGCGGGCGCGCTCACGCTCGTCGCCGAGTACGCCCCCGAGCGCCGCCGTGGCCGGGTCATCGGACTGGTCACCTCGGGTGCTCCCGGGGGCGCCTTCCTCGCGACGCTGGCCTTCACCTTCGCCTCGATGCTGCCCGGGGACGTCTTGCTGGGCGGGGCCTGGCGCATCCCGTTCCTGGTCTCCGCCGTGCTCTTCGTCCTCGCGCTGTGGATCCGTCGTCGCCTCGAGGAGACACCCGAGTACCGGGCCGCGGTCGCGAACGCCGAGCAGGCCGCGACGAAGGTGCCTCTGGCGGAGCTGTTCCGCCGCAGCCCCCGCGAGCTCATCGTCGGCTTCTTCAGCGTGTGCGGCCACAACGTGACGAACTACGTGCTCAGCGCCTTCGCCCTCAGCTACCTCACGCTGACGGTCGGGATGCCCCGGGTCCAGGCACTGGTCGCCGTGCTCGTCGCCTCGCTCCTCACCGCCTTCGCACCCGTCCTCGGCGGGATCGCGGTGGATCGCTTCGGCGCCAAGCGCGTCGTCATCTTCGGCTCTGTCGCCGGGATCGTCCTCACCTACCCGGTCTTCCTCTCGCTGCAGTCGGGCGACCCGGTGTGGGCGGCTCTCGGGATGACGGCCCTCGGCGTCATCGCCGTGGGGGCGACCGCCGCCTCCACCGGGACGTTCCTCACGAACCTCTTCCCGACGCGGTACCGCTTCACCGGCGTCGCGACGGCCCGGGAGCTGAACGGCGCCCTGGTCGCCGGCCCGACCCCGCTCATCGCCACGGCGCTCGTCGCGGCCGCCGGGGGAGGCCTCTGGCTCGTCGTGCTGTTCGTCATCGGCGCCTGCCTGGTGTCGCTGCTGGCCGTCGTCGCGACGCCGAAGCGCGTCGGAGACCTGCAGCCCGAGAACCACCCCGACTCCTCCCGGTTCGCGCCGACGGGAAGGGCCGCGGACTGAGGGGCGGGCGACACGCCCGGGAATCAGCGGTGATTTGCCCGATGCCCGGAACCCACGTAAGTTATTACCTGTTCGCCCCAAACGGTTGAGCGGAGGTCCTCGGACCGGCTCCCGTCAAGCATCGAACACCTCCCGAATCCCACACACTCACAGAGTGAACAGGATGAAGGATGCTGATCCGTTCCCACGGTCAGGCCGAAGAAACTCGGACTTGACAACGGAAACGAGATCGGTAAGATAGAGAAGTTGCCCTGCGGGCCTGGTTGTGATGGCTGGGTCGTGGGAGCATCCGATCCTTGAGAACTCAACAGCGTGCACTTGTCAAATGCCAAATTATCCTCGTCTAGCTTCGGCTGGGTGAGAATTCCTTTGGATCAAAGACCAACCTCTTTGTGGGGTTGGCAACGGATGAAGTCAGCAATGAATTCGTCTCTTTGGTCAGCATCAAACTCGCTGCGTTCCGGTTTTTCCCCGGTTCGTATGCAATTTCTTTTTACGGAGAGTTTGATCCTGGCTCAGGATGAACGCTGGCGGCGTGCTTAACACATGCAAGTCGAACGGTGAACACGGAGCTTGCTCTGTGGGATCAGTGGCGAACGGGTGAGTAACACGTGAGCAACCTGCCCCTGACTCTGGGATAAGCGCTGGAAACGGCGT
>NZ_PNFU01000004.1:0-354503 GCF_002871415.1 Microbacterium sp. UMB0228 | reverse complement strand
CACCGCCGCCTAAACTAACGACAGCTGATCATCGCAACGAAGCGAAAGACCACCACTCAAACGGACGCGGCCCCTGGCTCGCCGCGCACGTCCCGTCTTGACTGTCTCATCAAGGACTCTGGCATCTGCCTACGAGGCGTGCGTCTGCACTCGCGGCGTTCGGCGGCAGCCGGTGTGTAAGGTCGGCCTCCGCCAGCAGTCTCGCCATCCGCCGCGTGGGGCGCGGTGAGGTAGACGAGCGGCGGCCTGCCAAACGTGACGGAGACCCTCTTGGTGCTCTGCCGGGGCGAGAGGTGCACCTCATTGGCGAGGGTTTCTGTCGTCGAGCCTCTCGCTGAGCAGGCGTGCGACGAGGGCTTCGCTGGTAGCGGTACGACCTTCAGGTTGCGGAGGATCTCTAGGTGGCCTGCTGGATCTACTCTGCCACTCGCGGCGGTGTGTTGGGCCGCACTTCTCTCAGAATTTCCCCTGCGGCGGACCGCCTCGGCGAGCTACCCTAGACGTAACCCCATCTCTGACGGAGGGAGTCATAATGGGCCGTTCTCAGGGCCACGCGTCCGACCTGCTCGTACCCGCGAACTTCATCAGGGCGATCCGCGAGTCGGGTTACGTCAGCCTCTCTACGGCGTTGGCAGAACTGATCGACAACTCGCTTCAAGCGAGCGCCGCCGTTATCGACATCACCATCGGTCGGAGCGACCCTGACGCGCTTCCTCGGATCTGCGTCGAGGATGACGGCACGGGTATGACTGAGGAAGAACTGGCGGCTTGCCTGCGTTTTGGTGGATCATCTCGCTTTGACTCGCGATCCTCCTTCGGACGGTTCGGTATGGGGCTACCTGCTGCGTCGCTAAGCCAGGCACGTCAGGTCGAGGTGACAGCGTGGCAAGCGGGAACCGTTGCGCGAGCGGTTCACCTCGATGTCGACTCGGTGGCGCGGGGCGAGGGAGAGTCGCTAGCGCTCCACGATGGCGCGAGAGGCGCCGCACCATCTGGTTGCCGTGTCGTCTGGACGGAGTGCGACCGGATTGAGTACCGCCGCCTCGCCTGGCTGGATCGCTCGCTCCACCGCGATCTGGGTCGGATGTTCCGGAAGTTCCTCGACCGGGGGCTGACGTTGCGGATCAACGGGCATACGGTCGAACCACTCGATCCGATGCTGCTCTCCACGAAGCTCAACGGGCACTCTGCAGATCTGGCGTTCGAGCCAATCCGTTACGAGATTGCGACTGCCGCTGGGGAAACCAGCTTCGTCAGCGTCACGTTCGCCATGCTGCCGGTCACCCGCTGGCATCACCTCGACAACGCCACGAAGAGGAAGGTCGGGATTGTGGGGCATGGTGGCGTCTCGATCCTGCGCGCGGGGCGGGAGATCGCCAGCGGCTGGTACCTCATGGGCGGCAAGCGGAAAGAGAACTACGACGACTGGTGGCGGTGCGAGATCGAGTTCGAACCCGCGCTCGACGAGCACTTCGGTATCACCGTCAACAAGCAGGGGGTGCGCCCCACGGCTGCGCTTCGTGAAGCGCTAGAACCCGAACTGGAATCCATCGCCCGCGTCCTCAACGCCCGCGTCCGGCAAGCCTTCGAGGAGGTAAAGTTCGAAGCAACCGTCCAAGGTGCTTGCCGCATCGCCGGTGCCGCCGACGCCGACCTCCCTGTGATCCGCACCTCGGGACGCACCACCGGAGCGCTGAGGTACCACCTTGGGGCAGACCAACTGTCGGGAGAGTCGATGTTCGATCTGACGCTGAAGCAGCGCCACCTCAACGTCACGATGAACATCGACCACCCTGGCTTCACCGCGCTGTACCGCCCGCTCCAGGAGTTGGGCGACTCGGGTGCGCCCGTCCGCACGGCGCTGGAACTGCTGCTTCTCTCGTTCGCGCGTTCGGTCGCCGCTGTCGGTGCGAGCGAGCAGGATTATCGTGACCTGCTCCGCGTGTGGGGTGCGACCTACGGACGGATGCTGCAGAAGTCATGAGCCACGAGGACGAGCCGAAGTTCATCAACATCTCGCTGCCGAGCGGAACCCGCCGCGTCGAGCGCGAGGGATTCCTCCGATTGTGTAAGGCACTCGCTGCGACGACCCTCGACCCAACCGAGGCGATCGACCGGATGTACTGGTTCGCGCAGGCGAAGCTGGGCGACCTCTACAACCAGCCGACCCTGGCTGCCGCCGCGCACACCTTGATCGACCTCTTGGATCAGGGGTGGTTGCTGACCGACTACAAGCACGGGCCGCTGCTGACTCCGCCGCCGTCGCACTCCGACCCCGGCATCGAGAAGGTACGCATCCGGCGCCAAGAGCATCTGCGGCGCGACCCGCAACTTCGGAAACCGAGCGTCAGGCGGTTCGTCGAGGGCATGGAGAAGCCACGCGAACACAGGGGACGGCTGGTCTCCGTGTTCAGCCTGATGCGCGACGGGCGTGAGCTAGCTGACGCCCTGGAGCGCGAACCCCACCCCGAGACCGTCATCCGCCCCTACATCCAGATCGTCGACGGCGGGAAGTGTGAGCTGACGGGCTTCGCCCTCCATGACATCTGGCGCTATTTCCGCCACACCTGGTCTAATGCCTACTTCACGGTCCCTGGGCGCTCGATGCCCATCCTCATTCGGGACGCGGCGACGCCGCACCACGCCGTGATCGGTCTCGCCGCCATTTCAAGCCCTGTCGTTCAGATTGCCGAGCGCGACCAGTGGATCGGATGGGACACTGACACCTTCCTCGAGTCAGTGTGCGCAAAGCCCACTGACGAGATCGCCGTGTGGCTCACCGAGCGCATCGACGGTCAGCTCAGTGAGATTTACCTCGATGACCTCCTGCGGGACGCTGTCATCCAGCCCACGGACCTTCGGCACCCCACCCCCGACGTCATCGCGCTGCTCCGAGCCGATGCTGAGCGGCATCGCCAGAAGCACCACCGCTCACCACTCCACGCGGTGCGTCAGATCGAGCAGGACTCCTGGCAGGAGCGCGCGCTGACGCCGCTCTTTCGGAGCAAGCGCGCGTCGGTACTCGCGGAAACCCTGGAGATTGCCTCCGTCCTCGGTCCGTACCTGCTCCCGACTCCGACAGCCGAAGGGCTGAAGGAGGCGCTCAAGGACACGAAGGCTCGGGCGCAGATTCGCCGCCTCATGCGTCGCGCTCGGGGTGAGCGGGTCGGAACCGTCATTGCCGATCTCACGGTCTGCGGTGCTGTCGCTCCATACAGTGCGCTCGCCGCAGGCAAGCTCGTTGGGGCGCTTGCGGTCTCTCCGAAGGTCGTCACGGCGTATCGCGCCAAGTACGCCCGCCCCAGCGAGATCGCCTCGTCAATCGCGGGACGCCCCATCGAGCGCGAGTCACGCCTTTCGTTCATCAGCACCACGTCGCTCTACGGCAGCGGATCGAGTCAGTACAACCGACTTCGCTGGCCTGCGGACGTTATGGGCGGCCCGCAGGATGAGCAGATCCGCTTCCAGGAGCTTGGTCGGTCGCGCTCCTTCGGCACCTCGCAATTCACCGATGAGACCGTCGAAGCGCTGGTGCGGTTGTCGCGGCTCAAGGGAGCGACGGTTCGCGTCAACAGCCTGTTCGGTGAAGGGGTGAGTCCACGCCTGCGGAAGGTCCGGCTCGGGCTTGCCGCGCTCGGATGGCCGACCAACGAACTGCTGAAGCATGGCCGCGAGCGCATCGTCTACGGCGTGCGCCTGGTTGAGAACCTGCGCGACTACTCGCTGGGCATCGACCCCGACCCGGCCTACCTGATCGACGCTGATCTCACCGATGGCGAAGCTAAGGTCGTGGGCTGGTGGTTCGAGCGCTGGGGACGTCGCCGCGCAGAGCAGGAGCCAGTGCGCGAGTCGATGCGTGCTCATCGGCTGGTGCGACCGCTCCGGCACGCCGCGCGAGTGCCGTTGCCGAACGATGAGACGGCAGACGTCGAGCAGGGCGACGTGACGCTCTTCGTCGAGAACTTCTAGGACGACACGACCTGGAACACCTCCGAGGAGGCCGTCAGGAGAGCAACCGGCGTGTGCGCCTCGGGATCGAGTTCGTAGCGGAGCCCGAGAAGTCGAACATGATCGCCGGGCGCGAAAGGCGGTGTTGACGAGGTGGTTCGGAGCAGTAACTGGTCGATGCCCGTCTCGGGGTCGACGACCCACCAACTCCGCTGGCCGTTCTGCTTCCCGATCCTCCCCTCGTAGTCGAACCACTCGCCGTCGCCGATGGCCGTCAGCTCCCGAGTCACCCCCAATAGGCAGCGCACAAGTGGCGCACCGCACACCATTCGCAGTTCGCCGGACTCGGCAAAGGCGTCGGCACCCCCAACCGAAGCTCGGCATCGGCACGCTCAATCTGAGCAGACAGGGACACCCGAAGCGCGTCGAGGTCTTCGCTCGACGGGACGGGAACATCGACGTCATGGTCCCGATACGCGGCGGTCAAGCTCGCCGTCGCCAATCGAGCAGGGTTGGACTGGCGGTCCGCATCCCAGAGCAGGGCGTACAACCGTAGTTGCTCGTGATGCCCGGGGGCTTCGACGCCGGTCTTGTAGTCGGCAATGTCGACCGACTCACCAGCGATGGTGAGGAGGTCGATACGCCCCAGCAGGCGCAGTTCTTCGGCAACAAGCACCGCTTCGGCGTGCGATCCCTCCCCGAGTGCTCTGCGCGCAGACGCACCTCCCCGTGCGGCAGCACTCCCGTCCCGCATGCTGCTCGACCCAGACGGGCGCGGAGCGAACACCGTCCGGCTGAGATAGGTCTGTACCTGGACGCGAGCATCGGGGGTTTGAGCACGAAGCTCCCGCGCAATCCGGCGACGACGGTCAAGGTCGAGGCGCGGGTTCCCCTCCAGCGGGGCCAGTTTCTTGGTCACCATCTCTTCGACGACGGAGGTGAGTCCGCCGAGATCGCGGAGCACCATCGTTGCCTCGACTGCCTGGGGCGACTCGACGCCGGCCTCTGCGAGCGCCTTGACGACGACTTCGAGCGCACCGTGGACGACATCGCCGAACAAGGCGGGCGTGCTCGGTAGCGATGGGTAGCCACGTCCATCCCAGAGGTCTGGGTAGGTTGCCCGCGCCAGGGCATAGCGGCGAGGACAGGCTTCGACCTCTTTCAGGGACGAGTAGCTCCAGTAGTTCGGCGGCGAAGGCAACGAGGCTCGGCTCGACGCAATGCCTGTGTCGATCGTGCCTGCTGCCTGCGTCACGCCAGCGCCTTCTCGACCTGGTGGCTGGCGTTCGGCAGGTTCCGTGAGATCACGATGTCGTCGATGAGACGAACCGGAATGGTCGTCTGGTTCTCCTTGGCGTCGTTGAGCGCGAGGTCGGGCGCAAGGTCAGGAGTCAGAGGGCCATGAACGCCGAAGATGAACTGCCGGTCACCCTTCGTCGCCAGGATCGGTGCCACCACCTGCCCGATGCCGGCGATGCTGACCTGCTGATCACGCTCGAAAGTCACGCCAGCGATGTCGCGCCCGACGAGATCGCGATAGAGGCGGTCCGTTGACAGCGCCAGGCGAGCTTCGTCAAGCCTCGGCGCGGTTCCGTCGAGCAGGTACCGGAGCAGGCTCGCGCCGACCTTGCGATCGAGCAGGCCATGCTCGAAGCGATTGCGGAAGCTCCGCAGGCAGCGGTAGCAGGACTCGTCGCAGTCCGCAGGGCACTCCTCGAGCCGCTGAAGTGTCTGGCGAAGTATCTCGATGCCGAACTGTTCGACCCGACGCGTGAACCCCGCGCCACCCGCAAGCGTGTCGTAGAGATAGACCTCTGCCTCGAGTCCCTCAGCGCCGCCGAGCGTCAACGCGGGGCGGTACTCGGCCTGAAGTTCCGTGGCCTCGATGTCCAGCCGCTGGGTAGCTGCGATCGTCATCGCCTCCGCGATGGTGCGGAGCGCGACCTGGGTGGACAGGAGCTGAGGGCCGAGGCGCACGGGAGGCTTGACCTTGAGGCGCACCAGCAGCACGTCGGTGATGAAGTCGGTCCCGAGCACGAGACCGCTCGTGGAAGACGAGCCGGGGCAGTTCGGCTCCTGCTCGTCTGGATACGGCTTCTTGTGCTGCCCGACGACCACGCCGGTCGCGGACTTGGTCGGCTCGATCAGGCCGCACTTGAAGCAGTAGGTGTAGCCCTCATTTCTTGGTCCGGTGTTCGTGACCAGCAGCGTCTCGCGGTGGTACGTCTGCTGAACGCGGTCGGTGACGTGAGTCCAGGCGGAGTCGTCGGCAGGACCAGGGGCGACGAGCTTGGCGCGGGTGGCATAGCTTCGCGCCGGAGCATCATCGGGGCTGGTGCCAGGGTCTTCGTAGGCGGGGTGCGCGAACCCTGGCGGGCGCATCCAGGCCATCGCCTTGCCGAAGGAGTCTTCAGACCCGCAAGCGGGGCACTCGCGGGTTTCACCACGGTGCGCCTCCTCTTGATCGAAGTAGTTGGCGTAGTGGCAGACCGTACATTCAAAGTAGAGCTTGTGCCCCTGCCAGGCGTTGTACCGCTCCGCCTGAACCGGAGAGTAGATCGCGCCGGAACGCCATTCCTTGTTGTCGATCCAAACGACCTTGCCCGGCGCGTACTGACTCAGCGCTACCGGAAGCCCCTGGCTCGGCGCATAGCGGAACGCTGCTCGGAAACGCTCGGACTTGTCCACGTCGAAGACATGGAATCCGGCCACGTCGGTCGGGAAGGCATACCGAGGCAGCACACCCTTGTAGAGCAGGCGGTCGAGCAGATTGGTCTGGCTGCGCTGAGGGCTTGGTTCTTCCGCACCGTCCTCGCCAGGGCCTTCCGCCTCGACCTCTTCCGCCTCTGGCGGGAGATCCCCCTCGACCGGCTTCGGCAGCGTACCCTCGGCGGTCAGGTCGAGCGCCTCGTCGATATCCTCCAGTGTCTTGCTGACAATGCCGCCGAGGACAGCGTCTCGGCTCTCGGATGACAACTCAGATGGGAGCCAGCCGTCGATGTCGGTCCTGAGCTGAGCCTCGTGTGTTGCCAGCCACTGCGCGAAGTCGGTGCGGTTCAGGGGTGACTGAGCGCCGACGAAATCCTGAACCGTGCCGAGCACCTCGAACAACTGCGAGGACTGCGTCGCGGGGTCGAAGGTCGGCAGCCGATCCTGGTGGTACCGCTGAAGCAGGTAGGCAACAACGTGCCGACGAGCGATCTCGTCGTTGTCCATCGTGAGCACAGGGTCGTCAACGCGGCCACGGATCATCTCGGCTGGCTCGCGGAAGTAGTGGTCGTCGTGGGTATCGGCGCTGCCGAAGGCGATCACCGTTGCGACCGCATTGCCACGACGTCCAGCGCGACCAGCACGCTGCTGGTAGTTGGCGCGGGACGGCGGCATGTTGCGGAGGGCGACGCCTGAGAGCGCGCCAATGTCGATCCCGACCTCCATTGTCGTCGTACATGACAACACGTCGATGGCTGCCCGCTCCTGGGCGTTCGGCCCAGGAAGCCCGAGGTTAGCGTCCTGGAAGAGCAGTTCGTGTTCCTCCGCCTTCGAGAACACCGCGTCGGATTGCGCCGCGTTGAGCTGGGCGGTGTGCTCGGCCGCGATGATGCTCATCGGCGGCTCGGGCGGATTGGCGAGCGCACGGACGGTGCTCGCGCGGTAGTACCCCTTGCGCGCCTGGAAAACAGGGTCCGTCTCAGGGTCAAGGACGCGGACCTCGTTAGCTCCACAGTTGACGCACTTTGTCGCGCCAGGGAATGGACGCTGGGTATAGCGGCACCGTTCGCAGTAGCCCCATTCACCGCCGAGTTCGAGCGCAATCCGATTGGCGAGCAGGAAGTACTTGTTCCCTGCGGTCTCGCAGAACTTCTGACGCAGCGTCGGCAGCCAGTCCTGGTTGAACTGCTTGCTGATGGTGGCGGAGCCAAGCCATCGCTCGAACGGACGGAACTTGCCGGAGTGCGAGCGCACGCCCTCCTTGACGCCACGCCAGTCGGCGGTCATCGAGGGAAACCAAATGCCCCACGACGGTGTGCTCCACTGGGCCAGCCACAGGCGGACGAGCGCCAGCTTCCGCTCGTCGCTATCTGCGACGCCCGGGATGTCTGGCAGGACGTCGAGCAGTTCCTGACGAAGCGACCCCCGCTCGCGCAGCGAGGCAAGCCCTAGCGAGGACAGCCCGTAGTAGCGATCGGTCAGGGTCTTGTAGATGGCCTTGAGGAGCGACTCCGGCGTTTGCGGCTGCATCATGACTAGCTCAGTCCGCGCATCATCGTCGCCGTCGAGCGCACCGGCGTCGATGACCCGCCCTACGTCAGCGAGCGCGCTCATCGATTCGCTTGGACGAAGCTCAGGGCGAAGCCGCACCGAGAGCCGCTTCGCCCCCACCATTGAAGCAAGTGTCAAGTGCTCCAGACTGAGCTGCTTCCCGATCCCAGGGATGGTCGACAGTTCGCTCCATCCGCGCACGATGAGCGGGCGGATCACGTCGCGCATGGCGTAGTTCTGGAGGTTCGGCGCGAGTCGAGCTGCCACCTGCCGCGAGTCGGAGAACGCCAGCACCTTCCGACCGCGTAGCGGTGCGAAGTCTTCATACGGGCGTGACGGGGGCTGAACCTCGATCTGCCGCGTCACCAGCGCCTGGAACGGCTGGTCGCCCTTGGTCTGGTGATCCTGAACGGAAGAGCGACCGAACCCAGCGATCTGTCCGCAGACCCCGCAAGGCTTGAACTCGCCGTCCGCCTTAACCTCGCTGGTGCCGTCATCTTCCTCATCGTCGGCGGTTACGACCTCGCCGGCTCGCTTGCCTGGCAGATACACCGTGCGAATCCGCGAGCCGAGCTTCATCGGGTC
Organism: Microbacterium sp. UMB0228; assembly: GCF_002871415.1. Taxonomy (NCBI): domain Bacteria; kingdom Bacillati; phylum Actinomycetota; class Actinomycetes; order Micrococcales; family Microbacteriaceae; genus Microbacterium; species Microbacterium sp. UMB0228. The sequence continues at coordinate 345,710 of NZ_PNFU01000004.1, read as the reverse complement.
GAGACGCCCGGTGATGAGATCGAGGTCGGCGGGCTGCGCGGCGAGTTGGGGATCTGGCTCTTCCACCAGCAGGTCGAGAGGCTGGAGTTCCTGAACCGCACCCGAGGCCACCTGGAAGCTGATACCTGGTTCGTGCCACAGCGACGACGGGTTCGCAAGATCGTCGGTGTAGGCACGCAGGTACGCCGATCCACAGTGCCGACAGGTGAAGAGTTCGAAGACTCGGGCACCACAGGAGCAGGTCGCGTGGGGCTGGGCGTAGAGCTTGCCGACTGGTCCTGGCGCCGGGTACTGCTCTCGATCCAGATCGGGGCAGTCGGCGTCAGCGCACGCCCAAAGGCCGGGCAAGCCCCGATAGAAGGCGTGGACGCGGCACGGGAGAAGACCCGCGTCGTCGGGCTTGAGACGAGCGGCACTCCCCAGGGCGACAAGCGCGGTGATTGCGCGGTCTGCTGTCTCCCGATCGACACCAGGGAACACTTTCGCGCCGAGTTCGCTGACTGGCTGGGCCTGCTGCATCGTCTCGTTGACGAGCAGGTTCATGGGTTCGTAGGAGGCGAGCGCTTGGTCGAGGAGCGCGCCGACCGTCGCGTCTGGTTCGGCGGTCACTCCGCGATACGCCAGGAGGCCGGCGACGGCTTCGATGCGTTCGCTCTCTGCCTCGCCGTCGTAGAAATCGTCAAGCGAGACCGCTGCGAGTTCGGAGGCGTCGACAGCAGAACCGACGTCTGCCGCCGGGCGAAGCGCCAACTTCCCGACGATGGTACGGAAGTCGTCAGCGTCCTTGCCACTGAGCTGCGCGGCGAACTTCCGCGCATAGTCGGCGCTGTCGAAGCTCGCGCTCGTGGCGATCACCTGAAGGCGATCCGCATCAATACCCAGCCGGGCACGCAGCCGCCGCAAGAGCAGGGCGACCTCAGCTCCCGCAGCACCCCGGTAGAGGTGCGCCTCATCCACGACAAGCAAGAACTTCTCGTCGGGATTGGTCGCCAACCACTCGCGCGTGTCATCGAAGACCGGGCGCTCCAAGGGGCGCATCATCATGTATTCGAGCATCGAGTAGTTCGTGATGAGCACGTCCGGCGGGGCTTCAAGCACCTCATGCCGCGTCAAGAGTTCGGCGTCGCGGGACTGGAGGACGGCGCGCACAAACTCCCCGTCCTTCTTCCAGCGCGACCCCTTCGCCCCGTACCACTCGCGGAGATCTGGCTTCGCGGGCCACTTCCCGCGCTCCTTGAGCTTGCCGACGAGTGCGGTCGCGTCCGCGTGATACCGCGATGCCGGGTCATCACTCCGGTCGAGCAGATCGATGTAGAAGTCCTCGATGGACTTGAGCCGCTGCTGGTCGCGTTCCACCTTCCGCACACCGGGGTAGAGCGTGCGGCTGGTGTATCTGGCGAAGCGCGCCGGGCGATGCGCCCACGACTGGAACTGACTCGTCACGCGGGCATCGCCGAGGAGCAAGCGAAGTCGACCGAGTTGGTCGTTCACCAGCGCGTTCATCGGGTACAGGATCAAGGCGCGCACCGCAGGACGAGCGAACGACTCCGGGCGATGAGCTGCCTCCGCCGCGAGCTTCGCCAGCATCGGGAGAAGGAACGACTCGGTCTTGCCAGAGCCGGTACCCGTGGTCACCGCCAGGCTCAATCCGTCGCGCATGGTGAGTTCCAGAGCTTCTGCCTGGTGCGTGTAGGGCGGGTCGTAGAGGAGCGGGGTTCCTTCGTCCGAACTGGTGAGACGAGCAAACAGCGTCTGAACTGCTGGGTCGAGCGCCAGCTCCGAGAAGCGCCGGTCAGTCTGGTAGCGCGGGGTGCTCTCGATGAACGGTGCGCGGAAGATCACGCCGTCCTCGTCCAACAGCGTGCGTCGTTGTTCGATGAGCGTCAGATGCCCGACGTGATAGGTCGCTTCGATGTAGTCGCGCAGAGCAGCCTGAATCTTGGTGATCGTCTCAGCGATCGTTGGGGCCTCTGCCGTCACTGGACTTCCTCATCGGTCGTGGTGGTCATCCACAGGGTCTCGGTCAACACCGACGCGAGACCTGTCAGCGCGGATGTCGGGAGCCGGTAGGAGAACAGCGCACCGCGCGACTTCTCCACCGACAATCCGACGAGTCCAAGGTATCGCTCCGCCCAACTTGGCAGCGGCGAAAAGAAGTCAACGACAGCCTGCGCGTGATCGACCCCCGGCATGGGACGAGTGCGGTACGGAAGCGATGTGCCTCGCGCGGCGTCGATCGCAGCCTGGAGTCGCCACGCCTCATCCCGAGCCGGAGCCACAGAGTTGTCGACGGGAAGATCAATGAGGCGTTCGGGAGCACCGTCGACCAGTCGCACAAGGCACCAGCGGTCCGCGCCATACGCTTGGGGACGCCTCCCCACGAAGTCGCCGGAGTCGCCCTCGGCCGGATTGCGCCAGCGACCGCGATAGTAGGTCGGCCGACTAGCAGGGTCGATGATCGTTAGCCCGTCGACGAAGCCTGCGGCCAGCGCGACGTCGAGTCGAGTCCGGTACTGCGTCAGGAAATCGGCTGCGGACATCGAAGCCGGCTGTCCGATCCACCGTGTCTGGCTGATCTCGTGAAGTCCGGCTGCGCGAAGCCGCGTCTCGGCGTCGTCGGCGTCGAGCACCGCCGTCCGCGCGTAACCCTCGTGCTCGACGGTGATGTCGCTTCCGACGAGGGGCAGTCCGAGTGGTCGAATCCCCGTCAGGAGATAGCGACCAGGCGACCGCTCGATGAAGCTCGGCGGTCCGAGATAGAGGAGGCGCATCGCACGGTCGCTGGTCGTGTCGACCAATTCGAGCAGATCGCCCGTCGAGATCATCTGGTCGAGTGTCCCCATCAGGTCGTCGCGTGTTGGCGGCTGCGGGATCACCGGCGTTAGGACTTCCAGCACCGTGTCCACGAGCGCCCTCGGCGTCGTCGGGCAGAGGAATGCGGCCGCCCGCCGAAGCGAGGCGCTGAATGCCTCGGGGTAGTCCAGCGCGATGCTGTCCTCATCCAGCCCCAGCACTCGTACCGAGATCGCGGAAACCTCGTCGGCAGTCCGTAGCGAAAGCTCCATCAGAACCCCCTCCGCGCTTCCTCGGCGCCTTTGAGCGCCCTCGTGCCAAGCACGGCAAAGCGTGCCGCCCGCAGCAGGATGGGCGAGTTCAGAACGTACTGGAGTAGCACTCCGCGCTCGCCTGCCTCCCACTGAAGAATCTGCCCAGGATGCCCCGCGAGGGTGAGGAGGAAGCGAGCCGCCGAAGGGCGGTTGACGATCCCGCTCGTGCGGATTGCGCTCTCCGCGACTTCGGCAAAGCCAGTCAAGAGTGACGCTGGATTGAGCCAGGCGTGGAGGCTCATGCCGATCGTTTTCGCCAGCTTCTTCTGCTCTTCCGCTTCTCCGACTACCCGCTGCATATCGTCGAGGAAGTCCTCCAGGTTCCCGGCGTTCGCCATATCCCGCTCGACCGACGCCCACCGGCCTCCAGCGATGAGAGACACCAAGGCTCGGGTGATCGCCGCCAGCACCACGTCGCGCTGGAACTGCGCGAACACGTCACCAGGGAGATCAGCGTCGGCCCATAGCTGATAGGCGCGAACGAGTTTCATCGCTTCTTCTGGTGTCTTGCTGCCCGTCGGGACGTCGGGAACGAGGCGACGCGCTCCTCGAAGCTCGTTCGGGTCGGTCGGAAGAAGGATCGTCGCCGTGGCTTCGACGCCCTCCCCAGCAACCGCGCGGAGCAGTCCGCCAGATGCCGGAAGCTCGATGTCCGCTCCGGCCTCGCAGAAGCTGGCAGCCAGCGGCGACTCCACACGGAAGAGTTCGATGCGGGTCGCGCCGCTGTCCGTCCGATCGATGAGACGCGCACGGTTGCCTTCACGGTCTCGAAGTAGCTGCCATCGAAGCGGCTGGAAGCCACGATCCGCCGCGAGGACGGCGTACCCGACACCAGCGCGAGAGACCGAAAGCTCGATCGACTCTGCCTGGTCGAAGTAGCGGCTGAAACGGCTGTCGCCACGCACCTTCTTGGCGACACCGGCCCAGTCGGCGGGGCGCAGTGGGAGCGTGATCTGCTGGCGGATGCTGGCAAGCTCCGCGCTCGTCTCCGACCGGAGCGCGACGGCCAGGTCAACGCGAAGCCCCTCGGGGCCGGCGATTGTGATCGCTTCCGGCTCCCACAGCTCGCTCATGGTGGGACGAGCTGGCGACGCCAGCAGGCGGATGCCCTCGCCAGCCTCGGCCGCTTCGGAGCGAGCCTGCGGGTCACGGATGGTGACCTGAAGTGAGCCCTCGACAAGCGCCTGCTCCTGCGCACCCGTCAGCGTGACTCTCAGCTCGTGCGAACCGACGGGCAGATCATCGAGGCTTAGGAAGAGTTCGCGTTCGCCGTCCGGCCAATCCAGCGTGTAGCGGTTGCCGGCAAGGGTGAGCGTCAGCACGCTCGGGATCTGCTGAACGCGGATGCCGACAAGCCCTGGCTCACCAGCCAGCCACTCCACCGCACCTTCGCCGTCCCACGCGCTGGCGGCGAAGCCGACTGGACGGATGATCGCGTCGGATATGACGCTCAGCCCCGACGCGACCAGGGCAGCGGTTGCTTCCTCGGTCAGACGCTCAGGAACCATAAGCCGTACCGCCTCGGCATCGACAACGTCGAGGGCGGTTGACTCCACCCACGGCAGATCAGGCACCGACCAGTCACCATCGTGGATGACGAGGTAGGTGCTGTCAGGGTGGATCAGCTTGCCCTTGACCTCGACGGCCGACCCTGGCGCTCGGCGCTTGAAGAGCCAGATCGGTCCGCGACTGACCTCCACCTGATCGCGGACGAGTGCGTTGACGGCAGGCTCGCCGTTCTCCAGTTGAATGAACGGCACTTCGGGGTTCGGGAGTCGCGTGAGACGTATCTTCTGACCGGCCGCAGTCAGCCGACCTCGCGCCACCATCGTCTGGTCGGCACCCTCGACCCGCGCTCGCTTGGTGCGGAGTTCCTCGTAGACGTGCGGAAGCCGACCGCTGAGCGTGCTGAGTTCGGGCAGCTCCGCGAACAATTGCCAGCCGTTCTCGCCCCCACGGAGCACGAGGCGCGGATCAGTCGGACTCGGCAGACGATCGTATAAGGCCGTTCCTGTCCCGCGCGGGACACCTGGCTGAAACCCGCGCGCCCGCACCTGGTTCGCCGCCTGGCGTGCTCGGTTCAGCCAGAACTTCGCCTGACGCTCTTGCTCGAGTCCATCGACCAGGCGGAGCAGCGTCGAGTGGAGCAAGTACGGGGACTCTTCCCCCTCGCCCGAGAGCAACGCGGCAGCGACCTGACCGAGCAGGGAAGTGTTCTCGCAGAAGATGCGGAACCGTTCGGTGTAGCCCCAAGTGCGTGCCGCAAGGTGCTCGCCAAGTTCCTCGGGGTTCTGGAGCAGGCTGGTCGTCAGCCCCATGCGGAACTCGTAGAGGAGTTGCGCGAGGTAGCGCTGGAGGTAGACCGGCAGCACCGCGTGTGTGATCGGCCACGCGATGATCGGGAAGTTCTTGGCGAACGCGCCCTTCGGGACAGCTCCGCCGTACTCGGTATTGAACTTACGGAACCACATCCGAATGCGGTCGCGACTGCCGTACTGCGCCCATCCCGGTGTCGACTGCTCGAAGCTCAGCCAATACTCGCCGCCGATGTAGTCGTAACCGGACTCAGCGGCGTAGACGATGAACGGAAGCCAGTTCTGCCGCCAGTAGCGATGGTCAAATCCCTGCGCCACTGCATGGCGGACAGCGGAACGCAAGGCGTCCAAGTCGGTCGCGGAAAGTCCATGCTCCAAGGCGAATACAGGGGCGTCGGTGTCGAGTGCGCGGCGAGACTCCTGGAGGCTACGGAAGTTTGAGTCAAGGCGAGCGTGGAGTTCGCCGAGCACATCGAGCGCAGCATCGGGGGTCAACGGTGTCACGGCACCCCCCTTCCACACGGATCGCTGTCCTCATACGCAACGCGACATTGCCCTACAGTCTGGCCGAGACCTGCGACATCCGGTCGGCCAAGGGCGGCGTAGCCACAGACTTCGCCGCTCACGATCCTCGGCAAGCAGGTGTCGCTCGTGCGCCGTATCGTGGCGAGCACGCGGCCGAGGGCACCGAAGGGACGAACATGGCTCAGGGACTGACCAGCACCCAGGAGATCGTGGAGGTGCGCGTCGACAACTTCATGCGCGGCTCGATCAAGGACGTGCTCGCGCAGGAGCTCGCGGTCCGGCCGGAGCACCGCATCGTCGCCCTATCCACCGTCGCAGGCGGCGACGAGTTCAACGGCGTCATACGCGTCGTGGCAGTCATCGAGTACCTGTAGGCATCGTGGGCAAGCGCGCCGACAGTGATGAGCACTACGTCCTCGACCTCTGCGACGAGGTGATCGGGGTCTGCGGGGAGCGACAGGCGACGTTCCTGTGGCTTGTCGGCGACGTGTCGCCGACGACCGGACGGGCTCGCAGGCTCCCTGTCGACGGGTATTGGCCTGCGCTGGGGCTCGTGGTTGAGTTCCAGGAGAAGCAGCACACCGTGGCCGTCCCGCTGTTCGACCGCCGCGCGACCGTCTCCGGTGTGCCCCGTGGCGAGCAGCGGCGGCTCTACGACCAGCGAAAGGCGGAGATCCTGCCGCAGCAGGGTATCCGGCTCGTCGTGATCCACAAGTCGGAGTTCACGACCAAGGCTGACAGGATCGTGCGCGATCATGAGCGCGACATCGCCGTCGTCCGCGCCCGCCTTGTCTGATCTCGGAAGCCCTCCAGAGACCAGTACACGTCTGGCACATCGAGGCTGACCCCGCCTGACGGCGGGCTCAGGTGGCGTACCTCTCTGTCGAGAGAGGCGGTGCCGGGTGTCGGTTTCGATGCGGGTCCTGGGCGCGGGGGATGGCTACAAGTATCTGCTGCGCACCGTGGCGTCCGCCGACGGCGAGCGGGCACTCTCGATGCCACTAACCCGCTACTACGCCGAGCAGGGCACCCCGCCCGGCCGGTGGATGGGCAGCGGCCTGGCCTCGCTAGGATACGGCGAGGTCCACGAGGGTGCACAGGTGTCCGAGGCGCAGCTCCAGCTCCTGCTCGGCGAGGGCCTTGATCCGGTGACGGGCGATCCGCTGGGGAAGGCGTACCCGGCGTTCCCGAGCGTCGAGCATCGGATCGCCGCGCGGCTGGCCCGGCTCGACCCGGCGCTGGGCGCGGCGGAGCGTGCCGAGGCGGTCGCGGTGATCGAAGCGGAGGAATCGGCGCGCAGATCGCGGCGTGCGGTCGCGGGGTTTGACTTCACGTTCTCGCTGCCGAAGTCCGCATCGGTGCTTTGGGGCGTTGCGGATGCGGTGACCCAGGCGCGGATCGCCGAGGCTCACCATGCGGCGGTTGCGGATGTCGTTGCGTTCATGGAGCGTGAGGTTGCGGCCACGCGCTCGGGTGCCACCTCGCGCGACGGCGCGGTTGCACAGGTGGAGGTGACAGGACTGATCGCCACGGCGTTCGATCACTTCGATTCGCGGGCGTGCGATCCGCAGTTGCACACGCACGTCGTGGTGAGCAACAAGGTGCGCACCGTGTTCGACGGCAAGTGGCGGTCGCTGGACAGCCGGCCGCTGCACGCGGCGACCGTGGCGCTGAGTGAGCTGCACAACGCGGTCTTCGCCGACCACCTCACTCGCGCGCTCGGCGTCGGCTGGGAGCGGCGCGACCGGGGCGCGGATCGCAACCCGGTGTGGGCGGTCGCCACGGTGCCCGAGGAGCTGGTCGCCGAGTTCTCGTCCCGGTCGCGGCACATCGACATCGAGAAGGACAGGCTGATCGTCGAGTACGAGCGAACGCACGGGCACGCGCCGTCACGGGAGACGATCATCCGGCTGCGGCAGCAGGCGACGCTGGCGACCCGGCCCGACAAGGAGGTTCGCCCGCTCGTCGACCTCGCCCAGGAGTGGCGCGCCCGCGCGAGCCGCCTGCTCGGGCGCGACGCGACCGCGTGGGCACGGGAAGCCCTCGCAGTCGAGCCAGCCGGGCTGCTGCACGCCGAAGACGTGCCGTTGGAGCAGGTCGCCCGTCTCGGCGCGGCCGTGCTGGCCGCGGTCGCGGAGAAGCGGACGACGTGGAGCCGCTGGAACCTCTACGCGGAGACCGCACGGCGGACGATGGGCTGGCGCTTCGCCGCCACCGAGGACCGCGACGCGATCACGGGGATGATCGCGGACGCCGCGGAGCAAGCATCCATCCGGCTCACCCCGTCTGAGCTGGCCTCGAGTCCCGCCGCGTTCCAGCGCCCGGATGGGACGAGCGTATTCCGGCCCCGCAACGCCGCCCGCTACAGCCGTGCCGCGGTGCTCGCCGCCGAGGACCGGCTACTTGCGCGCTCCCGCGAGCAGATTGCGCCGCGCTTGGCCGACGCAATCGTCGCGCACGCGCTGCAACCCCACCGTGGGCGCGCGCTCGGCGACGACCAGCGCGCCGCACTCACCGCGATTGCGTCGTCGGGTCGGGTACTCGACCTGCTCGTCGGCCCTGCGGGGGCGGGGAAGACCACCGCGCTGCGCGCGCTGCGGCGTGCGTGGGAGGCCGAGCACGGGCGCGGCGCGGTCGTCGGTCTGGCACCGTCCGCGGTCGCGGCCGAGGTGCTGGCCGGTGACCTCGGCATCCCGACGGAGAACACCGCGAAGTGGTGGCAGACCCACCGCGACCACGGCACCGGGTTCACCGCCGGGCAGCTCGTGATCGTGGACGAGGCATCCCTCGCCGGGACGCTCGCGCTCGACCGGCTCGTGCGCGTCGCAGCCGACGCCGGAGCGAAGGTGCTGCTCGTGGGCGATCCCGCGCAACTCCAGTCCGTCGACGCCGGGGGAGCGTTCGGGATGCTCGTCGCCGACCGTGCCGACGTGCCCGAGTTGACCGACGTGCGCCGCATCACCGCAGCCTGGGAGAAGGGTGCCACCCGCGATCTACGCAACGGCCGCATCGAAGCCATCGACACCTACCAGGCCCACGGTCGTATCCGGGCGGGCGAAACCGAGCGCATGGCCGACGCCGCCTACGCCGCCTGGCAGCGCGACCGCGCGTTGGGGCTGGCGAGCATCCTCATTGCCGAGTCGAGCGCGATGGTCACCACCCTGAACCGGCGCGCCCGCGCCGACCTCATCCTCGCCGGGCAGGTCGACGCGCGCGCCGAGGTGCGGCTGCACGACTGCACCGAGGCGTCCGTCGGGGACGCGATCATCACCCGCCGCAACGACCGTGAACTGCGCACCGGACGCGGCTGGGTGCGCAACGGCAGCCGGTGGACGATCACCGCCATCGGCATCGACGGGTCGCTACGAGTGCGGCCTGCCGGGCGACGCGGAGGCGCGACGCTGCGACTCCCTGCCGGATACGTCGCCGAGCATGTCGAACTCGGCTACGCGGTCACCGCATACCGGGCGCAAGGAGTCACGGTCGACACCGGACACACGCTCATCGAGCCCGGTGCGACCCGCGAGAACTTCTACGTCGCCATGACCCGTGGCAAGGCCGGGAACTTCGCCTATGTCTCCCTCAACCGCCCCGATGATGACCACATTCACCCGCCCGCTCAGGACACCCTCGTGGTCGCGGCGCGCAAGGTGCTCGCCGGGGTGCTCCAGCACGTCGGCGCGGAACTCTCCGCCCGCCAGACGATCGCCGCCGAGCAGGCTGTGTGGGGCTCGGTCGCGCAACTCGCCGCCGAATACGAGACCATCGCCGCCGCCGCGCAACAGCCACGGTGGGAGGCTCTGCTGCGAAGGACGCGGCTCACCGAGGCCGAGGCATCCGCAGCAATCGACTCGACCGCGTTCGGCGTGCTCAGCGCAGAGCTGCGCCGAGCCGAAGCCGACGGCTACGATGCCGAGCGCCTTCTGAGCGCTCTCGTCGCTTCTCGTCCGCTCAATGACGCGGGCGATGTGGCCGCGGTGCTCCACGAGCGGGTGATCCGCGCCCTGGAGCACACGAACGGCGCGGGGCGCGTGCGCCAGCCCGCCACGCCCATCGCCGGAGTCGTCACTCCCGCGCTCGGCCCGATGGACGACGATATGCGCAGCGCACTCCGTGAACGTGCCGCGCTCATCGAGCAGCGAGCAGACGCGCTCGTCACCGAGGCCGTCGAGTCCTCGGGGGAGTGGATCTCGGGACTCGGGATGGAACCCTCTGATCCGCAGCTCGCCGCACTTTGGCGACGCGAGGCACGCACCGTCGCGGCCTATCGCGACAAGTACGGCATCGCCGTGGCCAGGGGGCTCGGCCTTGTCGGCGATGATGCTTCGCAACGCGCAGACGCGGCACGAGCACGCGCCGCGACCCTTCGCGCGCAACAGCTCGCGGCACGCGCGGCAGAACCTGGACCGACCACCCGCAGTCTCAGGGTCGCTGGGCCGCGCCTGTAAGGGCAGAACGGGCATGCTCAGCGACTGCTCATTGCGAGCCGACATGCCACTGGGCTGGAGTGCGCGCCAGACGCGGGGCTCCTTACTTGGCGCTCTCGCGACTCCCGCCGCATCCCTTCCGCGTCTCGCGGGTCGGGCGTACCCTGATCTTGAGGTAGTAGCCACGATTTCTAGGTCGCTTGCGACGGTCCCTCGGGACACTCACCACATGATCTACCTCCTCGGCGGAGCTACGCACCCTCTCGGGAGGCGGACATCGTGTTCCGACTGCTCTGGAATCTCAGCATCCGAGTTCGGCTGTTCCTGCGGACGTACATGCCGACGAACATCCTGCTCGACGCGCTGCACACGCGCCGCGGCCTGAAGTGGGGCGTGCCCGCCATGCTCATCGCCGTGCTGTACCTGCTCGGCGCGTGGCTGCTGACGGTGTGGATCGCCGACGGCGGGCCGGGCTGGCTGAACCTGGTCGTGCTGCTGTTCATCTGGAACGCGCTGAAGTTCCTCGTCAACGGCCCGATCACCCTCATCATCCTGATCCGGGCTCGCCGCGCCGAGCGGCGCCAAGCCTTCGAGCAGAAGTCGGCGGCTTACGCGATGGGCGGGCCTCCTCCGGTGCTCGCCTCTACGAGAGGCTGACAAGCCCCGCTGTCGCGCCTCTCATACCGCAGGCCGCGCGAAAGGGGGGAGGGAGCGACCGAGGCGCTACCGCGCTAGCGCGCCGATTAGCCGACTCCGGCTGTTCGTTGGACGCCGTCAGGCGCAAGAAGCACCGACGCGTGGAAGGTTCGGAGTTGGCATCGACGGGGGGCCACTCATGGCACATAGAATCCGACGACGATGACGATAGAGCACTTTCTGGGGGCTACGGATGACCGTCGTGCTGGTGCTGAACGCGGGCTCCTCCTCGATCAAGTGGCGGCTGGTCGACGGGCAGTCCGGAACGGCAATCCGGGGCGGCACCGTGGAACGGCTCGGTCACGATGCCTCCGAGGGAACGGGGCACGGTGCCGCGATCCGGGATCTGCTTGCCGAGCTGCGCCATGAACCTGTCGGCGTCATCGGTCACCGGGTGGTGCACGGCGGCAGCCGGTTCGATTCCGCGACGCTGATCACCGACGAGGTGGAGCAGCAGATCGACGATCTCGCCGCCTTGGCGCCGCTGCACAACCCAGTCAATCTCGCGGGCATCCGCGCCGCCCGCGCCGTGTTCCCCGGCGTCCCGAACGTGGCGGTGTTCGATACCGCGTTCCACCGCACCCTGCCCCCGGCAGCCACCGCCTATGCGCTGCCGCCGGAGCTCGTCCGGCAGCATCGGATCCGCCGGTACGGGTTCCACGGCATCTCCTACCAATACGTCTCCGCCCGGGCGGCCGAGCGGCTGGGGCGGCCGCTGTCGGAGCTGCGGCTGATCGTCTTCCATCTGGGGAACGGCGCCTCCGCCTGCGCGATCGCCGGCGGGCGGTCCGTGGACACCTCGATGGGCATGACGCCCTTGGCAGGACTCGTCATGGGCACCCGCGCCGGCGACCTCGATCCCGGAGTGCTCATCGCACTCGGCCGAGCGGGCCTCGGATGGGACGAGCTTGAGGAGCTGCTGACCCGCGAGAGCGGCTTGCGCGCTTTGGCCGGCACCGAGGACATGCGCGACATCCACGCGGCTGCGGTCGCCGGCGATCCCGCCGCGACTGCGGCGCTGGAGGTCTACCACTACCGGCTGCGGCACTACCTCGGCGCCTACCTCGGCCAGCTCGGCGGCGCCGACGCGATCGTGTTCACCGGCGGTGTCGGCGAGAATGCCCCGGCGACCCGCGCCGCCGCCGTCTCCGGCATGGAGCGTCTCGGGATTCGCCTCGACGACGAGCGCAACCGCGCGACGGCGGGGCGGGAGGCGCGGACGGTCTCCGACTCCCGCTCCCCGACCGCCGTCCTGGTCGTGCCCACAAACGAGGAGCTCGAGATCGCCCGGCAGTCTCTAGCCGCGGTGACTCGGCCCGACGCTGATCCAGCAGGGCCGGTCTAGTTCCCGAGCCGCTGCAGGATGTCCTTCATCTGATCGATTTCTTGTTGCTGGGACTCGACGATCTCGCCGCAGAGGTCTTTGATCTCCAGGTCGGTGATGTTCGACTGTTCGCAGAGCAGGATGGCTCGGGAGTGGTGGGGGATCATCGAGTCCAGGAACTGCTGGTTTCCCACGAACGTCGCGGCCCTTCCCATGAAGAACGCGCCGACCGTGAGCAGGGCGAATGCGACGATGAGCCCGATGTTGAGCGGCTTGTTCGGGAACATGCGCCACATGATCGCGATCATGATGATGCCCATCGGGAACACCATCATCAGGGCCATGTAGAGGTTGCTGATGTTCAGGTAGAGATCGCCGACGACGTTGATCAGTGCGAACGTGAAGAAGTACATCACCACCAGGCTCAGGGCCAGCGCGATGAGCAGGCGGAGGACACCACCCCCAAGCATGTCGCGGCCGGCAACCTCGAGCGCTACCGCGGGGCTGGGGTGAAAGCGGTGCTGCAGGGTGGCGAATCCCACGCCACCACTGGGCATTCGTTCGTCGCCCAAGCCAATTAAGTCACCGCCCTCGGCCGCGACAGCACCCGGGTGGTGTCGTGCAATACGACCAGCATCGTTCGTGTCCTAGGCGCCTTGGACACGGCGGGGCTGCTTCAGCGCGCCCGCGGAGTGCTCATCCGCCGCGCCACCGACCCGTGGGAGTCGCACCTGGGCGGCATCATGAACACGATCGTCCCGGAGCCGACCATCCCCTCCCACCAAGGTCCCGACGCGCAGACCGTTCTCCCGGGCCTGGATGTCGTCACCATCGCCGCCAAGGGCGCCCACACCCAGACGCACACCCACTTCTGGACACTGCAACTATCCCGGGAAGCCGCCCGGGGTGAGGTGCTGGGCGCCCTCCGTGCCGCGCCCCGCATAGCCTTCATCCGCATGTCCGACGGCTTGGTCGCCCTCAATTCCACGATCGAGCTGATGCGCGACCTCAGCCGGCCCCGAGGGGACATGTGGGAAGTCGCCATCTGGGAAGACCTGGTCACCGTCACCGGCAACGAAGCGTACCTCGCCTACCAGGTCTGCAACGAGGCCATCGTCGTGCCCGAGACCATCGACGCGATCCGCGCCCTCTCCGGCACCGTCACCGATGCCGAGACGTCGATCCGCCTCACTGACAGGAGCCTTGGCATGCGCCAGGACTTTCTCACCCCTCCGGAGGACTCCGACCATGACCGATGACCAGCATCCGCACCCCGGTCAGGAACCAGGTGTCGCTGCGCCGCGGCGACGGATGCCCCTGTCTGCCTGGGCCATCATCGGCCTGGCCGTCGTCGGAATCGTTATCTATCTGTTCATCGACCACCTGCCGCACGTGCTCGCGGCCCTCCCATATGTGGCGATCATTGGCATGGCAGCGATGCACCTCTTCGGCCACGGCCACCCCGGCGGCAGCCATCACACCAATCACGACCACGCAGGCGGCGCTCGCCAGGATGGCGGCGCCGCCGACGGTGAGATCAGCAATGGTCCCCGCGATCCGTCATACCGTCGCCCACCAGTGGCTGCGTGCCACCCCAGTCGGACATCCTCGGCCCTGGCGGATGCTGTGGATCACGGCAGCCTGGGGTTCCTGTTTCGTCGCCATCACCATCGCCCTTGAGGACGCGCCGGTGCTGTGGCTCGCGGCGCTGCGGGCCCTCATCGCTGGTGCCGCCCTCGCGTTGCTCATCGGCATCCAGCGGGTGCCGATCCCGCGCGACCCGCGGACCTGGGTGCTCGTTGTCTGCCTCGGAGCGGTAAACATCGCCGTGGCGTTCGCGACGATGTTCGGCGCTGCAACCGGACTGTCTACCGGAATCGCGTCGGTGCTCGCAAACGCTCAGCCGATCCTCATCCTTCTGCCCGCGTGGTGGATCTACCGCGAACGCCCCACCCCCGTCGCCATCGTCGCCATCGCCCTCGGCTTCGCCGGGCTGCTCGTCATCGTGTTGCCGGTAGGGCTTGGCGGCGGGGTGTGGATCGCGTTGACCTCGGCGGCCGCTACGACTGCCGGCACCCTCATCGGGCGGATCGTGCAGGCGGACCCGCGATTCGTAGCCGCCGCGCAACTGCTCATCGGAGGGGCTCTCCTCGCTGGCACCGCCGCTTTCGCGGAAGGCCCCCCGAGGATCTACTGGAGCATCCCGTTCCTTCTCGCCCTCCTGTTCCTGTCGCTGGTCGGCACCGCCGCGACGACAGTCGCCTGGTTCACCGAAACCCGACGTGCCCGTCTGGACATCCTCACTGCGTGGACCCTGCTCGTGCCGGTGTTCGGCGTGCTCCTGTCCCTGGTGGTCCTGCGGGAAGACCCCGGTCTGTGGGGCTGGATCGGCATCGTCATCGTGCTGATCTCGATGGCCCTGCTCGCAGCGGGATCCCGGCGCCAATCCTCCGCGGCGGGAATCGCGGCAGTAACTACCGTCCCACGAACCGACGCCGAACACGCAACGCCCGACTCGGACGGGCAAGACGAAACTCACCGCCACCCCATGCGACCCGAGAGGAAACACCGATGACTGTGCCATCAGACCCGCGTACCCGCTTCCTGCTCACACGACGAGCGTTCCTCGGCGTTAGCGTCGGCACCCTCGCGACCATTGCTCTGGCCTCCTGCGCTCCCGCTGCGAGTTGGGTGCAGCCCGACGGCGCCCCCGTGCGGGAGGCCGAACGCCGTCGCGGAGGCACCGGCAAGGTCACCACCGCGACATTGACCGCCGCACCCAGTGCGCTTGACCTCGCCGGGACCACCGCAGCCACCTGGGCGTTCGGTTCGATCCCGGCCCCCGTGATCCGTCTCGGCGCTGGAGACACGCTGAAAGCGACCGTGCGCAACCAGCTGGACACCGACACCTCCGTGCACTGGCACGGGCTAGCACTGCGCAACGACATGGACGGCGTACCGCCAGTCACCCAGAGCCCGGCCTCTTCGAGCACGGTGATGACGTCGGGGAGGAGTCCTGCGGCGGGTTGGGAGCCGGCGGAGCGGACGTGCACGCGGTCGCCGCCGAGGTGGCGGGTGATGGCGGCCGCCATCTGGGAGCGGCCGGAGTTCTGGACGCAGACGTAGAGGATCTCCGGGACCGGCTTCGCGATCAGCCCGCGCGACTGAGCGAGGGCGGCGAGCCGGTCGCGGGCGAACTTCTCCGCGACGGTGGGCAAGTGGGTGGAGACGTTAGCGGTGCGTGCGAGGGCAGTGTAGGACCCGAACACGACCCGTTCGACGGTCTCTTCGCTGACCATTCCGGCGGACTGGTGCGTGAGGCGTTCGGCGGCGCGGTGCAGCACCGAGTCCGGGGAGAGCAGCCCGCCCTGGCCGCGCTGCGCGTTCATGCCGCCCTGCCCGCGGGGAGCAGCTCGCCGATCAGGGCCTCGACCCGGGTGCGGATCTCGTCGCGGATGGGGCGGACGACGTCGATGCCTTGGCCGGCGGGGTCGTCGAGCTCCCAGTCCTCGTAGCGCTTCCCGGGGAAGATCGAGCAGGCATCCCCGCAGCCCATCGTGATCACCACGTCCGACTCCTTCACGGCGTCGACGGTGAGCAGCTTCGGCGTGCCGCCGGCGATGTCGATGCCCTCCTCGGCCATCGCCTGGACGGCGACCGGGTTGATCTGATCCTTCGGCTCGGACCCGGCAGACAGCACCTCGACGCGGTCTCCGGCCAGGGCCTGCAGATAGCCGGCGGCCATCTGCGACCTCCCCGCGTTGTGGACGCAGACGAACAGAACAGTGGGCTTGTCACTCATGACGGGATCTCGCTTCCTCGCACCAGAAAGCATAGACCACCATCTATCAGTTAGGGGCCAGGTGTGCCGACCAGTTCCTCCAGGAGGGTGCGGACGCGGCGGTAGATGTCGTCGCGGATCGCCCGGATCACGCTCATCGGCTGGCCGACCGGGTCGGCGAGATCCCAGTCCAGGTAGCGGCGGCCGGGATAGATCGGGCAGGCGTCGCCGCAGCCCATCGTGACCACGATGTCCGCCGCTCTCACGGCTTCGTCGGTGAGGGGCTTGGGGAACTCTCCGCCGAGGGTGACTCCGATCTCGTCCAGCGCGGTCACGATCACCGAGCGGACCTCGGCCGCGGGGGCGGACCCCGCGGTGCGGACGATCACCTGGTCGCCGGCGAGCTGGCGGAGGATGCCCGCGGCCAGCTGCGAGCGGCCGGCGTTCTGGACGCAGACGAACAGCACCGACGGCGTCCCGGCCGGCTGCTCGAGGCTGTGCAGGTCATCGAGGCGGGCCGTGGTGAACGCCGCCGAGCGGGAGGCGAGTAGCGGGGCGGGGCCGCGGGCGGCGAGCAGGTCGCGGGAGTCGGTCAGGTAGCGGGCGATCGTCTCGCGGCTGAAGACGCCGTGGTAGCGGGCGGCGAGGTCGTCGACCACGCGGTCCCAGTCCGGCTCCTCGGCGGCGAGAGCGGGCGCGCCGAGCAAGGCGGTCACCCGGTCGGCTTCGTCGGGGCTGATCGAGTACCAGACCCGCCGCCCCTCGGGCTCGCGGACCACGAGGCCTTCGGCGTGCAGCGCCGCCATGTGGTGGCTGACGGTGGGCTGCCGCAGGCCCAGTTGCTCGGCGAGCCGGCTCACCATCGCACGACCGCCCTCGGCATCGCGGATCAGCTGGATGATCCGGGCGCGAGTGGGGTCGGCGAGCACCGCCAGCACGGGAGCCTCCACCACCGAATCCATAGACCGCAGTCTATCTCCCGGTGATAGCGGCTTGACCTTCGAGTGTGGTTGAAGGTTTATGGTCGGGGCATCCGCCGGGGGCGCCGCTTCAAGCGGGCGACCGAGGTGTGAACCGTGCGGAGCGGCGATGCACCCGACGTTGGTGGCGGCGCATCCGTACCACGACCGGGGGTTGCGGCGCGGGTTGCTGGGCGGGGCGGGCGAAGAACCAGCTCTTGGCGAGCTCGACACAGACCAGGTAAGCGATGACCATGCCGACCAGAGCGAGGAAGAACGGCGCGGGGAGCGGCTGGAAGCCGAGCAGCCCCGCGACGGGGGAGTAGGGCAGCCACACCCCGGCCGCGACGACGGCGAGGGAGGCGAGGATCAGGCCCGTGGAGGGGCGGCTGCGGAAGAACGGGACGCGGCGGGTGCGGATCGCGAAGATGATCAGGGCCTGGGTGGCGATGGACTCGATGAACCAGCCGGCCTGGAACTCGCCTTCGGCGGCGTGGAACACGAACATCATCAGCGCGAACGTGGCGAAGTCGAACAGCGAGCTGATCGGCCCGAACAGCAGCATGAACCGGCGGATGAACCCGATGTCCCAGTGCGACGGGGCCTGCAGTTGCTCCGGGTCGACCCGGTCGCCGGAGATCGCGAGCTGCCCGGTGTCGTAGAGCAGATTGTTCAGCAGGATCTGCCCAGGCAGCATCGGCAGGAACGGGAGCACCACGGAGGCGACCGAGGCGCTGAACATGTTGCCGAAGTTGCTGGAGGTGCCCATCAGCACGTACTTGATCGTGTTGGCGAAGATCCGTCGTCCCTCCGTGACCCCGTCGGCGAGCACCCCGAGGTCCTTCTCGAGCAGCAGCACGTCCGCTGCGTCCTTCGCGACGTCCGCGGCGCTCTCCACGGAGATGCCGATGTCGGCCTGGTGCAGGGCGAGGGCGTCGTTGACGCCGTCGCCGAGGAACCCGACGCCGCGGCCGGCGCGGCGCAGCAGCCGGATGATCCGCGCCTTCTGCTCCGGCGACACCCGGGCGAAGATCGTCGCCGTGGACGCCGCCTGACGCAGCGTGTCGTCACTGAGCGCGTCGATGTCGGAGCCTGTCATTGTGCCGCCGGAGGCGATCCCGAGGTCTCGGAGGACCTTCTCGGCGACGACGGCGTTGTCGCCGGTGGCGATCTTCACCGCGATCCCCAGCGATGCGAGCTGATCCAGCGACGCACGCGCGTCGGGCTTGGGTCTATCGAGGAACACCAGGAATCCCACCAGGGTGAGCCCGGTCTCGTCACCGGGGGAGAGCGCCGACAGGCCGGCGACGGGTTTGGTGGCGACCGCGACCACCCGCCCGCCGGCTGCGTACTCGTGGTCGAGGATGCCCGGGGCGCCGGCGGGGATGTGAGAGCAGATCCCCATCACTTCTTCCGGCGACCCCTTCGTCACGACCAGCCGTTCACCGGCGGGGGTGTCCACGAGCACCGTGGTGCGGCGCCGTTCATGGTCGAACGCGAGCAGGTCCGCTCGCCGGTACCCCTCCAGGCGCACCGCCTCGGACCGGGTTGCCTCCCAGAGCGCCGCGTCGAGCGGGTTCAGCCCGACCGCGGCCTCTGCCGGTGTGGTGTAGTCGGCTTCGGTGGCAAGCAGCCCCAGCAACTGCACCCGCTCCGGGTTGGTGGTCGGGTCTGCGGGCAGGGCGGTGGTGAAGCTGATGCGTCCTTCGGTGAGGGTGCCGGTCTTGTCGGTGACGAGGATGTCCATGTCGCCGAGGTCTTCGATGCACACCAGGCGTTTCACCAGGACGCGGCGTCGGGTGAGGGCGCGGGATCCGGCGGCGAGGCTGGTGCTGACCACGGCGGGCAGCAGCTGCGGGGTGATGCCCACCGCGATCGCGAGGGAGAACAGCAGAGCGTCCAGGACGGGGCGTTGCAGCAGCACGTTCGCTACGAAGATCACCGTGGTCAGGATCAGCGCGACCTCCAGCAGCAGCACCGAGAACCGGCCCAGGCCGCGCTGGAACTCGGTCTGCGGCTGCTCGGCGGCAAGCCCGCCGGCGATCCGGCCGAACTCGGTGCGCGCCCCGGTCGCGACCACGACCGCGATACCCGTGCCGGACTGCACGACGGTGCCCATGAGCACGCACGAGGTCAGATCACCGATCCCCGCGCTGTCGAGGACGGGTGGCGTGGACTTGGCCGTGGGCAGAGATTCGCCGGTGACGATGCTCTCGTCGCAGGCGAGGTTGTGGGCGTCGAGGAGGCGCATGTCGGCGGGCACGACGGTGCCGGTGTTCAGCTGCACGACGTCTCCGGGGACCAGGTCGGTGACATCGACCTCGGTGGGGGCGCTGTCGCGGCGGGCGATGACGGTGTGCCGGATCCGGTCGTGCAGGGCGTCGGCGGTGCGTTCGGCCCGGTACTCGTTCACGAACCCCAGCCCGATGCTCGCGGCCAGGATGATGCCGATGATGACCGCGTTGGCGGCTTCGCCGAGGAACATCGACACCACGGCGGTGACGAACAGCAGGATCAGGATCGGGCTCTTCAGCTGCCTGCCCAGCACTCGCCAGGGCCGTGCCCGGTGCTCGCGGAGCACGTTCTGACCCACCACCGCCCTGCGGGCGGTCGCCTCCGCCGTCGTCAGGCCCGCCGGGGTGCTGGACAGCACGGTGAGCACATCAGCGCTCTCCCGCACGACCGCGTCCCGCACTGTCAAGAGGGGAGCCGCGGATAGGGCGGTCTGGTTGCTCATGGTCGATGCCTGTTGTATCGCAGCGGGGACGGTTCCGGAACCCTCAGCATCCTCTCCCGCAGCACGCAACGGGCCGGTGGCGGTCATGGGTGGGCTACGCGATCCCGGTGGTGCCCAGCAGGGTGCCGATCAGGAACGTCGCAGCCAGGGCGATCGCCCCGCCCACGACGACCCGGATCGTGGGGCGCAGCATCGGGCTGCCGCCCAGGCGGGCGCCCAGCGCGCCGGTGACGGCGAGGGCGAGGAGCACCACGAGGAACGTCGCCGGGATCCGCACCGCGGGGGGCAGCAGCATCGCGGCGAACGGGATGATCCCGCCGACGGTGAACGCGACCGCGGATGCGAGAGCCGCCCGCCACGGGCTGACCAGGTCCTCCCGGTCGATGTTCAGCTCTGCGGACAGGTGTGCGGCGAGGGCGTCGTGCGCGGTGAGCTCCTCGGCGACCTTCCGGGCGGTCTCCGGGGAGATCCCTTTCGCCTGGTAGAGGCCGGTGAGCTCGTCCAGCTCCTGTTCGGGCATCTCGGCCAGCTCGCGGCGCTCTTTCGCGATCAGCGCCTTCTCGCTGTCGCTCTGACTGCTCACCGACACGTATTCGCCGAGCGCCATCGAGATCGCCCCGCCGACCAGCGCGGCCGTTCCGGCGGTGAGGATCGGGGCCAGCTGGTTGGTGGCGCCGGCGACGCCGACGACGATCGCCGCGACCGAGACGATCCCGTCGTTCGCGCCGAGCACCCCGGCGCGCAACCAGTTGAGTTTGCCGGCGATGCCCGCGGTGTGCGGCTCGCCGGGATGTGGAGTCGTCGTGGTCATGCGCTCTCGAGTTCCTTCCACCGGTCGTGCGGATCTGCTTGTCCAGTCCACCGTATCCTCCCGATCTTGCGGTAGGACCTTCGCCCTCCCCATCGACTGTGGGCCGACGTGATGATCAAAGCACGACGTCTCCACTCGTGTGCTGCAACGGGATGGCCGCGCGGACCCGTCCACCGGGACCGGGCCGATGAGCGACAGCCCCGGGAACACCAGGACGATACCTCCCGGAAGGTGTCGCGGCGGGCGGTGCTCGGCTGGGCGGGAGCGATCACCGGCGGGCTCGTCGTCGCCACCGCAGCCGGCGTGGGGGTGCGGGGGGCGGTGAACGGCGCGTTCTCCGCCGGGAGGGGCGAACCCTACGAGCTCTGGCATGCCTGGGCGTCCCTGGGAGGGGCGGGACCGGATCGTCGCGGCCGGGATCCTCGCCTGCAACCCGCACAACACCCAGCCGTGGCGCATCCGCTCCACCGACGGCGTGATCGAGATCAGCGGTGACCCGGACCGGGAGATGCCCCGCACCGATGCGAGCGGACGGGAGCACTATGCCGGACTCGGGTGCGCGATCGAGCAGATGGCGATCTCGGCCGCGGCACTGGGCTACCGTCCCCAGGTGCAGGTGTTCCCTGACGGGCCGGGCGGACCCGCCGCACGGCTGCAGCTCGCACCGGAAGCCTCCGGTCCTCCCGCCGATGTCGATCTGGCCGCGGCGATCCCCGACCGGCACACCAACCGCGGCCCCTACGACGCCAGCCCCGTCACCTCCTCCCAGCTCACCGCCCTGACCGGGGCCGCCACCATCGACGGGATCCCCGCGTCGGTGACCTGGATCACCGAGCCGACGGCGCGGACAGCGCTGGGAGCCCTCTACGTCCAGGCGACGCAGGCGATCATCGACGACGAGGAACAATCGAAGGAGTCGTTCTCCTGGTTCCGCAACGACCGCGCCGACATCGACCGGCACCGCGACGGGCTCACCCTGGACTGCCAGGGACTCGACGACACGACCGTATTCTTCGCGAAGATCCTTCCCGCCCAGTTCCGCCACGACGGTGACCAGTTCTGGCTCCAATCCACCCGCGACGTACACACCGCCACCGCGGCCGCGTACGGCATAGTCCGCGTTGACGACGTCATCCACCGGGCAGCGCAAGTGACTTACTTCAACCCATCGCGGCGGCCCGCGGACGCGGAGTGAGCAGAAGCGGGCACGAAGGCACCGAACGCAAGCCGTCCACCCCCATTGCGGAGTGCACTCATTAATGAGTAAGCTCCATTTCAGAAGGAGGAACGGATGTCCGCTACGAACGCAGTCAGTCGAAGGTCGAGGTCGATGGAGTCCAAGCAGCGGCGGATCTCCGAGGCGGCAGCCGAACTGTTTGACGCCGAGGGCTTCAGCGCCGTGAGCACCCAGCAGATCTCGGACCGGGCAGACGTGGCCGCAGGCACTCTGTTCCGGTACGCCGCTTCGAAGAGCGAGTTGCTGTTGATGGTCTACAACTCCAAGCTCGACGAGGCGCTTCGCGAGGGCCTGGAGCGCGCCGAATCGGTCAGCGACCCGGTCGAGGCCGTGGTCGCGTTGGTCGAGCCGCTCGTGACACGGGCGAGCGAGTCGCCGGAGAACGCGGCCACCTACCAGCGCGAGCTGCTCTTCGGGTCGCCGTCCGAGAGATTCCGGCTCGAGGGCCTCGCTCACGTGCAGGCCTTCGAGGAAGCACTCGCCGCGCGCCTGGTCGACAGCGACCGAGGACGCGGGGTGACCGACGACCACGACGCCGCACGCGTCGCGAGCAGCTCCGTCTTCGCCATGGTCCATCTCGCAATCGCTCGGCTGTACACCGGCGCCCACCGCGGACACGATCTGCGAGACGACCTCCGCCACCAGATCGCGCAGATCGTGCGGGGGCTGGCGGCGACCCGGGAGGCAACCGGCGAACGTCGACCATGACAACCACACAGAACCGGAAATGAAGGAGAGCAGAATGAGCAGCATCCACAAGGTCACAGTCCTCGGCACCGGCGTCCTGGGATCGCAGATCGCGTTCCAGACGGCGTTCAGCGGCTTCGACGTCGTCGCCTACGACATCAGTGACGAGATTCTCGAGAAGGCGAAGTTACGTTTCTCGTCACTGGCAGAGACCTACAAGCAGGACGGCGTCGCCGGGGCCGCCGAGGGGAAGGCGGAGAAGGCGCTCGAGAACCTGACGTATTCCTCCGACCTGGCAGACGCCGTCAAGGACGCGGATCTGGTGATCGAGGCGATCCCCGAGGTCTTGAAGCTGAAGCAGGAGACCTACGAGAAGCTCGCCGAGGTGGCGCCGGAGAAGACGATCTTCGCGACCAATTCCTCGACGCTGCTGCCCAGCGACATGAAGGACTTCACCGGCCGGCCGCAGAAGTTCCTCGCTCTGCACTTCGCCAATCAGGTCTGGAAGTTCAACACCGGAGAGGTGATGGGAACGGACGAGACCGACCCCGCCGTCTTCGATGAGATCGTCGACTTCGCGGCCGAGATCGGCATGGTGCCGATTCCGATCCACAAGGAGAAGGCAGGTTACGTCCTGAACTCTCTCCTGGTGCCCTTCCTGAACGCCGCAGCCGAGCTCGCCGCCGGCGGATACGCGGAGCCGCATGACGTCGACAAGGTCTGGCGCATCGCGACCGGCGCCCCCATGGGGCCGTTCCAGATCTACGACGTCATCGGGCTGACCACGCCGTACAACATCATGTCGCACGGCAGCCCGGAGGCTCAGAAGATCGCCGCCTGGTTGAAGGAGAACTACATCGACAAGGGCAAGCTCGGCATCTCGACGGGCCACGGCTTCTACGACTACGAGTGACCAAGGAACAGAGAAGGAAGAAAAAGATGCGTTATACGAGCGGGAACGGAGATCGGTGCACTCCTCAGCGAGTACGGCCTGATCGCCGATCACAGCGACCACTGATGATCTCCTGATCCCTGGGAAAGGGGAGATCGGAGCCGGCAGAGCCGGTCCCGATCTCCCCTTTTTCGGCTCATCGCGAATGAGAGTGTAGGAGCGGTCTGAATCCGCCGGCTTCGAGGAGCGATCTGGCGACGTAGTGCGTGAGGTTCCGGAAGCCGAGGGCGGAACCGCGAAGGTGCTCGAGCCGGCCGTTGATGGCCTCTGTTGGGCCGTTGCTCATTCCGGGGCGGTCGAAGAACGCGAGGATGTCCGCGGCGCGCTGCTTCAGTGTGCGGCCGAGGCGACGGACCTCTTTGAGCAGCGCGGGGACGCCGTTGCTGACAGAGTCGATCACCGCCCGCATCATCTCCTTCGCCTTGTTCTTGTCGGGTTCGCGGTAGGCGGCGACGATGCGCTGGTAGATGCCCCAGGTCGCTTCGACCTCGACGTGCTCCTCGGCGGCGAACACCGCGTCGAGCCGCGCGGTCTGCTTCTCGGTGAGGAAGCTCGCGCCGGTGTGGAGGGTGCGGCGGACCCCGTAGAGCGGGTCGCCGGCGTGACCGCGGTGCCCGAGGGTGTCTTGTTGGACGCGCTGCCGGGTCCGGTCGAGCGCGTCGCCGGCGAGGCGGACGGATGCCTCGGCGCGAAACGTTCAATCGCGCAGTGCGCTCGCGTCGATTTCGCTGCCGCTCACCTTGCAGGGGCTTCTCAATGCTGACGTCGGGCTCGCGCTGGAGTTGATGTTCGGCGCGTTGCCACCGGAACGATGGGCTGCGGTGCCAGCGGTCAGCTACGCCGTCGCGCCTGATCTCACACGGGCTCCTGTCGGTGGGCTGCTGTAACAGCGAACCGTCGAGTCAGCGCGTTGTTCGCGTGCGCAGAAGCGGGCATCCACACTGTCCGAAAACCTGTCCGTTTACTCCCCGTAGCCGTCCGTAAACGTCCAGAGATAGACTGAGCCCCAGACGGCGATTGCTGCCTGGGGCTCAGCAAATTGCTGGGCTCAGAGACCGGAAGTGTGGCTCTGAGGGCCTCCCGGAATCAGACGCCGAAGTACAGCTCGTACTCGAACGGGTGCGGGCGCTGAGCGATCGGCAGGATCTCGTTCTCGTACTTGTAGGAGATCCAGGTCTCGATGAGCTCCTCGGTGAACACGCCGCCCTCGAGGAGGAACTGGTGGTCGGCGCGGAGCGCCTCGAGCGAGTCCAGCAGGGAGTTGGGCACCTGCGGGATGTTCTTGGCCTCCTCGGGCGGGAGCTCGTAGAGGTCCTTGTCGACGGGCTCGTGCGGCTCGATGCGGTTCTTGATGCCGTCGAGACCTGCCATGAGCTGCGCGGCGAAGGCGAGGTACGGGTTGCCCGAGGCATCGGGGGCGCGGAACTCGATGCGCTTGGCCTTCGGGTTCGAGCCCGTGATCGGGATGCGGATCGCGGCGGAGCGGTTGCCGGCCGAGTAGACCAGGTTGACCGGAGCCTCGAAGCCCTTGACCAGACGGTGGTAGCTGTTCAGCGTCGGGTTGGTGAAGGCGAGCAGGGCCGGCGCGTGCGCCAGGATGCCGCCGATGTACCACCGCGCGATGTCGCTGAGCTGACCGTAGCCGGCCTCGTCATAGAACAGCGGCTTGCCGTCGTTCCACAGCGACTGGTGGGTGTGCATACCCGAGCCGTTGTCGCCGTACAGCGGCTTCGGCATGAACGTGGCGACCTTGCCCCACTCCTCGGCGGTGTTCTTGACGATGTACTTGAACTTCAGGATGTCGTCGGCCGCGTGCACCATGGTGTCGAAGCGGTAGTTGATCTCCTGCTGGCCGGCCGTGCCCACCTCGTGGTGGGAGCGCTCGAGGATGAAGCCCGCATCGATGAGCTTGAGGGTGATGTCGTCGCGCAGGTCGGCCGTCTTGTCGACCGGGCTGACGGGGAAGTAGCCGCCCTTGTAGGGGGTCTTGTTGGCGAGGTTCCCGCCCTCCTCCTCGCGGCCGGTGTTCCACGCGGCCTCCTCGGAGTCGACCTTGTAGAAGCTCTCGCCGGCCGTGACGGAGTAGCGCACGTCGTCGAAGATGTAGAACTCGGCCTCGGGAGCGAAGAACGCGGTGTCGGCGATGCCGGTGGAGGTGAGATACTTCTCCGCCTTCTTCGCGACCTGACGCGGGTCCTTCGAGTAGATCTCGCCGGTGCGCGGGTTGTAGATGTCGAAGATCATCACGAGGGTGCTCGCCTCGCGGAAGGGGTCGATGTACGCCGTCGTCACATCCGGGATGAGCTGCATGTCCGACTCGTGGATGCTGGCGAAGCCGCGGATGGAGGAGCCGTCGAACAGCTGTCCGTCCGTGAAGAAGGCCTCGTCGACCGTCGCCGCAGGGATGTTGAAGTGCTGCTGCACACCAGGGAGGTCGGTGAAACGGATGTCAAGGAATTTGACGTCGTTCTCCTTGATGTAGGCCAGTACCTCGGACGAATCTTTGAACATGTACGACTCCTGTGATGCGGATCGATGGCTTCGGGGCCACTCTGCACAGTACTGACGGGGGATTTCTCCACGGTATCCGCTTTGTTTCGTCCGTGTTACAGCGTGAGCAGGATCGGAGGGCATCCACAGCCTCGGTAGGCTGGAGGGGTGACGGATGCTGTGAACACGTACCCCGGTGAGCGACTCGGACTCCCGGAGTCCGGACCGGGGAGCATCGGTCGCCCTGGACGCCGGATCGGGGCCCTCGCGATCGACTGGACGGCAGCCGTCATCCTCTCCGTCGCGTTCTTCCAGTACGACCCGTTCGCCACGCTGCTCATCTTCGGTGTCGTGCAGATCCTCTTCATCCCGACCGCGGGCGGCAGCCCCGGGCACCGCATCCTCGGCATGCGTGTCGTCCGTCTCGACGGCGGATGGGTCGGTCTGTGGCGCCCGATCGTGCGCACGCTGCTGCTCCTGATCGTGATCCCGGCCGTGGTGTGGGACCCGGATCAGCGCGGTCTGCACGACAAGGCCGTGGGAACGGTCCTCATCCGCGCCTGACGCTCAGGCGCGGCCGCGGTTGCGCCGGCGTGCCTCACGGGGTGCGCGGCCGCCGAGGAAGGAACGCGCCGGATCGACGACGTAGCCGCGGCGCAGCGCTTCGCGGCCGATCAGCATGCGGAATCCCATCTCGTCCCGGTTGCTCAGGGTCACCTCGGCCATCACCTCGCGGTCGACGAGCCGGATCATCAGCTGCACGACGAGACGCTCCTGCGCGTGCCCGGACGAGCTCCGGACGGCCCGGCGATCGTGGATGGGGGACTCCACGACGACGGCGTCCTCCTGGCTGTCCTGCCAGGGCTTCACGCGGAAACGCACCCAGGCCTCGCCGTCGCGCTCGAACTCCTGGATGTCGAACGCGTGCAGGGACGAGGTGCGGGCGCCGGTGTCGATCTTGGCTTTGATCCAGTCGACTCCGAGATCGGGCAGGCTCACCCACTCGCGCCACCCCGTAAGGGTGTTTGAATGGGTAGACCTACTCACCTGATACATCCTGGCAGGAAATCCCCCGTGAAGATCGCAGTGCTGTCCCGTGCGCCGCAGGCGTACTCCACCCAACGCCTCCGCGCGGCCGCACTGCAGCGGGGCCACAACGTGAAGGTGCTCAACACGCTGCGCTTCGCGATCGACCTGACCTCCGATGAGCCCGACCTGCACTACCGGGGCCGGCAGCTCAGCGACTACGACGCGATCCTGCCCCGCATCGGCAACTCGATCACGTACTTCGGCACCGCCGTGGTGCGGCAGTTCGAGCAGATGGACGTCTACACCCCCAACACGGCGAACGGCATCTCCAGCGCGCGTGACAAGCTGCGAGCGAACCAGATCCTCTCCCGGCACAACATCGCGATGCCGCCGACCGCCTTCGTGCGCAACCGCGCCGACGTGCGACCGGCGATCGAGCGCGTCGGCGGCGCTCCCGTGGTGATCAAGCTGCTCGAGGGCACCCAGGGCATCGGCGTCATCCTCGCACCCCAGGTGAAGGTGGCCGAGGCCATCATCGAGACGCTGCACTCGACCAAGCAGAACGTGCTCATCCAGAAGTTCATCGCTGAGAGCAGGGGCCGGGACATCCGCGCGCTCGTCGTCGGGGACCGCGTGGTCGCGGCGATGCGCCGCTCGGCGGCCGGAGACGAGTTCCGCTCCAACGTGCACCGTGGCGGCTCGGTCGAGGCGATCGAGCTCGACCCGGTCTACGAGCGGGCCGCCGTGCGGTCGGCCCAGATCATGGGCCTCCGTGTCGCCGGCGTGGACATGCTGGAGGGGGACGAGGGACCCCTCGTGATGGAGGTCAACTCCTCCCCGGGCCTGCAGGGCATCGAGACCGCGACCAAGCTCGACGTCGCGGGCGCGATCATCGACTACATCGCCGGTCAGGTCGCCTTCCCGGAGATCGACGTGCGGCAGCGCCTCACGGTCTCCACGGGCTACGGCGTCGCCGAGCTCATGGTCCACGGTGCCGCGGACCTCGTCGGGAAGACGCTGGGAGAGGCCGGTCTGTGGGAACGCGACATCACGGTGCTCACGCTGCACCGCGGGGTCAGCGTCATCCCGAACCCGCGCAAGCACGTGGTCCTCGAGGCCGACGACCGCCTGTTCTGCTTCGGCAAGCTCGATGAGATGCGCTCGATGATCCCCGAGCGTCGGCGCCGGCGTGCGAAGGTGCGCCGCCTCCCCAAGCAGCCGCTCTCGGAATGAGAGAAGCGCGGCCGCCCTCGATGAGGACGGCCGCGCTTCGCGGTTCCGGGGAGCGGGTCAGCGCGGACGCTGGGCCCGCACCTTCGTCGGGTCGATCCCCTTCGGGATGGGAAGCGACGACAGCGACTGCGACACCGAGTCGATGCGGCGGATGACGGCCGCCATGGTGGCCTTGTCGATGGCCTTCGGAAGCTTCTTGATGGTCTTCGCGAGGTCGGCGATCGGCACCTCGTCCTCGCCGTGCCCGACGTAGAGCACCGTGATCGGCACGCCGTGGGCGACGCGCTGCGCCCGGCTGCGCTCCTCGTTCACCAGTCGCGTGAGGCGTCCGCGGGCGCCCTCGCCGACGACGACGATGCCGCCGCGGCCGACCGTCCGGTATACGGCCTCCTGCGTCTTCGGGTTGATGCCCACCGGGGTCTCGGAGGCCTGCCACTGTCGGCCGAGGCTGGTGCTGAGCACGTGACCCGTCGCACCGGGCATGCCGTCGATCTTCGTGTACATGGCCGAGGTCGACAGTCGGGTCATGAGGAAGAGGGCGCCGAGGACGCCGAGCATAAGGCCCGTGATCGCCCAGAGGACGAGCGTCCACACCTGGAACGGCGGGATCAGGTAGCCGGCCAGGAGACCGAGGAGCACGCCGCCGATGAGGATCGCGGCCTGCGCCCAGGGGAGCCAGGGGTAGGCCTCGCGCGTGAACCGGAAGAGGGACTTGATCTGGGAGAAGAACCCAGGACGCTTCTCGGGTTCGGGAGCACGCTTTGCCATGGAGACCAGCCTACCGAGTCCGAGAGCCGTGCGATGCCGCCGTTCGCGTGCAGCGGAGAGGAGGGCGCCTGATCTCTCCTGCACAGTCCGGCCCGATGCCGGATCTGGTCCCGGAGCGGCTGAATTCGCGGACGGGACCGCGGCGATCGGTTGGGATGGGTCGCATGACAGATGAGCGCGAGAATCCGCCCTTCGACCAGGCCGTACTGCCGCAGGCTCATCGCACGATCCGGCTCCTGGATCCTGGGGAGGGACCCCTGGAGGGCGCTCTCGTCGCCTCGCCGGATGGTCCGGTCGTGCGCCGCGACGCGGAAGGCCTCACCGGATGGGCGGGGTGGCGGTACGCGGGGTCGCAGCACGTCGCCGCCCCTCTCGACGTCATCCGTCGCGCGCGCGGACATGACGTGTTGCTTCCGTGGTGTACGGAGACTCTGCACGTCTTCCTGGAGCGGGCCGGTCGAGCGCGGGGAGGGCTGTCCTCGGGGGAGATCAGCACGGTCGTCGTGAGCATGCTGCGCGGGTTGAGCGAGCTGGGACCGATGCCGGCCGCCGAGGTGCCGGGGGCCTGGTGGCTCACCGAACGCGGCCGTCCTGTCTTCGTGCTGGGAGCGGGCCAGGACGCGGCGTCGACGGTCCTGGCGGTCCTGGATCGCCTGCACGCGGACTGCGCGGACAAGGCGCTGATCCGCGTCCTCGATCGCCTCCGGGAGCATCTCCGCACGGCTGCCGCGCAACGCCGTGTACCGCGACGGCTGCTCGAAGAAGGGGAGCGGGAGCTGCTGGAGATCGCGGCGCCGCGGCCGCTGGAGTCTGCGACCGAGGATCAGGCGGGTGCCTCCGTCGGCGCCGCCACGGCGCTCCGGCGCCTCGGAGCCGACTCCGCCACGCGCACGCGGGTGCGGGAGACCGGTGTGCGGCGGGACCGTCCCCGGGTGCGCGAGCGAGCGACGGTCGCCGCCGCCCTTCGCGCCTTCCTCGACCACCTCGACGGCCGAGCGCGCGCCCTCGTCCGCCCGCGCGGGGTCGCAGCGCCCCGAGGGACGGAGCGGCGGAGCACACGGCCCCGCCGGGTGCGGATCTTCGTCGTCGCCGGAGTCTGCGCGGCGGCCGTGCTCGTCGCCGGGTCGTTGTGGCCCAGCGGAGGAGAGGGTTCTGCGGCCGGAAGCCCCGATGCGGGTACGGCGACGTCCGCGCGTCCTTCGACGTCGGATCCCGCGGACGAGACCTCGCGGGAACCCGCGCGGTCGCCGATGCCGTCGCCCACCGCGGGCGCCACGCCACCGGCGGTCGATGATCCGCTGGCCGCCCTGCCGGACGTGATCACGCGGATCGCGGAGTGCGAGTCGCGAGAGGATCCGGTGTGCGCGACGGCGATTGCGGGGGGAGCGCCGGCGATCAGGGCGGTCCCGGCAGAGCTCATCGGCGGTGAGGACCCTGTGCTGGTGGATCGCTACGGAGACATCGCCGTGCTGGAGCTGTCGTCGTCGTCCGCGGGTCGAGACGGCTCAGGCGCGGGGGCGATGATCGTCGTAGTGGTGTGGGTGGACGAGAAATGGCTGGTCCGCGACGCGTATCGCGTCGCGGACCAGCCGAGGTGAGGCGAAGCCGCCGGATCAGGCTCCGAGCTGACCGCTGAACTGCGCAGCCTCGAGGCGGGCCTTCACCGCACCGAGGAAGCGGGCCGCGTCGGCACCGTCGATGATGCGGTGGTCGTACGACAGAGCCAGGTACACGTAGGAGCGGACCGCGATCGCATCGGTGCCGCCGACCTTGACCAGACCCGGGCGCTTGACGACCGTGCCGGTGCCGAGGATCGCCGACTGCGGCAGGAACACCACGGGGGTGTCGAACAGCGCGCCGCGCGAACCGGTGTTGGTCAGCGTGAACGTGCCGCCGGCGAGCTCGTCCGGCTTCAGCTTGTTGTCGCGCGTGCGCGCCGCGAGGTCGGCGATCTCGTGGGCGATCTCGGCGATGTTCTTCGAGGCCGCGTCGCGGAGCACCGGCGTGAGCAGACCGCGCTCGGTGTCGACCGCGATCGAGACGTTCTCGGAGGCCGGGTAGACGATCTGCTCGCCGTCGACCGTCGCGTTGATGATCGGGAAGGCCTGCAGGGCCTCCGCCGCCGCCAGCGCGAAGAACGGGAGGAAGGAGAGCTTGTCGCCCGTCTTCTCGAGGAAGGACGCCTTGACGCTGTCGCGGTACTCGGCGAGAGCGGTGACGTCGACCTCGACAACGGTGGTGAGCTGAGCGGTCTGCTGCATCGACTCGACCGCGCGCTTGGCGAGGACCTTGCGCAGGCGCGACATCGGCTGAGTGGTCCCGCGCAGCGGCGACACCTCGAGCGGTGCCGGAGCCGGTGCCGCGGCGGCGGCCGGTGCGGCGGTCGCCGTCTCGGCCGCCTTGAGGACGTCCTCCTTGCGGATACGGCCTCCGACGCCGGTGCCCTTGACCGTGGCCAGATCCACGCCCTGCTGCGCAGCCAGACGGCGGACGAGCGGGGTCACGTACAGGTTGTCGCTCTCGGTCGGCAGCGACAGCTTGGGAGCCTCGGTCTGCGCGGACTGTGCGGGAGCAGCGGGCTGTGCGGGAGCGGCGGGCTGGGCCGGCGCGGCGGGGGCCTCCGCCTGCGGAGCGGGAGCAGCCGGAGCCTCGGGCTGTGCAGCCGGAGCCTCGGCCTGCGGGGCCGGCGCGGCGGGAGCCTCGGCCTGCGGAGCGGCAGGAGCCTCGGGCTGAGCGGCGGGAGCAGCACCCGAACCGACACGTGCCAGCACGGCGCCGACCTCGACGGTCTCGTCCTCGCCGGCGACGATCTCCTGCAGCACGCCGGCGACCGGCGACGGGATCTCGGTGTCGACCTTGTCGGTGGAGATCTCGAGGAGCGCCTCATCGACCTCGACCGAGTCGCCGACCTGCTTGAGCCACCGGGTGACGGTGCCCTCGGTGACGCTCTCGCCGAGCTCGGGGAGCACGATGTCGGTCGCGTCGCCGGACGGAGCCGCAGGGGCGGACTCGGCGGGCGCGGACTCGGCGGGAGCCTGCGGCTCCGCTGCGGGAGCCGCGGCGGGCTCCGGAGCGGCGGGGGCGGCGGCTTCGGCCGGAGCGGCTTCGGCGGCGGCAGGGGCATCGCCGGCAGGGGCCGCGCCGCTGCCGTCACCGATGCGGGCCAGCAGAGCACCGACCTCGACGGTCTCGTCCTCGGCCACGAGGATCTCCTCGATGACGCCGGTGACGGGGGAGGGGATCTCGGTGTCGACCTTGTCGGTCGAGATCTCGAGCAGGCCCTCGTCCGCCTGGACGGTGTCTCCCACCTGCTTGAGCCAGCGGGTGACCGTACCCTCTGTGACGCTCTCACCGAGAGCGGGGAGGACCACGGATGTGCTCATGACTGAGTCTCCTTCAGAAGTTGTATGACGCTTGTCTAGCTTAGTGACTCGGGCACCGGTTGGTGCTCAGAGGGCGTGCAGGGGCTTTCCGGCCAGTGCGAGGAAGGCTTCGCCGAGGGCCTCGCTCTGGGTCGGGTGGGCGTGGATGAGCGGCGCGATGTCCTCCGGGTGGGCTTCCCACGCGACCGCGAGCTGCCCTTCGGTGATGAGCTCTCCGACGCGGTCGCCGAGGAGGTGCACACCGAGGACGGGTCCGTCCTTGAGACGGACGACCTTGACGAGGCCGCCCGTGCCGATGATCTCGCTCTTCCCGTTCCCCGCGAGGTTGTACTCGTAGGAGCGGACGGCGT
Source organism: Microbacterium sp. UMB0228 (assembly GCF_002871415.1). NCBI lineage: Bacteria > Bacillati > Actinomycetota > Actinomycetes > Micrococcales > Microbacteriaceae > Microbacterium > Microbacterium sp. UMB0228. Next base: position 312,899 of record NZ_PNFU01000004.1, on the reverse strand, counting down.
CGGCACCGTGAGCGGCGACCGCCGCCTCCTCCGTCAGACCGACCGAGGCGACCTCGGGGCTGGAGTAGGTGACCTTCGGGATCTGCACGTCGGGCACGTTCGCGGGGGAGAGACCCGCGATGCGCTCGGCGACCGCGATGCCCTGCTGGAACCCGCGGTGGGCGAGCTGGAGACCCGGGACGATGTCGCCGACCGCCCACACACCGGGGACATCGGTGCGGAGGTCGCCGTCCACCGTCACGAACCCGCGGTCCAGACGCACGCCGGCGTCCTCGAAGCCCAGGTCGTCGGTGGCCGGGCCGCGGCCGACGGCGACGAGGAGGTAGTCGGCGGTGAACTCCGTGCCGTCCTCCAGCGTGACGGTCACGGACGCGTCGTCCTGCGTGGCGCTCTGGAAGCGCACGCCGAGGGAGTACTGGATGCCGCGGCGGCGGAACGCGCGCTCGAGCCCCTTGCTCATCGCGATGTCTTCGTTCGGGACGAGGTGGGGCAGGGCCTCCACGATCGTCACCTCGGCGCCGAAGGAGCGCCACACGCTCGCGAACTCGACGCCGATCACACCGCCGCCCAGGATGAGCACGCGCTCGGGGATGACGTCCAGGGCGAGCGCCTGCTCGCTGGTCAGGATCCGTCCGCCGATCTCGAGCCCCGGCAGCGAGCGGCTGTAGGAGCCCGTGGCGAGGATCACGTCCGTGCCGACGTAGACGTCGTCGCCGACGCTCACGCTCCGGTCCGCGTTCAGGCGACCGAGCCCGGTGACCGTCGTGATGCCGCGCGCCTTGACGAGCCCCTCGAGACCCTTGTACTTCTTGGCGACGATGCCCTCGCGGTAGGTGCGCACCCCGGCGACGTCGATCCCGCCGAACGAGGCCGTGACTCCCACGGAGGAGGCGTCACGCACGTGGTCCGCCACCTCGGCGGTGTGCAGCAGCGCCTTCGTGGGGATGCACCCGCGGTGGAGGCATGTACCTCCCACCTTGTCCTTCTCGATCAGTGCGACGGACTTGCCGAGCTCGCTCGCTCGCAGTGCCGCGGCGTACCCGCCGCTGCCGCCGCCCAGGACGACGATGTCGAAGGTGTGGGTTGTCATGGGTGTCATGCCTCCGGGTGGGATGCTGCTTCGGCGAAGGCGATGATCGATCGGACCATCGCCCCCGTGGGGCCCTTCTCGGTGAAGCCGTAGGGGGCGCCGGCGTGTTCACCGGAGCCCGCGATGTCGAGGTGCACCCAGGGGATGCGCGGCGCGTCGTCCGCGTCCGAGGTGCGGCCGACGAAGCGCCGCAGGAAGAGGCCGGCGAAGGACGCGCCGCCCATCCGATCTCCCATGTTGGCGTTGATCATGTCGGCGATGGGGGAGTCGAGCGTCTCCTCCATGTAGGCGGGCAGCGGCATGTGCCACGCCGGCTCCCCCGTGCGCGCGGCGGCGGCGAGGAACTCCGCGACCGTCTCGTCGTCGCCGAAGACGCCGGTGTGACGGTGGCCGAGGGCCGCGACGATCGCGCCGGTCAGGGTCGCGACGTCGATGATGACGTCGGGGTTCTCGCGGCTCGCAGCGACCAGACCGTCGGCGAGGACGAGGCGCCCTTCCGCGTCGGTGTTCAGCACCTCGACGGTGGTGCCGTCGAGGATGCGGATGACGTCGCCGGGGCGGAGGGCGCGGCCGGACGGCATGTTGTCGGTGATGCAGAGCCAGGCGGTCACGTGCACGGGGAGGCGGAGGGCGGCGATGGCGCGGAGGGCGGCGAGGGAGGTCGCGGCACCGGCCATGTCGAACTTCATGCCGACCATCGAGGCCGCGGGCTTCAGCGACAGGCCGCCGGTGTCGAAGGTGATGCCCTTGCCGACGAGGGCGATGTGGCGCTGCGCGTCCGCCGGCGCGTAGTCGAGGCGGACGAGACGCGGCGGCCGGTCGGAGCCCTGGCCGACGCCGAGGATGCCGCCGAAGCCCTGTTCCGCGAGAGCGGTCTCGTCGAGGATCTGCACGGTGACGTCGAGGTCGGCGACACTGTCGGCGGCGCTCTGCGCGAGCTGCGCAGGGCTCTGCCACTCGGCGGGCACGTTCACGAGGTCCTTGATGAGGGCGACGGCCTCGCCCGTCGCGTGGGCACGGGCGATCGTCGCGTCGTCGAGCGGGGCGTGGACGACGACCGCCGTCGCCCGCTTCTTCCTGCCGTTCTCGGCGCGATAGTCGTCGAAGCGGTAGCCGCCGAGGACGGCGCCCTCCGCCGCCGCGGCCGCGTGCGGCTCGAGTCCGGAGGCGAGGCCGAGCGAGACGGTGTCGAAGCCGGTGAGGGAGCGGAGAGCCGTGCCGGCGGCGCTGCGCACGGACGCGTCGTCGATGGTGGAGCCGACGCCGACGACCGCGAAGGGGAGCGTCGTCACCTCGGGGGCGTAGACCCGCGCGAACGCTCCGACGGCGCCGGTGAAGCCGATGCCCGCGAGGACATCGGCGAGACCGGGGTGAGCCGCCAGGGACTCGGCCGACTCGGAGAGATCGGGGACGACGAGCACTGCGGCATCGGCAGCGCTTCCGGGGAACTGATCGGTGGTGTGCGAGAGCACGGGAAGCGTCATGGTCTCCATCCTAGGATCTCCGCCCCGGGGTCGTCGGCCCGCCCGGCGGGGTGTGTTCGCTCTCAGCGAGACAGGTCAGAGCCCGGGTCCGGGTGCGGCTCGTAGCATGGAGACATGCCCTTCTCCGGAGAAATCCACGAACGCGTCGCGAACGCCCCCACGGTGCCCCACGGCCTGCCTCTCGTGATGCTGCTCACCGGATTCACCGACGCGGGCAGTGCGGTGTCGGGGCTCATCGATCACCTGAGGGAGACGACGTCGCCGCAGCCGCTCGCGATCTTCGACAACGACGTGCTCCTCGACTACCGCGCGCGTCGCCCCGTGATCTCGTTCGACCAGGACCACCTCGCCGAGTTCCGCCCGCCCCGACTCGAGCTCTCCCTCGCCACGGACGCGCTCGGACGCCCGTTCCTGCTCCTCACGGGCTACGAGCCCGACTTCGCCTGGAACGCCTTCGCGGAGACGGTGCTGGACCTCGCAGCGGAGTTCGAGGCGTCGGGACTGCACTGGGTGCACTCCATCGCCATGCCCGTGCCGCACACGCGTCCCATCGGGACGACGGTGAGCGGGAACCGGCGCGACCTCGTCGTGTCGCACTCCGTGTGGCGTCCGCGGACGCAGGTGCCCGCCACCGCCGGCCACCTGCTGGAGTACCGGTTCGCGGAGCGCGGGGAACGCGTCGTCGGCTTCGTCCTCCTCGTGCCGCACTACCTCGCCGAGACCGAGAATCCCGAGGCGGTCAGCGCGGCGGCGGAGAAGCTCATGGCGTCGACCGGTCTCGTGCTCATGCTGGACGCGGTGCAGGAGCGGCGCGCGGACTACATCGCCCGGGTCGACGAGCAGGTCGCGGCGAATGACGAGCTGCAGCAGATGGTGCACAACCTGGAACGTCGCTACGACGCCTACATGGCCGGCCGTGACCCCGAGGACGACTCGTACGACGAAGGCGGATTCAGCGAACGCGACCTGCCCAGCGCCGATGAGCTCGCGGCCGAGCTCGAGCGCTACCTCGCCACCCGTCCGTCGGGCGACGACGACAAGCCGGGCCGCGGCTGAATCCGTCCGTGCGGATCGGGCGCGAATGCGTCCTCATCGCCATACGTGTGCGATACTAGGAGTCCGACCCGTTGTCAATCAGTGTTTTCGAGCGCTGGACTTGACAAGGGTCTTACTAGTGTCCGAAATGTCCCGGGGTCTCCCAGCGGCCCCGTGAAAGGCGAAACGTGACTCCTGCCACGACGAAGAACACGCGGACGAAGAAGGCCGATCAGATCACCGCGGATCCCGAGGTCGAGGACGTCGAAGCGACCGAAGCGGCTCCCGCGCCCAAGCGCGCCGCGGCCAAGCGCGCCCCCGCGAAGAAGAAGAAGTCGGACGACGTCGTCGAGGAAGACGACGCCCCTGCGGCCGAGGGCTCCGAAGACGCCGCGGGCGACGAGGAGGAGGACGACGCGAAGCCGGCCTTCACCGAGCCGCTGCCGACCGGTGCGATCGTCATCTCCTCCAAGGATGACGAAGAGGTCCCGGTCTACTCGACCCAGATCACCGGCGCGACGGCCGACCCGGTCAAGGACTACCTGAAGCAGATCGGAAAGGTCGCACTGCTGAACGCGGCCGAAGAGGTCGAGCTCGCGATGCGCATCGAGGCGGGTCTGTTCGCGGAGGAGAAGCTCTCCGCGATGTCGCCCGCCGAGAAGACGAGCCAGCTCGGACTCGACCTGCAGTGGGTCGCCCGTGACGGTCAGCGTGCGAAGAGCCACCTCCTCGGCGCGAACCTCCGTCTCGTCGTCTCCCTCGCCAAGCGCTACACCGGTCGCGGCATGCAGTTCCTGGATCTGATCCAGGAGGGCAACCTCGGTCTCATCCGCGCGGTCGAGAAGTTCGACTACACCAAGGGCTTCAAGTTCTCGACCTACGCGACCTGGTGGATCCGTCAGGCCATCACCCGCGCCATGGCCGACCAGGCCCGCACGATCCGCATCCCGGTGCACATGGTCGAGGTCATCAACAAGCTCGCCCGCGTGCAGCGCCAGATGCTGCAGGACCTCGGTCGCGAACCCACTCCGGAAGAGCTGAGCCGCGAGCTCGACATGACCCCGGAGAAGGTCGTGGAGGTGCAGAAGTACGGTCGCGAGCCGATCTCCCTGCACACGCCGCTCGGCGAAGATGGCGACAGCGAGTTCGGTGACCTCATCGAGGACACCGAGGCCGTGGTCCCCGCCGATGCCGTGGGCTTCACGATGCTGCAGCGTCAGCTCGAGCAGCTCCTCGACTCGCTCTCGGAGCGCGAGGCCGGCGTGATCCGGATGCGCTTCGGCCTGGGCGACGGTCAGCCGAAGACGCTCGACCAGATCGGTGACACGTTCGGGGTGACGCGTGAGCGCATCCGCCAGATCGAGTCCAAGACGATGGCCAAGCTGCGCCACCCGAGCCGCTCGCAGTCGCTGCGGGACTACCTCGAGTGATGCAGGCGAACGAGGGCAAGGCGCTCGAGACGAGCGTCGACGGAAAGAGCTACGCGCGGATTCCGCTGCGCACCCGTGTCGTGATGCCGGACGACGATCTCGACGCCATCATCACGGAGTACGCCATGGATGCCGTCCAGCCGGGCGACCTCCTCTTCGTGACCGAGAAGATCGTCGCGATCACGCAGGGGCGGTCCTACCGCCTCGACGAGATCAAGCCGCGCAAGCTCGCGCTGTTCCTGTCGAAGTACGTCACCCGCACGCCGTACGGCATCGGTCTCGGCATGCCGGAGACGATGGAGATGGCGCTGCGCGAGTGCGGTACGCCGCGCATCCTCTTCGCGGCGGCCGTCTCGGCGGTCACCAAGGCCTTCGGGCGCAAGGGCGACTTCTACCGCATCGCGGGGGACAAGGCGCGCGCGATCGACGGCCCGACGAAGCACACCATCCCGCCGTACAACGAGGCGGTCGTGCTCGGCCCCAAGGATCCGGATGGCGTCGCCGCGCACCTGAAGACGCTGATCGGTGGTCAGGCCGAGGTGGCCGTGGTCGACATCAACGATCTCGGCGGCAACATCCTCGGCTCCACGCTGGACAAGGCGGGGGAGCTGCGGCTGGTGGAGATCCTGGGTGACAACCCGCTCGGCCAGGGCCTCGAGTCCACCCCGCTCGGCATCGTCCGCGCGGTCTGAGCAGGTCGACCCACCCCTTTACGAACGAACCGGCCCCTTGCGTGCGAACGCAAGGGGCCGGTTCGTATGTAAAGGGCCGGGTCGACGCTTCGACAGGCTCAGCGACCCAGGCTGGGTCCCTGAGCCTGTCGAAGGGTGAGCCTGTCGAAGGGTCAGAAGCCGATGACCTCGCGGTAGCGCGGCTTGTGGCCGGTGCGGATCCCGGTGACGCTGGGCTTGTTCTCGTAGACGCCCGCGCCCCAGTTGCCCTCGACGAGCACGGGGCCGTCCGGGGTCACGACGACATCCCAGCCCACGTACTGCACCTGCGGTACGACGCGCGCGACCTGATCGATGAACGCGCGCACCTCGTCCATGTACGGCAGCTGGAAGTCGGCGATGCGGAACCCGGAGTCCGGGTGCGTCTCGTGGACGTGGCCGTGCGAGTCGTAGCCGGCGCCCACCGCGTGCCCGTTCTCGTCGAGCATCGTGTAGAAGCCGCCGAAGGTCATCTGGTCGCTCACCGCGCCGCGGCCGAACTTCTGCGCCATCGCGAGGATGTGCGCCTTCTCGCCGTCGAAGAACGCGGTGATGCGCGTGGTGTTCACGGTCCCGGGGCATACCGCCGCCAGGTCGTCGTGCTGACGGATGACCTCTTCGATCAGCAGCTCGCCGCGATCGAGGAGGCCGCGGTGGAACTCGGTCCAGTCCGTGATGTCGGCCGCGTGATACCGGTGCACACCGGTGCCGGCCTGACCGACCGGCTCCTTCGTGACGATCGTGCCGAGGCGCTCCGTGAGGGCGCGGACCTCGTCGGCGTTCCCCTCCTCGACCACCATCCACTCGCGGTGCAGGTGCGCGGAGAACTTGCGGTTGAACTCGATCTTGTCCTGGAAGATCCAGCGGAAGTCGGGGTGGTCGTACTTCTGCGAGAGCTGGTTGGACACGGGGTGCGTCATGTACGTCTCGCGCTCGGCGCGGTTCAGCATCGCGAAGTCGTAGTCGATGTAGTCCTGGAAGCCGACGTTGTGACGGGCCGCCGACCAGAGCATGTCGGCGACGATCGTGGGCACGGGCCGGTGATGCTGGGCCGAGGCCTCCTTGGCACGTTCGAACACGGAACCGACGTCGATGCGGCGGGCACGGCCGAGGAGGTAGCGGATGCGGGGCGCGAGAGAAAGACGAGACATGAAGCTCCGGGTCTAGGGATCGACGTCCCAGTCTACGCGGGGAGCCCCCAGGCTCCTGGGAGCGCGGAAGCTAGGCTGGAGCACGTGTGTGACACGAGTTCGAGTGCGCTTCCGCAGGCGATGATCTCGCGTTCGGCCCTCGCTGCCGGCGCGTCCGCGGCGATCCGGGCGGGGGGTCGCCGGGCCGACCTCCGGCGCGATGCGTGGGGTCACGGTCTGCTCGCCGTCGCCCAGGCGGTGACCGCGGCGGGAGCGGAGGAGGTCCTCGTGGACTCTCCCGGAGAGGTCGAGGCGCTCCGTCTCGAAGGCATCACCGCCACGACCACCAGGGAGCCGGACCTCGATCCCGGTCTCCTCTACGGGCTGCCGTCCGCGGAGGGCCTCCCGACGACGCCTCCGGTGATGCGCCTGGTCGGCCGTGTCATGTCCACCAAGCGCCTGCGGGCGGGAGAGGCCGTCTCGTACGGCTACACCTTCCGGGCGGCGGCGGACACCACGGTCGCGCTCGTGACGGGCGGCTACGCTCAGGGCGTCGTCCGGGCCCTGGGCAACCACGCGGACGTGGAGATCGACGGCGCGCTGCACCCCATCGTCGGGCGTGTCGCGATGGATGTCTGCGTCATCGACCTCCAGGGCGCCCCCGCGGAGGTGGGCGACGCGGTGACCTACTTCGGAGGGACCGGACCCGCCTCCGGCGCCATCGCGCGCTGGGCGGAGCTCACTCGGATGACCCCGGCCGAGCTCGTCGCGGTCCCGGGTGCGCACGCCGTGCGCGGATGGGAGGCATGATGGGAGGCCCGATGCGCCCCGAACTGCGTCTGGACAGCGCCGTCTTCCGCACGAACATCGCGGCGGTCCGTGACCGCCTCGGCGACTCCACGCTGATGCTGGTCCTCAAGGACGACGCCTACGGCCACGGGCTCCGCTGGGCGGTCGAGACGGCCCTCGAGGCCGGGGTGACCTCGTTCGGCAGCTATGACGTGCGCGGAGGCGTCGAGGTCCGGCGCATCGCGGGCGGAGAGGTGACGGTGTTCGCCTGGGCGACCTCGACCGATGAGGAGATCGACGAGGCGCTCCTGCAGGACATCGAGCTCGGCGTCGGCACGGTCGAGTATCTCCGGCGCATCGCCGCACGGGCGGAGGTCCTCGGCGTGCGCGCACGGATCCACCTCAAGATCGACACCGGGCTGCACCGCAACGGCGTGCGCCCGGAGGACTGGGCGGCCGCGGTCGCCGAAGCCCGAGACGCCGAGCGCTCCGGCGCACTCGTCCTCGTCGGGGTCTGGAGCCACATCGCCGAGGCGAGCGACGCCGAGGACGACGAGGCGCAGGCCGTGTTCCTCGACGCCGTCCGGCAGGTCGGCCTGACCGGGCCGGAGCCGGCGTCTGTGCACCTCACGGCCTCCGCCGCGTCCTGGTGGCGACCCGAGCTGCGCGGGACCGTGTCGCGGATCGGCGCATTCTGCTACGGCATCCGCTCGGCGGACGGTCCGGACCTCGACGGGGTCCGTCCCGCGGCGCGTCTCGTCGCGCCGGTCGTGCGGGTGGAGGGCGAGAGCGCGATCGTCGCCGTCGGGAGTCTGGACGGCGTCCCCTCCACGCTGACCGGGATGACGGTGGGCACCCCCGCCGGCTCGCGTGCGGTCTCGACCATCGATGTCGCCACGATGACCGTCGAAGGCTGGCCGGGGATGGCGGTCGGCGACGAGGTGACGATCTTCGGCCCCGGCGCACAGGGGGAGGAGACAGCAACGACCCTCGCCGAGCGGATCGATACGGTGGGCGAGGAGATCCTCACCCGCCTCGGTCCGCGGATTCGGCGGAGGGTCGTGGACTGAACCGGTTCGGCCGGCTCAGGCGCTGATCAGACCGTCTCGATGAGACGAGCGGTCTCGTCGTGCCAGCTCGTGGCCACGCTGCGCAGCTTCTCTTCGTACTTGCGGCCGTGGTGGGCGCAGAAGAGCAGCTCGGAACCGTTGACCTCGGCGGCGATGTAGGCCTGCGCTCCACACGAGTCGCAGCGGTCCATCGCGGTCAGGCGGTACTCGACAGCGGAGGTCTCACGTTCGGTCGTTGCATTCATCTCGGGGCCTCCTCGGGTGTCGGCGTCCTTGTTGGTCGTGCTCAATACAACCACGCTGTACCTGGGGGCATGCCCGGTCGACGGCGTGTTTCGCTCAGCGCGTACGCGCGCACCCGCGAACGCGGCGACCCGGGGAGTGTCTGCGAGGGGCGGCTCCCTCCCGCGAATAGACTCGGAGATTGTGAATGCCGAGTACTCCGCCCATCATCTCCAGGTGCTCGAAGGACTCGAAGCGGTCCGCAAGCGCCCCGGCATGTACATCGGCTCGAACGGTTCGCCCGGGCTCATGCACTGCCTCTGGGAGATCATCGACAACTCCGTCGACGAGGCAGTGGCCGGCAACGGCTCGCGCATCGACGTCATCCTCCACGACGACGGCAGCGTCGAGGTGCACGACCGCGGTCGCGGCATCCCCGTCGACGTCGAGCCGCGAACCGGTCTGACCGGCGTCGAGGTCGTCTACACGAAGCTGCACGCCGGAGGGAAGTTCGGCGGCGGCTCCTATGCGGCATCGGGCGGTCTGCACGGCGTCGGCGCCTCGGTCGTGAACGCCCTCTCCGAGCGCCTCGACGTCGAGGTCGACCGCGGCGGCAAGACCTACGCGATGTCCTTCCACCGCGGTGAGCCCGGCATCTTCCAGGACTCGGGGGAGAAGCGGCCCGATGCGCCGTTCACCCCGTTCGAGGAGAACAGCGAGCTGCGCGTCGTCGGCAAGGCGCCGCGTGGCGTCACCGGCACCCGGGTGCGGTACTGGGCCGACCGCCAGATCTTCACCAAGGACGCCGCGTTCCAGCTCGCCGAGCTCGAGACGCGGGCGCGTCAGACGGCCTTCCTGGTCCCCGGGCTCGAGATCGTGGTGCGCGACGAGCGCGCCGCGAGCGCCGGGGTGGGGGAGGACGGTGCGCCGACCGGCCCCGTGGAGACCTCGTACCTCTACGAGGGCGGCATCTCCGAGTTCGTGGACTACCTCGCGGTCGACCCGCCGGTGACCGACACCTGGCGCATCCAGGGGGAGGGCACGTTCACCGAGACCGTCCCGGTCCTGCAGCCGGACGGGCACATGGTGGCGACCGAGGTCGAGCGCGTCTGCGCCGTCGACATCGCCCTGCGCTGGGGCACCGGCTACGACACCCGCATCCGCTCCTTCGTGAACATCATCTCCACCCCGAAGGGCGGCACGCATCAGCAGGGCTTCGAGCAGGAGCTGTTGAAGGTGCTCCGCAGCCAGGTCGAGCAGAACGCCCGCCGGCTCAAGGTCGGCAACGACAAGCTGGAGAAGGACGACGTCCTCGCCGGCCTCACCGCGGTCCTCACGGTCAACGTGCCGGAGCCGCAGTTCGAGGGTCAGACGAAGGAGGTGCTCGGCACGCCCGCCGTGCGCCAGATCGTGGCCCAGGTGATGCGCAAGGACCTCCAGCAGCGCTTCACCTCCACCAAGCGCGACGACAAGAGCCAGGCCACGCAGCTGCTCGACAAGATCGTCTCCGAGATGAAGGCGCGCGTGTCGGCACGCGCCCACAAGGAGACGCAGCGCCGGAAGAACGCGCTCGAGTCGTCCACCCTGCCGACCAAGCTCGTCGACTGTCGGACGAACGACGTGGAGCGCAGCGAGCTCTTCATCGTCGAGGGAGACTCGGCCCTCGGCACGGCGAAGAACGCGCGCAACAGCGAGTTCCAGGCGCTGCTGCCGATCCGCGGGAAGATCCTCAACGTGCAGAAGGCGTCGGTCGGCGACATGCTGTCCAACGCCGAATGCGCGTCCATCATCCAGGTGATCGGGGCCGGCTCCGGGCGGACCTTCGACATCGACGCCGCACGCTACGGGAAGATCATCCTCATGAGCGACGCCGACGTCGACGGCGCGCACATCCGCACCCTCCTGCTCACGCTCTTCTTCCGCTACATGCGGCCGCTCATCGAGCACGGACGGGTGTTCGCCGCCGTGCCGCCGCTGCATCGGATCATCGTCATCAACCCGGGATCCAAGCCGAACGAGACGATCTACACCTACAGCGAGCAGGAGCTGCACGCGCTGCTCGCGAAGCTCCGCAAGGCCGGCAAGCGCTGGCACGAGCCGATCCAGCGCTACAAGGGTCTCGGCGAGATGGACGCCGAGCAGCTCGCGAACACGACGATGGACCGCTCCGGTCGCCTGCTCCGCCGCGTCCGGATGGAGGACGCCGAGGCGGCGGGCCGCGTCTTCGAACTGCTCATGGGCAACGAGGTCGCCCCGCGGCGGGAGTTCATCATCGACTCCGCCGACCAGCTCTCCCGCGAGTCCATCGACGCCTGAGAGCAGAAGTCACGAAGAAGGGGACCCGGCGCGGCCGGGTCCCCTTCTTCGTGGAACGGATCAGACGAGCGTGCGGCCGATGCTGCCGATGACGCCGTCGATCGGCTGACCGGAGGCGTCGCGTCGTGCCCCCACGTCCGGCAGCTTGCGCACCGCGCCGGTCGGGTCGACGGCCAGCGCCGGGCTCGGGCCGACCCAGGCGACGGTGAGGCGGTCCTCGCCCTTCAGGAAGGCGTGGGCGCGGACGCCACCGGTCGCGCGGCCCTTCGACGGGTACTCCGTGAAGGCCGAGACCTTCGCGCGGCCGGGATCGGTGCCGGGCAGGATGCTCTCCGCGCCGGACACCGTGGCGACCACGGCGTCGGTGTCCGGGCGGACGGCGCCGAAGAAGAGGACAGAGGCGCCCGAGCCGAGCTTGATGCCCGCCATGCCACCGGCCGGCGCGCCCTGGGGGCGGACCGTCGAGGCCGAGAACCGCAGCAGCTGCGCATCCGTCGTCAGGAACACGAGGTCGGCGTCATCCTCCGCGTCGGCCACCCCGACCACGGAGTCTCCGGTCTTGAGGGCGATGACCTCCAGGTCGGGCCGCACGGGCAGGGTCGACGGCACGATGCGCTTCACGATGCCCTGCGCGGTGCCGAGCGCGACGGGGGTCTCGCTGTCGAAACGGACGAACCCGAGGATGCGCTCGCCCTTGGCCGCGATCCCCAGGTAGTCGCGAAGCGGAGTCCCCGCGGCGAGCTGCACCGAGGTGCCCGGCACCGAGGGCAGGTCCACGGGGGAGAAGCGGACGACGCGTCCCGTGCTGGTGAGCGCCCCGACCTCGCCGCGGACCGTCGTCTCGACCGTCGCGAGGATGGCATCGTGCTTGCTCCGCCGGGCCGGAGCCGTCAGCTCCTGTCCTTCGCCGAGGTCCACGCGCACGGCGCGGCCCGTCGTCGAGAGGACGACGGTGGTCGGCGCGTCGGCGATCTGCAGGTCGACGGCGCCCTTCGTCGCACGGGGCTTCGGCGGGGCCGCGTTCATCAGCAGGGTGCGCCGCGGCGTCCCGTACGCCTCGGCCACGGCGTCCAGCTCCCGGGCGACGGCCGCGCGCAGCAGGGCCGGGCTGGCGAGCAGCTCGCGCAGCGACGCGATCTCCGCGAGGAGGGCGTCGCGCTCCGCCTCGAGCTCGATGCGCGAGAACTTGGTCAGACGTCGCAGCCGCAGCTCGAGGATGTACTCGGCCTGCGGCTCGCTGAGGTCGAACACGGACCGGAGCCGGGTGCGGGCCTGCTCGGTGTCGTCCGACGACCGGATGACCTGGATGACCTCGTCGATGTCGAGGATCGCGATGAGCAGACCCTCCACCAGGTGCAGGCGCTCCTCCCGGCGGGCGAGACGGTACCGGCTGCGGCGGGTGATGACCTCGATGCGGTGGCCGACGTAGACGCTGAGCATCTCCTTGAGCCCGAGGGTGCGGGGCTGGCCGTCGACGAGGGCGACGTTGTTGATGCTGAAGGAGTCCTCCAGCGGGGTGAGCCGGTAGAGCTGCTCCAGCACGGCGTTCGGATCGAAACCGGTCTTGATCCCGATGGCGACGCGGAGGCCGTGGTTGCGGTCGGTGAGATCGGTGACGTCGCTGATGCCCTGCAGCTTCTTCGCCTGCACCGCGTCGCGGATCTTCTCGATGAGACGCTCCGGACCGACCATGTAGGGCAGCTCCGACACGATGATGCCCGTGCGCCGGGGGCCCAGCGGCTCGATCGACGTGCGTCCGCGAACCTTGAGGGCGCCGCGACCCGTCGTGTAGGCGTCCTTCACGCCGTCGAGCCCCATGAGGATCCCGCCCGACGGGAAGTCGGGACCGGGGACGTACTCCATGAGGTCCTCGGTGGTGGCGTCCGGGTTCTCGAGCAGGTGGGTCGCCGCGGCGACGACCTCGATGAGGTTGTGCGGCGCCATGTTGGTCGCCATGCCCACCGCGATGCCGCTGGCACCGTTGACGAGCAGGTTGGGGAACGCCGCGGGCAGCACAGCCGGCTGCTGGAACTGGCCGTCGTAGTTCGGGATGAAGTCGACGACGTCCTCGTCGAGGTTCTCGGTGAGCGAGAGCGCGGGGGCGGCGAGACGCGCCTCGGTGTACCGCGCGGCGGCGGGGCCGTCGTCCAGGGATCCGAAGTTGCCGTGACCGTCGACGAGCGGCACCCGGAGGGCCCACTCCTGCGCGAGGCGGACGAGCGCGTCATAGATCGCCGAGTCGCCATGGGGGTGCAGCTTTCCCATGACCTCGCCGACGACGCGGGCGCTCTTCACATGGCCGCGGTCCGGGCGCAGGCCCATCTCGGCCATCTGGAACAGGATGCGCCGCTGCACCGGCTTGAGGCCGTCTCTGGCGTCCGGGAGTGCCCGCGAGTAGATGACGGAGTACGCGTACTCCAGGAAGGAGCCCTGCATCTCGTGAGAGAGATCGATGTCCTGGATGCGTTCCTCGACAGGCTCGGGCGGCGGGGTTTTCGGCATGGACTTCCTGAGGGCGTACGGGAGCCTGTGTCAGACTGGCTCGGATGTCCTTCATGCTACCGTCCGCTCCGCCGGGCGCCCGGAGCGTCGTCGGGGTGGCGGACGACCTGTGCGCCGCTCTCCGCGGCGAATCCGCCACGCTGCCGCGCGTCGATTCGGCCGTGCTCGTGGTGATCGACGGCCTCGGAGCGATCAGCCTCCGCGGGCACGCCGGTCACGCCCGCTCGCTCACCGCGACGATGACGAAGAAGGACATCGCGCAGACGGTCTTCCCGACGACGACGGCGGCCGCCCTCACGAGTCTCACCACCGGAGTCTGGCCGGGGGAGCACGGTCTCGTCGGCTATCGCGTCCGGGATCCGGAGCGGGATGTCCTCGTGAATCAGCTCAGCGGGTGGGAGACGGACGGCCTGGACCCGCTCACCTGGCAGGCCGCCCCCACGGTGTTCGAGCGCATGGCGGCGACGGGCCGGCCGGCCTTCGCCGTGGGGCTGGCGGCCTACGCGCACAGCGGCTTCACACATGCGACCCTCCGCGGCGCGACATTCGTCCCCGCGGCGACGCCGGAGGAACGGGTCGAGGCCTCCTACGCGCTGGCTGCGGAGAATCCGGGCTCCCTCGTCTACTGCTACCTGCCCGAGGTCGACAAGGCGGGGCACAAGCACGGGGTGGCCTCCGCGGAATGGGTCACCGCGCTGGAGCGGATCGACGGCGCGCTCTCGGTCCGCGTCCCGCCGCGCGTGGGCGTGGTGGTGACATCGGATCACGGCATGGTCGACGTACCGTCCCATCGGCAGGTCGTGCTCGAGGAGGAGCATCTCGTCGGCATCCGGCACGTCGGGGGCGAGCCCCGCATGCTGCACCTGTACCGGGAGCCGGACACCGACACCGCGGTGCTGGCCATGCGTCTGCGCCGGGATCTGGAGGGGGTGGCCGAGGTAGCCACCCGGGAAGAGGCGCTGCGGGCCGGTCTCTTCGGCCCCGTCGTCAGCGACGACGCCCGGCCCCGGATCGGTGACGTGCTGATCGCCGCCACGGGTGTGCGCGCGCTCTACGACGGCACCGCCGAGGACCAGCGCAACCGCGGCATGATCGGGCAGCATGGCGCACTCACCCCGGAGGAGACCAGGGTGCCGTTCCTGCGGCTCGGCGCCTTCGCCTCCTGACGCGAGCGACCGCGGTCACTCGTCGGTGCGTGCTCCGAAGACGATCTCGTCCCACGACGGCATGGCGTTGCGGCGCCGCCGACGGCCGCCGCTGTCGCCGGCGTCGTTCGAGGACGGCTGACGAGGCGGGGGCTCCGGGGCCGCGGGCTCGTCGTCCGGCTCCTCCAATGCGACGAAGAGGGCAATCGGGTCGGTGTCGTCCTGAACGTCCTCGATCGCGTGCTCGATCGGCGCCGCCTCGCGCTGTCCGCGGCGACGGCGCAGGGCCTCGAGGAGATCGGCGGTCTCGGGGCTCGTCGAGGCGGCGTCGGGGGCGCGGTTGATCGCGGCGTCCTGGACCGCTGGCGCCGAGCGCTCGGGCTGCGCCGGCTCCTCTGCCTCGGCGGCGGGGGCCGGGACCAGGCGCGGTCCGAAGGCGCCGGAGTCGAAGCGGCTGTCGTCCTTGTAGGGCGAGGCGGCGCGGTCGGCCTCCACGGCCCGCAGTCGCGGGATCAGGCCCTCCGGCAGGGACCCCTGTCGCGAGAGCTGCGTGGCGTCGGCGTTCAGCGGCGAGAGGGCGCTCCGTCGAGGGTCGAAGCTCCAGCGCGCGTCGTGCTCGACGTCGTTGGCGGAGAACTCCAGCTTGATGATCCAGCCGGACTCCTCCTTCCAGCTCGCCCAGCGCTCGGACGACGCGCCCACCTCGGCCAGCTTGGCGCGCACCGCGGCGCCGAACGTCGGCTGCGCGTCGGGCTCGACCTCGCTGCCGATGAGGACGGGGACGGCGAGCGCCTGCCCGATGATGTGCTCCCGCTCGGCGAGGACGGGGCCCTCGAAGCGTGCGACGTCGTCGACGCTGATCCCGAGGAGCTCCGCGACCTCGGCGGCGGTGAGACCGGCGCGGATCTGCGCCTGGATGTCCCGCGGACTCGCGGCGAGCTTCTGCGCCGCCGGCTCGGCCTGGCGGGTCGCGCGGCGGATCTCCCGCTGCAGCACGGCGTCGATGGGCAGCGCGAACCGCTCGCCCGCCTCGGTCGCGAGGACGAGCACTCCTGCTTCTGTGCCGACGATGGTGACGTTTTCCATGCGAATGCCCCTCTGATGGGTGTGCGTTCATGGTGTCACGGGAGACGCGTCGGGAGAGGGAATACGGCGGGCGTGCCGTGAGTTTGCCCTGTCGCATGGGAGGGCATTTGCGAAACGCCCGCCGGTCATGCAAACTATGGCCGCCGATTACCCGACGGCGCACCCGCCCACTCGCACCATGAAAGTGGAGATTCACCGCATGGCAACCGATTACGACGCTCCCCGAAAGAGTGAAGACGACTCCGAGTCGATCGAAGCCCTCAAGGAGCGTGTGCCGGACAAGCTGTCCGGCACGACCGGAGACGAGGACTCCGACAACCCGTCGAACTTCGATCTCCCGGGCGCGGACCTCTCCGACCTCGAGCTGGATGTCGTCGTGCTGCCCGCGCAGCAGGACGAGTTCACCTGCATGAGCTGCTTCCTCGTGAAGCACCGCTCGCAGCTCGACCACGAGGGACCCGATGGCCCCATCTGCAAGGAGTGCGCTGCCTGAGCAGCCCTCTGCGCGACGCCTCACGCGCCCCCGACCTCCGGTCAGGGGCGCGCTGTCGTTTCTCCGGAGGGCGGTCAGCCCCGCGCCGCGCGGATGGCCGCGGCGAGCCGATCGGGCGTCCTGGTCGAGATCGTCCACGCGATGACGGGGTCTGCCTCGTCGATGTTCGGCACCACGACGACACCGTCGATGCCGCCGCGGATGAGGTGCCACCCGCGAGCCGGGAGCTCCGGTCCTCGTGCGGCCCGTGCCTCGTCGCCGGTCAGCGCCACCGGCTCGCCGAGGTGGCGCACGTCGATGTGGGCGGGTCCGGCGCGGAGCACGCCGTCCTGCACCGAGACGACCGGAGCCAGGGCGATGGCCGCCACCACGAGCAGCGCGGACACCGCTCCGCCGAGCAGCAGCGCGAAGGTCGAGCCGACCGGCACGAAGATCAGGGACACCATCGGTCCCGCCAGGGCGATCGTGACCAGCAGCCACAGGCTGGGGGCCAGGCGTTCGTGGTAGCGGGGACGTGCGTCCGTTGCGGGGTTCTGCATTAGCCTCATGGGGTGACCGATTCCGTTGATGTCCCCATTATCGCCGCAGCGGTCCCCGGCTATGCGCATCCGGGTGACGCCGGAGCCGATCTCGTCGCCGCCGAGGCCGTGCGGCTGGAGCCGGGGGAGCGCGCTCTCGTCCCCACCGGCGTACGCATCGCGCTGCCGGACGGCTATGCGGCCTTCGTGGTGCCCCGCAGCGGTCTCGCGGCGAAGCACGGCATCTCGATCGTGAACTCTCCCGGCACCGTCGATGCCGGCTACCGGGGCGAGATCAAGGTCAGTCTGATCAACACGGACATCCACAGCGCGTACGATGTCGCCGTCGGCGATCGCATCGCACAGCTCATCGTGATGCCCGTCACCCGTGCCCGGTTCCTCCCGGTCGACGAGCTGCCGGACAGCGTTCGCGGCGCCGGCGGATTCGGCTCGACCGGCTACCAGGCACAGACCCCCGAGAACGAAGCAGGACAGGCGAAATGACCGACAGCAACGAGACTCCTTCCAAGTCGGCGCCGGAGAACCGCGCCACCGAGGGCCCGTTCGACGACTCCGAGGCGAACCCCGTCCGCCCGTACATCGACCTCGGCGGGATCAAGATCCTGCCGCGCGAGGGACTGAACCTGCGGCTCGAGGTGGAGGAGCAGAGCAAGCGCATCGTGGCGGTCGGGCTCGACTACGCCGAGTCGTCGCTCCAGGTGCAGCCGTTCGCGGCTCCGCGCAGCGGCGGTCTGTGGGACGAGACGCGCGTCCAGCTGCGCGACCAGGTCAAGGCGCAGGGCGGTCGCGTCGAGGAGCGGGAGGGGCCGCTCGGCAAGGAGCTGCTCGCGGAGGTGCCCGCGACCGCCAGTGAAGGCTCTGGCCTGCGCCTCGCGCGCTTCATCGGCATCGACGGGCCCCGCTGGTTCCTGCGCGGTGTGATCGGCGGCGCGGCCGCGTCCGACCCGGAGGCGGCGGCGAAGGTCGAGGACCTCTTCCGCTCGATCGTCGTCGTCCGCGGGGGAGCGCCCATGCCGCCGCGCGACCTCATCCCGCTGAAGATGCCGGCGACGCCGGGCTCCGCGTGACCACGCCGGACGCCGAGGAGCCGCGCACGCAGAGCGCGTCGGAGATCCTCGGAGCAGCACTCGGCGGCGCCGCGCGCAAGGCCGGGCTCGACCCGTCCGAGAGCGCGAGCACGCACAAGGTCGTCTGGTCGGCCATGGGCGGCTGGCGCGGGATCCTCGAGTCGGTGCTCCCGAGCCTCGCGTTCGTGATCCTGTTCACCCTTCGGCCGGAGCCCCTGCTGCTGCCCCTCGGAGTGTCCGTCGGTCTGGCCGCCGTGTTCACCGTCGTCCGGCTGATGCAGAAGTCGCCGCCGTCGGCCGCCCTCGGCGGGCTGATCGCGGCCGTGGCCGCCGCCGGTCTGGCCCTGTGGACGGGCCGCGGCGAGGACAATTTCGTCCCCGGCCTCATCACGAACGCGGTCTACGGCTCGGCGATCCTCGTCTCGGCGCTCATCGGCTGGTCCGTCATCGGTCTCGCGGTCGGCTTCCTCATGGGGGAGGGAACCGCCTGGCGTGCGGACCGTCGCAAGCGGCGGGCCTTCTTCTGGTTGGGCATCGCCTGGGCCACGCTGTTCTTCGCCCGACTGATCGTGCAGTTCCCGCTGTACCTGGCCGGCGACGTCACCGCTCTCGGAACCCTCAAGCTCGTGATGGGACTGCCGTTGTTCGCGCCCCTGATCGCGGTGACCTGGCTGGTCGTCCGTGCGCTCTATCCCCGCGCGTCGTCGCACGACGACCCCGCGGCGGCGTGATAGATTTATCTCGACATCAAGATAAATCACGGGCTTTCGCCGGTGACCAGCGCGGAGCAGACTGGTTAGGTCCCCCTTGCTAGCCGCGCGGCCGCACCGGCGAGCAAGATGGAGGCGCCTGTCGCTCCCATCCGAATAGAAGGAGACGGATTCGTGTCCACGGTGAACAGCTTCGGTGCCAAGAGCACCCTGACGGTCGGCAGCACCGACTACGAGATCTTCCGCATCGACACGGTGCCCGGTTTCGACAAGCTCCCCTTCAGCCTCAAGGTCCTCCTGGAGAACCTGCTTCGCACCGAGGACGGCGCGAACGTCACGAAGGCGCAGATCGAGGCGCTCGGGTCGTGGGACGCCAACGCGGAGCCCAACACGGAGATCCAGTTCACGCCGGCGCGCGTGGTCATGCAGGACTTCACCGGCGTGCCCTGCATCGTCGACCTCGCCACGATGCGTGAGGCCGTCACGGCGCTCGGCGGCGACCCGAACAAGATCAACCCGCTCTCGCCGGCCGAGATGGTCATCGACCACTCCGTCATCGCCGACCTCTTCGGCACCGAGAACGCCCTCGAGCGCAACGTCGAGATCGAGTACGAGCGCAACGGCGAGCGGTACCAGTTCCTCCGCTGGGGCCAGACCGCGTTCCAGGACTTCAAGGTCGTGCCCCCCGGCACCGGCATCGTCCACCAGGTGAACATCGAGCACCTGGCGAAGGTCATCTACGACCGCACCAACGGCGGCGTCCTCCAGGCCTACCCCGACACCTGTGTCGGCACCGACTCGCACACCACGATGGTCAACGGACTGGGCGTGCTCGGCTGGGGCGTCGGCGGCATCGAGGCCGAGGCCGCGATGCTCGGCCAGCCCGTGTCGATGCTCATCCCGCGCGTCGTCGGCTTCAAGCTCTCGGGTGAGATCCCCGCCGGCGTGACCGCGACCGACGTGGTGCTGACCATCACCGACATGCTGCGCAAGCACGGCGTCGTCGGCAAGTTCGTCGAGTTCTACGGTGAGGGCGTCGCCTCGGTGCCGCTGGCCAACCGCGCGACGATCGGCAACATGTCGCCCGAGTTCGGCTCGACCGCCGCGATCTTCCCGATCGACGACGTCACCCTCGACTACCTGCGCCTCACCGGCCGCAGCGAGGAGGCCGTCGCGCTCGTCGAGGCCTACGCCAAGGAGCAGAAGCTCTGGCACGACGCCTCCCACGAGCCGGTCTTCAGCGAGTACATGGAGCTCGACCTCGGCACGGTCGTCCCGTCCATCGCCGGCCCGAAGCGCCCGCAGGACCGCATCCTCCTCTCCGAGGCGAAGACGCAGTTCGAGCAGGACATCCTGAACTACGCCACGGCCTCGACCAGCGACGACATCGTCGACCTCGAGTCCAAGCACTCCTTCCCGGCGTCCGACCCCGGTCAGGTCCCCGGCGAGGAGGAGCCGACCACGCGTCCCGTGCACATCAGCAGCGGTGCGCCGGCCAACGTGTCGAACCCCGTGCCGGTCACGACCCCCGAGGGTGAGAAGTACATCCTCGACAACGGCGCCGTGACCCTGGCGGCCATCACGTCGTGCACCAACACGTCCAACCCGTCGGTGATGATCGCCGCCGGCCTCCTCGCCCGCAAGGCGCGGGAGAAGGGCCTCAAGCAGAAGCCCTGGGTGAAGACCACGCTCGGCCCCGGCTCGAAGGTCGTCACCGACTACTACGAGAAGTCGGGTCTGGACAAGGACCTCGAGGGCCTCGGCTTCTACACCGTCGGCTATGGCTGCACCATCTGCATCGGAAACTCCGGTCCGCTGATCGAAGAGGTCTCCGAGGCGATCAACTCGCACGACCTCGCGGTCACGGCCGTCCTCTCGGGCAACCGCAACTTCGAGGGCCGCATCAGCCCGGACGTGAAGATGAACTACCTGGCCAGCCCGCCGCTGGTCATCGCGTACGCCCTCGCCGGCTCGATGCACTTCGACTTCGACACCGACGCGCTCGGCAAGGACGCGGACGGCAACGACGTGTTCCTCAAGGACATCTGGCCGTCGCCGGAAGAGGTCCAGGAGATCGTCGACTCGTCGATCTCGCGCGACCAGTTCATCAAGCAGTACGCCACCGTGTTCGACGGTGACGAGCGCTGGCGCAACCTGCCCACGCCGGACGACGACACGTTCCAGTGGGACGAGAACTCGACGTACGTGCGCAAGGCCCCGTACTTCGACGGCATGACGATGGAGCTCACCCCGGTGAAGGACATCGAGGGTGCACGCGTCATGGCGACGCTCGGCGACTCGGTCACCACCGACCACATCTCGCCGGCCGGCAACATCAAGCCGGGTACCCCCGCGGCCCAGTACCTCACGGAGCACGGCGTCGACCGCAAGGACTTCAACTCCTTCGGCTCGCGTCGCGGCAACCACGAGGTCATGATCCGCGGCACGTTCGCGAACATCCGCCTGAAGAACCTCATGGTCTCGGCCGTGAACGACGGACAGGTCGTCGAGGGCGGCTACACCCGCGACTTCACGCAGCCGGGCGGCCCGCAGTCGTACATCTACGACGCGTGCATGAACTACGCCGAGCAGGGCACCCCGCTCGTCGTCTTCGGCGGCAAGGAGTACGGCTCCGGCTCGTCCCGCGACTGGGCGGCCAAGGGCACGAGCCTCCTGGGCGTCAAGGCCGTGATCACGGAGAGCTTCGAGCGCATCCACCGCTCCAACCTCATCGGCATGGGCGTCGTCCCGCTGCAGTTCCCCGCCGGCGAGAGCTGGGAGTCGCTGGGTCTCGACGGCACCGAGATCGTCTCGATCACAGGACTCGAGGAGCTCAACAACGGCGTCACCCCGAAGACGGTCAAGGTCACCGCCACCCCGAGCGAGCACTCGCCCGAGGGCAAGCAGCCCGTCGAGTTCGACGCGGTCGTCCGCATCGACACCCCCGGTGAGGCGGACTACTACCGCAACGGCGGCATCCTGCAGTACGTGCTGCGCTCGCTCGTCTGAGCCGCGATCGCGAAGGGGCTCGTGTCCACGGACACGGGCCCCTTCGGCGTGTCAAGGGTCTCCCGCCCTCGGGGGATTCCCGGCTCCGAGCGGTAGGATCGGGAAGGCGTCCGCACCCGTTCGGACGCTCTGTCGAGGCCTGTGAGGAGGCGCAGATGCCCATTCTTCCGAGCATCTCTGGACCGCGCGATCTTGATCGGCTCTCGCCGGAGCAATTGGAAGAACTCGCCGCGGAGATCCGGGCTTTCCTCGTCGAGAACGTCTCGCAGACGGGTGGGCACCTCGGTCCGAACCTCGGTGTCGTGGAGCTCACGATCGCCCTGCACCGTGTGTTCTCCTCGCCGGATGACCCCTTCATCTTCGACACCGGCCACCAGTCCTATGTCCACAAGATCCTCACCGGCCGGCAGGACTTCTCGAAGCTGCGCGTCCGGGAGGGGCTCGCGGGCTACCCGCAGCGTGCGGAGAGCCCGCACGACGTCGTCGAGTCCTCTCACGCCTCCAGCTCGCTGAGCTGGGCCGACGGCGTGTCCCGAGCGCTCACCGCCACCGGCCGCGCGGACCGACACGTGGTCGCGGTCGTCGGCGACGGCGCGCTGACCGGCGGCATGACGTGGGAGGCGCTGAACAACATCTCCGACGACAACGACCGCAACCTCGTGATCGTCGTCAACGACAACGGCCGCTCCTACGCGCCGACCATCGGCGGCATGTCCCGCTTCCTGAACCGGGTCCGCACCGCGGCGGCGTACAAGGATCTCCACCACAAGTCCGATCGCCTCTTCCGCGCGTTCGGGCCGGTGGGTCGAGCGGTGTTCCGCGGCGTGCGCGGCGGCACCCACGGATTCCTCTCGCGGTTCACCAACAACGAGGCCCTGTACTCCAACCTCGACATCAAGTACCTCGGTCCCGTGGACGGCCACGATCTTCCGGCGCTGCTGGAGACCCTGGAGCTGGCGAAGTCCTACGGCGCACCCGTCATCGTGCACGCGATCACCGAGAAGGGCCGCGGGTATCAGCCGGCCCGCGACGATGAGGCCGACCAGTTCCACGCGGTCGGCAAGATCGACCCGACGACGGGGGAGACGCTGTCCTCGGGCGGCCGCGGGTGGACCGACGTCTTCTCCGACGCCCTCGTGAAGGTCGGGGAGCGCCGCTCGGACGTGATCGCCATCACCGCGGCGATGCTCCGGCCCACCGGGCTCGCCCCCTTCGCAGAGCGCTTCCCCGACCGTGTCTACGACGTCGGCATCGCCGAGCAGCACGCGGTGGCCTCGGCCGCTGGACTCGCGTACGGCGGCCTGCACCCCGTCGTCGCCGTGTACGCCACGTTCATGGGACGGGCGTTCGACCAGGTGCTCATGGACGTCGCGCTGCATCGCGCCGGCGTGACCTTCGTGCTCGATCGTGCCGGCGTCACAGGTCCCGACGGCCCGAGCCACCACGGCATGTGGGATCTGGCCATGCTGCAGATCGTCCCGCACATCCGGATCGCGGCGCCCCGTGACGGTGCGCGTCTGACCGAGGCGTTGGACGAAGCGGTCGCCGTCGAGGACGCTCCGACCGTCATCCGCTTCCCGAAGGGCGACGTCTCGGCCGATCTGCCGGCGCTCGAGCGCCTCTCGGACGGCGTGGACGTGCTGGCGCGCGGCGAGGGCGAAGACGTCCTCATCGTCGCCATCGGCCCGTTCGCCGCGCTGGCCGTCGACGTGGCGGAACGGCTGCGCGCCCAGGGCATCGGCGCCACCGTGATCGACCCGCGGTGGGCGATCCCCGTGCAACCCTCGGTGGTCGAGCTGGCGGCGCGGCATCGCCTGGTGATCACGCTCGAGGACGGCATCCGCGTGGGTGGCATCGGCACCCGCGTGCGGCAGGTGCTCCGCGAGGCGGGGATCGACACGGCGGTGGACGAGCTGGGCCTTCCCGACGAGTTCATTGACCACGCGTCACGTGATCAGATCCTCGCCGACGCCGGTCTCACCGCCTCGAAGATCGCCCAGGACGTCGTGGCGCAGGTGCTGGGCACCCGCATCCCGAAGGCCCGCCACGCCGGTGAGACCGGCGCGATCGAGCTCCCGCTCCACGAGCGTCACTGACGGAGGATCCCCCGGCGTCCGCTGCCGGTCAGGGCAGGTCGGCGAGTGTCTCGGCGACGATCCGCTCCACCGCCGGAAGGGCTCGGGTGCGGTCGTCGGAGACGAGCCCGATCCGCGTGCGGCGGTCGAGCACATCGGCTGCGGTCATCGCGCCCTCCGAACGCACAGCGTGCTCGACGGCGGCGCGGGAGAGTGCGCCGCCCTCGACGACATCGCCCGGTGCGGGATCGTCGATCAGGCGCAGGGTCGCGGTGCCACTGGGGCCGGCGCGGAGGCCGTACTGCCGCACCGCCAGGTCCACGGCGTCCTCGGCCATCCGCCGGTAGGTCGTCAGCTTGCCGCCGAGAACGGAGATGACACCCGAGGCGGAGGCGCGCACGAGATGCCGACGGGAGACGTCTGCGGTCTCGGCCGCTCCGGTGTCGACGAGCGGGCGGAGCCCGGCGAAGGCTCCGCGGACGCGGTCCGGCGCCACCGGCACCGCGAGCAGGCGGTTCAGTGTCTCCAGGAGGAAGCCGATCTCGGCCTCGGTGGGCTCGGCGACGGAGGGGATGGGGCCCGGCGCCTCGACATCGGTGAGACCGACGATGACACGCCCGGCGCGCTGTGGCAGGGCGAACACGTAGCGGCTGATGGAACCTTCCAGCGGGATGGTCAGCGCCGCGGCCGGATCGCCGAGATCCGCAGCGTCCAGGACGATGTGGGTGCCGCGGCTCGGGCGCAGGGTGAGGCCGTCGTCGAGGGTCGCCGCCCACACCCCGGTGGCGTTGATGACCGTCCGCGCCCGGATATCGATGCGTTCGCCGGTGAGCGTGTCCGTCGCTGCAGCGCCGTCCGCGTGCAGCCGCTCGGCGCGGACCCTGGTGAGGATCCGCGCGCCGAGACCGGCCGCCGTGCGCGCGACCGCGACGACGAGGGCGGCGTCATCGGACAGCTGGCCGTCGTACGTGACCATGCCGCCGCGCAGTCCGCGGGGGTTCAGGGCGGGGAACAGGCGCAGCGCCTTCGCCGTCCCGACGGGGTGCGGCCCGGGGAGGGTCTTCGCGCTCGTGCGCGCCTGCAGCCGGAGGAGGTCGCCCATGGCCATCCCCGCCGCCCCGGCCCCCCGCTGGCGGCCGCTGACACCGGGGGCGAACGGGAGCAGCTGTCCGAGCGGACGGATGAGGTGGGGCGCGATCACCGACATCAGCAGATGCCGCTCCCGCGCACTCTCGCGCGCCGTCGCCACGTCGCCCGTCGCGAGGTACCGCAGGCCGCCGTGGACGAGCTTCGAGCTGAACCGGCTCGTCCCGAAGGCGAGGTCCTCCGCCTCGATCAGGGTCACCCGGAGACCGCGCGACGCGGCGTCCAGGGCCACGCCCGTCCCGGTGATCCCGCCGCCGACCACGAGGACGTCACAGGTGCCGTCCGCCGCCGCGGCGAGATCGCTTCGGCGGCGGGCCGCGTGGAGGGCGGTCGGGGCGGAGGTCATGGCCGGAGGTGGCCGTCCAGCGCGGCGCGGAGCTCGCGCTCCCAGGACTTCTCGTCGATGAGGTCGGCCACCGTGCCGTGCGACAGCACGGCGGACTGGGCGATCAGGAGCAGCATGACGGCGATCTCGCCGGGATCACCCGCGCGCACCGAGCCCTGGGCCTGCGCCGCCGCGATCGCGTCGGCGAGCCACTGGAGGATGAGTCGCTGGCTGGACCCCACCCGGTGCAGGGTGTAGCGCGTGAACGCCTCGGGTTCCTCGTCGAGGAGGTGGCCGTACACAGGGTCGGCCCGGAACAGGGAGGTGAACCGCAGCACGTCCGCGACGAGCGTGTCCCGGGAGCCGGTCGTCGCGGGGAACCGGCTGAGGAGGTCGGCGACCCGCCGGAGGAGCGCGGACCGGACGACGTCGTCGGCATCCCGCCACGTCCGGTAGATGGTGGGCCGGCTGAGGCCGGAACGACGCGCGAGGGCAGCGATCGTCACCCCGTGGACGCCGGCGCGGACGAGCAGGTCGTCGGCGGCGTCGAGCACCCGGCGTTGCGTGGCGTCCCAGGTCGGCGCGAGGATCTCCGAGCGCACGGCGAGCGGTTGACGTTGTTCCATGATGTGTCACACTGTAACCCATGGAGCAGGCGAATGGCAGAGGGGCCGACAGGCCCGAGATGCGCTGGAACGGCTGGGGCGATCCGGACCGGGCGAAAGACCTCCCGCTCGCTGTCCGCGGCCTGCTGCCCCTGCTGCTGGGCCGCGTTCCCCGTCCGCCCCGTCCGCCGGGGCTGGATGACGTGCGGGTGCGGCCCTCGCGACTGACCGCGGATGATCGCGACGCGCTGGCGGCGGTGGTCGGCCCCGATGGGGTGGACGTCACGACGTCGGTGCGCCTCCGGCACGCCGGAGGACGCTCCACCCCCGACCTTCTGCGACGGCGGCATCCCGAGCAGGATGCGCCCGACGCCGTGGTGTTCCCTGCGGACCATGACGCCGTGCGCGCCTGCCTCGCTCTGGCGGGGGAGCGCGGGATCGCCGTCATCCCGTTCGGCGGAGGAACGAGCGTGGTCGGTGCCCTGGATCCGGAGACCGGCCGGCATCGTGCCGTCGTCAGCCTGGACCTGCGTCGACTCTCCGGGCTGCTCCACCTCGACCCGCTCAGTGGTCAGGCGACTCTCGCGGCGGGCACGACCGGACCGGAGGCCGAAGCGCTGCTCGGCGCCCAGGGGTTCGAGCTCGGGCACTTCCCGCAGAGCTTCCGGTACGCCACGATCGGCGGTTTCGCCGCCGCCCGATCCTCCGGACAGAACTCCGCGGGCAACGGGCGTTTCGACGCGATGGTGACGGGGATCCGGGTCGCGACGCCTACGGGGGACCTCGACCTCGGCCGCGCACCGGGATCGGCTGCCGGCCCCGACCTCGTCCGCCTCTTCCTGGGCTCCGAGGGGATCTTCGGCGTGATCACCGAGGTCCGGGTCCGGGTGCATCCGGTGCCGACGAACCGGATCTTCGAGTCGTGGACCTTCCCGGACTTCGACCGTGGCGCCGATGCGCTGCGGCGGGTGGTGCAGCAGGGTGCGGGTCCCACGGTGATCCGGCTCTCCGACGAAGCCGAGACCGCGGTGAGCCTCGCCCAGGTCGGCCGGATCGGGAAGGCCCTCGCGAAGGGGGCGAGCGTCGTGACGGTGTTCGAGGGCGACGACGCCGCCGGCCGCAGGGCCCGGACCGCCGCGATCCTCGCCGCGGCAGGCGGCCGCAGTGCCGGCACCAACGACGCGGAGGAATGGGCCGCAGGACGCTTCGACGGTCCGTATCTGCGCGATGCTCTGCTCGATGCCGGAGTGTTCTGCGAGACGCTGGAGACCGCGACCACCTGGTCGAACCTGCGCACTCTGAAGGAGGCCGTCGAGGCGGCGCTGCGGGACGGCTTCGACGCGGCGGATGCCCGCTCGTACATCATGTGTCATGTCTCCCACGTGTATCCGACGGGCGCCTCCCTCTACTTCACGGTCCTCGCCGGGCTGCGACGGGACCCCCTCGGCGCGTGGGCGGCCGTGAAGGGGAGGGTGAACGACGCGATCCTCGCGAACGGCGGGACCATCAGCCACCATCACGCCGTGGGTCGCGATCACGCCCCGTGGCTCGCGGAGGAGATCGGGGACACCGGCATGCGGATCCTCACCGCCGTGAAGCGGGAGCTCGATCCCCGCGGCATCATGAACCCGGGCGCCGTCCTCGCCGATGTCCCGACCGGGACGACCGTCTGAGATGGGGCACATCGCGGTGCTGTCGAACCCGCTGTCCGGCAAGGGCCGCGGGCAGCGGGTCGCGGACGACGCGCTCGCTCACCTCCGACGGCGCGGGGCGGACGTGCGCGTGTACGCCGGGCGTTCGGCTGCCGACACGAGGCGGCTGGCCGCTGTGGCCCTGGACGCGGGGCCGGACGGACTCGTCGTCGTGGGCGGCGACGGCACCCTCTCGGGCATCCTCGAGGTCGTGTGTGCGGCGGGTGTCCCGGTGACGGTGGTTCCCGCCGGCACGGGGAACGATCTCGCGCGCGCGCTCGGGCTGCCTCGCGCGGACGTGGCGGAGGCGGTCGAGCTCGCGCTGACCGGCGTGCCCCGTGCCATCGACATCGGCGAGGTGCGGACGTCGACGGGCACCTCCCTCTTCCTCACCGTGGCGGCGCTGGGTTTCGATGCGCGCGTGAGCGACCGCACCAACCGCCTCCGCTGGCCCTCCGGTGCGCTGCGGTACTACCTCGCACTGCTGGTCGAGCTCGTCCGGCTGCGCCCGTTCGACTTCACGATCCGCGTCGATGACGGCCCGGAGACGGCGGCACCCGGCACGCTCGTCGCGGTCGGGAACACCGCGAGCTACGGCGGGGGGATGCCGGTGTGCATCGGCGCCGCCCCGGACGACGGCGCCCTCGACATCGTCGCCGTGGGTCCCCTCGGCCGCCTCCGCCTGGTGCGACTGTTCCCGCTCCTCCTGCGCGGGACGCACCTGGCGCGCCGGGAGGTGCGGCACGTCCGGGCCCGCACGGTCACCGTCGCCGCCCCGGGTCTCGTGGCCTACGCGGACGGCGAGCGTGTCGGTGCGGAGACCTGCACGATCTCGATCCGCGCGGGCGCACTGATCGTCATGACCCGGGCGGAGCGGAGGGACGCGCATGTTCGATGAGGACGTCGTCATCGTCGGTTCGGGCTTCGGCGGCTCCGTCGCGGCCCTCCGGCTCACGGAGAAGGACTACCGCGTCCGCGTGTTCGAGGCCGGGCGGCGATTCGCCGACGAGGACTTCGCGAAGACCAGCTGGGACGTGCGTCGTTACCTCTGGGCCCCGGCGCTCGGGTGCTTCGGGGTGCAGCGCATCCATCGGCTTCCGCACGTCATGATCCTCGCCGGTGCGGGCGTGGGCGGCGGGTCGCTCAACTACGCCAACACGCTGTACGAACCGGGCGCGGCGTTCTTCGCCGACCCGCAGTGGGCATCGATCCGGGACTGGCGCACC
Organism: Microbacterium sp. UMB0228; assembly: GCF_002871415.1. NCBI lineage: Bacteria > Bacillati > Actinomycetota > Actinomycetes > Micrococcales > Microbacteriaceae > Microbacterium > Microbacterium sp. UMB0228. Next base: position 284,004 of record NZ_PNFU01000004.1, on the reverse strand, counting down.
GCGCTCGCCCCGCACTATGCCACAGCCCGGCGCATGCTCGGCGTGGTGGACCGCTATCCGCACGACGGACCGGTCGAGCGGATCATGGCCGGAGCCGCGGAGGACCTCGGGGTGGGCGCGACGTTCCGCCGCGCACCCGTCGGCGTGTGGTTCGGGGAACCAGGGAAGCGGGTCGCCGATCCGTTCTTCGGCGGGGAGGGCCCCGAGCGCACGGGCTGCACGCTCTGTGGGAACTGCATGGTCGGCTGCCGCGTCGGCGCGAAGAACACCCTCGTGAAGAACTACCTCGCCCTGGCCGAGCGCCGCGGGGCGGTCATCGAGCCGCTGCGCACCGTCACCGAGGTGCGCGAGCTGCCGGACGGCGGCTTCTCCGTCACGACACGGCGGAGCGGTGCCTGGTTCCGGCGGCGTGAGCAGACCGTCACCGCGCGAGAGGTCGTGCTGGCGGCGGGGACCTGGGGCACCCAGCAGCTCCTCCATCGGATGAAGGCGTCGGGCGCGCTCCCGCGGATCTCCGACGCCGTGGGCCGGCTCACGCGGACGAACTCGGAGGCCTTGGACGGCGCCGTCGCCGTCCGGGTGCCGGAACGGGTGGAGCTGGCGCGGGGCGTGGCGATCACCACCTCTTTCCACGTGGACGACCGCACCCACGTCGAGAACGTCCGCTACGGTCCGGGATCCAACCTCATGGGCGCTCTCGCCACCGTGCTGGTCCCCGGCGATCGCGCCCTGCCGGGCCGCCTCGCCGCACTCGCGGGGCAGGTGCTGCGCCGACCCGTGCAGGCCCTCCGCCTCGCCTCCCTCCGACGCTGGAGCGAACGGGGGATCATCGCGCTCGTCATGCAGACCGCCGACAACTCGCTCACCCTGTCCCTGCGGCGTCGCCTCGGGCGGACGCGGCTCACGAGCGCCCAGGGGCATGGCGCGCCGAACCCCAGTCACCTGCCCGAGGCGCATCGCGCTGCCCGAGCCATCGCCGCGCGTCTGCAGCGCGAGGGCGGGGTGCCCGCGGCGGCGCGCGGCTCCTGGCCCGAGGTCTTCGGGATCCCGCTCACCGCGCACTTCCTCGGGGGAGCGGTGATCTCCGGTGCGCCGGAGGACGGTGTCGTGGACGAGTATCAGCGCGTCTGGGGACACCCCGGGCTGCACGTCGTCGACGGCGCCGCTGTGCCCGCGAATCCGGGGGTGAACCCGTCCCTGACCATCACCGCCCTCGCGGAGCACGCGCTGTCGCACTGGCCGCGCAACGGCGAGCCGGATACCCGTCCGACGCTGCGGACGACACAGGGGGCCGCGCCCACGGCGCGACCCCCTGCGGAGAGCTGATCAGCGGTTCTGGATACCGCGGATCTGCGGAGTGTGGAACGAGCCGCCGAATGCGCGCTCGGAGGCCCCCTCGCGGTCGAGGTACGGCGACGCCCCACCATCGATGAACGGCCAGCCGGCGCCGAGGATGAGGCACAGGTCGATGTCCTCGACCTCCGGCACCACGCCCTCGTCGAGCATCAGCTTGATCTCGGTCGCGAGTCCGTCCTGCACGCGCTGCAGGATCGTGGCGGCCGACGCCGGGCTCTTGCCGACGGCGGGCGCCAGGACCTTCTCGGCCTGCTTCGTCCAGCCGACCACACGGCCGCCCTTGTCCTTCTCGACGACCTGGTCGAGCTCGGCCAGGGCGTGGAAGTTCTCGTTCGCGTAGAACCGGTCGGGGAACGCGCGCACCATCGTGTCCTGCACGTGCGCGGCAACCTTCCAGCCGACGAGGTCGATGAGCTGGAAGGGGCCCATCGGCAGGCCGAGCGGTGCGAACGCCTTCTCGACGTCGGCGATGGGGGTGCCCTCGTAGACGGCGCGCGCTGCCTCGCCCATGACCTTCGCGAGCAGACGGTTCACCACGAAGCCCGGGGCGTCGGCGGTGAGGACCGCGTTCTTGCCGAGATTCTTGGCGACGACGAACGCCGTCGACAGGGCGGTGTCGGCGGTCGCCGGCGTCTTCACGATCTCGATCAGCGGCATGACCGCGACCGGATTGAAGAAGTGGAAGCCGACGAGCCGCTCCGGGTGGGCGAGTTTCGCGCCGATCTCCTCGACCGAGAGCGACGAGGTGTTCGTGGCGAGCACCGCGTCCTCCGCGACGATCTTCTCGATCTCGCCGAAGACCTGCTGCTTGACGCCGACCTCTTCGAAGACCGCCTCGATGACGAAGTCGCAGTCCGCGTAGAGGCTCTTGTCGGTCGTGCCGGTGACGAGACCGCGCAGCTTGTTCGCGGTGTCCGCGTCCACGCGGCCCTTCGCCTCCAGCTTGCCGATCTCCTCGCGGATGTAGGCGACGCCCTTGTCGACGCGCGCCTGGTCGAGGTCGGTGATCAGCACGGGTACCTGGAGCTTGCGCACGAACAGCAGCGCGAACTGGCTGGCCATGAGACCCGCACCGATGATGCCGACCTTGGTGACCTTCTTCGCGAGCTCCTTGTCAGGGGCGCCGACCGGACGCTTCGCGCGCTTCTGCACGAGGTCGAAGGCGTACATCGACGCGGCGAACTGATCGCCGGTCACCAGTTCCGCCAGGGCCTCGTCCTCCCGGGCGAAGCCTTCCGCCTTGGTGCCGCTCTTCGCCTTGTCGAGCAGCTCGAGAGCCGCGTACGGCGACTTCGGCACGGTGCCGATCTTGGACTCCAGCATGCCGCGCGCCATCTTGATGGCGATCGGCCACTTGGTGAGGCGCTCGATCTTGCCCGGCTCGTTCTTGCGCACGACCTTCGTGCCGCCGAGGACCGCGTCGGCCCAGGCGAGCGAGTTCTCGAGGTAGTTCGCCGCGGGGAAGATGGCGTCGAAGATGCCCAGGTCGAAGGCCTGCTGCGGCTTCAGCATGCGGTTCTGCTTGAGCGGGTTGGAGATGACCACCTCGAGGGCGTTCTCGATGCCGATGAGGTTCGGCAGGAGGTAGGCGCCGCCCCACCCGGGGATGATGCCGAGGAAGACCTCGGGCAGGGCCACGGCCGCGGCAGAGGCGTCGACCGTGCGGTACGTGGAGTTCAGGGCGATCTCCAGCCCGCCGCCGAGCGCCAGGCCGTTCACGAACGCGAACGACGGCACGCCGAGCTCGCTCAGCTTCCCGAGTACCTTGTGGCCGAGCTGGGCGATCAGCCGCGCGTTGTCACGCGAACCGACCTTGCTGATGTCCGAGAGGTCGGCGCCGGCGGCCATGATGTACTGCTTGCCGGTGATGCCGACCGCCTGGATCTCGCCGGCCGCCGCGCGGGCCGTGAGGCCGTCCAGCGTCGCGCCGAGTTCGGTGAGGGTGGCCGGACCCAGGGTGTTCGGACGGGTGTGGTCACGACCGTTGTCCAGCGTGATCAGGGCGAGGACCTTGCCCGATGCGAGGCGGATGTCGCGCACGGGGGAGTGCGTGACGACCTCTCCCTCGGTGAGCGCCTGGATGGGCGAGAAGTCGACGTCGTCGTAGCTCACTTCTTCTTCTTTCCGTCGTAGTGCGGGTTCTCCCAGATGACCGAGCCGCCCTGGCCGAGACCGACGCACATCGCCGTCAGGCCGTAGCGCACGTCGGGGCGCTCCGCGAACTGCGCCGCGAGCTGGATCATGAGCCGGACGCCGGAAGCGGCCAGCGGGTGGCCGACCGCGATCGCGCCGCCCCACGGATTCACCCGGGGGTCGTCGTCGTCGATGCCGAAGTGATCGAGGAGGGAGATGACCTGGATGGCGAACGCCTCGTTGAGCTCGAACAGACCGATGTCGGAGATGTCGAGGCCGGCCTTCTTGAGCGCCTTCTCGGTCGACGGGATCGGGCCGATGCCCATGATCTCCGGCTGCACGCCGGCGAAGGCGAACGAGACCATCCGCATCTTCGGCGCGAGGCCGAGCTCCTTGACGGCGCTGCCGCCGGCGAGCAGCGACATCGTCGCGCCGTCGGTGAGCGGCGAAGACGTTCCGGCGGTGACGCGGCCGTGCGGACGGAACGGCGTCTTGAGGCCGGCGAGGTCCTCCATCGTGGTCTGCGGACGGCGGCCCTCGTCCTCGGTGGCGAGGCCCCAGGCGCCGTCGGCGCCCTTGATCGCGACCGGCACGAGATCCGGCTGGATCTTGCCGGCGTCATAGGCGGCCTGCACCTTCTGCTGGCTGCGCATGCCGTAGCGGTCGGAGCGCTCCTTGGTGAGGTGCGGGAAGCGGTCGAAGATCCGCTCCGCGGTGACGCCCATGTTGAGGGCTCCGGGGTCGACCATCTTCTCCGCCACGAAACGCGGGTTGGGGTCGGCGTTCGCGCCGATCGGGTGGTGCCCCATGTGCTCGACGCCGCCCGCCAGGGCGAGGTCGTACATGCCCACGCCGATCGAGGCGCCCATGGTCGTCACGCTCGTCATCGCGCCGGCGCACATGCGCTCCACCGCGAGTCCGGGGACGGTCTGGGGGAGTCCGGCGAGGATCGCCACCGACCGCCCGAGGGTGAGCCCCTGGTCGCCGGTCTGGCTCGTCGCGGCGATGGCGACATCGTCGATGCGGTCCGCCGGTACGGCCGCATTGCGCTCCATCAGGCCGATGGTCGCCTTCACGGCGAGGTCATCCGCGCGGGTGTTCCAGTACATGCCCTTTTCGCCGGCGCGCCCGAAGGGGGTGCGCACTCCATCGACGAAGAAGACGTCCGAGATCTCGGCCACTCTGCCTCCAAGTTAGTGCGGTGGCCTCAGTCTATGAACGGCCGGAAACCGGGAGGAATCGGTTGGATCGAACCTACGAAGCGGTCGCGGACGTGGTGTCCGGCGATTGCGCCGCCTCTACAAAGGCGTCGGCGATCTTCTGTGCAGTCTGTTCAACCTGCCAGGGGCGGGCTCCGAGCGCGGAGAGCGCGGCGCCGACCTCTTCCGCCGTCGTCCCAGGGCCGTCCCACGCGATGCGGCGCAGGTACTCGGGCGTGAGGAGGTTCTCGGTGGGCATGCCCAGCTCCTCCGCGACGGCCTCGACGGCGGGACGGGCGGCCTTCAGACGGGCGTCCGCCTCCGGGTTGCGGTCGCTCCAGGCACGGGGCGGCGGGAGCGCGTCGCTGGGCACACGCTCGCGCGGCAGCGTCTCGGCGGCACGGCCGTCGACGATCGCCTGCCACCAGCGGTCGAGCTGGGTGCGGCTCGCGCGCCCCTGGAACTCCTTGACTCCCGCGAGAGCCTGCTTGGAGGCGGGGTTGGCGAGGACCGCGGCGACGAGGGAGCGGTCGGGAACGAGGCGTCCGGGTGAGATGTCCTGCTGCTGCGCGTACATCTCGCGCGCCTCCCACAGGGCGCGGGCGACGGCGAGGTTGCGGGCGCCGCGCACCTGGTGGAGCCCGCTCAGCCGCCGCCAGGGGTCTTCGCGCGGTGCCTTCGGGGCGCGCGCCAGGGTGGCGGCGAACTCCTGCGCGGCGAACGCGGTCTTGCCTTGTTCCTCCAGCTCGGTGACGAGGGCGTCGCGGACGTCGACGAGGTGCAGCACGTCGAGCGCGGCATAGTCCAGCCAGGAGTCGGGCAGCGGACGGGTCGACCAGTCGGCCGCCGAGTGCTCCTTCTTCAGGGTGATGCCGAGCGTGTCCTCGACGACGGCGGCCAGACCCACCCGGTCGTGACCGAGCAGACGGGACGCGAGCTCGGTGTCGAAGATCTCCTTCGGCTCCAGGTGCAGCTCGCGCAGGGACGGGAGGTCCTGGCTGGCCGCGTGGAGCACCCACTCGACGTCGCCGATGGCCTCCTGCAGGGGCGCGAAGTCGCCGATCGCAGGTGGGTCGAACAGGAACACCCCGGCCTCGCGCCGGAACACCTGGACCAGATACGCCCGCTGCGAGTAGCGGAAGCCGGACGCCCGCTCGACATCGACGGCGACCGGGCCGGTGCCTGCGGCGAGCGCAGCGCAGGCGGCACGGAACTCCTCGGTTTCGGAGATCACGGAGTATTCAGTCACGTACAGCCTTTCGCGCGCCGATCACGGCGATGCCCTCGGAACCCGGCGGAAGCCCCGCCAGCATTCCGACCAGCTCGGCCCATGCTTCGACGTGCGGTCGGAACGGGCCCTCCGGAGTCCAGGACGCCCGCAATTCTATCTGTGCGCCGTCGCCCTCGTCGGCGAGGCCCCCGAATCCCTTCGACAGCGTCTTCGTCGACGTGCCGGAGGGGGAATGGTAGATCGCGTCCCGGGAATCCAGCGCGTCCACGAGCCACGACCAGGTGACGTCGGCGAGCAGGGGATCGGTGCCGATCTCGGTCTCGAGTGGCGCCTGGGCGAAGATCACGATGCGCCAGGCGCCGCCCCAGGCATCCGGCTCGTCCGGATCGTGCAGCAGGATGAACCGTCCGGTCCCGTACACGGAGTCGCCGTCCTCGCCCGGGCGGACGTCGGCGGACAGGGCGATCGCGAAGGGGGCCAGATTCTGCGGCGTGGGGATCTCACGGACCGCGATGTCGTCGCGGAACGCGGTCGCGCGCAGTTCGGCGACGGCGGCGTCGAAGGGCGTCCCGGCCTCGGGGTGTGCGGTCACGGCAACAGGCTAGAGTCGGAAGGCGATGAAGAGTCTCAGGCACGCCGTTGCGATCGTTGTCCCCGCGCTCCTCGCTGTGGGCGCCGCCGTCGGGGTCCTCGTGATCGCGGTGGCGCGCCGGGTCGTCACCCCGTTGCGAAGCCGCATCCAGGACACCGAGATCCTCGCGATCGACACCGGCGCCCAGACGATCGAGCTCCGCCGCACGCTCGACACCGAGCTCCCAGGGCGATACGGCCTGTTCACGACGGGCACCTACGGCTACGTCAAGCTCGGTGCCGTCCTCAGCGCCGACGGCACGACGGTGCGGCGCAAGCTCCTCACGAAGATCGAACCCGGCGCCAGGGTGGACCGAGGTGCGTCCTTCAGCGGCAGCTACTACATGTCGCCGAGCGAGCTGCACCTGCGCTGGGAGAACGTGCTCATCGGCTCTCCGGCCGGACCGTGCCCCGCATGGTTCTTCCCCGGGGACTCCTCGACCTGGGTCATCCCGGTGCACGGTCGGGGCACGACCAGGGCCGAATGCCTCCGTGCCGTGCCGGTGATGCACGCGGCGGGGCTGCCCACTCTCGTCGTGTCCTACCGCAACGACGGCGAGGCCCCGCGCACCAGAGCGGGCGCCTACGCCCTCGGGGCGTCGGAGTGGCGCGACGTGGACGCCGGGATCGCCTACGCGCTGCGTCACGGCGCGGAGCGGGTCGTGCTGATGGGATGGTCCATGGGCGGGGCGGTGTCCCTGCAGGCTGCGGTCAACTCCGGCCATCGCGATCGCATCGCGGGCATCATCCTCGAGTCGCCGGTCGTGGACTGGCGCACCGTGCTGCGCTTCCAGGCGCGGGTCGCCCGAGTGCGCGAGCCCCTGCCCGCCCTCGCGATGGGGGCGCTGGAGCTGCCGCTCACGGCGAAGCTCAGCGGCGCGGACGAACCCATCCTGTTCGACCGCCTGGACATGGTCGCCCGTGCCGACGAACTGCACGCGCCGATCCTCATCCTGCACAGCGACGACGACGGTTTCGTCCCCGCGGACGCCTCGCACGCCCTGCAGGAGGCGCGGCCGGACCTCGTCACCATGCCGCGCTTCACGGTCGCGAGGCACACCAAGCTCTGGAACTACGACGAGAAGGGCTGGACCACAGCGATCACGGAGTGGCTCGCAGCGCAGGGACTCAGCGCTTCTGCCTGACCTGGTTCTTGGCGCGCATCAGCATGCCGGTCATGCCGCCGATCCGCAGCGGTGACACCGCCTTCGTGAGCCCGATCGACTGCGGGTAGTCCTCGGGGATCGCCAGGACCTCATCCGCCGTCAGTCCGGTGAGACCCTGCACCAGGATGCTCGCGAACCCCCGGGTCGTCGGCGCCTCTTCCGGAGCCGTGGCGTGCATGGTCACGACGTCGTCGTGGACTTCGACGTAGATGTAGACCGGCGACTGGCACTCCGCGACGCGCTCGCACATCTCCGGATGCGCCGCCACCTCATCGGAGACGGCGGGCAGCTCGTCCGCGTACTCCAGGAGCAGCAGCAGGCGATCCGATTCCGGGGTCTCCAGGAATCCGTCGCGGATCTCGGCGAGGGTCTCGGGCAGGGCGGAGGCGTTCATCCCCGCCATTCTCCCACCTCAGACGGTGCCGGGCTCGGTACCCGTCACGATCGGGACGCGCACCGCGCTGCCCCACTCCGTCCACGAGCCGTCGTAGTTGCGGACGTTCTCGAAGCCGAGGAGGTGCTTCAGCACGAACCACGTGTGGCTCGAGCGCTCCCCGATGCGGCAGTAGGCCACGACGTCGTCGCCGTCCTGCAGCCCGGCGCCGTCCCGGTAGATGGCGTCGAGTTCCGCACGGCTCTTGAAGCCGCCGTCCTCGGCGACCGCCTTCGCCCACGGCACGCTCTGCGCGGTGGGGATGTGGCCGGCCCGCAGCGTCCCCTCCTCCGGGTAGGCGGGAGCCGTGGTCCGCTCGCCGCTGTACTCCTCCGGCGAGCGCACGTCGATGAGCGGGTTGCCGAGGTGGGCGAGCACGTCCTCCTTGTAGGCGCGGATGGCCGTGTCATCCCGCTCCACCACCGGGTACTCCGTGGCGGGGCGGTTCGTCGCCTCGCGGGTGAGCTCGCGGCCCTCCGCGATCCAGCGGTCACGACCGCCGTCGAGGAGGCGCACGTCCTCGTGGCCGAAGAGGGAGAACACCCAGAGCGCGTAGGCGGCCCACCAGTTGTTCTTGTCGCCGTAGATCACGACCGTGTCGTCGCGGGCGATGCCCTTGCGGCTGAGCAGCTCGGCGAAGCCTTCGCCGTCGACGTAGTCCCGCACCACCGGGTCGTTCAGCTCGGTGTGCCAGTCCACCTTCACCGCTCCGGGGATGTGGCCCGTCTCGTAGAGGAGGACGTCCTCGTCGGACTCGACGACCACGAGGCCGGGCTCTCCCAGGTGGGCGGCGAGCCACTCGGTCGTCACCAGGCGGCCGGGCTCGGCGTACTCGGCGAACTTGGGGGAGGAGGAGTCGAACTCGATGGCCATGGGGTCTCCGTAGCGGTGAGCGGGCGAGCGGGCGGTGCGGACGGCGTAGTGTGGATCCGTCCCTTCGACGATAGATCCTCCGCGCGCCCCCGGGACCCGATCCGTAAGACTTCGACACAGGCCGTTGCCTGATTCAGGACCGTGATGACCGACCCGACCACCCGCACCGGAACCGTCCACCTCACCGAGCGCACGCCGACGGTCAGCGGACCCGAGATGCTCGCGAGCCTCGTGCCGCCGCCGCAGTTCGACGACGCCACGTTCGACAGCTATCGGGCGGACCCCGCCTACCCGTCCCAGGAGGAGGCGAAGCAGACGCTGCTCCGCTTCGCCGGACGCGGCGCTCCCGTCAAGCGCGGCGGTCTGTTCAGCCGGGCCAAGAAGGAGCCGGAGCTCAAGCCCGGCGTCTACCTCGACGGCGGCTTCGGCGTGGGCAAGACCCATCTGCTCGCCTCGATCTACCACGCGATGCCGGCGCGACGGAAGTACTTCGGCTCGTTCATCGAGTACACCGCCCTGGTGGGTGCCCTCGGCTACAAGAACACCGTCGACCTCCTCAAGGGCGCCGATCTGCTCTGCATCGACGAGTTCGAGCTCGACGACCCGGGCGACACCATGGTCATGACGCGTCTGCTCGGGGAGCTCGTGCCCACCGGCACCCGGCTCGCGGCCACGTCCAACACGCCGCCGAACGCCCTCGGCGAGGGGCGCTTCGCCGCGCAGGACTTCCTCCGCGAGATCCACGCGATGTCGGACAGCTTCCAGACCCTGCGCATCGACGGCGTCGACTTCCGGCAGCGCGCGATCGACGGTCACGCCGTGGCGCTGGACGATGCCGCCTACAGCGCCGCCGTAGACGCCGCCGCGGCGGACGGCGCCGTCTCTGACGACGCGTTCGACGACCTCATCCGGCACCTGGCGCAGGTGCACCCCTCGCGCTACATCCGGCTCATCGACGGCCTGCACCGGGTGGGGCTGCGGGGCGTGCGCCAGCTCACCGACCAGTCCGAGGCCCTGCGGTTCGTCGCCTTCGTCGACCGCGTCTACGACGCCCAGATCCCGATCCTCGCGACGGGCCTCGGGCTCGACGCCGTGTTCTCCGACGAGATGCTCGCCGGCGGCTACCGCAAGAAGTACCTGCGCGCCATCTCCCGGCTCAACGCGCTCACGCATTCTGCGTAAGCCCGCAGTCCCGCGTAACGCGATGTTCACACCCGGAGCCGGGCTGTAACCGCGGGGAAACAAACCTCACGCATGGGCGAAATCGCCCGTGGTCACACTGAAGCTCTCAACTACTTCGGATGTGAGGTTTTCCTATGGATGCTCCCGGCAACATCTCGTGGGCGATCACCGCGACGGCACTGGTGCTGCTCATGACGCCCGGCGTCGCGTTCTTCTACGGCGGTCTCGTCAAGGCGAAGAGCGTCGTCAGCATGATGATGATGAGCTTCGGCTCGATCGGACTCGTCGCCGTGCTGTGGATTCTCTTCGGCTTCTCGATGAGCGCCGTGGACAGCCCGACGGCCTTCGCGGGCAACCCCTTCGCGGACATCGGCCTGTCCAGCCTCGCCTCGGGTGAGGGGTCGAACGTCGCCCTCCTCAGCGTCGCGTATGGCGCCACCTTCGCGATCATCACCGTCGCCCTCATCTCCGGGGCGATCGCCGATCGGGCGAAGTTCGGCAGCTGGCTGATCTTCGCGGGCGTCTTCGCCACGGTCGGCTACTTCCCGGTCGCCGCCTGGGTCTGGGGCGGTGGCTGGATCATGAACCTCGGCACCACCCTGTTCGGCGAGGACAGCGGCATCGGCGTGATCGACTACGCCGGCGGCACCGCGGTGCACATCAACGCGGGCGCCGCGGCGCTGGCCCTCGCCCTGGTGCTGGGCAAGCGCATCGGCTTCCAGAAGGGCATCCTCAAGCCGCACAACGTGCCGCTGACGCTGCTGGGCGCCGCCCTGCTGTGGTTCGGCTGGTTCGGCTTCAACGCGGGTGCGGAGTGGCTGGCCGAGGACATGGGCGGCGTCGGCCTCATCGGCCTGAACACCCTGGGCGCGACGGCGGCCGCGATCCTCGGCTGGATCCTCATCGAGCGCATCAAGGACGGCAAGCCCACGTCCGTCGGAGCCGCCTCCGGTGCGGTGGCGGGCCTCGTGGCGATCACCCCGGCGTGCGCCAACCTCACCCCCGGGTGGTCCCTCCTGCTCGGCGCGGTCGCCGGCATCGTCTGCGCCCTCGCGGTGGAGCTGAAGTTCCGCCTCGGGTTCGACGACTCGCTCGACGTGGTCGGCATCCACCTCGTCGGCGGTCTCATCGGCACCGTGTACCTCGGCTTCTTCGCCACCGGCACCGGCCTCTTCGTCGGTGGCGACGCCCGCCAGCTCGCCGTCCAGGTGATCGCCGCCGCCGGCGTGCTGATCTACTCCTTCGTGGTCGCCTGGGTGATCGGCTTCGTGATACAGAAGACGATCGGGTTCCGCATCGCGAACGAGGACGAGATCGCCGGTGTCGACCAGGTCGTCCACGGCGAGGAGGGCTACGCTCTCGCGAACGCGTGACGACGGTTAGGGTGACCGTGTGGGCACGACCAGCAACGGCATCCTGAAGACACTCGCGGATCTCCTGCGCCGAGCAGTGGGCTCCCCCCGGGCGTCGCGGACCTCTCCCGGTCCGCGGCGCCCGGACGCGCGTCTGCGGACGGCAGAGGAGCGCGAGCGGCGGTCGGCATCGGAGGCCGGCGTCGAGCCGGGACGCGCCCGCGGGACCGAGACCGTGCGGCTCGACGCCGGGCGCATGCCGGCCGTCCGCGTGTCCTATGCGCCGCAGCGGGACGGGGCCCCGGATGCGGGCGAGGTCGTCTGGACCTGGGTGCCGTACGAGGAGAACGACGGCCGAGGCAAGGACCGACCGGTGCTGGTGATCGGGCGGCAGTCCTCCGAACGGGTGTACGCGGTGCGGATGACCAGCCAGCCGCACGACGGCGACCGCGACTACCTCTCGATCGGGAGCGGGGAGTGGGACGGGCAGGGCCGCGAGTCCTGGGTCGATATCGAACAGCTCTACAGCGTCCACGAGCGTGGTCTCCGCCGGGAGGCGGCGGCCCTGGACCGTACCCGGTACGCCCGGGTCGCCGCGGCGCTCCAGCGGCGATACGGGTGGGCGCAGAGCTGAGGCGGATGCCGCGTTCCCATCCGATGGGGGCAGGGCTCCGAACCTTCCTGTGAGTCGCCGCCGGCGGCACCCAAGGAGGAATCATGCGTTTCATCCCGACCAAGGTCCATGGAGTTCTCGACTACGTCGTCGGAATCGCTCTGATCGCCGCGCCCTGGCTCTTCGGCTTCGCCGGCATGGGCGGAGCCCCCGTCGTCATCCCGATCGTCCTCGGCGTCGGCCTCATCGTCTACAGCCTCTTCACGAAGTACGAGTGGGGTCCGTTCGGTCTGATCCCCATGCCCGTGCACCTCGTCTTCGACATCGTGGCGAGCCTCTTCCTCGCCCTGTCGCCGTGGCTGTTCGGCTTCGCGGACGAGGCGCTGAACGTCTGGCTCCCGCACGTCGTCGTCGGTGCCGCCGTCATCGTCGTCGTGCTGTTCTCTCAGCCCCAGCCGCAGAGCACCCGCGGACGCGCGGCGACCGCCTGACGCCGGACACGACGAGGGGCGACCGGATGCCGATCCGGTCGCCCCTCGTCGTCGCGAGGACTACTCCTCGTCGTCGGCCTTGGCCTGATGCTCCTGCTGCTGCTCGGTGTCGACCTGGGCGGGAGGCAGATCCTGCAGGAACTGGCGGTCGCTGTTCGGGTCGCCGCTCCCGTCGCCGGCGAGCGGATCCTGCGCGCTGACGTCGTCGGCGGGGATGTTCTCTCGTCCGTTCATGTCCGGTCCTCTCACGCGGGGCGCCGGGTGCGCCCGTTCATCGGCGAGTCTGCCTGCTGTCCGCGAAGGACGGGATCCCCTGGTGCGATCCGGCGCCTGGTGATAGGCGGCTCAGCCCCGGAGAGCGGCGCTGAGCCAGCGGGCGTACTGGTGCCAGGGGTCGCCGTCCTGCTGCAAGCGGGCGATGTGAGCGCCGATCTCGGGCGTCAGGGTGAACCACTCGCCGCCTTCGCGCGCGGAGGCGAACTCGCGGTGACGCTGCTGTTCGCGCACCCGGTCGCCCCGTTCGAAGGCGAGGAGCTCGTCGTGACGGATGCTCGCGAGTCTGCGCCGTGGCTGCCTGCTCGTGCCGATCTTCACCCTGCGGTCGTACCGGAGGTAGTACACGACGTCGATCCGCGGGAACGGCAGGTCGGGGTCGGGGGAGTCCCCGTAGCGCCAGCCGCAGAGCACGCAATGCCAGGCATCGTCCGTCCGCAGCCCGGTGAGACCGCCGCAGAGCGGGCAGGGTCCGGGGAGAAGGCGGGGTTTCGGCACCGGTGCAGCCTACGTCCGCCCTCGGACATCGGCCGTACCTGCCAGTACCCGGCGCTTCTGTCAACCACTGCCGTGGGGCGTCGTCGCTTGCCAGACTCGGCCTATGGTCTTCATCGGATTCCACGCCTCCCATGAGCAGATCCCGCCCAGCGCCTTGCTCGACGCGGTCGTCAGCGCGGAGTGGGCCGGCTTCGACGGGGCGATGTGCTCCGATCACCTGGCCCCGTGGCTGCCCGAGCAGGGGGAGTCGGGATTCGCGTTCAGCTGGATCGCCGCGGCGCTGGCCCGCACCCGCTTCTCGATCGGCATGGTCAACGCGCCGGGACAGCGATACCACCCGGCGATCGTCGCTCAGGCCTTCGGGACGCTGGAGGAGATGTTCCCCGGACGGTTCTGGGGCGCGCTCGGCAGCGGGGAAGCCATGAACGAGCACGTGACCGGCGACGTCTGGCCCGCCAAGGACGTCCGGAACGCGCGGTTGCGCGAGAGCGTGGACGTGATCCGTCGGCTGCTGGCCGGAGAGGAGGTCGACCATGACGGTCTCGTGCGCGTGCACCGCGCGCGGATCTGGACCCGGCCGGCGCAGCCGCCACCCCTCTTCGCCACCGCCGTCAGTCCGGAGACCGCGGAGTGGGCGGCCGGGTGGGCGGACGGGCTCGCGACCGTCGCGCAGGAGCCGTCCGCGCTCCGGAGGGTGGTCGAGGCCTACCGCTCCGCCGGGGGACAGGGGCCGTGCATCCTGCAGACGCACGTGAGCTGGGGCGCCGACGATGCCGAGGCGTACGCGACCGCGAAGGAGCAGTGGCGGCAGGGTGTGGTCACCCCGCCGCTCGCGTGGAACATCGAACAGCCGGAGGACTTCGACGCCGCGGTGGGCGAGGTCGACGAAGCGGGGCTGCGCAAGGCGGTCCTCGTCGATCATGACGCCCGTTCCCTCGCGGGACGACTGGCGGAGCTCGTCGGTGTCGGCTTCGACCGGATCTACCTGCACCACGTCGGTCGGGAGCAGACCGGGTTCCTGAAGGCGGCCGCGTCCGAGATCCTGCCCGCCCTGAGGGAGCGCACGTGAGTGTCGCGCGCCTCGGGACGGCGGGATCCTCTGACCGGTGGAAACGCCGAAGGCCCCGGATGATCGGGGCCTTCGGAGGGATTCTGTGGGCGATACCGGACTCGAACCGATGACCTCTTCCGTGTGAAGGAAGCGCGCTACCAACTGCGCCAATCGCCCATACCCGCGGGGTACGTCAACCGATACTACCCGACCCGCGGGCGCCTCGATGACCAGTCGGGGAGACACGCGCGAGATTCGCCACGGGTTTGGTGGAGCGCGGATCATCGGCTAATGTTTCATAAGTGCCCGGGACAACCGGGAACGAAATGCGGATGTAGCGCAGTTGGTAGCGCACAACCTTGCCAAGGTTGGGGTCGCGAGTTCGAGTCTCGTCATCCGCTCGAGTGCAGTAGATCTTCTCGAAGATCGGCGGCACGTGGGGTCAATCCACACGGTGGCGTGGCCGAGCGGCTAGGCACCGGCCTGCAAAGCCGTTTACACGGGTTCGAATCCCGTCGCCACCTCACGGGAAAACTGAATAGCCCCAACGGGCGCGATTGGCGCAGCGGTAGCGCGCTTCCCTGACACGGAAGAGGTCACTGGTTCGATCCCAGTATCGCGCACCACCTGAAACCCCCGGTTCTGCCGGGGGTTTTTTCTTGCCCGCGGGGCGTCCTTCCCTCCGCGCGGGGTCGCAGATCCGCGCGAGGTCGCAGCCTCACGGCGGAGCCCTGCGACCTGGGTGCGAATCTGCGTGTCCGCGCCCTCGGGGTCGAGTTCGAAGATGTGTTCGAATATCGGTATCCTGGAAGAGGCCGGAGGAAGGAGCCGGTGTGGGGAACTCGGGTCGCGCGCTCTCCGCGTACAACGACATGCGGTCGCAGCATCAGGCCATCGAGGCCGCCGCACGCCGCGGCCCCCTGCAGTCCCTGTCCGATCGCGAGCTCGCCTTGCGCGAGTCCGCCGTCACCGTCTATCCGCACGCGCTCCAGCGGCGGGTGCGGGCGTGGGTGCGGTTCGGCCCGGAGGCGATCCGTGTGGAGGCCAAGGTCGTCCGCTCCACTCCGCTTGCGGCGGGCATCGAGTTCCGTGCCGGCGAGCGCACCTACCGCTGCTGGGTCTGGGGGAACGCCGTGCAGCCGGTGGAGGCGTGACCGGGGAGTGGACACCGCTCGCACGAATTGTTCGTTTCCTGTCCGCACAACGCTGTCTTCGTCCTTCCGGGTGCGGTGCCGGTGGCAGGGTGGACGGACATCACCACCGGCGATCGACGATCGCACCTCCGTGGGACGAGATTTCGTGGCGATCATCCCAGGAGGGCGAACATGGGCAGATTCATCTACGAAGGAAGCACCAAGATCGAGGTCGAGGATCGCGCACTGCGGCATCTGCAGCTCGTGATGACCGCGAAGCTGCGGCGGGGCGAGCCCTTCCCGTACTCCTGGAAGGAGGACGCCAGCATCGGGGGCGGACGGATCACCGTCTGGCTCCACGCCGGGAGTTCCATGGTGTTCAAGTACGTCGGCAGCCGCCAGCCGGAGATCAACCGCGCCTGGGTCGACGCGCTGGCGTACACGGCGAACTCGCCCGGTGGTCTGTATCTGGTGCCGGAGCCCGCCGGGAGCGCCGTCACCGGCAACCTGGACCTGTCGTAGGGCACGGGACGGCGACAGCAGGGACGCCCCCTCCGCGAGGCGAGGAGGAGGCGTCCCGACGTGGTGCACCGAGGGTCAGACGCGCGCGGTGCCTGCGCCGTTCCGCGGGACGCGCGGCTCTCGACTGACGAAGATGCCCAGCAGCACCATGCCGATCGCGAGACCGAGGTGGAGCCAGTTGTCGGCGTTGTTCACCGGCAGGAAGTTCAGCTGCTCGTTGCCGACCGCGATGAGGCCGTACAGCCAGACGACGAGGTACGCGAGCCCGCCGATGATGAGGTAGAGGCGGGAGGCTCGCGGCGAGGCGGCGAGCGCGATGCCCGCGACGGCGAACAGCAGGTGCACGACGTTGTGCAGGACCGAGACCTGAAAGAGGCCGAGGAGCAGAGCCTCCGACGCTGCTCCGGCTCCGTGCAGGTGTTCGGCCGAGTGGGTCAGGCCGGGGATGAAGCCGGCGATGCCGACGATGAGGAAGACGATGCCGACGATCAGCGCCGTCTTCTGGATCGGTGTCTCGGCGTAGCGGGTGGTGCGGGTGGTGTCGCTCATGATCCCCTCCAAGGTGGGTGCGGTTGCCCGAAGGTAGAACCCCTGGGTACGGGCTGAGAGGGCATTGACGCGGCGGAAGCGGCGCGGTAGTTTCTCGCGTCCGCGAGCGCCCCGGCGATGATGCGCTCGAAGCCCGGATTGTCAATCCCCCTCGGCGTCGTCACCGCCGCTTCTTACGCTCGGGCCATGACCGATGCTGCTCTCGACCGCACCTGCGGGCCCGTCTCTCCTCCCGATCGCGACGCCGCGACCGGGTTGCGACGCATCGACCATCTGGCGCAGCTGGCCGCCGTCGTCCGCGCATGCCCCGGCCTGCACGTCCGCTACTCGGAGGGGCCGGATGCGGATGCACGCCGTTCCAGCGTCGACACCGAGAGCGGACTCGAGCTCCCCGGCCTCTCCGTCAATCCTCTCGACGCCGAGCGGTGGTGGACGCGTCCCCTGGAGGACTGGCTGGCGCGCCAACTCTGCCAGTACCGGCACCTCGCCGAGAAGGATCCGCAGCGCATCGCCTGGGTCCTCCGTGGAGAGCACTGCGGTCGGGGGCCCGACTGCGAGCCGCTGCTGCGAGAGGTGGAACCCATCGCCGTGATCGGCGCAGACGTGCTGCTCGAGGCCAGGGAACGGTACGAGCGCAACTTCGATGCGGGGCGCGGACCCGCCGACGACGAGGAGGACCAGGGATGAGCAGAGGGCGGCAGTGGACGGAGGTCGTTCCCGGCTTCTTCGGCATCAGCGTGGCGGACGTCAACTGCTACCTCGTGCAGACCGCGGACGGGCTGACGCTGTTCGATGCGGGACTGCCGCGCAGCCGGGGCGTGCTGCGCGACCTGCTCGGCCACCTCGGGGCGACGGAGTCCGACATCGATGCGGTCGTCCTGACCCACGGGCATTTCGACCACGTCGGTGTCGCCTGCGGGCTGCACGAGGAGGGGGTCTCCGTGTTCGTCCACCCTCGCGACGCACAACTGGCCCGTCATCCCTACAGCTACCGCCCGGCCTCACCGCGCGTCCCCTACGTGCTCACCCATCCGCGGGGGATCCCGACGATCACCCGGATGGCACTCGCCGGAGCCCTGAACGTCCGCGGCGTCGAGGCGCAGCCGCGCGTGAGACACGAGCATCCGATCGACGCCCCTGGGACCCCGATCGCGCTGTGGACTCCCGGGCACACGGAAGGACACTGCGCGTACCTGTTCGAGGAGTCCGGGGTGCTCATCGCCGGCGACGCCCTCGTGACGCTCGACCCGTACACCGGCGAGACCGGGCCCCAGATCGTCGCCAGCGCGGCCACGGCCGACACCACGGAGGCGATGGAGTCGCTGGACACCCTGGCACGCACGAGCGCGCGGGTCGTCCTGACGGGTCACGGAGAACCCGTCCTGGACGGTGTGGGGCCCGCCGTCGCCGCCGCCCGGCGACGCGGACCCCACTGAGTCCTCACCCTCAGTCGAGCAGCGTCTCCCCGATGTAGCCGCCCTCCGCGCACCCCGGGGGCACCGCGAACACGGCGAATCCGATCGGGACCGTCCACTCGTTGAGCAGGTCGAGCTCGTCGAGCCGTTGCTGCATCGGGACGAACTGCCGCGCGACGTCGGCCTGGAACGCGGCGAAGAGCAGCCCGGATTCGGAGACGCCGTCTCCGGCCGGGCGCTCGTCGTAGTTGTACGCCCGGCGGAAGATGCGCTCCGTCCCATCCCCGCGTGCGCGCCGGATGTGCGCGAACGCCGGGATGACGGGGAACCCGATGGCCGTCGTCGCGTCGAAGTCCGGCTCGTCGAACTCCGACGTCCCCGTGAGCGGCGCCCCGTCACGGAGCGTCCGCCCCACCGAGGCCTCGCGGCCTCCGCGATCCAGGCGGTCCCAGGCGTCGAGGTCCATGCGGATGCGGCGCAGGACCATGCCCGTGCCGCCGGCGAGCCAGCCGTCATCGCTCCACACCACCCGGTCGAAGTCCTCGGTCCCCGGCTGCGGGTTGCTCGTGCCGTCGACCTGACCGAAGAGGTTCCGCATGGTCGTCCCCGGTCGCTCGGTGCCGTGCGCGCGGCGGAAGCCCTGCTGGATCCACCGGACGGTCGCGAAGCCGCGCGCGTCCTTCAGGAGCATACGCTGCGCGTGCGCGACGGTCAGGGGGTCGTCGGCGGCGAACTGCAGGAGCAGGTCTCCGTCCGAGAACTCCGGCTGCAGGCGGTCCACCCGGAAGGCGGGCAGCGGAGCGAGCCAGGACGGACTGCTGCCGCCGGCCCGCGCCACGAGAGTCGGGCCGAACCCGAACGTGACCGTCAACCGGGCCGGGGCGAGTGCGAGCTCCGGCTCCGAGTCTGCGAGCGCCGATCGTCCCTGGGTGAGCCGCGCCGCGTCGTCCGTGAGAATACGCAGGAGCCGGCGGAGTCCGTCGCGGTCGACCTCCGGCCGGAGGTCGAGCGCCACGAACGAGCCGTGCGCCTGGGCAGGGGTGTCGATCCCTGCCTGATGGACACCGTGGAACGGGACGGTGAGGGAGCCGTTGAGCGGTGCGGGGGCCGCGGGAGCCTCCGTGTCCGCTCGCGTGAGGGCGAGGTCGGCCCCGACCGCGACGGCGGCGCCGACACCGGCGACAGCCCCTCCGAGGAGGAACTGCCGCCGGGTCGAGCCGGTGCGGCCGGTGCGCGCGCCCGAGACGCGCGCGGTCATCAGTGGTCCATGCCCTCGTGGTCGTCGGCCCCGTCGTAGTTCTCGTTCGCGCCGGAGTAGTCCTTCACCGGCGCGTCGAACTCGAACGTGGAGTCGTCCGACAGGGTGACGGTGAAAGCGACCTCGTCACCGGCTTCCAGAGGCTCGGAGAGATCCATCATCATGATGTGATTCCCTCCGGGCTCGAGGGCGAGGCTGCCGCCGGCGGGGACGACGAAACCCCCGGCGATCTCCCGCATGACCATCTCCCCGGCCTCGTTCTCCACGGTCTCGTGCAGCTCGATCATCGGCGAGGCAGCGGAGGTGACCGATGTCACCGTCACGTCCTCCTCGCCCTCGTTGACGAGCACGCCGAAAGCCGCGGACATGCCGTCGTCGGCCGCCTTGACCCAGGCGTCGTCGATCCGGAGATCGTCACCGGCGAGGGCGCTAGTCGGGGTCTCGGCTGTGGGCGCAGCGCACCCGGTGAGCGCGACGAGCGAGAGGACGATCACCGCGCCGAGGCGGGGGAGAGAAGTGCGAGTGTTCATGATGATGCCTTTCAGGAGTTCTCTGCCGTGTCGTCGCCGGATTCCGGCGCCACGGCGGCCGCGCGACGGCGGCGGAGGATGAGGAGGGCGGCGAAGGCGGCGACGGCGAGTGCCGCGCCCGCCCCACCGACGAGCAGGACCCGGACCGGGCCGCCCGTCTCGTCTGCGTTCTGATCCGGTGCGGCCGACGATCCGCCCGGGGCGGACGCGGTCGGCTCCGGGCTCCCCGTCGACTCCAGCGGGACGGCGTCTCCGACGGCGAAGGGGATGACCCCCGCGATCGGGTGCCCGTCCTCGGAGACGACCTGCCAGCGCACCTGGTACCCGCCGTCCGGCATGTCGGGCAGGAGGGCGGCGGTGACGTTCCGTCCGCGCACCTCCACCTCGCCCGTCGCCCAGTCCTCGCCCTCCGCGTCGACCACGAGGACGACGGCCCCGGCGGTCGACTCGTCGAGCACGAGGAGCTCGCCCGAGAACGTCATGGTGACGCTGACGGGCGCGGTGTCGAGCCGTTCCCCGTCGGCGGGGCTGCTCTCGATGAGTTGGTCATGGGCGGTCGCCGGCGCTGCCGTCGCGAGGATCGCGACAGCCGCCAGCACCGCCCCGGCCGCGAATCTGCGGACAGGGGACATGGAAGAGCCTCTCTTCAGACGTCGCCGAGCGACGCGGGTACCTGCGTTCGGACGCGCGCGTCAGCGGGGACGGCGCGAGGACGCACCGCACGGCGGGAGGCCGCGGGCGCGGATCAGAGCGCGGGGAGAGAGGGCGGGGCGCGCCCGAGAAGCGGAGCGAGGAGGCGCAGACCACGGCCCGCCGGCACGAGGAAGAGCCCGGCGAGGCGGAACGGAGAAGCGGCGGCGCGCGGGGCGAGCGTCGCGTCGGCACGCCGGCGCACCCAGCGGACCATTCGGACGGCGAGCGCGCGCAGGGTGAGGAGCAGCCGCTCCCCGCGGTGGAGCGCCGTCACGGTGAGGAGGGCAGCGAGGGCGTGCCCGAGCCACATCGAGGCGTCGGCGGTCGCGACGACGGCCGTGCCCTCGGCCGCGGGGAGCACGAGCGGAGCGCCGTGCACATGGCGGACAGCCACGCCGGACGCGCTGACCGTGCCGAGCACGAAGAGCACGTGGAACAGGAACTGGCTCACGGCCACCGAGAGGGTGAGCCGGGTGAGGGAGAGCGTCCGCCCGGCGAGGAGCACGCTCACCATGAAGGCGAACAGCCAGGGCACGAGGATGCCCAGAGGGCCCGGCATCTGTCCGCCGCCGCTCACGTGACCGGCGAGAGCCACGAAGATCGCGAGCGACGAGGTCGCGAAGCCCCGCACGAGGGCGGGCTTGCGGGACGGGCTCACGGGCACCAGTCTGCCATGCGGCGGCGGTCGCCGCAGGCGTGAGCTGGGCGTGAGCCGGGCGTCAGCTCCGCGGTGCGCCGGAGCGCTTCACGACGTCGTAGGCCGCGAGCGCTGCCTTGCGGGTCTCGCCGAGGTCGACGATCGGCTCGGCGGGGGCGTCTGCGGCCCAGCGCCCGATGTACTGCCCCTCGCCGTCGAACTTCTTGGCCTGCAGCTCCGGGTTGAACACGCGGAAGTACGGGGCGGCGTCGGCGCCGGAACCCGCGACCCACTGCCAGTTGAACGGGTTGCTCGCGTCGTCGGCGTCCACCAGCGTGTCCCAGAACCACTCCTCGCCGAGGCGCCAGTCGATGAGGAGGTTCTTGACGAGGAACGATGCGGTGACCATCCGCACCCGGTTGTGCATGTACCCGGTGTGCCAGAGCTCCCGCATCCCCGCGTCGACGAGGGGGACGCCGGTCTCGCCGTGCTGCCAGAGTTCCAGCCGCGCGGGGTCCAGGGGAGGCCACGGGAAGGCGTCGAACTCCCGCCGCAGGTTCTTCGTCGCGAGGTCCGGGAAATGGAACAGCGTGTGCCAGGCGAACTCGCGCCAGCCGAGCTCCGAGAGGAATCCGCCGGCCCCGTCGACGTCGACCGCCTCGTGCCACACGGTGAAGGGGCTGAGCTCGCCCCAGCGCAGTCGCGGAGACAGGCGGGAGGTGGCACCGGCAGCCGGCGCGTCGCGAGCGCGGTCGTACGTGCGGAGGTCTTCGGCGAGGAAGTGCTGCAACCGGCGGCGCGCGGCCGGCTCGCCGGGCTCCCACGTCTCGCGGAGTCCGCCCGCCCAGTCCGGGGCGGTCGGCAGCAGGTCCCAGTCGTCGAGCGGATCGGAGCGGAGCCGCCGGCCGGCGCCGCGAAGCTCGCGAGGCTCGGGGAGCGGAGCGCGCGGGGCCGGAAGGGCCAGACAGGCCCGCCAGAACGGCGTGAAGACGGAATAGTGCGTGCCGCTCCCGGTGGTGACCGTCCACGGCTCGTGCAGGAGCGATCCCGCGAAAGACGCGACCTGGAGGCCGTCGTCGCGCAGCATCGTCTTCAGCCCCGCGTCGATCTCGCGCCCGGCCGCCCCGTAGCGGCGGTTCCAGAAGACCGCTCCGGCGCCCGACTCGGCGACCAGCTCCCGCACGATCCGGTCGGCGGGCCCGTGCCGCAGCACCAGCGTCGCCCCCTTCTCCTGCAGCCGCTCGGCGAGCGAGGCCAGCGAATGGTGCAGCCACCAGCGCGCCGCGCCGCCCAGCGGACGGATGCCGGGGGACTCCTCGTCGAGGACGAAGAGCGCGATGATCGGTTCGTCGCGCTCGACGGCAGCACGCAGCGCGGGGTTGTCGGCCAGGCGGAGATCGTCGCGGAACCAGACGATCGAGGGCGACGTCATTGGGTCGCCCACAGGGCCCAGGCGATCAGCAGCGGCTGCAGGAACAGGCGGCCGAACCGCCGCCGGTCCGTGTCGAGCCCCGGCGTCGATCGCCCGGTGCGCCACTGATGCCAGTTGCCGGGGAAGACCGCGGCGAAGAAACCGGCCGTCGCCACTCCCATCCGTCGGCGCTCGCGGGGCAGAGCCACCAGCCCCGCCGCGAGCGCGACCTCGGCCGCACCCGACGCCAGGACGATCGCGTCCTTGTCCATCCGGGTGAGGCGGGTCGCCCAGTCGGGCACGACGACCCGGAACCCGCGTGTCTGCGTGAAGTGCAGCACGCCCATCGCGCCGAGGGCGAGAGCGAGGAGCCAGCGGGCGATCGTCCGTGTCATGCGCCCACGCTACCGTCCCCGTCGGACGCCGTGCCTGCCACACTGAGGCGATGACCGTGCTGCGCATCACCGTCCTCTTCCTCCTCGCCGCCATCGCCGAGATCGGCGGCGCCTGGCTCATCTGGCAGGCGGTGAAGGAGGACAGGGGCTGGTTGTTCGCGGTCCTCGGGGTCATGGCGCTCGGCGCCTACGGATTCATCGCGGCTCTCCAGCCCGATGCGAACTTCGGCCGCGTCCTGGCCGCGTACGGCGGGATCTTCATCGCCGGCTCCCTCGCCTGGGGCGTCATCGTCGACGGATTCCGCCCCACCTCGTGGGACGTGATCGGCTCCGTGGTGGCGCTGGCCGGGGCGGCGATCATCATCTTCGCGCCGACGGTCGCGGATCCGCTGTCGGAGACCGCCGCGTGACGGTCGGCGACCCGCGAGCGGACGAGTAGCCTAGATCCAGACCCAGATGGAGTGATCAGTGCCTGAAAACGCCCAGCCGACCGACGGCTTCGCCCTGTTCTCTGACCGAAACGTCGTCGCCATGCGCGTCGGCGGCGTCCTCAAGGACCTCGCCGCGACGGTCACCGAGACCGACGACGTCGAGCCCGTCACGATCGACAGCCCCGACGGCCTGAACATCCTGCGTCACTCGACCGCGCACGTCCTCGCCCAGGCGGTGCAGCGGATCAACCCGCAGGCGAACCTGGGCATCGGTCCGCCCATCACGGACGGTTTCTACTACGACTTCGGCGTCGACACCCCGTTCACGCCGGAGGACATCAAGGCGATCTCCAAGGAGATGCAGCGCATCGTCCGCGAGGGCCAGCGCTTCGTCCGTCGTGTCGTGACGGACGAGGAGGCTCGTGCGGAGCTCGCGGACGAGCCGTTCAAGCTCGAGCTCATCGGACTCAAGGGCCCTTCGACAGGCTCAGGGACCCAGGGTGCTGCCGAGATCGCCGAGGGGGCCTCCGTTGAGGTGGGCGAGGGCGAGCTCACGATCTACGACAACACCACCCGTGATGGCGAGGTCGTCTGGAAGGACCTCTGCCGCGGTCCGCACCTGCCCAACACGCGCATGATCGGCAACGGCTGGGACCTCACCCGCATCGCCGCCGCGTACTGGCGGGGGAGCGAGAAGAACCCGCAGCTCCAGCGCATCTACGGCACCGCATGGCCGACGAAGGACGAGCTGCGCGCCTACCAGGAGCGCATCGCCGAGGCCGAGCGTCGCGACCACCGCAAGCTCGGCGCCGAGATGGACCTCTTCTCCTTCCCGGACGAGATCGGCTCGGGGCTGGCGGTCTTCCACCCCAAGGGCGGCATCATCCGCTACGAGATCGAGGAGAACCTGCGCAAGCACCTGCTGCGCAACGGCTACGACCTCGTCAACAGCCCGCACATCACGAAGAAGGATCTCTTCATGACGTCGGGGCACCTGCAGACCTACGCGGACGGCATGTTCCCCCCGATGCACCTCGACGAGGTCGTCGACGACGAGGGCAACGTGACCCGCCAGGGCCAGGACTACTACCTGAAGCCGATGAACTGCCCGTTCCACAACCTCATCTTCCGTTCGCGCGGGCGCTCCTACCGGGAGCTGCCGCTGCGTCTGGCCGAGTTCGGCACGGTCTACCGCTACGAGAAGAGCGGAACGCTGTCGGGGCTGACCCGGGTGCGCGGCCTGACCCAGGACGACGCGCACATCTACGTCGCCCAGGACCAGGTCAAGGAGGAGCTCACCACCAACCTGAACCTCGTCCTCGACCTGCTCCGCGACTACGGCCTCGACGACTTCTACCTCGAGCTCTCGACGAACGAGGAGGGCAACCCGAAGTTCCTCGGCGAGCCCGAGCAGTGGTCGACGGCGATCGACACGCTGCGCGAGGTCGCGATCGAGTCCGGTCTCGAGCTCGTGGCCGACCCGGGCGGCGCCGCCTTCTACGGCCCGAAGATCTCGGTGCAGGCCCGCGACGCCATCGGCCGCACGTGGCAGATGTCGACGATCCAGCTCGACTTCAACCAGCCCGACCGCTTCGAGCTGGAGTACACCGGGCCCGACGGGCAGAAGCACCGGCCTGTGATGATCCACCGGGCCCTCCTCGGCTCCGTCGAGCGCTTCTTCGCGATCCTCCTCGAGCACTACGCCGGCGACTTCCCGCTCTGGCTCGCGCCGAGCCAGGTGGTGGGTGTGCCGGTGGCCGAGCAGTATGGCGACTACCTGGACGACGTCATCGCGCAGCTGCGCGCGGCGGGCGTGCGGGCCGACGTCGATCACTCCGACGACCGCATGCAGAAGAAGATCCGCACCCACACCACGGCGAAGGTCCCGGTCATCCTCATCGTGGGGGAGCAGGACCGCGCCGCCGGCACGGTGTCGTTCCGCTTCCGCGACGGCACGCAGGAGAACGGCGTGCCGGTGGCCGACGCGGTGCGCCGGATCAGCGCCGCCATCGCCTCGCACGCGCTGGTGTTGAAGGCAGGTGACCTCGCATGACGGGCGGTGAGGCGGACCTCGAGGACGCCTCCCGTCTCGTCGGGGTGCCCGACGAGTTCCAGCGGCTGTGGACCCCGCATCGGATGGCGTACATCCAGGCCGGGCCGGAACCGCTGCGCGAGGAATGCCCGTTCTGCGAGGCGCCGAAGTACCCGGATGCGGAGCGGCTCATCGTGGCGCGCGGGGAGACCGCGTACGTGCTGCTGAACCTGTTCCCGTACAACTCGGGCCACCTGCTCGTGTGCCCGTACCGGCACATCGCCACCTACGACCAGGCGACGCCCGAGGAGGTCGCGGAGATCGGCGCGCTCACGCAGACCGCGATGCGCGTGCTCCGCGAGGTCTCCGGCTGCGACGGCTTCAACCTCGGGATGAACCAGGGAGCGGTGGCCGGAGCGGGCGTGGACGCGCATCTGCATCAGCACGTGGTGCCGCGGTGGCGCTCGGACGCGAACTTCTTCCCGATCATCGCCAAGACGAAGGCGCTCCCGCAGCTCCTCGGTGAGGTGCGGGAGGCCGTCGCGGAGGCCTGGCCCGCCGCCGATCGCTGAGCCGTCTCTGGGTCGCTGAGCCCAGGAGTGGGTCGCTGAGCCCAGGAGTGGGTCGCTGAGCCTGTCGAAGCGTGACAGGCTCAGGCCCTTCGACAGGCTCAGGGACCCACCTTCGACAGGCTCAGGGACCCACCCTCGAGTGGCTCAGGCCCTTCGGCAGGCTCAGGGACCCAGGGTGGGCCCGCTCAGGGGCCCAGCGTCGGGGAGGAGTCAGCGCACCTGGCGGGCGGTGAACTGCATCCGCGGGTTCGCGTAGAACTCCTGCGCCTCGACGAGCTGCAGCTCGCGCTCGCCCGAGTCGAGCGTGGCCTGCAGCAGGTCGTAGACGCTCGAGGCGGTGCGCTCCAGAGCGGTCTGCGCGCTGCCGGTGGCGACGTAGTGCGCGGTGAAGAGCGCGGCCGTCACGTCTCCGGAGCCGTTGGCCTTCATCGGCAGGTGCGGGGTCTGCACGAGCCAGGCGCCCGCGTCGTCGACGGCGAGCATCTCGATCGTGCCCTCTTCGCGGTCGGGCCGCTCGACGCTCGTGACGAGCACCGTACGCGGCCCCATCGCCCGCGCGAGGTCGACCGAGGCCAGGGTCGACTCGAGCGTGTCCGGCTCGGTCTCGGTGAGGAAGCCGAGCTCGAACTGGTTCGGCGTGATGATGTCGGCCACGGGAACGACGCGTTCGCGGAGCAGGATCGGGATGGCCGGAGCCACGAAGCAGCCGGACTTGGCGTTGCCCATGACCGGGTCGCACGCGTAGAGCGCATCCGGGTTGGCCGCCTTCACCCGGGAGACCGCGTCGATGATGACGTCGCCGATGCCCTCGCTGCCCTGGTAGCCGCTGAGCACCGCGTCGATCGACCCGAACACGCCGCGTTCCTCGATGCCGGTGATGACCTCGCCGACGTCGGCCGGGTCGATCAGCGGGCCGCGCCAGGCGCCGTAGCCGGTGTGGTTCGAGAACGTCACGGTGTAGACCGGCAGCACCTCGACGCCGATGCGCTGCAGCGGGAAGACGGCGGCGGAGTTGCCGACGTGACCGTACGCGACGGCGGACTGGATGGACAGGATCTTCATACCCGGTCCCTTTCATTCTGGGCGGGGCGGTGCCCGCGTCGGGTGGTCATCGTCCGGCGGCGACGAGGTCGGCGATGAGGGTCTCCGTGTCGTCCTCGGAGAGGTCGTGCACGGTGAGTCGGAGGTGGTGCGAGGGCTCGGCGCGCTCGTCGAGCGCGAAGTCGTCACCGGTGCGCGCGAGCCAGCCGCGCCGCATGAGGTGGTCGGCGACGGTGCGCGCGGGCTTCTCGAATCCGACCCACAGGCTCAGGCCGTCCGGGTCGGGCGCGTCGATCCCCTCCGCGCGCAGGCGTCCCGCGAACGCGGCGTTCCGCGCGGCGTAGTGCCGGCCCGCCTCCGCGATCTCCTCGCGGACGTCGGGGTCGGTGAGCTGGGCGAGCGTGAGGCGCTGCAGCAGGTGACTGACCCACGTGGTGCCGGGGCTGAGCCGCATCGCGAGGCGCTCCGCCGTCTCCGGGTCGGTCGCCGCGAGCGCGAGGCACATGTCAGGGCCAAGGAACTTCGACACCGAGCGGACCAGGGCGAATCGCCGGTGCCCGGGTCCGATCAGCGATTCGTAGGGACGCTGGGAGAGCAGAGAGAAGTGGTCGTCCTCGATGACGAGCAGGTAGGGGTGGTCGGCGAGCACGCCCCGCAGCGCCTCCGCGCGGGCGGGGGAGAGGCTCACCCCCGTCGGATTCTGCGCGCGCGGGGTGCAGATGACGGCACGGACGCCCGCGTCCAGAGCGGCGCGGAGACCGTCGACCGTCATCCCCTCCTCGTCCACCGGCACCGTGATGGCCCGGTATCCGCCCAGCCGCACGGTGTGGATGCTCGCGAGGAAGCAGGGATCCTCGAGGGCCACGGCGTCGTCACGCATGAGCGCCTGCGCGAGCAGACGTTCCACGGCATCCACCGCACCGCTGGTCACGGTGACCCGGAAGTCGTGACCGGGGAGGTCGGCGCCCATCCACTCCCGCGCCCACGCTTCGAGACCGCGGTCGATCACCGGCTCTCCGTAGAGCACGGGACGACGACCGATCGTGCCGAGCGCCGGCGACGGGTCGGGGATGCGCGCCGGGTCAGGGTTGCCGGTGCCGATGTCGCGGAGCACGGTGTCCGGCGCGTAGCCCTCCTGCGGCACGACGTCGACGCCGGCGACGACCGTGCCCGCGCGCCCGCGCGAGTGCACGAGTCCCGCTTGGGCGAGCTGGCGATAGGCGGCGACGGCGGTGTTGCGGTTGACGCCGAGCGTCGCCGCGAGCTCGCGCACGGGAGGGAGGACCTCGCCGGGACGGAGCGTGCCGCGATCCCGGAGGGCGCGCACGCTGTCCGCGATCTCCGCCGCGGTGGTTCCCCTGATCTGCTCGCTCATGATCCTCCTCCGAGATTCTAGGTGGATCGGACAGTGCTACCTTTGATCTAGATCAAAATCGATTTCGGATCATCCGACAGGAGACCCCCATGACCGAGCAGCCCACCACCGGATCCGCACGCGTGAAGCGCGGTCTCGCCGAGATGCTCAAGGGCGGCGTCATCATGGACGTCGTCACCGCCGAGCAGGCGAAGATCGCCGAGGACGCCGGTGCCGTCGCCGTGATGGCGCTGGAGCGTGTCCCCGCGGACATCCGTGCGCAGGGCGGGGTCTCGCGGATGAGCGACCCGGACATGATCGACAGCATCATTGACGCGGTGTCCATCCCCGTCATGGCGAAGGCGCGGATCGGGCACTTCGTCGAGGCGCAGGTGCTGCAGGAGCTCGGCGTCGACTACATCGACGAGTCCGAGGTGCTCTCGCCCGCCGACTACGTGAACCACATCGACAAGTTCGGCTTCACCGTGCCGTTCGTCTGCGGAGCCACGAACCTGGGGGAGGCGCTGCGTCGTATCAACGAGGGCGCCGCCATGATCCGCTCCAAGGGTGAGGCCGGCACGGGTGACGTCTCCGAGGCGATGAAGCACATCCGGAAGATCCGGGGAGAGATCGCCGCGCTGACCGCGCTGCCGAAGGATGAGCTGTTCGTCGCCGCGAAGGAGCTGCAGGCACCGTACGAGCTCGTCGCGGAGATCGCCGAGACCGGGAAGCTCCCCGTGGTGCTCTTCGTCGCCGGTGGCGTCGCGACCCCGGCCGACGCGGCGATGATGATGCAGCTCGGAGCCGACGGCGTCTTCGTCGGCTCCGGCATCTTCAAGTCCGGCAACCCCGCGGAGCGGGCGAAGGCCATCGTCAAGGCCACCACGTTCTTCGACGACCCGAAGGTGATCGCCGAGGTCTCACGCGGCCTGGGCGAGGCGATGGTCGGCATCAACGTCAGCGACCTGCCTGCGCCGCACCGCCTCGCCGAGCGTGGCTGGTAGCCCGCGCGTCGGCGTCCTCGCGCTTCAGGGGGACGTGCGAGAGCATGCCGCGCTCCTCGAGGCGCTCGGCGCCGACGTGGCGCTGGTCCGTCGACCCGCGGAGCTCGCCCTGGTCGACGGACTCGTGATCCCGGGCGGCGAATCGACCGTGATCGACAAGCTCGCCCGGCTGTTCGGGTTGCAGCAGCCGATCCGCGACGCGATCGCGGACGGGATGCCGGTGCTCGGCACCTGCGCGGGGCTGATCCTGCTGGCCGATGAGGTCGTCGACGCGATCGACGGACAGCAGAGTTTCGGCGGACTCGAGGCGGTCGTGCGGCGCAACGCGTTCGGGCGTCAGGCCGAGTCGTTCGAGGCCGAGCTGACCGTGCCCGCGTTCGACGAGCCGGTGACGGCCGCCTTCATCCGCGGACCTGTCGTGGAGGCGGTCGGGCCGCGGGCCTCGGTGCTCGCGACCCTGCCCGACGGTCGCGTGGTCGGAGTGGAGCAGGACGGACTGCTCGGACTCAGCTTCCACCCGGAGATCACGAACGAGACGCGGTTCCACCGACGCTTCCTCGACCGGGTCTCCCGCCGCTGACAGGGTCGTGGGATCAGGCCCGCGCGCGAGATCAGGCGCGTGCGCGCGGAGGTGCCTGAACTCGCGCGAACGCCTGCGCGAGCGGGACAACAGCGGTGCCGCGGCACGGTTCGATAGACTGGACGACGCCCTGGGCGGCGTTCCGGGGCGCAGACGACGAGCGGAGACTTATGTCCGGGCATTCCAAATGGGCCACGACCAAGCACAAGAAGGCCGTCATCGACGCGCGCCGTGCGAAGTCCTGGGCCAAGCTCATCAAGAACATCGAGGTCGCGGCCAAGCTGGGCGGCGCCGACCTGCAGGGCAACCCGACGCTCTTCGACGCGGTGCTCAAGGCGAAGAAGACCTCGGTCCCGAAGGACAACATCGACCGCGCCATCAAGCGCGGCGCCGGCATCGGCGGTGAGGCCGTCGAGTACACCTCGATCATGTACGAGGGCTACGGGCCCAACGGCGTCGCCCTCATGATCGAGTGTCTGACCGACAACAAGAACCGCGCCGCCGCCGAGGTGCGCACGGCGCTGAGTCGTAACGGCGGCACCCTCGCCGACCCGGGCAGCGTGGCGTACAACTTCAGCCGCAAGGGCGTCATCGTCGTCGGTTCCGAGGGCACGACCGAGGACGACGTCATGATGGCGGCGCTGGAGGCTGGGGCCGAGGAGATCGAGCCGCACGCCGAGGGCTTCGAGGTCATCACCGAGGCCAGCGACCTCGTGGTCGTCCGCTCCGCGCTGCAGGACGCGGGGATCGAGTACGAGTCGGCCGACGTCGAGTTCGTGCCGAACCTCAAGGTCGAGATCGACGCCGAGACCGCCCGCAAGGTGTTCCGCCTCATCGATGCGCTCGAGGACAGCGAGGACGTGCAGAACGTCTTCAGCAACTTCGACCTGTCGCCCGAGGTCCAGGCAGAGCTCGAGAACGACGACGCGTAGGCGCGGCGCGAGCCGGCGACGCGGCGCGCGGCCTAGCCTGGTCAGGTGACCACTTCGTTGCGCGTGCTCGGCATCGACCCCGGACTCACCCGGTGCGGTGTCGGCATCGTCGACGTCGACCGCGCTCGTCGGGGCACGCTCGTCCACGTCGGGGTCATCCGCTCCGCCCCGGATGCGGAGATCGGCGACCGGCTCGCGATCGTCGCGGCGGGCATCCGCGCAGCGATCGCCGAGCACCGGCCCGATGCCGTCGCGGTCGAGCGGGTGTTCGCCCAGCAGAACACGCACACGGTGATGGGCACGGCGCAGGCGAGCGGGGTCGCCCTCCTGATCGCGGCCGAGGCAGGCCTGCCGGCGGCGACCCATACGCCCAGCGAGGTGAAGGCCGCGGTGACCGGGTACGGGTCCGCCGACAAGCGCCAGGTCCAGGCGATGATCGCCCGGATCCTGCGGCTGGACGCGCCTCCGCAGCCCGCGGACGCGGCGGACGCCCTGGCGATCGCCCTCTGTCACGCCTGGCGCCGCGGCGCTCCCTCGACGAGCCGGACGGGCGGCGGCCTCACTCCCGCGCAGCGTGCCTGGGCCGACGCGGAGCGTGTCGCTCGAACATATCTACGAGCCGGCTCCTAGACTGGCGGAATGATCTCCTCTCTGCACGGCACCGTGCTGCACACGACGCCGGACCAGGTCATCATCGACGTCGGGGGCGTGGGCTTCGCGGTCGCCGTCCCCGCCGATGTCGCCCACACCGCGACGGTGGGGGAGAAGCTCCTCCTGCACACGAGCCTCATCGTGCGGGAGGACTCGCTCTCGCTGTTCGGCTTCGCCGACCGCGGCGAGCTGGAGATCTTCACCCTGCTGCTCAGCGTCACCGGCGTCGGCCCGAAGTCGGCGCTCGGTGTGCTGTCGCACCTCACCGCCGACCAGATCGCGGAGGCCGTGACCGCAGAGGACGATGCACCGTTCCGCCGGGTCTCCGGCATCGGACCGAAGACCGCGAAGCTCATCGTCGTGCAGCTCGCCGGCAAGGTCCAGGCGGTGGCCGCCCCGTCGGCGCCCGCCGCCTCGGGAGGGGACGATGTCGTCGCCCAGGTGACGGTGGCTCTGGTCGGCCTCGGCTGGTCCGAGAAGGTCGCGGCCGAGGCGGCGACCCAGACGGCGACGGACGCCACGGATGCCGAACGAGCCTCCGTGGCACTGCTGCTGCGGCGCACGCTCGCGCTGCTCGGCCCGGCGCAGGCAGGCCAGAGCCGTGGCTGACGCCCTCGATCCGACCGAGCCGACCGACGAGTCCGAGCTCGCCATCGAGGGCGCTCTCCGGCCGTCGAGCCTCGGCGAGTTCGTGGGACAGCAGAAGGTGCGCGGACAGCTGCAGCTGCTCCTGGAGGCGGCCCGCATCCAGTCCCGTCCTGCGGACCACATCCTGCTCGCCGGGCCCCCGGGACTCGGCAAGACCACACTGGCGATGATCGTCGCGCACGAGAGCGACCGCCCGTTGCGCATGTCCAGCGGTCCCGCCATCCAGCACGCCGGCGACCTCGCGGCGCTGCTGTCGAGCCTCGTGCCCGGCGAGGTGCTCTTCATCGACGAGATCCATCGCATGGCCCGGTCGGCGGAGGAGATGCTGTACCTCGCCATGGAGGACTACCGGATCGACATCATGGTCGGCAAGGGCGCGGGGGCCACCAGCATCCCGCTGGAGCTCTCCCCGTTCACGCTCGTCGGCGCCACCACGCGTTCCGGGCTGCTGCCGAACCCGCTCCGCGACCGCTTCGGCTTCACCGGTCACCTCGAGTTCTACGACGAGGGCGAGCTGGAGCAGGTCATCGGGCGATCCGCCTTGGTGCTCGGCGTCGACCTCCCGACGGACTCGCTCTCCGAGATCGCGCGACGCTCCCGCGGGACCCCGCGCATCGCGAACCGTCTGCTGCGTCGCGTCCGCGACTACGCGCTCGTCCACGGCGGGGGTGCGGCGACCCTGCGCGGCGTCCAGGCCGCGCTGGATCTCTACGACGTCGACGCGATCGGCCTGGACCGACTGGACCGCGCGGTGCTGGACGCCCTGGTGCGACGCTTCCGTGGCGGACCGGTCGGCCTCAGCACGCTCGCGGTGGCGGTGGGAGAGGAGCCGGAGACGGTGGAGAGCGTGGTCGAGCCCTATCTCGTGCGGATCGGCTTCCTCGGTCGCACCCCCCGCGGGCGGGTCGCGACGCCGGAGGCGTATGCCCACCTCGGCGTGGCGCACCCGGACGGGATGCTGAAGTTGGATGACCTATAATCGCTGAAGACTTCCCCTATACCGCTGTGCGCCCAAAGGCTGGTGCGTGCACCTGAGAAAGGCGCCATCCCCATGCCCATGGAATTTGTCCTCTTCGGACTCCTCGCCGTCCTGCTGATCTTCATGATCTTCAACACGCGCAAGCGCACCCGGCAGATGAAGGCCGAGCAGGAGGAGAAGGCGACCAAGACGGTTCCCGGCGCCAAGGTCCTGCTGCAGGGCGGCATCTACGGCACCATCGTCGCGTACGACGCCGAAGACCTCGACTCCCCGGCCCTGGTGGAGATCGCGCCCGGCACCGTCATCGAGGTGCACAGTCAGGCGATCCTCCGCATCGTGGAGCCCAAGGACGCCATCGTCGACGCGCCCGTCGACGGCGGGGACGACCACATCGTCGACGGGACCGCCGCCCCCGCGGTGGAGACGCCGGAGGAGACCCGCGCCCGCCTCGAGCGGGACGCCGACGACAAGTAAGACGAAGGCCTCGCGGCCTCCCGGATCTCACCGTCCTTCCAGAAAGCTGAACACACGTGGCTTCATCCTCTCCTGTCCGTCACGCCTGGCGGGTCCTCCTCGGCCTGCTCCTCGTGACGGGCGTGCTCTTCGGCATCAACGCGCTGGGTGTGTACGTCTTCAAGCAGAGCTCGTGGACACCCGAGCTCGCGCTCGACCTGCAGGGCGGCACCCAGATCATCCTGAGTGCCGAGACGGAGGACGGAGCAGCGCCGACGCAGGAGCAGCTCGACCAGGCCGCGGCGATCATCCGCCAGCGCGTCGACGCCTCCGGTGTGGCCGAGGCCGACATCACCACCGAGGGCGGACGCAACATCGTCGTCCAGATCCCCGGTGAGGCGGACGAGCAGACGCGGCAGCGGATCCAGTCCAGCGCCCAGCTCGAGTTCCGTCCGGTGCTGTACACCACGGCCGCGCGCACGGAGTTCGTCGGAGAGGACGGCAACTCCACCCCATACCCGAGCCCTGACCCCTCGCTGAACGCCGAGCCCACGGCCGAGCCCACCGACGCCAGCGACCTGTCGTGGGTCACGGACAAGCTCGCGGCGGAGTTCCAGGCGTACGACTGCGCCAACCCGTCCAACGACCCGTCGAAGGCGCCGAAGGACGAGCCAGTGATCGCCTGCTCGCCCGACGACACCGCGAAGTTCATCCTCGGCCCGGCGGAGCTCGACGGCCGTGCGATCACCGACGCGACGGCGGGACGCGACCCGCGCTCCGGCGCCTGGATCGTGCAGCTCACCATGAACGGCGACGGCGCGGACGCCTTCGGCCAGGTGAGCACCCGGCTCAACCAGAACCGCATCGACGGACTGTCGCCGCGCGACCAGTTCGCCTTCGTGCTCGACGGCGAGGTCATCAGCGCGCCGCGCATGAACGGCGTCATCCTCGACGGCCGCCCCAGCATCTCCGGCAGCTTCACGCAGGAGAGCGCGACGACCCTGGCCGATCAGCTCAAGTTCGGAGCCCTCCCGCTCAGCTTCGAGGTGCAGAGCTCGGACACGATCTCCGCGACCCTCGGCACTCAGCAGCTCCAGATCGGTCTCATCGCGGGCCTCATCGGCCTCGCGCTCGTGGCGGTGTACTCGCTGCTGTCGTACCGGGCGCTCGGGACGGTGATCATCGCGTCCATCGCGGTGATGGCGGTGCTGACCTATATCGTCATCTGCATCCTGGCGTGGCGGATCGGCTTCCGCCTGTCGCTCGCCGGCGTCGCGGGCCTGATCGTGTCCATCGGCTTCACCGCCGACTCCTTCATCGTCTACTTCGAGCGCATCCGCGACGAGCTGCGCGACGGCAAGTCGATCACGGGTGCCGTCGAGGACGGCTGGGGTCGGGCGAAGCGGACGATCTACATCTCCAAGTCGATCAACGTCCTGGCCGCCGTGGTGCTGTACATCCTCGCCGACTCGACGGTGAAGGGCTTCGCGTTCACGCTCGGCCTCACCACCGTGATCGACGTGCTGATCTTCGTGATCTTCACCCACCCGGTGATGCAGCTGCTCGCGCGCACGCGGTTCTTCGGCGGCGGGCACAAGCTCTCCGGTCTGGATCCGGAGGCCCTGGGCGCCGTGTACCGGAGCCGCTCGCAGTACCGCGAGGTCGCCACGGCGTCCGCGGGGCGCGGGGCGAAGAACGCGCGTTCGCGTGGAGAGGCGGATCGCCGGCAGACCATCGCCGAGCGCAAGCGGGCGGAGGCCCTCGCCGCCGAGAGACAGACCACGGCCGGAAGGGAGGGAGACAACTGATGCCTTCCATGAATGAGTTCGGCAACAACCTCTACACGGGCAAGACCTCCTTCCCGTTCGTGGGGCGCCGCCGCCTCTGGTTCATCATCGCGATCGCCCTGGTCGTCGGCTCCGCGCTCGTGCCGCTGTTCCGCCCGATCCAGTTCTCGATCGAGTTCACCGGCGGCTCGCAGTTCACGGTGACCGCGCCGGACACCACGGATCAGGACACCGCGACCGAAGCGGTGCAGTCGGTCGTCCCCGGCGCGGCGACCAAGGTCGTCATCGTCAACGACCAGGACGTCCGCGTGCAGACCGACCAGATGACCGAGGGCGAGACGCAGCAGGTGGCGCGCGCCCTCGCCGACGCCTACGGTGTCGAGCCGGACGCCGTCGCCTCCTCGTTCATCGGCCCGGCCTGGGGCGAGAGCGTCACCCGGCAGTCCCTGTGGGGTCTGGCGATCTTCCTCGCCCTGACCTTCCTGATCCTCGCGATCTACTTCCGCACGTGGAAGATGTCGGCGGCCGCGATCATCGGTCTGCTCGACGTGCTCGTGATCACCGTCGGCGTGTACGCCCTCGCCGGATTCGAGATCTCGCCGGCGGCCGTCATCGGCTTTCTGACGATCCTCGCGTACTCCCTGTACGACACCACCGTGGTGTTCGACAAGATCAGGGAGAACACGACGGAGGACGGGGAGAAGACGTCGCGGCTGTTCGGGGAATCGGTCAACCTCGCGGTGAACCAGACCCTCATCCGCTCGATCAACACGTCCGTGGTGGCCGCGCTGCCGGTCGGTGCGATCCTCTTCATCGGCGCCTTCTGGCTCGGTGCGGAGACGCTGACCGACATCTCGCTGTCGATCTTCGTGGGCATCCTCGTGGCGACGTACTCGACGCTCTTCGTGGCCGCGCCGCTGTACTCGCTCTTCCGCGAGAACGAGCCGCAGATCAAGGAGCGCGACGCCCGTATCCGCGCGGCTCGGAGCAAAGCGGCTGTCGACGCCTGACGCCCCCGCCGCGGGGCCGACCCCCGCTCAGCGCGCGTAGGATTGTCTGATTCGGAGGTGAGTGGATGGCGGAGCCGCAGACGGCATCGCAGGGTTCGAGTCTGCGACGGCTGGTGCCCCGCATCTTCTCGCGTGCGTCCCGGATCAACGATCTCGACAACCTGATCCGCACCGTCAGGGCGAACCACCCTAAGGGCGACTTCGCCGTCATCTCCCGCGCCTATGCCGTGGCCAAGGAGAAGCACGAGGGACAGAAGCGGCAGAGCGGCGAGCCGTACATCACGCATCCGCTCGCCGTCGCCCAGATCCTCGCGGAGCTCGGGCTCGGCCCGCGGGCGATCGCGGCCGCCCTGCTGCACGACACCGTCGAGGACACGGGCTACGCGCTCACCGATCTCACCGCCGAGTTCGGCGACGAGGTCGCGATGCTCGTCGACGGCGTGACCAAGCTCGACAAGGTCAAGTACGGCGAGAGCGCGCAGGCCGAGACCGTGCGCAAGATGATCGTCGCGATGTCGAAGGACATCCGCGTGCTGCTCATCAAGCTCGCCGACCGGCTGCACAACGCCCGCACCTGGGGCTTCGTCCCGCCGGAGAAGGCGGCGAAGAAGGCCAAGGAGACGCTCGAGATCTACGCGCCGCTGGCCAACCGCCTCGGTATCCAGGCGATCAAGTCGGAGCTCGAAGACCTCTCCTTCGCCGTCCTGCACCCGAAGATCTACAACGAGATCCACAGCCTCATCGCCCAGCGCACCCCGCAGCGGGAGAAGTACCTGAGCCAGGTCATCGAGGAGATCGACGAGGACCTCCGCGACCTGCGCATCCGCGGCAAGGTCGTCGGCCGGCCCAAGCAGCTCTACTCGGTGTACCAGAAGATGGTCATCCGCGGCCGCGAGTTCGACGACATCTACGACCTGATCGGCATCCGGGTCCTCGTCTCCTCCGTGCGCGACTGCTACGCCGTGCTCGGCGCCATCCACGCCCGCTGGACGCCGCTGCCCGGCCGGTTCAAGGATTACATCGCCACCCCGAAGTTCAACCTCTACCAGTCGCTGCACACGACCGTGATCGGCCCGGCCGGACGGACGGTCGAGATCCAGATCCGCACGCACGAGATGCATCACCAGGCGGAGTACGGCGTCGCCGCGCACTGGATGTACAAGGAGCGCATGAACGGCGGCGGCAAGGCCGAGGTCCGCGCCTCCGACACCGACATGGCGTGGCTGGCGCACATCTCCGATTGGCAGGCCGAGACGGCGGACCCCGGGGAGTTCCTCGACTCGCTGCGGTTCGAGATCGGCGCCAAGGAGGTCTACGTCTTCACGCCGAAGGGGCGCGTGATCGGTCTCCCGGCCGGCGCCACCCCGGTCGACTTCGCCTATGCCGTGCACACCGAGATCGGGCACCGCACCATGGGCGCCAAGGTCAACGGACGCCTGGTGCCGCTGGAGTCGGAGCTGAAGAGCGGCGACGTCGTCGAGGTCTTCACCTCGAAGAACCCGGACGCGGGGCCCAGCCAGGACTGGCTCGGCTTCGTCAAGAGCACGCGAGCCAGGAACAAGATACGCGGCTGGTTCACGAAGGAGCGCCGCGAGGAGGCCATCGAGCAGGGCAAGGAGGCCATCGCGCGCGCGATGCGCCGGCAGAACCTGCCGCTGCAGCGGCTGATGAGCCAGGACTCGTTCACCGAGGTCGCCCACCAGATGCACTACGAGGACGTCTCGGGTCTCTACGCCGCCGTCGGCGAGGGGCACGTCTCGACGCAGTCGGTGCTCGAGAAGGTCACCGCGCTCGTCGCCACCGACGAGCCCACCACCGGGGCGATCGACCTGCCGGGAAGCGTCCAGACGCGCGAGACCCGCGGTGGCGACTCGGGCGTGCTCGTGCGCGGCGCGAACGACATCCTGGTGAAGCTGGCGAAGTGCTGCACGCCCGTGCCCGGCGATCCGATCGTCGGGTTCGTCACGCGGGGGAGCGGCGTCTCCGTGCACCGGGCGGACTGCGTCAACGTGAAGGCCCTCAGCGGCGAGCAGGACCGCTTCGTCGAGGTCTCCTGGGCGCCGACGAAGAAGAGCGTGTTCCGGGTGCAGATCCAGGTCGAGGCGCTGGACCGCTCGGGCCTCCTCTCCGACGTCACGCGGGTGCTCAGCGAGCATCACGTGAACATCCTCTCGGCGACCGTGTCGACGACCGACGAGCGCCTGGCGCTGAGCCGCTTCGTGTTCGAGATGGGCGACGCCGTGCACCTGGACCGCGTCCTGAACGCGGTGCGCCGGATCGACGCGGTCTACGACGTGTACCGCGTCACCTCCTCCTGACCAGCCGCTCGAGTGCGGCGAGGCCGCTGACGCTGCCCGGAACGCGCGACCGGGTCCGCAGGCTGGCGATGGCGTCGTCGAGCGCCTCGGGGTGGACCTGGGCGAGCGCCTGCATCCACGGGAGGACCCGCGGGTCCCGGTGCAGGCTCGTGGCCAGGTCGCACATCGTCCGGACGGGCGTGGAAACGGCGATCCCCCCGAGCAGCTGCACGTCCGTCCGAGGAAGCCGGGTGTCGTGGAAGATGACTCTGGCGTGCACGCGCGGACGCACCCGCCGCTCGACGCAGCGTCGCGCGTGATGGACGATCGGCGGCTCGTCGCGGGCGCCGTGGATCCAGGCGGCACTGGGCCCGCAGGCGGCGGCGCCGTCCTGGATGAGCGTGGCGATGCTGCTCGCCCGCACATCGGCGGACTCCGGCAGGTCCGCGGGGATGTAGGCGTCGCCGATCTCGACGACATGACCGTCCAGGCGGGCGGCGCAGAGTTCCGGCCGGCTGAGGCGCGAACCGGGGAGATAGAGCAGAGCGGGGTGCATGACGCCAGTGTGGCGTCGCGCACCCCGCTCAGACGGAGTTGGCCGGACCTGTGGAGAGCTCAGCCGCCGAGAGCGTTGAGCCAGGCGCGACGGGCCTCGAGGGCGTCCGCGGCCTCCTTGGCGGCCTTGCTGTCACCGGCCTTCTCCGCGGCGGCCAGTTCGGCCTCCAGCTTCTCGATGGCTTCGTGCAGCTGCGAGCTCATGTCGTTCGCTCGCGCCTTCGTCTCCGGGTTGTTCTTCTTCCAGTCGACGTCCTCGCGGGCCTTGAGCGCCTGCTCGATGACGCGGAGCTTGTCGTCGAGCGCGCGCTCCTTGTCGCGCGGGAAGATGCGACCGACCTCGTCCCACTCCCGCTGGATGCGCGTGAGCAGGGCGCGGGCGCGCTTGATGTTCGGCTCGTCGGCGACCGCCTTGGCCTGCTCGAGCAGCGCCTGCCGGGCCTCGATCTTCGGAGCGGAATCGGCCTCCTCGGCGGCGGCCTGCTCGGCGCGGGCGGCGTAGAGGGCGTCGCCGGCGGCCTTGAACCGTGCCCAGAGGGCGTCGTCGGCCTTGCGTCCGGCGCGTCCGGCCGTCTTCCACTCGTCGAGGAGGGAGCGGTAGGCGGGGATGCCGTCGACGCCGCGCGGCGCCAGGGCCTCGGCCCGTTCGACCAGGCGGGACTTCGCGTCGCGCGCGGCCTTGTGCGCATCGTCGAGCTCGGAGTAGAACGCCCGGCGGTGCTTGTCGACGACGGCCCTGGCGTCGCGGAACCGCTTCCAGAGCTGCTGCGAGACGCCCTTCGACAGGCGCGGACCGTTCTGCTGCTGGGCCTGCCAGGCCTCGAACAGCTCGTTGAGCTCCGCGGTGACCTGCTTCCACTGCACCTTGCTCAGGTCGCGGGCGGCGATGGCCTCGGCACGCTCGACGAGGGCGGTGCGCTCGGCGACGGCCTGCTCGACGAGCTCCTTCGCCTGCTGCGCCTCCTGGGCCGTGGCCTCGGACAGCGACGCGGTCAGCGCGGTGAGACGATCGCGCAGACCGGCGAGGTCGCCGACGGCCGCGGCGTCCGTGGCTTCGTCGATGAGGTGCGCGGCCTGCTTCGACAGGTCGCTCGCGGAGGCGCCGCCGGCCTGGTGGCGCTGCTCCAGGGCGACGACCTTGAAGGCGATGTCGTCGTACTTGCGGACGAAGTAGGCCAGGGCCTCGTCGGGGGTACCGTCCGGGTACTGACCGACGACGCGCCAGGACTCACCCTCGCGCACCTCGACGGTGCCGTCTTCGGAGACACGGCCCCATTCGCCGGCGGACGAGACCGGAGTCGGCTTCGCGGCGGCCGGGGCGACGGCGGCCGGAGTCGGCGTCTTCCGCGGCATCGGCACGGCGGGCGGGGTGGGAACGGGCGGGGTCGGCTTCGCGGGCTCGTTGGCAGACACGGTGATTCTCCTTGCGCGGTCACGCCGCGGGAGGCGGAAAGGACGAGGCTCAGCCTAGTACGCCCTCTCTGATCCGCGAGACCCCGTCTTCCCGCCGAGAACCCGCAATTCGTGCGCGAACGAGGCGGGGTGTCGGCGACGAGGCGGGGTCTCGCGGGGAGGGACGTTACCGTTTCGTGAGCAGAACGTTCGATGCAGGACACACTGCGCGTCATCTGCGGGTAACACGGCGCTCCTATCGTCGCGACCACGACAGTCCCCAGGTCGACAGGAGTTCCATGGACGACAACACAGCGCGCACAGCGGAGATCGTCGTCGTGGGGGCGGGGGCGGCGGCGCACCGCTTCGTCGCACGGATGCTGGAGGACCCGGACCGTGCCGTGCGGATCACGGTGTTCGGAGACGAGGGACGCCTGCCCTACGACCGCTCCGTCGTGGCGCGCATCGTCGGCGGCACTCCGGCGTCGGCGGGCGAGCTCGATCGCGCGCCGTTCCGCGACGACCGCGTCCGCCTCATCGACGACGACCGGGTCCTGCGGATCGACAGGGGAGGGCACCGCGTGCGGACGCGGTCGCACCGGTGGTACGACTACGACGCGCTCGTCCTCGCGACCGGCACCCACGCCCAGCGGCTCGACGTGCCGGGGATCCGTGCCCGGGGGTCGTTCGTCCTGCGCACGATGGAGGACGCGCACATGCTGCGTGCGTTCCTCGCCGTCCGTGCGACGGAGATGCCGCGGGCGCTGCGCGCGGTCGTCGTCGGCGGCGACGAGGGCGGAGTGGACGCCGCATGCGCGCTGCACGACGCCGGGGTGCAGACGACGATCGTGGACACCGCGGATCGCCTGCTGCCCGCACACCTCACGGTTCCCGGGGCGAGCGCACTCCG
Organism: Microbacterium sp. UMB0228; assembly: GCF_002871415.1. Classification (NCBI taxonomy): domain Bacteria; kingdom Bacillati; phylum Actinomycetota; class Actinomycetes; order Micrococcales; family Microbacteriaceae; genus Microbacterium; species Microbacterium sp. UMB0228. Next base: position 242,352 of record NZ_PNFU01000004.1, on the reverse strand, counting down.
CGGGATCGTCGAGGCGCGCGGTATCGCGGTCCGGACGCGGACGCGGGTGACCCGCGTCGACCCCGACGCGACGGGCGCGGTGACGGCCGTGGAGTTCCAGGACGGCACGTTCGCACGGACCGACCTCATCGTGACGACGGGTGCGCGGGCACGGGATGAGCTGGCACGGAACGCCGGGCTCCCCACGCGGCCGGGCGGCGGTGTCCTCGTGGACGCGGACGGGCGGACGTCCGACCCGCGCGTCCTCGCGATCGGCGACGTCGCCGCGGACCCGGCATCGGGCGGCACGGAGGCGGCCCTGGCGTCCGCGGATCGAGCGGCGGCCGCCCTGCTCGGCGCTCGGATCGCGAGCCCCGCGGGACACGGGTGGCGCGGGAGTCCCGGCGGTATCGAGGTCGTGGCCCTGCGTGTCGCGGACGGTGACGGGCCGACGGTCGACATCCCTCTTCCGAGCGGGGGAGACCGCATGTTCGGGGAGGTCGTGCTCTCCGAGGATGCCCGCGTGGTGCATCGCGTGACGGTCATCGGCGCGTCGGCGGATGCCTCGCTCGCCGGTCTCGCGCCCGGGTCGCTCGACGGTCAGAGGGTGACGCGGGCGCTCCTGGCCGCCGCCGTGGCCGCGGACGGAGCGGAGGCCTGCGCACATGGGCTGCGGTGCTCGCCGCTGGAGGTGCTGACAGCGGAGCTCGCGGACCGCGGGATCCGGACCGTCGCGGAGGCTCTGGAGGGTGCGGTCGAGAGCCGCGGTTGCGGCCCCTGCCTCCGCCGTCTCGCGCTCGCGCTGCCGGAGCGCGCCGAGGTGAACGTCGGCGTACGGCCGGGCGACCGCGGAAGCCTTCGCTCCGAGGTGCGTCTCCGCGGGACGACGGCCGCTCCCGTCCTGGAGGTGCGCGTCGGCGACGAGTCCGACGGGACGCTGCTCCTCGTCGTGGGTCATCTCGCGGCACGACGCGAGGCGACAGTACGGATCGATCGAGGGCTCCTCGCCGTCAGCGGGCTCCGGGCGGAGGACATACCGGACGCACTCGCGGACCTGCGGAGCGCCGGCGCCGTCGTTCCGGAGACCCTGATCGGCGGGGCGGACCTCGCGCGGCCCGGAGGCCCGATCGGCGTCGTCCGGCACCCGCCACGGACACGGCGACGCGCCGGTACTGCGAGGTCGGCGGAGGGCTCCGCATGAGTGCGCCCCCGCGTCCTGCTCCGGCGCTCGTCGGCTGCCGCGTCGTGGTGGTCGAGGCGCCGCGGCCGGTGCGCCCGGAGCCGGTCGACGTCGACACGCTTCTGCGGATCCTCGCTGCGACCGGCTCGGATGTCGTCCGGATCACCCCGCCCCGGGCGGACCACGCGATCCCGGCCGGCACCAAGCGGACGCTGTACCGGATCGCGTCCGGTCAGGTGGACGCGGTGCTGTTCCCCGTGGCGGAGGCCCTGCCCGGGTGGCTCGCCACCGTGGAACGACTGGGCATGCTCGACGCCATCCGCGAACGGTCGCGCACGTCCCGCCTGCTGCTCGCCACGACCGACGCCGCCGCGACCGCGCGATTGGCGGAGAGCGGCATGCCCGCATCGACGTCGTGCGGGCCCACCGCGGACGACCTCGCCCGGAGCGCTCTCGCCCCGCTCACGTACGGGGTCCTCGAGCGACGGACGGCGGTGGGGCGCCTGGCGGTGCGCAGCGGAGGCGCGCTGATCGACGGAGGCTTCGTCCCGCTCTCCCGCGGCGCGGTCAGCATCCTCGAGGCCCTGTTCGTCGCCGACGGGCGCGTGCTCACCAGGGGGGAGATCGGCCAGGTGCTGCCCGGCGGTCGACGCAGCGCCCGTGCGGTCGAGGTCGCGGTGGCGCGGCTGCGGGACTCCCTCGGCGACGGGGACCTGGTGCAGACCGTGGTCAAGCGCGGGTACCGGCTCGCCGTCCTCGACGAGGACTGACGACGCCGGAGAGTCTCACTCCGTCGGCGTCTCGGAAGCCGTCGGCATCGGGCTGGGCGCATCGCTCGGGGTCGGGGAGGGAGCGATCGACGAGGTCGGTGACGGCGTGGGCGTCGGTTCCGGAGCGGTCACCTGCGCATGCACGACCTGGCTGATGATCGCGCCCACGACGATGAGGGCGCCGACCGTGATCGCGATGGCGTTGTCGCGAGTGCGTCGGCGGATCTGATCCTGGTGCCAGCGGGTGCGGGCGGTGTGCAGCCGAGCGCGCTCCGCCTCGGTGCGTGTCTGCGCCTTCTTGGAACCGCGTGCGGCCATGCCCTGTCTCTCCCGTCCGACGCCGGTCCACGACGTCGCCTGAGAGCCTACCGGGGGCACGGCCTCGCCTCGTGTCCCCGGCCGCCGTTAGCCTGGAGGAATGTCCTCTCCCTCCGCCCTGCTCTCCGGGGCGACACCGCTCGCCGTGCGCATGCGCCCGGTGTCGCTGGACGAGGTCGCGGGGCAGCGCCACCTGCTGCGGGCCGGGTCGCCCATCGTGGCTCTCGCCGACCCGGAGGCCAGCTCGCCCGGCGCGGTGTCGATCATCCTCTGGGGGCCGCCGGGCACCGGCAAGACCACGCTCGCGCAGGCCATCGCCCGCTCGTCCGGCCGCCGGTTCGTCGAGCTCTCGGCCATCACCGCCGGCGTCAAGGATGTGCGGGAGGTCATGCAGGAGGCGATCACCCAGCGCGATCTCTACGGGCAGACGACGATCCTCTTCCTCGATGAGATCCACCGCTTCACCAAGGCCCAGCAGGATGCCCTGCTGCCCGGCGTGGAGAACGGGTGGGTCATCCTCATCGCCGCGACCACGGAGAACCCCTCGTTCTCGGTGATCTCGCCGCTGCTGTCCCGGTCGCTGCTGCTCACGCTGCAGCCGCTCACCGATGACGACATCGGGGTGCTCGTGGACCGCGCGGTGTCGGACGCCCGCGGACTCTCCGGTACGGTCGCGCTCAGCGATGAGGCGCGGTCGGCGCTCATCCGCCTCGCGTCGGGCGACGCCCGTCGTGCCCTCACCGGACTGGAGGCCGCCGCTGCCGTGGCGCTCTCGCACGCCGCCGCCTCCGAGGCCGACGACGACGGCGAAGACCGGGAGACGGTCGTCCCGGAGGTCACCGCCGACGACGTGGCGCAGGCCGTCGACAAGGCTCTGCTCCGTTACGACCGCCAGGGCGACGAGCACTACGACGTCATCAGCGCCTTCATCAAGTCGATCCGCGGTTCCGACCCGGACGCCGCGCTGCACTACCTCGCCCGCATGATCGAGGCGGGGGAGGACCCGCGGTTCATCGCCCGTCGGCTCGTCATCTCCGCCTCCGAAGACGTGGGGCTCGCCGACCCCCAGGCCCTCGGCATCGCCGTGGCCGCGGCCGACGCGGTGGCCTTCATCGGAATGCCGGAGGGGCGCATCCCGCTCGCCGAGGCCACCGTGTATCTGGCGACGACCGCGAAGTCGAACGCGGCCTACGTCGGCATCGACGCCGCCATCGCCGACATCCGCGCGGGGGGATTCGGGCGCGTGCCCCTTCACCTCCGCGACGCGCACTACCCCGGGGCGAAGCGCCTCGGGCACGGCCGCGGCTATCGCTACGCGCACGACAGCGAGTTCGGGATCGTGCCGCAGCAGTACCTGCCGGACGAGCTCGACGGGCGGCACTACTACGAGCCGAAGAACCTCGGCGCGGAGCGCGACATCAGCGCGCGACTGGAGCGCATCCGGCGCATCCTCGGCGATCGGTGAGCCGGCGACCTCGGGCGTCTGTCGCCGTCTGTTAGACTTGAGCGGCTCGAAACCGAGTTTTCGGGCATCTCCTCGTTCACACCCCACCTCGACGGCACCCCGGCGTGCGCCCCGAGGCAGAACGCGGTGATACGTCCGTCGGACGTGAAATCCACGTCCACGTCATCGGAAGGATAACTTCGTGGTCACGAAGTCCCAGGACCGCCGCAAGGTGCGTCTCAGCCGCGCCCTCGGCGTGGCCCTCACCCCCAAGGCCGCCCGCTACCTCGAGAAGCGTCCCTACGCTCCGGGTGAGCATGGCCGCACCAAGCGCAAGGCCGACAGCGACTACGCCGTCCGTCTGCGTGAGAAGCAGCGTCTGCGCGAGCAGTACGGCATCCGTGAGAAGCAGCTGCGCATCGCGTTCAACGAGGCCCGTCGTCAGGACGGCCTGACCGGTGAGAACCTCGTCGAGCTCCTCGAGATGCGTCTCGACGCCCTCGTCCTGCGTTCGGGCTTCGCCCGCACCACGGCACAGGCGCGCCAGCTCGTCGTGCACCGTCACATCCTCGTCGACGGCCAGCTCGTCGACCGCCCGTCGTTCCGCGTGAAGCCGGGTCAGCTCATCCACGTCAAGCCCAAGAGCGAGGGCCTCGAGCCCTTCCAGGTGGCGGCCGCCGGCGGTCACGCCGAGGTCCTGCCGGCCGTTCCGGGTTACCTCGAGGTCGAGCTCGACAAGCTCCAGGCCCGTCTGGTCCGTCGTCCGAAGCGCGCCGAGGTCCCCGTGACCTGTGAAGTGCAGCTCGTCGTCGAGTACTACGCGGCCCGCTGATCCAGCGGAAGAGCATCAGGCAGGAGGCGTCGGGGTTCCCGACGCCTCCTGTCGTTTCCGCCTACGATGGAGAGACCGCGCCTTCGCGGCTCTAGGGCAAGGATGACGACATGAAGAATGTGCTGTGGTTCCTGATCGGCGTGATCGGCGGCTTCGTCGCGGCTCACTTCATGAACAAGGACCCGCGGGGCCACGACATCCTGGCCGACGTCGACGCCCGCCTCAACGGCCTCGCCGCGATCCTCAGCGACGCGTATCGCGCGCAGGAGGCTCGGTTGACCGAGCCGGGCGAGAACTGACCCCCCGCATCTGCGCCTCGGCGCGCCCCCTCACGCAAGGACATCCGGCACTCCTATGAAAACTGCGGAAATCGCGCAGCGCTACCTCTCCTACTTCGAGAAGAACGACCACCTCATCGTCCCCTCGGCATCCCTGGTCAGCGACGACCCCTCGCTGCTGTTCACGGTCGCCGGCATGGTCCCGATGATCCCGTACCTCACGGGCGTGGTCCCGGCGCCGCACCCGCGCATCGCCGACCTGCAGAAGTGCATCCGGACCAACGACATCGAGGAGGTCGGGCGCACCGCGCGTCACGGCACTTTCTTCCAGATGCTCGGCAACTGGTCGTTCGGCGACTACTTCAAGGAAGGCGCGATCCGCTACGCCTGGGAGCTGCTCACGAGCTCGGAGGCCGACGGCGGCCTCGGCTTCGACGAGAAGGATCTCTGGGTCACCGTCTACGAGACCGACGACGAGGCCGAGGCGATCTGGCGCGACATCATCGGACTCAAGCCGGAGCGCATCCAGCGCCTCGGCCGCGCGGACAACTACTGGAACACCGGGCAGCCCGGTCCCGGTGGCCCTGACTCCGAGATCTTCTTCGACCGCGGCCCGGCCTACGGCAAGGACGGCGGCCCCGCTGTCGACGACTCGCGGTTCCTGGAGATCTGGAACCTCGTGTTCATGCAGGACTTCATCGAGAACATCCGCGGCAAGACCGAGTTCGACATCGTCGGCGAGCTGCCGATGAAGAACATCGACACCGGCATGGGACTGGAGCGCGTCGCGTTCCTCAAGCAGGGCGTCGAGAACATGTACGAGACCGACCAGGTGCGTCCGGTGCTCGACCGCGCCGTCGAGCTCTCCGGCCGCCGCTATGGGGCGGTCCACGAGGACGACGTCCGCTTCCGGGTGATCGCGGATCACGTGCGCTCCTCGCTCATGCTCCTCTCCGACGGCGTGCGTCCGTCGAACGAGGGCCGAGGCTACATCCTGCGGCGCCTCATGCGCCGGACCGTGCGCGCCATGCGGCTCCTCGGTGTCGACGACCCCGCGTTCCCCGAGCTGTTCGCCGCCTCCCGCGACGCGATGAAGTCGGCGTACCCGGAGCTGGAGCGGGACTGGTCCGTGCTCTCCTCGGCGGCCTTCGCCGAGGAGGAGACCTTCCGGCGCACCCTGGCGCAGGGATCGACCATCCTCGACCTCGCGCTCGACGAGACGAAGAAGGGCGGCGGGAAGACCCTCAGCGGTTCCGAGGCGTTCCTGCTGCACGACACCTACGGCTTCCCGATCGACCTCACCCTGGAGGTCGCCGAAGAGGCCGGACTGGACGTGGACCGCGCCGCGTTCGACTCCCTCATGCAGGAGCAGCGTCAGCGCGCGAAGGACGACGCCCGCAACCGCAAGCGCCAGCTCGCGGATGTCTCGGTGTACCGCGACCTGCGCGCGCTGGGCGAGACGGGCTTCGACGGCTACACGGCCCTCGAGGTGGAGTCCCGTGTGCTCGGCCTGCTCGTCGACGGCGCGCCGGTGCGCAGCGCCGCCGAGGGCCAGATCGCCGAGGTCGTGCTCGCCGAGACGACGCTGTACGCCGAGTCCGGCGGCCAGGTCGCCGACAAGGGCACCATCGTGGGCCCGGGCTACGAGCTCGAGGTGCTCGATGTGCAGCGTCCGGTCCCCGGGCTGATCAGCCACACGGTCGAGGTCTCCCGCGGCACGGTCGCGGTCGACGACATCGCGACGACGATCGTTGACGCCGCGAACCGCCGCGCCGCCCGCCAGGCGCATTCCGCCACCCACCTCGTGCACGCCGCCCTCCGCGACACGCTCGGCCCGACGGCCACGCAGTCCGGGTCGCTGAACCGTGCCGGCTACATGCGGTTCGACTTCGCCTGGTCGCAGGCGCTGTCGACGGACACCCGCACGGAGATCGAGGAGATCACGAACCGCGCCGTGCAGGACGCCCTCGAGGTGACCACCCGGATCGTGACGCTCGACGAGGCCAAGGAAGCCGGCGCCATGGCGCTCTTCGGCGAGAAGTACGGCGATGTCGTGCGGATGGTCGACATCGGTGGCCCGTGGTCGCGCGAGCTCTGCGCCGGCACGCACGTGTCGACCAGTGCGGAGATCGGCCTGGTCAGCGTGGTGGGGGAGTCGTCGGTCGGCGCCTCCAACCGCCGGATCGAGGCTCTCGTCGGCGCGGATGCGTTCCGTGAGCTCGCGGCGGAGCGTGCTCTCGTCTCGCAGCTCACCGCCTCTCTGAAGACCCCGCGCGAGCAGCTCCCTGAGCGGATCGCCGATCTCGCCGCGAGCCTCAAGGCCGCGGAGAAGCGCATCGCGCAGTTCGAGGCGAAGGAGCGGGCGGGGCGCATTCCCGCCATCGCCGAGGCCGCGACGCGCGTCGGAGACTTCCGCGTGGCGGCGCAGACGCTGGGCGATGTGGCCTCCGCGGACGATGTCCGCGAGCTCGTCAACGGCGTGCGCGACCGGCTGGGTTCCGATCCCGCGGTCGTCGCGCTCGGTGCGGTCGTCAACGGTCGCCCCGTCGTCGTCGTCGCCACGAACGAGGCTGCGCGCAGTGCCGGTGCGAAGGCGGGTGCGCTCGCGAAGCGCGCCGCCGGTGTGCTCGGCGGAGGCGGCGGTGGGCGTGACGACGTCGCCCAGGGCGGCGGCACCGACGCGGCGGCGCTGCCCGCCGCGCTCGAGGCCGTCTCCCAGGAGCTGCGCGGCGCGTGAGCGGTTATCGCCGCGGGGTCCGGCTCGGCATCGACGTCGGCCGGGCCCGCGTGGGCGTGGCGCGGTCCGATCCGGACGGCATGCTGGCCGTGCCCGTCGAGACCGTACCCCGCGATGAGCGCTCGCTCACGCGCATCGCGGAGCTGGCTGCGGAGTACGAGCCGCTGGAAATCGTCGTCGGTCTGCCCGTGAACATGCAGGGTGCGGACACGCCGTCGACGGTGGATGCGCGCGAGTTCGCGGCGGCTCTCCAGGCGCGGAGCGGTGTGCCGGTCCGCCTCGTCGACGAGCGTCTGAGCACCGTCTCCGCGCATGCGGCGCTGCGGAGTTCTGGGCGATCACAGAAGAACTCTCGTAGCATTGTGGATCAGGTCGCCGCCGTGGTGCTGCTGCAGCAGGCGATCGACACGGAGAAGAGCACCGGAAACCCGGCCGGTGCCCCGGTCCCCGTTGACGAGGAGCCCGCCTGAACATGTCCGAACGCGAGAGCCGTGCGCCCGAGCACGAGCAGAGCACCCGGTTGGGGGATCTGTTCGAGAACCTCCCCGCTCCGTCCCCGCAGGTCCCGACCGCCGGAGATGACACGCCGGCACCCGGATCCCGCCGTGCGGCCAGGGAGGCCGCCGCGCGCGAGCAGCAGGCGCCGCCTGCTCCCGACGCGGGAATCGTGCCCGATGCCCAAGTGCCCGCCCGCCCGGTCTCGGCGTCGGCGGCGACCACCGCGGAGACACCGGCGAACGACCAGCGGCCGGCGGTGCCCGGCGCGGATGCCGAACCGGTCGTGACACGCGCGATGCCCGTCGCCGCGACGAGCGCGGATGAGAGCCCCGCTCCGGGGCCGCGCCGGTCGACCGGCACCGAAGACCCCGCACCCGCGCTGGGCGGAGGACTCGACGAGATCTTCGCCGCTCAGGACGACGGCCGCGATCACGGCGCGCCGACCAAGAAGAAGCGCCGCAAGGGTTGCCTCATCGCCCTGATCATCGTCCTGGTGATCCTCGGCGGCATCGCCACCGGCGGCGTCTGGGTCGCGAACACCTTCGGCGACCGCATCGCCGACGCCATGGGGTGGGGGGAGCCGAAGGACTGGGAGCCCGGTCAGGCGACCGGCGAGGTACTCGTCACGATCAAGGAGGGCGATACCGGCGGACCCGTGTCGACCGCGCTCTATGAGGCGGGCGTCACGAAGACCGAAGACGTCTTCTACGACTACCTGATCGACGAGAACATCGCGGTGACCTTCTATCCCGGCGTCTACCGCCTGCAGAAGAAGATGACCGCCGAGGACGCCCTCGCCGCACTCCGCAACGAGGACAACAAGCTCGAGAACACCGTCTCCATGCCGGAGGGCGGGACGATCGAATCGGCCCTGCCGTCCATGGCGGAGACTCTCGGGATGCCGCTGGCCGACCTCGAGGCAGCCGTCGCCGATCCGTCCGCGTACGGGGTGGAGGCGCAGAGTCTGGAGGGGTGGCTGTTCCCCGCGGTGTACACGTTCGACCCCGAGGTCACCGCGACGCAGGTCATCCAGCGCATGGTCGACCGGACGCGCGAATCGCTCGCCGCCGCCGGCGTCCCGGACCAGGACGCGCAGCGGATCCTCACGATCGCCTCGATCATCCAGCGCGAAGGCCGCACGGACGACTTCGCCAAGGTGTCGCGTGTGATCCAGAACCGCCTCGACGACGACATGCTGCTCCAGATGGACTCGACGGCGCAGTACGGGTACGGCTCCCTGCACGAGGGCGTGGTCTCGAGCTCAGCCGAGGCTCTGGAAGACCCCAACGAGTGGAACACCTACGTGAACAAGGGGCTTCCGGCCACGCCGATCGCGAGCCCGAACGATGCCGCGATCGATGCCGCGATGCACCCCGCGGACGGGCCGTGGATCTACTTCGTCACCGTCAACCTCGAGACCGGCGAGACGCAGTTCTCGGAGACCCTCGCGGAGCACGAGCAGGGCGTGGAGAAGTGGCGGGACTGGTGCCGCGCGAACCCCGACGCCGGTTGCTGACGCGGTGAACCGGAGACGGCTGGCGGTCTGGGGCGACCCGATCGGGCACTCACGGTCGCCGGAGCTGCACGCTGCGGCCTACGCGGTGCTCGGGCTGGACTGGGAATACGGGCGCCGTCAGGTCGGCGCGGAGGGCTTCACGGACGCGGTCGAGGCGCTCGACGACACCTGGCGCGGCCTGTCCCTGACGATGCCGCTCAAGGAGGAGGCGTACCGATACGCCGCCACCAGAGACGCCCACGCGGAGTTGACCGGCGCGGTCAACACGCTCCTGCTCTCGGAGACCCCGGCAGGATTCAACACCGACGTCGGCGGGATCGTCGATGCGCTCGGGGACGCCGGCATCCGCGAGATCGGGACGGCGCGGATCCTGGGCGCCGGAGCCACGGCGGCCTCGGCGCTGGTCGCTCTCGCCGACCTGGGGGCGACACGGGTCGAGGTCGCCGCCCGTCGGCCGGAGCGCGCCGCGGGGCTCGCCGGGATCGGGAAGCGACGCGGCGTCGTGGTCACCCCGCGACCGCTCGACGAGGTGGAGGGCGCCGTCGACCTCACGGTGGCGACCCTGCCCTCCGGCACGGTGCTTCCGCCGGAGAGTGCCGCCCGACTGGCCCAGAGCGGCGGCACGCTGTTCGACGCCGCCTACGCGCCGTGGCCGTCCGCCCTGGCGGCGGCATGGGGTGTGGCGCCGGTGGTCTCCGGGCTCGGGATGCTGCTGCATCAGGCGGTCCGGCAGATCCGGATCTTCCTGCACGGCGACCCGGTCACGCCGCTGCCGGACGAGGATGCGGTCCTCGCCGCGATGCGCGCCACCCTCTGAGCGCCGCCCGACGAAACGCGGCACGGCGCGGGGGGAAACGCATGGGAGACTAGAGCACATGCTCCGCGTGCTCACGGCCGGCGAATCGCACGGCCCAGAACTCATCGCCGTCATGGAGGGTCTGCCCTCCGGCGTCCCGGTGTCGTCCGAGGCCATCCAGGCCGACCTCGCCCGCCGCAAGCTCGGCTATGGACGCGGCTCCCGGATGAAGTTCGAACAGGATGAGCTCACGATCTCCGGTGGCGTCCGGCACGGGAAGACGCTGGGCAGCCCCATCGCCCTGCGCATCGGCAACACCGAGTGGCCGAAGTGGATCGAGGTCATGAACCCGGAGCCCGTCGAGCTCACAGACCGCTCGCGCGGTCGTGGCGCACCGCTGACCCGGCCGCGTCCGGGCCACGCCGACCTCGTGGGCATGCAGAAGTACGACTTCGACGAGGCCCGTCCGATCCTCGAGCGCGCGAGCGCCCGAGAGACCGCCGCCCGCGTGGCGCTCGGTGCCGTCGCCCGCTCGTTCCTCGGCGAGCTCGGCATCCGGCTCGTCAGCCACACGCTCTCCATCGGGCCGGTGCGCGTGCCGGATGGCGCGCCGCTGCCGACCCCGGACGACGTGGACGCGCTGGACGCCGACCCGCTGCGGTGCTTCGACCCCGCGACCTCGGCGCTCATGGTCGCGGAGGTGGACGACGCCAAGAAGGACGGCGACACGCTCGGCGGCATCGTCGAGGTCCTCGCGTACGGCCTGCCGCCGGGGCTCGGCTCCCACGTGCACTGGGATCGCCGTCTGGACGCCCGGCTGGCCCAGGCGCTCATGAGTATCCAGGCGATCAAGGGCGTGGAGGTCGGCGACGGCTTCGAGACCACGCGCCGCCGCGGCTCCGCCGCCCACGACGAGCTCTTCGCCACCGCCGACGGCATCGCCCGCGGAACGGACCGCGCCGGCGGCACCGAGGGCGGCATGTCCACCGGGACCGTGCTGCGCGTGCGGGCCGGCATGAAGCCGATCGCGACCGTGCCCCACGCGCTGCGCACGATCGACGTCGCGACCGGCGACGAGGCCACCGCGCACCACCAGCGTTCCGACGTCTGTGCCGTGCCCGCGGCGGGGGTCGTCGCGGAGGCCATGGTCGCGATCGAGCTGGCGCGCGCGGTGCTGGAGAAGTTCGGCGGCGACAGCCTCCGCGAGACGCGCCGCAACCTGGAGGGATACCTCGACGGCATCCCCGCGGAGCTGCGCACGGCCCCTGCGTCCGAGGCGGCGCTCATCGCGCATGACGAACGAGGCTGAACCGCTGACGCTGGTCCTCGTGGGACCGATGGCGGCCGGCAAGACCAGCGTCGGACGACGGGTCGCACGGCGGCTGGGCGTCGCCTTCATCGACACCGACAAGCGCATCGTCGCCGCGCACGGCCCGATCCCCGAGATCTTCGCCACGCACGGCGAGGCGCACTTCCGGGACCTGGAGCGCGCGGCGGTCCGCGAGGCCCTCGCCGAGGGCGGCGTGGTCTCCCTCGGCGGTGGCGCCGTCACGGATCCGGAGACGCGCGCGCTGCTGCGCGCCCACCCGGTGGTCTTCCTCACCGTGAGCGAGGCGGCCGTCGCCGACCGCCTGCGCGGCGGGACGCGCCCGCTGCTGGCGGGCGAGGAGCCGGTCGAGAAGTGGAAGCGCATCTTCGCCGAACGGCGAGGATGGTACGACGAGGTGGCGTCGGCCACGTTCGACACCTCGCGGCGTCCGATGCAGCGCATCGCGGACGAGATCGTGGCATGGAGGAGAGAACAGCGATGAGCACGACGACCATCAGCGTTACAGGGAACCACCCCTACGGCATCACGATCGGACGGGGGATCCTCGACCAGGTGTCCGCGGCTCTCGCGCCGGGCGTCCGCAAGATCCTCGTCGTGCACCCGCCGACCCTCGCAGCCCGCGCCGCCGAGCTCCGCGACCGGCTCCTCGCCGACACCGCGGACGGCCCGCGCGAGGTGCTGCTCGCCGAGATCCCGGATGCCGAGCAGGGCAAGCGCATCGAGGTCGCCGCCTTCTGCTGGCAGGTCATGGGCCAGGCGGACTTCACCCGGACGGACGCCGTCGTCGGCTACGGCGGAGGAGCGGTGACCGACCTCGCCGGCTTCGTCGCGGCGACCTGGCTGCGCGGCATCCAGATCGTCCAGGTGCCCACCACCGTCCTCGGCCTCGTGGACGCCGCCGTGGGCGGCAAGACGGGCGTCAACACCGCGGAGGGCAAGAACCTCGTCGGCGCCTTCTGGGCCCCGCGCGCCGTCGTCGGCGACCTCGACGAACTGGGCAGCCTGAGCCCCAACGAGGCCACCGCCGGCTTCGCGGAGGTCGTCAAGGCCGGTTTCATCTGGGCCCCGGAGATCCTCGACATCGTCGAGGCCGATCCCGCGCGCGCGGTCGACACCTCGACGGACGAGTTCCGCCGAGCCGTGGAGCTCGCGATCGACATGAAGGCGCAGGTCGTCTCGGACGACTTCCGCGAGGCCGGGCAGCGGGAGATCCTGAACTACGGCCACACGCTCGGCCACGCGATCGAGCACGCCGAACGGTACCGCTGGCGGCACGGGGCGGCCATCTCGATCGGCATGCTGTACGCCGCGGAGCTGTCCCGGCTCGCGGGGCGGCTGTCGGATGCCGCGGCGGAGCGCCACCGCACGATCCTCGAGTCGCTCGGCCTGCCGACGTCGTACCGGGCCGGTGCCTGGCCGCAGCTGCTCGCCACGATGCAGCGCGACAAGAAGAGCCGCGGTGGGATGCTCCGCTTCATCCTGCTGGACGACATCGCCAAGCCCACAGTGCTCCAGGCGCCGGATGAGTCGCTGCTCTTCGCCGCCTACCAGGAGATCGGCGCATGAGCATCGCCGTCCGGCGCATCACGCCGGAGGACTGGCGGGAAGTCAAGGCGCTGCGGCTGCAGGCCCTCGCCGACCCGGCCGCACCGATGGCCTTCCTCGACTCCGTCGAGCACGCCGCCGCACAGCCCGACCGCTTCTGGCAGGAGCGCGCCGCGAATGCCGCGGGTGACGCCGCCGCCGCGCAGTTCGTCGCGATCGCCGACGACGGCACCTGGACCGGGACCGTGACCGTGCTCCCGCATCGCGAGCAGCACGACGCGGGGCTGGTCGTCGGGGTCTACGTGGCGGATACGCATCGCGGTGCGGGCGTCATCGATGCGCTCATCGACGCCGCGGCGGCCTGGGCCCGGGATCGCGGCCTCCGCGCGCTCGTGCTCGAGGTGCACGTGGACAACTCCCGGGCGCAGGCCGTGTACCGCCGAGGCGGCTTCGTCCGGACCGGGGAGATCGAGACGGCCAACTTCGGGCGGGAATGGGTCATGCGTCGCGAGCTGGTCGACACCGGGAGCGTGCCCGCATGAGCGCACCGCGTCGGCTGCTGCTCGTCAACGGCCCCAACCTCAACCTCCTCGGCACCCGCGAACCCGAGGTGTACGGCACGGCGACCCTCGCCGACGTCGAGCGGATCACCGCCGAGGCCGCTGCCGCGCTCGGGTTCGAGGTGCGGGCGCTGCAGAGCAACCACGAGGGTGTGCTCATCGACGCGATCCACGATGCGCGGGCGGACTGCGCGGGCGTCGTCATCAACCCGGGGGGTCTCACCCACACGTCCGTCGTCCTGCGCGACGCGCTCACCGGCATCGCCCTGCCGTTCGCCGAGGTGCACATCTCCGACGTCTACGCCCGCGAGGAGTTCCGTTACCACTCGTACCTGCATGACGTCGCCGCGGTCCGTGTCATCGGACGCGGCGTGGAGGGCTACGCCGACGCGGTGCGGGAACTCGTCGCGCAGCTCTGAGCGCGCGGGATCAGGGCAGGCCGACGAGCAGCACGCACACCGTGATGCCCACGAGCGTCAACAGGGCCATGGCGAGGAAGCAGGCGGCCAGCGCACGGAGCCGCGGCCGCACGCTCGACACCGCAAGGCGGATGACGACCATCGCGACCAGGCCCAGGACCAGGATAATCGCGGTCACCAGGCCGACGGTTCCCGCCGCGCCGCCGCTGCGGACGATCCCGATCAGGGGCACGAGGCTGACCGCCGTGAAGATCGTGGCGACGATGAGCCAGACCGCCCCGGACGACGTCCGCAGCGCCGGCTGATTCGCCATCCTGGTCGGGTCGCGGTCGCGGTCGTTCTCGCTCATCTCGATTCCTCCTGTCCACAGCCAGGCTGCCGGCGGCAGCCGCCGGCGTCACGGGGGTTCCCCTTCCACGGACAAGCGTCTATCGTGCCTCCGCGGCGGCCCGCGCCGGGCATCCCGTAGAATCGACTGTCGGCCGACCCCGGCCCCCACGGACTCAGGAACGGAACTCCTCGCACATGGCATCCACCGCAGACATCAAGAACGGCGTCGTCCTCAGCATCGACGGGCAGCTCTGGAGCGTCATCGAGTTCCAGCACGTCAAGCCCGGCAAGGGCGGCGCCTTCGTCCGCACGAAGCTGAAGAACGTCGTCTCGGGCAAGACCGTGGACCGCACGTACAACGCCGGGGCGAAGATCGACATCGAGAACGTCGACCGCCGGGACTACACCTACCTCTACACCGACGGTGACGGGTTCGTGTTCATGGACCAGACCGACTTCGACCAGATCACGCTGCCGGCGGCCACGGTCGGCGACGCGAAGAACTTCCTGCTCGAGAACCAGCAGGTCACCATCGCCCTCAACAACGGCAACCCCCTCTACATCGACCTCCCGGCCTCGGTCATCCTCGAGGTGACCTACACCGAGCCCGGTCTGCAGGGCGACCGCTCGTCCGCCGGTACCAAGCCCGCGACGCTCGAGACCGGCTACGAGATCCAGGTCCCGCTGTTCCTGGAGACCGGCACGAAGGTCAAGGTCGACACCCGCACGGGCGAGTACCTCGGCCGCGAGAAGTAAGGCGTGAGCGCCCGCACGAAGGCGCGCAAGCGCGCGCTCGACATCCTGTTCTCGGCCGACGTCCGCGGCGACGAGGTCGCGGTGGCCCTCGCCGCCGAGGCGAAGCGCGCGGCGAACGAGCCCGCACGTGAGGCGTCGTGGCTGTACGCCCGCGAGATCGTCGACGGCATCATCGACCAGCGCGACGAGATCGACGAGCAGATCACGACGCACAGTCGCGACTGGAAGCTCGAGCGGATGCCCGCCGTCGACCGCGCCCTGCTGCGCATCGGCGCGTGGGAGATCCTCTACAACGACGAGGTGCCGACCGCGGTCGCGATCGACGAGGCGGTGGAGCTCGCGAAGGAGTTCTCCACCGACGAGTCGGGCGCGTTCGTGCACGGCGTGCTCGCCCGCGTCGCCCGCTCGGCCTGAGCGCCGCAGCGGCGGTGTCGGCGGTGGCGGGCAGGATCGTCTCATGACCCGCCCGCCCGCCTCCGCCACCCCGGGAGACGGAGCGCGGGATTGGCGTGCCCTGTTCGAGGCGGGCGCTGCTCCGACGGCGGCGACCCCCCTCGCTCTCGGTTTCGAGCTGCGTGTCCGCGACGCCCGAGGCGCCAATCCCTGGGCGTCACGCCCGCAGCGCACCGCGACTCCCCGTGACGTCGCCAAGGGTGTGGGGGAGATCCTCCTCGGCATCCGTCCGCTGGAGCGGAGCGCGGCGACGGGGTCCTGGGTGTTCGGCTCCGCCACCTGGGATGCAGTCCGCCGTGCGCCGGACCAGTACGGTCGGGAGCAGTCGCGGTGGTTCGCCGATCTGCTGAGCATCGCTCGGGACACGCTGCTCTCCGGCACGGCGGGGGACTGGCTCGTCGCCGACCTGATCGAGTCGCGGCTCCTCTGGGGGCATCTGCGGTCGGCGAGCGACCTCGGCATCCCGCTCGTGGCGGCCCAGCGGTCGACGACGCTCGTCCTCGCGGACACCGCGGAGCTGACGGCGACCGTGTCCCGTGACGACGACGGCGGCCTCGTCGTTCGTCCGGTCGTGACCCTGGACGGGCGCGAGTCGCTGCCGGGCAGCATCCGCGCCCTCGGGCGCTCCGGCGTGTACGAGGTCGCGCAGAGCGGGTCGCGCCTGCAGGTGACGCTCGCGGAGCTTCCGCTCGCGGGGCCCGCGCCGTCGCTGCTCCGGGCCGGGATGCTCGTCGTCCCCGCAGCGGAGGAGGCGGCCTTCCTCCAGGATGCCTATCCGCTCCTCGCGCGCCGTCTCCCCGTCCGCGCGGTCGGCCGCGTCGCGCTGCCCGACCTCCCGCCGCCCCGTGCCGTGCTCCGGGTGGCGTTCCGTCGCGGAGACACCGTGGAGTACGCCGTCGAATGGGACTATCGCGGCTTCGGGCGGGTCCCGTTCGCGCCGGGTCCGGAGGCCGTGCGGGATCCGGAGGCCGAGGCGGACGTGGCGGCCCGGCTTCGGCACGTCTGGGAGGAGCGCGGCGTCGCGTTCGCCCCCGCGGGGGCCTTCCACGATGTGGAGGCCGCGGAGTTCATGACGCGGTTCGTCCCGGCGCTGGAGGCGGAGGGTGTCGAGGTGGAGGTGTCCGGCCGCCGCAAGACGTATCGCGAGCTCGCCGGGGAGCCGGAGATCACGGTCTCGACCGTGGAGAGCACCGACCCCGACTGGTTCGACCTCGGCGTGATCGTCCGCATCGACGGGCGGAACATCCCCTTCGAGCCGCTGTTCACGGCCCTGAGCGCGGGCCGGCGGAAGCTCCTGCTCGTCGACGGCAGCTACTTCTCCCTGAACCACCCGGCGCTCGACCGTCTGCGCGACCTCCTGGACGAGGCCGGGGATCTGGACGAGTGGGAGACGGGCCCGCGGATCAGCCGTCATCAGACGGATCTGTGGGAGGAGTTCGAGGATCTGGCGGACGAGGCCCTTCCCGCGGTGAGCTGGCGGGCCACCGCCGACGGACTGCGCAGCGCCACTGCGGTGCCGGCGGTGCCCCTCCCTCCGGGGCTCACCGCACAGTTGCGGCCGTACCAGAAGGAGGGGCTGGACTGGCTCGCGTTCCTCTGGTCGCATCGGCTCGGCGGCATCCTCGCCGACGACATGGGTCTCGGGAAGACGGTCCAGCTGCTCGCGCTCATCCTGCACGCCCGTGCGGCGGGGGAGGGACGCCCTTTCCTCGTGGTGGTGCCGACATCCGTGCTGGCGACCTGGCGCACCGAGGCGGCGCGGTTCGCTCCGGGTCTCCGCGTGATCACCCGGGACTCGACCGCCGGGCCTGCCGTGGCCGCCGTGGCTCGCGAGGCCGACGTGGTGCTCACCACCTACGCCGTCGCGCGGCTCGACGAAGAGGGGTTCGCGGGCGTCACCTGGGCCGGGCTGATCCTCGACGAGGCCCAGTTCGTGAAGAACCCGGCGACGAAGCTGCATCGTGCCGTCGCACGCTTCCCGGCCGGCGTCACCATCGCGGTCACGGGCACACCGCTGGAGAACAGCCTCGAGGAGCTCTGGGCGCTGCTGAAGCTCACGGCACCCGGCCTGTTCGCCTCGGCGCGGAAGTTCCGCGAGCACTACATCCAGCCGATCGAGCAGGGGAAGGTCCCGGAGAACGCGGAGGGCGGACCGTACCGGCAGCGCCGCCTCGCGCAGCTCCGACGACGGATCCGCCCGCTCGTGCTCCGCCGCACCAAGGAAGTCGTCGCCCCGGACCTCCCGCCGAAGCAGGAGCAGGTGCTGGAGATCGAGCTGAGCGCGGGGCATCGCGAGCTCTACGAGACGGTGTTGCAGCGGGAGCGGCAGAAGGTGCTCGGCCTGCTGGAGGACCTCGACCGGAACCGCTTCATCGTGTTCCGCTCCCTGACGCTGCTGCGGATGCTGAGCCTCGCTCCGGGGCTGATCGACCCGGCCGACGCGCGCCTCGGCTCCCGTAAGCTCGACGAGCTCCTGGAGCGGATCGTCGAGCTGCAGGCGGAGGGGCACCGCGCGCTCGTGTTCAGCCAGTTCACGTCCTTCCTCGACATGGCGGCCGCGCGTCTGGACGCCGCCGGGATCCCGTACGCGCACCTCGACGGCTCGACGCGTCATCGCGAGCAGGTGGTCGCGGACTTCGCGGAGGGGGAGCAGCCCGTCTTCCTCATCAGCCTGAAGGCCGGCGGGTTCGGGCTCACGCTGACCGAGGCCGACTACGTCTTCCTCCTCGACCCGTGGTGGAACCCCGCCGCCGAGGCCCAGGCCGTCGACCGCACGCACCGCATCGGCCAGCGCAGCCAGGTGTTCGTCTACCGCATGATCGCCAGCGGAACGATCGAGGAGAAGGTCCTCGCGCTGCAACGTCGCAAGGCCCGCCTGTTCACCGCCGTGCTCGATGACGACGCGCTCTTCGCCCAGGCGCTCACGGCCGACGACATCCGCGGTCTCTTCGACGACTAGACCGTTTTCCCCGGCCCGTCCCGCCGGGCGCTCAGGGAGCCGTCGGTACAATCGAACGGTTCATCTTCGAGAGGAATGCAATGCGGATCACGGGACTCGGCCACGCCGGCATGTTCATCGAGACGGTGGGCGGCAACATCATCTGCGACCCGGTGCTCGGCCCGTCCTTCTTCGGGTCCTGGTTCCCGTTCCCGGACAACCGCGCCCTCGACTGGGAGCGCTACGGTCGTGAAGCCGACTTCCTCTACATCTCGCACCGGCACCGCGACCACTTCGACCCGGCGCTCCTGGAGCGGTACATCCGCAAGGACATCGAGGTGCTCCTGCCGGAGTATCCGATCGACGACCTGGAGCAGGACATCCGGGCGCTCGGCTACACGAACATCACCTACGCGCCCGCCGGCGAGATCATCGAGCGCGGGGCGCTCAAGATGATGATCACCCCGCTGCGCGCGCCGAGCGACGGCCCGATCGGCGATTCGTCGCTCAGCGTGGACGACGGCACCGGTTCGATGCTGAACCAGAACGACTCGCACCCGCTCGATCTCGACAAGCTGCTGCACTTCGGGAAGCCCGACGCCTACTTCACGCAGGTCTCCGGAGCGATCTGGTGGCCCATGGTCTACGACCTGCCGCTGGACGCGAAGCAGAACTTCGCCCGCCTCAAGCGCGAGGCGCAGAACAAGCGCGCGATGTACTACATCGAGAAGGTCGACGCTCCGCACGTCTTCCCGATGGCGGGCCCGCCCATGTTCCTCCGCGACGACCTCTTCGACTTCAACGGGATGGGCCGCAACGGCGAGTCCATCTTCACGGACCAGAAGCAGTTCATCGCGCACATGAAGGAGCTGGCCCCGAAGTACGACGGGCAGCTCTTCGTCCCCGGGACGCTCGTCACGATCGACGGCGGTGCGGTGACCACCGAGCAGACGCTCTACACCGAGGCCGAGCTCGCCCACATCTTCGACGAGAAGTGGGAGTACCTGGAGGAGCAGCGCGCGACCCGCCAGCAGGAGATCCGCGACGAGGAGGCCTCCCGTGCCGAGATCATCCCGCCGGATGAGATGCTGGCCGCGATCAAGGAGTGGTGGGAGCCGCTGCTGAAGAAGTCGCGCACCATCCGCCTCGGCGTCGGCGGGCACGTCCGCTTCCGCATCGGGGAACTGGACATGGTGGTCGACTTCCCGCGCGCCAAGGTCCGCGAGTACGCGGGCGAGGAATGCGTGTACTGGTACACGATCCCGGCCGACCTCGTCTCGACGAACATCCGCGACCACGAGATCGACTGGTCGAACTCGATCTTCCTGTCGATGCAGTTCTCCGTCGGGCGCAGCGGCAAGTTCAACGAGTTCCTCACCACCTTCCTCAAGTGCCTCTCCGTCGACCGGATCGAGTACGTCGAGAACTGGTACCAGGAGCAGACCGACCAGACCGAGGACGCGGAGATCGGCGACTGGGTCGTCCAGCGCCGCTGCCCGCACCTGCGCGCCGACCTCACCAAGACGGGGAAGGTCGACGAGGACGGCATCCTCACGTGCAGCATGCACGACTGGAAGTGGGACCTGAAGACCGGACGCTGCCTCTCCACGAGCGGCCACCCGATCCGTTCCTCGAAGATCGACGACGTGACGGATCCGGTGCTCCGCGAGGCGAGCTGAGCGCGCCTGTACCACCGAGCGTAGCCGGTGGTACCGTGAGGCGATGCCGACCGCTCTGACCCGTATCCAGGTGACGCAGACCGCCGCGCTGCGCGAGGCGCTGGAACTCGCGGAAAGCGAGTGGCCGGGACTACCGAAGTCGGAGCAGGTGGCGAGGCTCGCGGTGCTGGGGGCGGAGCGGCTCGCAGAGCGAGGATCCCACCGGCGCGCGACCCGGCGGGCGGCGCTCGAGGCGACACGGGGATCGATCGCCTATCCACCGGGGTATCTCGACGCTCTCCGGAAGGACTGGCCGGAGTGATCGTCGTGGACGCCGGTGTCCTCATCGCGCACCTTTCCACCGACGATGTCCACCAGGAGGCGGCGTTCGACATCCTCGATACCGAGGAAGACCTTCTGATCCACCCGATCACCCTCGCGGAGACGCTCGTGCATCCGGCGCGGATGGGCACAGAGCTCGCCGATCTCGCCAAGATCGACTCCCTCGGGCTGCTGCGTCGGGAGGAGACGGTCGATGAACCGGTCCATATAGCGCGGCTCCGCGCCGCGACCTCCCTGAGGCTCCCGGACTGCGCGGTACTCGTCACAGCGGAGGCGTTCGGCGCGACGCTGGCGACCTTCGACCGTCGTCTCGCGACGGTCGCCAGAGAGCGCGGTGTCGAGGTCGTCGGCGTCTGATCCCTCCGATAGACTGAGATCACAAGCAACCTTTAACACCGTCCTGTGAGGCGGAGAAGGGAGCGGCTGATGGGTGTGCGCACTGTGCTGCACCAAGCCGACATCTCACGAGCGCTGACCCGGATCGCGCACGAGATCCTCGAGTCCAATCGCGGGGCCGACGACCTCGTCCTGCTGGGCATCCCGACCCGCGGCGTGACGCTGGGACACCGGCTCGCCGCGCTGATCAGCGAGATCGCGCAGGTCTCCGTCCCCGTCGGATCCCTCGACGTGACGCTCTTCCGCGATGACCTCGCCAAGCACCCGACGCGATCGCCGCAGCCGACGGAGATCCCCGCGGGCGGCATCGACGGGAAGACGGTTGTCCTCGTCGACGACGTCCTGTTCTCCGGCCGGAGCATCCGCGCCGCGCTCGACGCCCTGCAGTCGATCGGCCGTCCCGCCGTCGTGCGGCTCGCGATCCTCATCGACCGCGGACACCGGGAGCTTCCCATCCGCCCCGACTTCGTGGGCAAGAACATCCCGTCCGCGCGCACCGAGCGCGTCAACGTGCGTCTGTTCGAGAACGACGGCGCCGAGGAGGTGACGATCGGCGAATGAGGCATCTCCTCGACACCCGCACGCTCGACAGAGCGACCGCCCTGCGCATCCTCGATGTCGCGGAGGACATGGCCGACACCCAGTCCCGCGAGGTCAAGAAGCTCCCCACGCTCCGCGGGAAGACCGTCGTCAACCTCTTCTTCGAGGACTCCACGCGCACCCGCATCTCCTTCGAGGCCGCCGCGAAGCGCCTGTCCGCCGACGTCATCAACTTCGCCGCCAAGGGCTCCAGCGTCTCCAAGGGCGAGAGCCTGAAGGACACCGCGCAGACGCTCGAGGCGATCGGCGCCGACGCGGTCGTCGTGCGGCACCCCGGCTCCGGCGCCCCGCAGACGCTCGCCACGAGCGGCTGGATCTCCGCCGGCGTCGTGAACGCGGGCGACGGCACGCACGAGCACCCCACCCAGGCGCTCCTCGACGCCTTCACCATCCGCAAGCGTCGCTTCGGTGCGGACAGCCGCGGACGCGACCTCTCCGGTCTCCGGGTGACTATCGTCGGCGACGTGCTGCACTCCCGGGTGGCGCGCTCCAACGTCTGGCTGCTCACCACGCTCGGCGCCGAGGTCACGCTCGTCTCGCCGCCGACCCTGGTTCCGCAGAACGTGTCCCTATGGCCGGTCCGCGTGGTCTACGACCTGGACGAAGCCCTCGCGGAGGGGCCGGACGCCGTGATGATGTTGCGCATCCAGCTCGAGCGGATGAACGCGGCGTATTTCCCGACTGAGCGGGAGTATTCGCGCCGGTGGGGCCTCGACGCACGGCGCGTGGCGGCTCTGCCGGGCGGTAGCATTGTCCTGCACCCCGGACCCATGAACCGGGGACTGGAGATCTCCTCCGAAGCTGCCGATTCCCCCCGTTCGACGGTGCTGGAACAGGTGTCGAACGGGGTCTCCGTGCGCATGGCGGTGCTGTACCTGCTGCTGGCAGGAGAACGAGACGACGAACGAGGGGGAGACCTGTGAGCGAGACCCTCGTCATCACCGGTGCACAGCTGCTCGGCGCGGACGGCGCCGACATCATCATCGAGGACGGAGTCATCGCCGAGGTCGGGACGGGGCTCACCCGCACCGGCGCGCGCGTGATCGACGCCGCGGGCCTGGTCGCGCTGCCGGGCCTCGTCGACCTGCACACCCACCTGCGCGAGCCGGGGTTCGAGGCCTCCGAGACGATCCTCACCGGCACCAGAGCGGCCGCCGCGGGCGGGTTCACCGCCGTGTTCGCGATGCCGAACACCTCCCCGGTCGCCGACACGGCGGGCGTGGTCGAGCAGGAGCTCGCCCTCGGCGAGGCGGCCGGCTACGCGACCGTGCAGCCGATCGGCGCCGTCACCGTGGGGCAGAAGGGCGAGCGCCTCGCCGAGCTGGGCGCCATGGCCACCTCCCGTGCCCAGGTTCGGGTCTTCAGCGACGACGGCTTCTGCGTGTGGGACCCGCTGATCATGCGCCGGGCTCTGGAGTACGTGAAGTCCTTCGACGGCGTCATCGCCCAGCATGCGCAGGACCCGCGACTCACCGAGGGCGCCCAGATGAACGAGGGCACCGTCTCGGCCGAGCTCGGGCTGGCCGGGTGGCCGGCGGTCGCCGAGGAGTCGATCATCGCCCGCGACGTGCTCCTCGCCGAGCACGTCGGCTCGCGACTGCACGTGTGCCACCTCTCGACGGCAGGCTCCGTGGACATCATCCGCTGGGCCAAGAAGCGCGGTGTCAACGTGACGGCAGAGGTCACGCCGCACCACCTGCTGCTCACCGACGAACTCGTTCGCGGCTACGACGCGCGGTTCAAGGTCAACCCGCCGCTGCGCCGCGAGGAGGACGTCCTCGCGGTCCGGGAGGGTCTGGCCGACGGCACGATCGACATCGTCGCGACCGACCACGCACCGCACCCCAGCGAGCACAAGGCGTGTGAGTGGCAGGCCGCCGCGAACGGCATGGTCGGTCTGGAGAGCGCCCTGCGGGTCGTGCACCAGTCGATGGTGCAGACCGGCCTGATCGGCTGGGCCGACGTGGCCCGCGTCATGAGCGCGACGCCCGCCCGCATCGGCCGGCTCTCCGGCCACGGCACGCCGCTCGAAGCCGGGCAGCCCGCGCACGTCACGCTGTACGACCCCGCGGTCGACGGTGTGTTCACCGCCGCGGACCTGCACGGGCGCAGCGTGAACTCGCCCTACCTGGGCCGCGCCCTGCCCGGCCGCGTGGAGTATACGGTGCACGGCGGCGTCCTCACGGTCGACGGCGGCGCGGTCGTCGAGGAGCTCGGCGCATGAGCGCACGGGACCTCGCGGTCGCGATCATCATCGCCGTCGCGCTGCTGATCCTGCTCTCGATGCTGTTCGCCTGGCGACGACGAGTGCGGCGCGATGCCGCGTACACGGCCCCGCTCGGGGTGCCGGAGCACGCGGAGGTGACGCGCCGCGATGAGGTGCTCTACGTGTCCACGACTCGGCACGAGCAGCCCCTCGAACGGCTCGCGATCACCCCGCTGGCGTTCCGCGCACGCGGCGAGCTGGCTGTGACCGATCGCGGCATCGCGCTGGCACTGGACGGTGCCCCCACCGTCTTCCTCGCCGCCGACCGCCTCGTCTCCGTCGACCGCGCGACCGTCACCATCGATCGCGTCGTGGAGCCCGGCGGGCTCGTGCGCATCTCGTGGCACGTCGACGACACGACCGTCGTCGACAGCTATGTGCGCCTCACCGGCGGCGACCTCCCGACCCTCATCTCCGACCTGCAGCGGCTCATCCCCGCCGCCCCTGACACAGGAGCCTCGTCATGACCCTCTCGACTTCCTCCCCGCAGGCCTCTGCGGCCCGCCTTCCCGACCCCGCCGTCCTCGTCCTGGAGGACGGCACCCGACACCGCGGACGCGCGTACGGCGCGCGCGGACGCACCCTCGGCGAGGTCGTGTTCGCCACCGGCATGTCGGGATACCAGGAGACCATCACCGACCCGTCCTACGCCGGACAGATCGTCCTCCAGACGGCCCCGCACATCGGCAACACCGGCATGAACGACGAGGACACCGAGTCCCGCCGCATCTGGGTCGCCGGCTACATCGTGCGCGACCCCTCGCGCGTTGTCTCGAACTGGCGGGCGAACGCCTCTCTCGACGAGGTCCTCGTCGAGGACGGCATCGTCGGCATCAGCGGCATCGACACCCGTGCGGTCACTCGCCACATCCGCTCCGCCGGCTCCATGCGGGGCGGTATCTTCTCGGGTGCGGAGGCGGAGCTCGACCCGCAGGAGCAGCTGCGCATCGTCCGCGAGGCCCCGGAGATGACCGGCCTCAACCTCTCCGCGCAGGTGTCCGTCCAGAGCGCGACCGTCACCCCGGCGGTGGGGGAGCGCATCGGCAACCTCGCCGTGCTCGACCTCGGCGTGAAGCAGGCGACGATCGACAACCTCGCGGCCCGCGGCTTCGACGTGCACGTCCTCCCGCAGGACGTGGGCATCGACGAGATCCGGGCGATCCAGCCGGTCGCCGTCTTCTACTCGAACGGTCCCGGCGACCCCGCGGCCTCGGGCGACCACGTCGAACTGCTGCGCGCGGTCCTCGACGACGGGCTGCCCTTCTTCGGGATCTGCTTCGGAAACCAGCTCCTCGGCCGGGCCCTGGGTCTCGGCACGTACAAGCTGCCGTTCGGCCACCGCGGCATCAACCAGCCCGTGCTGGACAAGCAGACGGGCAAGGTGGAGATCACCGCGCACAACCACGGCTTCGCCGTCGAGGCGCCCCTGGAGGGCTCCTTCGACAGCCCGCACGGCTACGGCAAGGTCGAGGTCAGCCACGTCGGCCTCAACGACAACGTCGTGGAGGGCCTGCGCGCCCTCGACATCCCCGCCTTCTCGGTGCAGTACCACCCCGAGGCGGCGGCCGGACCGCACGACGCCAACTACCTCTTCGACCGCTTCCGCGACATGGTCATCGCGAACAAGACTTCGGTTGCCGAGCCCGTCGAGGCACAGGGACCCACCCAGGGAGATGCAAAGTAATGCCCAAGCGCGACGACATCCGCTCCGTCCTCGTCATCGGCTCCGGCCCGATCGTCATCGGCCAGGCCTGCGAGTTCGACTACTCCGGCACCCAGGCGTGCCGCGTCCTCCGTGAGGAGGGCGTCCGGGTCATCCTCGTCAACTCCAACCCGGCGACGATCATGACCGATCCCGACTTCGCCGACGCGACCTACATCGAGCCGATCACCCCCGCGGTGATCGAGACGATCATCGCGAAGGAGAAGCCCGATGCGATCCTGCCGACGCTCGGCGGCCAGACGGCGCTCAACGCGGCGATGGCGCTGCATGAGCAGGGGATCCTCGAGAAGTACGACGTCGAGCTCATCGGCGCGAAGGTGGACGCCATCAAGAAGGGCGAGGACCGTCAGGTCTTCAAGGAGCTCGTCCTCGAGGCGGGCGCGGACGTCGCCAAGAGCGTCATCGCCCACACCATGGACGACCTCCTCGCCGGTGCCGAGCAGCTCGGCTACCCGCTCGTGGTGCGCCCGTCCTTCACGATGGGTGGGCTGGGCTCCGGCTTCGCCTACGACGAGGAGGACCTGCGCCGTATCGGCGGCGCCGGCCTGCGCGACTCTCCGACGACCGAGGTGCTCCTGGAGGAGTCGATCCTCGGCTGGAAGGAGTACGAGCTCGAGCTCATGCGCGACACCGCCGACAACACGGTCGTCGTCTGCTCCATCGAGAACGTCGACCCGGTCGGCGTGCACACCGGCGACTCGATCACGGTGGCTCCGGCCTTGACCCTGACCGACCGCGAGTACCAGAAGCTCCGCGACATCGGCATCGACATCATCCGCGCCGTGGGCGTGGACACCGGTGGCTGCAACATCCAGTTCGCGGTCAACCCCGAGAACGGGCGCATCATCGTCATCGAGATGAACCCGCGCGTGTCCCGGTCGAGCGCCCTGGCGTCGAAGGCCACCGGCTTCCCGATCGCCAAGCTCGCGGCCAAGCTCGCCCTCGGCTACCGCCTCGACGAGATCCCGAACGACATCACCGGCGTGACCCCGGCCAGCTTCGAGCCGACGCTCGACTACGTCGTCGTCAAGGTCCCGCGCTTCGCGTTCGAGAAGTTCCCGGCCGCCGACGCCACTCTCACCACGACCATGAAGTCGGTCGGCGAGGCGATGGCCATCGGCCGCAACTACGCCACCGCGCTGCAGAAGGCGCTGCGGTCGCTCGAGAAGCGGGGATCCAGCTTCCACTGGGGCGAGGAGCCGCGCACCGTCGAGGAACTGCTCGAGATCGCGAAGACCCCGACCGACGGCCGGATCGTCACCCTGCAGCAGGCGCTGCGCAAGGGCGCGACCATCGAGCAGGCGTTCGAGGCCACGGCCATCGACCCCTGGTTCCTCGACCAGATCGTCCTCATCAACGAGGTCGCCGAGGTCGTCCGCACCGCCGGCGAGCTGGACGACGCGACGCTGCGCTACGCCAAGGAGCACGGCTTCTCCGACGCGCAGATCGCCCAGCTCCGCGGCGAGAGCGAGGCCGAGATCCGCGGCGTGCGCCACGGTCTCGGCATCCGCCCGGTCTACAAGACGGTCGACACCTGTGCCGGTGAGTTCCCCGCGCTGACGCCGTACCACTACTCGAGCTACGACGCCGAGACCGAGGTCGCGCCATCCGACCGCACCAAGGTCGTCATCATCGGCTCCGGCCCGAACCGCATCGGTCAGGGCGTCGAGTTCGACTACTCCTGCGTGCACGCCTCGTTCGCGCTGTCCGACGCGGGCTTCGAGACCGTGATGATCAACTGCAACCCGGAGACCGTGTCGACTGACTACGACACGTCCGACCGGCTGTACTTCGAGCCGCTGACGCTCGAGGACGTGCTGGAGGTCCTGGACGCGGAGGCCGCGAGCGGCACCATCCTCGGCGTCGTCTGCCAGCTCGGCGGGCAGACCCCGCTCGGGCTCGCGAAGGGCATCGAGGCGGCCGGCTACACGGTCCTGGGGACGAGCCCGGAGGCCATCGACCTGGCCGAGGAACGCGAGCTGTTCTCGCGCCTGCTCGACGAGGCCGGACTCCTCGCGCCCCGCAACGGCACGGCGATCGACGTGGAGGGCGCGGTGCGCATCGCCGAGGAGATCGGCTACCCCGTGCTCGTGCGCCCGAGCTTCGTGCTCGGCGGCCGCGGCATGGAGATCGTCTACGGCACCGACGCGCTGCGCGACTACTTCGTGCGGACCGCCGGTGAGGTCGTGATCGAGGAGGGCAAGCCGCTCCTGGTCGACCGCTTCCTGGACGACGCGATCGAGCTCGATGTGGACGCCCTGTACGACGGCACCGACCTCTTCATCGGCGGCGTCATGGAGCACCTGGAGGAAGCCGGCATCCACTCCGGCGACTCGAGCTGCACGCTGCCGCCGGTCTCGCTCGGCCGCAGCGACGTGGACCGCGTCCGCGAGGCCACCCTCGCCATCGCACAGGGCGTGGGCGTGCGCGGTCTGCTGAACGTGCAGTTCGCGATCAGTGCCGGCGTGCTCTACGTCATCGAGGCGAACCCCCGCGCGAGCCGCACGGTGCCCTTCGTCTCCAAGGCGCTGGGTATCCCGATGGCGAAGGCCGCCAGCCGCATCATGGCCGGCTCCACCATCGCCGAGCTCCGCGCCGAGGGGATGCTGCCCGTGCAGGACGGCTCGCGCGTCCCCCTGGACGCCCCCGTCTCGGTCAAGGAGGCCGTGCTGCCCTTCAAGCGGTTCCGCACCGCCGACGGCAAGACGGTCGACTCGGTCCTCGGCCCGGAGATGCGCTCGACCGGCGAGGTCATGGGCATCGATCGCGACTTCCCGACCGCGTTCGCGAAGTCCCAGGCCGCGGCCTACGGCGGCATGCCGACCTCGGGCACCGTGTTCATCTCGGTCGCCGACTCCGACAAGCGCGCGGTGATCCTTCCGGCGCACCGCCTCCAGCAGCTCGGCTTCACGATCGTGGCGACCGAGGGCACGGCGGAGATCCTGTCCCGCAACGGCATCGCGGTCACCGTGGTCGAGAAGTACAGCGAGACCCAGGAGTCCGGAGCCCGGAACATCGTCGACCTCATCAACGACGGGCAGATCGACATCGTCGTGAACACCCCGTCCGGTGGTGCCGCTCGCGCGGACGGCTACGAGATCCGCGCCGCCGCCGTCGCCGCGGACAAGGCGCTCTTCACGACCATCGCCGTGCTCGGCGCGGCGGTGAGCGGGATGGACGCCGCGCACGAGGGCTTCCAGGTCAAGAGCCTGCAGGAGTACGCCCAGGACCGGATGGCCACGGTATGACGGAACGCTTCGGCGAGCGAGCCCGCGCCGCTCTGGAGGCGCACGGTCCGCTCTGTGTCGGCATCGACCCCCACGCCGCTCTGCTGGCGGCGTGGGGGCTGACCGCCGACGCCGCCGGAGTCCGGGAGTTCGGGCTCCGTACCGTCGAGGCGGCTGCCGGTCGCGTCGGTGTCGTGAAGCCGCAGGTGTCGTTCTTCGAGCGGTACGGCGCCGCCGGGTTCGCCGCGCTGGAGGACGTGCTCGCCGCCGCGCGGGCGGCCGGACTGCTCGTGATCGCCGATGCCAAGCGCGGGGACATCGGATCGACGATGGCCGATTACGCGCAGGCCTGGCTGCCCGCCGGTGCGCCGCTGGAGGCGGACGCCCTGACGGTGAACCCGTACCTCGGCGTCGGTGCGCTGGAGGGCGCGTTCGCCCTGGCTGAGGAGCACGGCAAGGGGCTCTTCGTCCTCGCGGCGACCAGCAACCCCGAGGCCACCGTGCTGCAGCGCGCGACGACCGCGGACGGCGAGACCGTGTCCGCGGCCGTGGTCGCCGAGGTGTCGCGCCGGAACGCCGCCGCGACGCCCGCGGGGGAGTGGGGGAGTTTCGGCTTCGTCATCGGTGCCACCGTGGACGCGGCGGAGGCCGGCCTCGCGCCGTTCGCGCCCGTCGCCCCGATCCTCGCCCCCGGCTTCGGCGCGCAGGGCGCCACTCCCGCGGATCTCGCCCGCCGCTTCGGCCCCCAGGCCGCCTCGGTGATCGCGAGCGAGAGCCGCAGCCTCCTCTCCGCGGGCCCGGCGGCCCTCGCCGAGACGATCGCCGACCGTGCCGCCCAGTATCGAGAGGTCAGCCGTGGCTGAGGAACGCCGCACCGTCCCCGAGGTCGACAGGGCCGCCGCCGCCCGCCGTGCGGTCGAGAGAAGACGCGCCAGGGCCTCGCTCAAGCGGGATCTGACGATGCGCGTCGTCACCCCGCAGGCCGTGCTGCATCGCGCGACGGAGGACCCCGACTCGGTCGAGGGGTCCATGCGCATCACCGACTTCCTCCTGGCCCTCCCGGCGATCGGCGCGGGAAAGCGCGACCGCGTGCTGGAGCAGCTCCACATCTCGCCGGTCAAGCGGCTCGGCGGGCTGGGCGCCCGGCAGCGCCGGGTGCTGGAGGAGTGGCTGAACGAGCGCTTCCCGGTGCCGACCCCGCGCGGGGCGCGCAGCCGACTGCTCGTCCTCGCCGGTCCCACGGCGGTGGGCAAGGGGACCGTCGCCGCGCACATCCGCGAGAACAACCCCGAGATCCATCTGTCCGTCTCGGCGACCACCCGACCGCCACGCCCGGGCGAGATCGACGGCGTGCACTACTACTTCGTGGACGACGCCGAGTTCGACCGCCTGATCGCCGACGGCGAGCTGCTGGAGTACGCGGTCGTGCACAACCGCTCGCGCTACGGCACCCCGCGCGCTCCCATCGACGCCGCCCTGGCCGAGGGGAAGACGGTGCTGCTGGAGATCGACCTGCAGGGCGCGCGCCAGGTGCGCGCGGCCGAGCCGTCGGCGACCCTCATCTTCCTCCTGCCGCCGAGCTGGGACGAGCTGGTGCACCGACTGGTCGGCCGGGGCACCGAGGACGCCGAGGAGCGAGCCCGCCGGCTGCGGACCGCGAAGGTCGAGCTGGCGGCGCAGAACGAGTTCGACCACCTCATCGTGAACGAGGACGTCGCCACCGCCGCTCGCGAGGTCGTAGACTTGTCTACAAGCTCTGCGCGCTGACCTGATTCCAGGGTCGAGCACCACGCCGGTCCCTGAGCTCGTCGAAGGGTCGCGCGCCCGCAGCACCGTCTTCGCGGCGAATCCCGTCGCCTGATCAGGAGGTCCACCCATGGCCGGACGCAACAACGGCATCATCGATCCCCCCATCGACAACCTGCTGGAGCGTGTCGACTCCAAGTACGAGCTCGTGATCTACGCGGCCAAGCGCGCCCGTCAGATCAACGACTACTACTCCGACCTGCACGAGGGGAACCTCTTCGACAACGTGGGCCCGCTCGTCGACTCCTCGGTCGAGGACAAGCCGCTCACCATCGCCCTGCACGAGATCAACGAGGACAAGCTCCGCCTGCGTCACGCGGAGTAACTCGACGACCGCGCCGCCGCAACGTCGGTGGCGCGGTCCAGAATGGGTGCCACACCCTCCCACCGTCCGTCCCCGTTCTGGAGCATCGATGAGCGCGCTGCGTCTGTTCACGTCCGAGTCCGTCACCGAAGGGCATCCGGACAAGATCTGCGACCAGATCTCGGACAGCATCCTCGACGGACTGCTCGCGAAGGACCCGGCCTCCCGGGTCGCGGTCGAGACGCTCGTCACGACCGGGCTCGTGCATGTGGCCGGCGAGATCCGCACCGACGCCTACGTCGACATCCCGACGATCGTCCGCCAGGTCGTGAACGGCATCGGCTACACGTCGTCCGACACCGGCTTCGACGGCGACTCGTGCGGCGTCAGCGTCTCGGTGGGGGAGCAGTCCACCGACATCGCCCACGGGGTCGACAACGCCCAGGAGCACCGCGACGGCTCGTCGGTCGATCCGCTCGACGGCCTCGGCGCCGGGGACCAGGGCATCATGTTCGGGTTCGCCACCACCGAGACCCCGCAGCTCATGCCGATGGCCGCATGGACCGCGCACCGCATCGCCGAGCGGCTGACCGAGGTGCGCCGCAGCGGGCTGCTGCCCTTCCTGCGCCCGGACGGGAAGACGCAGGTCACCCTCGGTTACGACGGCTTCACCCCGAAGACCGTCGACGCCGTCGTGCTGTCCACGCAGCACAACCCGGACATCGCCCAGGACGACCTCAAGGCGCAGATCCGCGAGCACGTCATCGATCCGGTCCTCGCCACGACCGGCCTCGACCTCGACGACGTCACCTACTACATCAACCCCGCGGGCCCCTTCGTCACGGGCGGCCCCAAGGGAGACGCCGGGCTCACCGGCCGCAAGATCATCATCGACACCTACGGCGGCGCCGCACGGCACGGCGGTGGTGCCTTCAGCGGCAAGGACCCGTCGAAGGTCGACCGCTCCGGCGCCTATGCGACGCGCTGGGTCGCCAAGAACGCGGTCGCCGCGGGCCTCGCCGACCGCCTCGAGGTGCAGGTCGCCTACGCGATCGGCGTCGCCCGCCCCGTCGGCCTGTACGTGGAGACCTTCGGCACCGGACGGGTGTCCGACGAGGTCATCACCCGCGCCATCGACGAGGTGTTCGACCTCCGGCCGCAGGCCATCATCGAGCAGCTCGACCTGCTGCGGCCGATCTATGCGCAGACGGCCGCGTACGGGCACTTCGGCCGGGAGCTGCCGGACTTCACGTGGGAGCGGACGGACCGGGCCGAGGAGCTGCGGCGCGCTGCCGGGCTCTGACGGGTCCGCGGTGCTGATCTCCCCGGAGAGCCGGCGCATCGCGCGGGTGCTCCTCGAGTCGCCGCTGCCGCAGCTCGACCGCCTGTTCGACTACGCGCTCCCGCCGGAGCTCGGTGACGTCGAGCCCGGGGTCCGCGTGCGCGTGCCCCTGCGGACCGCGGGGCGCGTGGTCGACGGATTCGTGGTGGAGCTCGACGTGGAGGACGACGCCGATCGGCCTCTCTCCGAGGTCGAGAGCATCGTGTCGGCCGTTCCCGTGCTGCCGGATCGCCTGTACCGACTGGCGCGGCGCGTCGCCGATCGCGCGGCAGGGTCGGCAGCCGACGTGCTGCGGCTGGTGATCCCGAAGCGGCAGGTGCGGGTCGAGAAGGCCTGGACCGCCGACGCTCCGACGCCGCTCCTGGAACCCGAGGCCCGCGATGCGGCCGCGTCCGTCGTCGGACTGTACGACGGACTGCGGGCGGTGCTCGACGAGAACGGACGCGCGGCCGTCGAGGCCATCCCGCAGCTCAGCGACGACACACCGGGCTGGGCGCGGATGCTCGCTGCCGCCGCCGCGACCACGCTCGCGGCGGGGAGGTCGGCCATCCTCGTCGTGCCCGACCACCGTGACCTCGATCGGCTGCTGGCCGCCCTCGACACGTTCGTCCCTGCGGAGGCGATCGCGCGGTACGACTCCCGACAGTCCAACCCGGATCGCTATCGCTCTTTCCTGCGCACGCTCGAGGACGCGCCCTGCATCGTCGTCGGGAACAGGTCCGCCGTGTACGCCCCTGTCGTCGCCGGTCTCGTGGCGCTGTGGGACGACGGCGACAGCCTGCTGGGCGAGCCGCTCGCACCCTACGTCCACGCCCGGGACGCGGCGCTGCTGCGACAGGAGGCGGAGGGCTCGGCCCTGCTCTTCGCCGGTCATACGCGGACGACCGAGGTCGAGCGGCTCGTCGTGCACGGCTGGCTGCGGGATGTCCGCGCGACCCGACGGGTCCTCCCGCGTGTGGTGCTGAGCACACCGCAGGAGATGGAGCAGCCGACGCCCCAGCGCATGCCGTCGTCGGCCTTCCTCGCCGCCCGGAACGCGGCCGCGGAAGGGCCGGTGCTCATCCAGGTCTCGCGGCCCGGCTTCGCGCCGTCCCTCGTCTGCGCCGACTGCCGGGCTCCCGCCCGATGCCCTCATTGCGGCGGTCCTCTCGGCGCCCGCCATCGTGGCGCGGTCCCGGTGTGCGGGTGGTGCGGGCGTGGTGCCAGGGCGTGGACCTGCCCGGCGTGCTCCTCGACCCGTCTCCGGCTCGCTTCATCCGGCAGCGAGCGGACCGCCGACGAGCTCGGACGCGCCTTCCCCGGCGTCCGCGTCATCGTCGCCGACGGCAGCCATCCGGTGGAGCGCGTCGACGGGCGCCCGGCCCTCGTGGTCGCCACGCGCGGCGCCGAGCCCCTCGCGGAGGGCGGCTACCGGGCGGTCGTGCTGCTCGACGGCCCGCGGATGCTGCAGGCGCCGGATCTGCGCATCGGCGAAGCGTGTCTGCGGTGGTGGTCGAACGCCGCCGCCCTCGCCGCGCCGGGCGCCCCCGTCCACCTCGTCGGCGTCGACGGCGCCGTCGCGAGAGCCCTCGCCACGTGGAACCACCCTGCCTACGCACGCACCGAGCTGGAGCAGCGCGCGCCGCTGCACATGCCGCCGACCGCACGCGTCGCGCTCGTGGAAGGCTCGTCCGCCGCCGTGGCGCGCGCTCTGGAGGCCCTGTCCGAACTCTCCCTGCCCTCCGACGCGGTGCTCGGTCCCGTCCCCGTCGAATCGGATGACGTCCCGCCCCGCGTGCGGGCGCTCGTGCGCTTCGACTACGGCGCGGGGAGCCGCGTCGCGACCACCCTCCGTGCTGCCGTCGTGGCGGAGGCGGTGAGCGGCCGCCGAGGCCGGACCAAGGCCGCCCGCAGCACGCTGTCGGTCCGCCTCGATATCCTCGATCCAGAACTCTGACCCTTCCGGAGAACCTTCATGCGCCTCGTCTTCGCCGGCACTCCCGCCGCCGCGGTCCCCACTCTGCGACGCCTCGCCGCCGAGCACGACATCGTCGCGGTGGTGACGCGCCCCGACGCCCCCCTCGGGCGCAAGCGGGTGCTGACCCCGTCGCCGGTCGCTCAGGCTGCGGTCGAGCTCGGCCTGCCGGTCATCCACGCTGCCCGGCTGGACGAGCCGGTGACGACGGAGGTCTCGGCCCTGCGCCCGGAGCTCGGCGTGATCGTCGCGTACGGCGGACTCGTGCGCGAGCCGCTCCTGTCGGTGCCGGATGCCGGGTGGATCAACCTGCACTTCTCGCTCCTGCCGGCCTGGCGCGGAGCCGCGCCGGTGCAGCGCGCTCTGATCGCGGGAGATGCCGTCCTCGGCGCGAGCGTCTTCCAGCTCGTCCCCGAGCTCGACGCCGGCGACGTGTTCGCGATGCGTACCGTCGAGCTCCCGGCGACCGCCACGGCGGGGGAGGCGCTGGAGGCTCTGGCCCTCGACGGCGCCGGTCTCACCGCCGACGTGGTCGCCGCGATCGCGGACGGCAGTGCCCGCGCCGTCCCGCAGGAGGGCGAGCCGACGTTCGCCGGCAAGCTGACGCTCGAGGACGGTCTCCTCGACTTCCGCGAGCCGTTCGACGCCGTGTATGCCCGGTTCCGCGGAGTCACGCCGGAGCCGGGAGCGCACACGACGATCGACGGTCAGCGGCTGAAGATCCTCGAGGCGCGACCCGCCGGTGCCGAGGCGGAGGACCTGCGACCGGGTGCCATGGCGGGCACGCGCGCGGAGGTCCTGATCGGGACGGCCACCTCGCCGCTGGCCGTCACCCGGCTGCAGCCCGCGGGCAAGGGCCCCATGAACGCCGCCGACTGGTGGCGGGGTCTGCAGGGCACGACTCCGGTGGCCGGCTCGTGAACGCGAACGACGGACGGCGCCCCGGCTCGGGTCGGCAGCACGCAGGCCGGGCGCGGAACGGCCGCGGCCCGAACCGGTCGGTCCAGCCGGCGCGCCGCGTGGCCTACGACGTGATCAGGGCGGTGTCGGACTCCGACGCCTACGCCAACCTGCTCCTCCCGACGGCGATCGCCGAGGCAGGGCTCGACCCGCAGAACGCGGCTCTCGCGACCGAGCTGACCTACGGCACGCTCCGTCGCCGGGGCACCTACGACGCGATCATCGCCGCCGCCGCCGACCGCCCCGCCGACGCGATCGACCCCGCCGTGCTCGACGCCCTCCGGCTCGCGGTGCATCAGCTCCTCGCGACGCGGGTGGCCTCGCACGCCGCCGTGAACGAGTCCGTGAACCTCGTGGCCCTCACGGCGGGGCGTGGCGCGTCGAGCTTCGCCAACGCGGTGCTCCGGCGGATCGCCCGCGAGTCGCCGGGCGAATGGCTCGCGCGCATCGAGGCGGCGGCGCGATCGGACGACGAACGCCGGGCCCTCCGAGCCGCGCACCCGGTGTGGATCATCCGGGCGCTGCGGCGCGCCCTCGCCGCCGAGGGGCGCGTCGAGGAGCTGGACGCCCTGCTGGAGGCCGACAACGTCTCGCCCGAGGTCACCCTGGTCGCCCTCCCCGGGCTCGCGGAGCCGCAGGAGCCCCGCCGGCCCTACGCCGCCACGGCGTTCGCGTCTCCGGGAGGCGATCCGCGTCTCGCGCTGGCCGCCTCCGACGGTGCGGTCCGGGTGCAGGACGAGGGGTCTCAGCTCGTCGCGCTCGCGCTGACCGCGGCGACGCCGCTGCGCACGGGGGAGCGATGGCTCGACCTGTGCGCAGGCCCCGGCGGGAAGACCGCCCTGCTCGCCGCCGTCGCCCGGCAGAACGACGCCGTCCTGGAGGCCAACGAGGTGGTGCCGACCCGCGCCCGGCTCGTGCGCAACGCCCTGCGCGCTGTCCCGGGCGACGTCACCGTGCACGAGCGCGACGGCCGGGAGCTGGCGGCCGAGCGGCCGGAGGCGTTCGACCGGATCCTCGTGGACGCCCCCTGCACCGGCCTCGGCGCCCTCCGACGGCGCCCGGAGGCCCGGTGGCGGAAGTCCCCGGCGGACGTCGCCGAGCTCGTGCCCCTGCAGGTCGGCCTGCTCACGGCGGCTGCGGACGCTCTCGCACCGGGAGGCGTCGTCGCGTACGTCACCTGTTCGCCCCATCTCGCGGAGACCACGGCGGTGGTCGAGGAGGTGCGGCGCATCCGGCCAGAGCTCGTCGAGCTCGATGCCCGCGCGGTGCTGCACGGCGTGGCGCAGTCGCCGATCGATCTCGCCGACGACGGGCGGGCGCAGACGGGAAGCGCTCAGCTCTGGCCGCATCGGCACGGCACCGACGCGATGTTCCTCGCACTCCTGCAGCGCCCGCTGGAGGCGACAGACGCCCCGAAGGAAGGTTGAGACCATGGATCTGCCCCGCGCCCCGCGCATCAACCCCAGCATCCTCGCCGCCGACTTCGTCAACATGCAGGCGGAGCTCGCCCGCATCGCGACGGCCGACTTCGCGCACGTCGACGTCATGGACAACCACTTCGTCCCGAACCTCACGTTCGGCCCGCAGATGGTCCAGCGCATCCAGGAGACCAGCCCGGTGCCGCTGGACGTGCATCTCATGATCACGGATCCGGATCGCTGGGCCCCGGGCTACGCCGAGCTCGGCGCCGCGAGCGTGACCTTCCACCTGGAAGCGGCGGGGGAGCCGGTGGCTCTCGCACGACGGCTGCGCGACATCGGCGCCCGTGCGGGGGTCGCGGTCAAGCCCGCGACCCCTGTCGAGGGACTCTTCGACTTGCTGGACGAGTTCGACCAGATCCTCGTGATGACCGTCGAGCCGGGGTTCGGCGGACAGGGCTTCCTGCCCGAGACCATGCCGAAGCTGCAGGCGCTGTCCACGGAGGCGCGGCGCCGCGGCTCGTCCGTCTGGCTCCAGGTCGACGGCGGCATCTCCGACGCGACGATCGCCCAGGCGGCCGAAGCGGGAGCCGACACCTTCGTCGCCGGATCCGCGGTCTACGGGGCGGACGACGTGGAGGCGGCCGTCACCCGGCTCAGGGACCTCGCGCGAGCCGGTAGCCTGGAGGGGTGAAGACTTTCGACGAGCTGTTCGCCGAGCTCAGCGTCAAGGCCGAGACCCGACCCGAGGGATCGGGCACCGTGGCGGAGCTCGACGGCGGCGTGCATGCGATCGGCAAGAAGATCGTCGAAGAGGCGGCCGAGGTCTGGATGGCGGCGGAGTACGAGTCGGATGCCGCTGCCGCCGAGGAGATCTCCCAGCTCCTCTACCACCTGCAGGTGATGATGCTCGCGAAGGGCCTCACCCTGCAGGACGTCTACCGACATCTGTGATGCGCTCCGGTCCCACTCCTTCGAACTGAAAGCCGTTCATGCTGCGCATCGCCGTTCCCAACAAGGGCTCGCTCTCCGAGACCGCCGCCGAGATGCTCGCGGAGGCGGGCTACGCCGGCCGCCGCGACCCCAAGACCCTGCATGTCATCGACGCCGAGAACGACGTCGAGTTCTTCTTCCTCCGCCCGCGTGACATCGCCACCTACGTGGCCTCCGGCGCCCTCGACGTCGGCATCACCGGTCGTGATCTCCTCCTCGACGTGCAGCAGCCGGCGCGCGAGATCGAGCAGCTCGGCTTCGGGGCGTCCACGTTCCGCTTCGCCGGTCCTCCCGGACGCTTCACCTCCGTCCAGGATCTCGACGGCGTCCGCGTGGCCTCCGCCTATCCGGGTCTGGTGGGATCCTTCCTCCGCGACCAGGGGGTGAACGCCGAGCTCGTGCAGCTCGACGGTGCCGTGGAGTCCGCCGTACGCCTCGGCGTCGCCGACGCGGTCGCCGACGTGGTGTCCACCGGCACCACCCTGCGCCAGGCGGGGCTGGAGATCTTCGGCCCCGTGATCTTGGAGTCCGAGGCTGTGCTGATCAGCCGTCCCGGTGAGGCCGACGGCGTGGAGACGCTGCTGCGCCGACTCCGCGGCGTCATGGTCGCGCGTCGCTACGTGCTCCTCGATTACGACCTCCCCACCGAGCTCGTCGATCAGGCCGTGGCCATCGCCCCGGGTCGCGAGTCCGCGACCATCTCGCCGCTCCGCGACCCGGCCTGGGTGGCCGTGCGCGTCATGATCCCGCGTCGCCGGGTCAACCAGGTGATGGACGACCTGTACGCCCTGGGCGCCCGGGCCATCCTCGTCACAGCGATCCACGCGGCGAGGCTCTGATGGCCCTCGCGAGTCGCGTCATCCCGTGCCTCGACGTCGCCGACGGTCGCGTCGTCAAGGGCGTCAACTTCGAGAACCTCCGCGACATGGGCGATCCGGTGGAGCTCGCCCGCCACTACGCCGCCCAGGGTGCCGACGAGATCACGTTCCTGGACGTCACCGCGACGGTGGATGCGCGGGCCACGACCTACGACGTCGTGCAGCGCACCGCGGAGCAGGTCTTCGTGCCGCTGACGGTGGGCGGCGGGGTGCGCAGCGTCGACGACGTCGCCCGGCTCCTCTCGGTGGGGGCGGACAAGGTCGGCGTGAACTCCGCGGCGATCGCCCGTCCCGAGCTCATCGGCGAGATCGCGGATCGCTTCGGTGCCCAGGTGCTCGTGCTCTCGCTCGACGTCAAGCGCGCCGACACGACGCGCTCCGGCTTCGTCGTCACCACGCACGGCGGTCGCACGCAGACCACGCTGGACGCGCTCGACTGGGCGCGCGAGGCCGCGGAGCGCGGGGCGGGGGAGCTGCTGGTGAACTCGATCGACGCCGACGGCACCCGCGACGGCTTCGACCTCGAGCTCGTCCGCCTCATGCGCGAAGTCGCGCCGATCCCCGTCATCGCCTCCGGCGGTGCGGGACGGGCGACCGACTTCGCTCCGGCCATCAAGGCCGGCGCCGACGCCGTGCTCGCGGCCAGCGTGTTCCATACCGGAGCCCTGACCGTCGGCGACGTGAAGGAAGCGCTGCGCGCGGAAGGAGTGCTCGTCCGATGACCGACACGCCGAAGCAGGACGAGGTCTCCGTCGACGACCGCATCGCGCAGGTCGCCTTCAACGCCGACGGGCTCGCCCCGATCATCGTGCAGCAGTGGGACTCGCGCGAGGTGCTCATGCTGGCGTGGGTGGATGCCGAGGCCCTGCGCCGCACGCTCACCTCCGGTCGTGCGACCTACTGGTCCCGCTCGCGGCAGGAGTACTGGCGCAAGGGGGACACGTCCGGCCACATCCAGGTCGTGCGGGAGGCCCGGCTCGACTGCGACGGAGATGCCCTCCTGCTCCTCGTCGATCAGACCGGCCCCGCATGCCACACCGGCACGCGGACGTGCTTCGACACCACCGACCTGGACGCCGTCGACGGGGTGAGCGCCTCGTGAGCATCGCGGAGCGCGGCCGCTCCCTCTCCGTGACGGGGTTCCTGATGGCCGGCGCCATCGGGATCATCTCCTCCACGCAGACCTGGTTCACGGTGCAGCGCGCGGACGCGGGGGAGGACATCCTCGTCCCCGGTGCCTCCGCCCTCGTGCTCCTCGCCCCGCTGAGCCTCGCGGTCCTGGCGCTCGGTGCCGCCCTCGCGATCGCCGGCCGGGTCGTGCGCGTCGTCTTCGGGGTGCTGGCAGCCGCGGCCGCACTGTTCCTGGGCTGGTCCACGCTGCAGCTCCTCCTCGGCGACGCCTACGGTGCCGTCGCCGCGACCGTCACCGAGACGACGGGACTCGCCGGCAGCGGAGCCGTCCACGAGGTCGCGGCGAGCATCGTGCCGTCGGCCTGGCCGTTCCTCGCCCTCGTCGGCTGGGTGATCCTGCTCGCCGCCGCCGTCGTCGTGCTGACCACCTGGCGGCGCTGGAAGGCCGGCGGCCGTCGCTATCGCACCGACGCGCCGAGCGACGCGCCGCACGACGGTCCCGTCGACGCGGTCGATTCCTGGGACGAGCTGTCCCGCGGGTCCGACCCGACGCGCTGACCCCGATAGACTGAACCCAGATCCCCACGTCGTCCCCGGAGGAGAACATGACCAACCCGATCGCTGACCCCGGCCACGGACACTCGCCTGCGGCCTGGACCGCCGTCGTGATCATGCTCGTCGGCTTCGCCGCCGCGACCGTCGCGTTCTGCTTCGAGCAGCCGACCCTGGTGTGGATCGCCGCCGCACTGATCCCGATCGGGGCGATCGTCGGCTGGGTGCTCGCGAAGGCGGGATACGGCGTGAAGGGTCCCAAGTACGCTCCGAAGGCGCACTAGTGGTCCTCGCCGACCTGACGGCCGGCGCTGTCGCAGACGCCGAGCGTCGCTCCCAGTCCCGTCCGCTCGCGGTCGTCGAGCGTGACGCCCTCGCGCGCCCCGCGGCGAAGGACGCGCTGTCCTTCCTCGCTCCCGCCGACCGGGTGAAGATCATCGCCGAGGTGAAGCGGGCGAGTCCGTCCCGCGGTGCCCTCGCGGAGATCCCGGATCCCGCGCATCAGGCCGCGCTCTACGAGACCGGTGGCGCCTCCGCGATCAGCGTCCTCACCGAGGAGCGCCGCTTCGGCGGCAGTCTCGCCGATCTGGAGGCGGTCACCGCCCGGGTCTCGCTGCCGGTGCTCCGGAAGGACTTCATCGCCACCCGGTACCAGGTGCTGGAGGCGCGTGCCGCCGGTGCCGATCTCGTCCTCCTGATCGTGGCGGGCCTGGAGCCGGACGTCCTCCGCGACCTGTACGGGTTCATCCTCGAAGTCGGCATGACGCCGCTCGTGGAGACACACTCGGCGGAGGAGCTGGACGCCGCGATCGATCTCGGCGCCGCCCTGATCGGCGTGAACGCCCGCAATCTCAAGACCCTCGAGCTCGACCGCGATCTTTTCGGCCGGCTCGTGGACCGCATCCCGGACTCGGCGATCAAGATCGCGGAGTCCGCGGTGCTCACCCCCGCTGACGTCGCGCACTACCGTTCGGCCG
This sequence comes from Microbacterium sp. UMB0228, assembly GCF_002871415.1. Classification (NCBI taxonomy): domain Bacteria; kingdom Bacillati; phylum Actinomycetota; class Actinomycetes; order Micrococcales; family Microbacteriaceae; genus Microbacterium; species Microbacterium sp. UMB0228. Next base: position 201,146 of record NZ_PNFU01000004.1, on the reverse strand, counting down.
GTGCCGACGTCGTGCTGATCGGCGAGGCCCTGGTGACCGGAGACCCGGTCGCCACTCTCGAGAGCTTCCTGGAGGCGAAGTGAGTCTGCGCGACCAGCACGGTCCGTTCTTCGGTGACTTCGGAGGGCGGTACATGCCGGAGTCCCTGGTCGCCGCGATCGACGAGCTCACCGTCGCGTACGAGGAGGCCATCGCCGACCCGGAGTTCCGTGCCGAGCTCGCCCACCTGCTGTCCTCCTACGCCGGGCGTCCGTCCGCGCTCACCGAGGTGCCCCGGTTCGCGGAGCACGCGGGCGGCGCGCGGGTCTTCCTCAAGCGCGAGGACCTCAACCACACCGGTTCGCACAAGATCAACAACGTGCTGGGGCAGGCTCTGCTCACCAAGCGCCTCGGCAAGACCCGGGTCATCGCCGAGACCGGAGCAGGCCAGCACGGCGTCGCCACGGCGACCGCCGCCGCGCTGTTCGGGCTGGACTGCACCATCTACATGGGTGAGGTCGACACCGAGCGCCAGGCGCTGAACGTCGCCCGGATGCGCCTGCTGGGCGCCGAGGTCGTCGCGGTGACCTCCGGATCGCGCACGTTGAAGGACGCGATCAACGACGCCTACCGCGACTGGGTGGCTTCGGTCGAGACCACCAACTACATCTTCGGCACCGCCGCGGGACCGCACCCGTTCCCGGCGATGGTCCGCGACTTCCAGAAGATCATCGGCGAGGAGGCCCGCGCGCAGATCCTCGACGAGGTCGGCCGGCTTCCCGACGCGGTCGTCGCCTGTGTCGGCGGCGGATCCAACGCGATCGGCATGTTCGACGCGTTCCTGGACGACGAGGGCGTGCGGCTGTACGGCGTGGAGGCGGCGGGCGACGGCGTCGACACCGACAAGCATGCGGCCTCGATCGAGCGCGGCCGCCCCGGCGTGCTGCACGGCGCGAAGACGTACGTGCTGCAGGACGAAGACGGCCAGACCGTCGAATCGCACTCCATCTCCGCCGGTCTCGACTACCCGGGCGTCGGCCCGGAGCACTCGTGGCTGGCCGACATCGGCCGCGCCGAGTACATCCCGGCGACCGACGACGAGGCGATGCAGGCTCTACGGCTGCTGAGCCGGACCGAGGGCATCATCCCCGCCATCGAGTCGGCTCATGCCCTCGCCGGCGCGCTGCGGATCGGCCGCGAGCTCGGCCCCGACGGCCTCATCGCGATCTGCCTCTCGGGTCGCGGCGACAAGGACATGGACACCGCCGCCCGCTACTTCGAGCTCTACGACGAGGACGCCCTCGCGCACGACGTGTCCGAGGAGAGCGCCGCCGAGGACGCGGCCTCGAAGGGAGAGCCGCAGCTGTGAGCCGCGTGGAACAAGCCATTCAGCGCGCGCACGACGCCGGCCGCAGCGCCTTCGTCGGCTACCTGCCCGTCGGCTTCCCCGACCTGGAGACGAGCATCCAGGCTGCGATCGCCCTCGCCGAGAACGGCGTGGACATCATCGAGCTCGGGCCGCCCTACAGCGATCCCGTCATGGACGGCGCCATCATCCAGGAGGCGACGACCAAGGCCCTCGCCGCGGGCTTCCGGATGAAGGACCTCTTCACCGCCATCCGCGCGATCACGGCCGCGACCGATGTCCCCGTCCTCGTGATGACGTACTGGAACCCGGTGCTGCAGTACGGGGTGGAGCGGTATGCCGAGGACCTGCTCGCCGCGGGTGGCGCGGGTCTCATCACCCCGGACATCACGCCGGAGGCCGCCGGTGAGTGGATCGCGGCCAGCGAGCGGCTCGGTCTCGACCGGGTCTTCCTCGCGGCTCCGACCTCGTCGGACGAGCGCCTCGACCTCGTCGTGCGGTCCTCGACGGGCTTCGTCTACACCGTCTCGACCATGGGCATCACGGGGGAGCGGGCCGAGCTCGACCGTGCGGCGCGAACCCTCGTGTCGCGGCTCCGCGACCACGGTGCCCGTCGCGCCTGCGTGGGCATCGGCATCTCGACCCCGGAGCAGATCGCCGGCGTCTCCGAGTACGCCGACGGCGCCATCGTGGGCACCGCTCTCGTCCGCGCCCTCCGCGACGGCGGTGTGCCCGCCCTCGCCGAAGTCACCCGAACCCTGGCCGCCGGCACCGCGTCGGCGCGCTTCGCCTCAGAGAAGTAGGATCGCACTCATGTCCTCCGCGCTCCACAGCACCGCCGCCGGCGTGCTCGCCAGCATCCCGAGCCCGCCCGTGTCGTACTTCGATCTCGGTCCGCTCCGGATCCACTTCTACGCGCTGTGCATCATCGCCGGCATCATCGTCGCCGTCCTGATGACGAACCACCGCCTCACCAAGCGCGGCGCGGAGCCGTGGGTGGTCATCGACATCGCCATCCTCGCCGTGCCGCTCGCGATCATCGGTGCGCGCATCTTCCACGTGCTCACGCACCCGAACTTCTACTTCGGCGAAGGCAAGAACACCTGGAATCCCTTCGAGCCGGGCTCCGTGTGGGCGATCTGGGAGGGTGGCATCGCCATCTTCGGGGCGCTCATCGGCGGTGCCGTCGGCGCCTACCTCGGATGCCGGTGGACCGGCATCCGCTTCTGGACCTTCGCGGACGCGCTGGCTCCCGGGCTGCTCCTCGCGCAGGCGATGGGCCGCTTCGGCAACTGGTTCAACCACGAGCTCTTCGGCCTGCCGACCTCGCTGCCGTGGGGCCTGGAGATCGAGTCGACCAATTCGGCCTTCCCTCCCGGTCTCCCCGAGGGCACCCTCTTCCACCCGACCTTCCTGTACGAGGTCATCTGGAACGGGCTCGGCGTCCTCGTGCTGCTGTGGCTCGGCCGCAAGCTGTTCTTCCAGTGGGGGCGCCTCTTCGCGATCTACCTCATCTGGTACAGCGCCGGACGCATCCTGTGGGAGTCGATCCGCATCGACCCGAGCGAGATCATCCTGGGCCTGCGCAGCAACGTCTGGGCCGCCATCATCGGCGTCGTCCTCGGCCTCGTCATCCTCGTGGTGCAGACGCGCCGTCACCCCGGTCTCGAGCCCTCGCCGTACCAGCCGGGCCGCGGACGGAAGGACGTGGACGCTGATGTACAATCGCAGGACAATCCCTCTGATTTCGTGGACGTGAGCGAGCCTCCGGCCGAAGAAGTCGCCGCCGGAGCCACTGCCACAAGCGCTGCTCCCTCGAGCGGGGACGGCTCCCGATAACGCCGACTCGCGGCGGGAGAACCATTGCACTGAACGAGCGGGCCGACGACGTCCCCGGGTTTCACTGAAGATCTGAGGACGGTAACTGGTGTACTTCCAGCCCCCTTACGGCGCCTCCGGCGCATACCCCCCGAAGCAGGGCATGTACAACCCGGCGTTCGAGAAGGACGCCTGCGGCCTGGCCATGGTCGCAACGCTGCGCGGCGAAGCCGGGCACGACATCATCGCGCTGGCCCTCGAGGCCCTGCGCAACCTGGAGCACCGCGGGGCCATCGGGTCCGACGCGGGCACCGGGGACGGAGCCGGCATCCTCACCCAGATGCCGGACGAGTTCCTCCGCGCGGTCACCGGCTTCGAACTGCCGCCCGTGGGGGAGTACGCGGCCGGGCTGGCCTTCCTGCCTCGCGATTCGAGCGAGCGCCGCCAGCAGAAGGCCGGGATCGAGAAGATCGCCCGCGCGGAGGGGCTCCGCGTCCTCGGCTGGCGCGAGGTCCCCACAGCCAACGAGAACCTCGGCAAGCTCGCCGACGAGGCCCGTCCCGCCTTCGAGCAGCTCTTCGTGAGCGCCGGCGGCGCCACCCTCGCCGATGCGCCGCTGACCGGCATCACGCTCGACCGCGTCGCCTATCGCCTCCGCAAGCGCGCCGGTCACGAGCTCGGCGCCTACTTCGTCTCCCTGTCCAGCCGCACGCTCGGCTACAAGGGCATGGTCACCACGCTCCAGCTCGAGCCGTTCTACCCGGATCTGCAGGACGAGCGCTTCGCCTCGGAGCTCGCCGTCGTGCACTCGCGGTACTCGACGAACACCTTCCCCTCGTGGCCGCTCGCGCAGCCGCTGCGGATGCTGGCCCACAACGGCGAGATCAACACCGTCGGCGGCAACCGCAACTGGATGCGCGCCCGCCAGTCGCAGCTCGAGTCCGAGCTCCTCGGCGACATCTCGCCCCTGCTGCCCATCTGCACCGACGGCGCCAGCGACTCCGCCTCGTTCGACGAGGTGCTGGAGCTGCTCACCCTCACCGGCCGCAGCCTGCCGCACGCGATCATGATGATGGTGCCGGAGGCCTACGAGAAGCAGGCCGACATCTCGCCGGAGCTGCGAGCGTTCTACGAGTACCACTCCAACCAGATGGAGCCGTGGGACGGCCCGGCCGCCCTCATCTTCACCGACGGCACGCTCGTCGGCGCTACCCTGGACCGCAACGGTCTGCGCCCCGGACGCTGGACGGAGACCACCGACGGCCTCGTCGTCATCGGCTCCGAGACCGGCGTGCTGCACTTCGAGCCGGAGCGCATCAAGCGCCGCGGCCGGCTGCAGCCCGGCAAGATGTTCCTCGTCGACACGGCTCAGCGCCGGATCGTCGAGGATGAGGAGATCAAGCACGATCTCGCGTCGATGCACCCGTGGCAGGAGTGGCTGGACGCGGGTTCCGTCCGCCTGGCCGACCTCCCCGAGCGCGAGCACATCGTGCACCCGCCGGCGTCGATCACTCGGCGGCAGCGCACCTTCGGGTACACGGAGGAGGAGGTCCGCATCCTCCTCACCCCGATGGGTCAGACGGGTGTCGAGCCGCTGGGCGCCATGGGATCGGACACCCCGATCGCCGTGCTCAGCAAGCGCCCGCGGCTGCTCTTCGACTACTTCACGCAGCAGTTCGCGCAGGTGACCAACCCGCCGCTCGACTCGATCCGCGAAGAGGTCGTCACGAGCCTCAAGCTCGGTCTCGGCCCTGAGGTCAACCTGCTGAGCTGGGGTCCGGAGCACACCCGCACGGTGTCGCTCGACTTCCCGGTCATCGACAACGACGAGCTCGCGAAGATCCGGCACATCGACAAGGCCCTCCCCGGGCGTTCGAGCGCCACGATCCGCGGTCTCTACCACTTCGACGCGGGACCCCACACCCTCGCGGAGCGCCTCACCGAGATGTGCGCCGAAGTCGATCAGGCCATCGAGGACGGCGCGGAGTTCATCATCCTGTCCGACCGCGACTCGAACAAGGATCTCGTCCCGATCCCGTCGCTGCTCATGGTGTCGGCCATCCACCACCACCTCATCCGGCGCGAGAACCGGATGAAGGTCGGTCTGATCGTCGAGGCCGGCGACGTGCGCGAGGTGCACCACGTCGCGACGCTCATCGGCTACGGCGCCTCCGCGATCAACCCCTACCTCGCCATGGAGACGGTCGAGCACCTCGTGCGCACCGGCTACATCACGGGCATCTCCCCGGAGAAGGCCGTGAAGAACCTCATCTACGCGCTCGGCAAGGGCGTGCTGAAGATCATGTCGAAAATGGGCATCTCCACGGTGTCGTCCTATGCGGGCGCGCAAGTGTTCGAGGCGGTCGGCCTCAGCCAGGAGTTCATCGACGCCTACTTCACGCGTACCGAGTCGAAGCTGGGCGGCATCGGGATCGAGGAGATCTTCGCCGAGAACCAGGCCCGCCACGACTACGCCTACCCGGAGGATGCCGCGGCCCGCGCTCACGAGCGCCTGTGGACCGGAGGCGAGTACCAGTGGCGTCGCGACGGCTCTCCGCACCTCTTCAATCCGGAGACGGTGTTCAAGCTGCAGCACTCCACGCGGACCCGCCGCTACGACATCTTCCGCGAGTACACGAAGCTCGTCGACGACCAGGCGGCCGAGCTGAAGACGCTGCGCGGCCTGTTCTCGCTGCGGACCGGCACGCGCAAGCCCGTGCCGCTCGACGAGGTCGAGCCCGTCTCGGCGATCGTCAAGCGCTTCTCCACGGGGGCGATGAGCTACGGCTCCATCTCCAAGGAGGCGCACGAGACGCTCGCGATCGCGATGAACCGGATCGGCGGCAAGTCGAACACGGGGGAGGGCGGGGAAGACCCCGACCGTCTCGTCGACCCCGAGCGGCGCAGTGCGATCAAGCAGGTGGCCTCGGGTCGATTCGGTGTCACGAGCCTCTACCTCACCGAGGCCGACGACATCCAGATCAAGCTCGCCCAGGGCGCCAAGCCCGGTGAGGGCGGTCAGCTCCCGCCGACCAAGGTGTACCCCTGGGTCGCGCGCACGCGGCACGCCACCGCGGGGGTCGGCCTCATCTCGCCGCCGCCGCATCACGACATCTACTCGATCGAAGACCTCAAGCAGCTCATCTTCGACCTGAAGCGGGCGAATCCCGAGGCGCGCATCCACACGAAGCTCGTCAGCCAGTCCGGCATCGGCGCGGTCTCGGCCGGTGTCGCCAAGGCGCTCAGCGATGTCATCCTCGTGTCCGGTCACGACGGCGGTACGGGCGCGAGCCCGCTGAACTCGCTGAAGCACGCGGGAACGCCGTGGGAGCTCGGCCTCGCGGAGACGCAGCAGACGCTCATGCTCAACGGCATGCGCGACCGCGTCGTCGTGCAGGTCGACGGGCAGCTCAAGACCGGACGGGACGTCATCATCGGCGCCCTGCTCGGTGCCGAGGAGTTCGGCTTCGCCACCGCGCCCCTCGTGGTCAGCGGCTGCATCATGATGCGCGTCTGCCACCTCGACACCTGCCCGGTGGGCGTCGCGACGCAGAACCCCGTCCTGCGCGACCGGTTCACCGGCAAGCCCGAGTTCGTCGTGAACTTCATGGAGTTCATCGCCGAGGAGGTGCGCGAGCTGCTCGCCGAGCTCGGCTACCGCTCGATCGACGAGATCGTCGGTCGCACCGAGCTCCTGGAGACCAACGCGGCGATCGCGCACTGGAAGGCCGAGGGACTCGACCTCAGCCCGGTGCTGGAGGGTCCGGCGTTCCCGGCCGGCGAGCCGCGTCGCAGCGGCCGCGCCCAGGACCACGAGCTCGACAAGCACTTCGACGTGCAGCTCATCGACATCGCGAAGGGAGCGCTGCTGAACGGCGACCCCGTCGTGGTGGAGCTCCCGATCGCAAACACCGAGCGCGCGGTCGGCACGATGCTCGGGCATCAGGTGACCTCGCGCCACGGCGCCACCGGACTGCCGAAGGAGACCATCGACGTCACCCTCACCGGCACGGCGGGACAGTCTCTCGGTGCGTTCCTCCCGCCGGGCATCATCCTCCGGCTGGAGGGTGACGCGAACGACTACGTCGGCAAGGGACTCTCCGGTGGGGACATCACGATCCGGCCGCCCCGCGGCTCCGCGATCGCCCCGCACGAGAACGTCATCGCGGGCAACGTGATCGGGTACGGCGCCACCTCCGGCACCATGTTCATCTCCGGTGTGGTGGGCGAGCGCTTCCTCGTCCGCAACTCCGGTGCGACCGCGGTGGTCGAGGGCGTGGGCGACCACGCGCTCGAGTACATGACCGGCGGCCTCGCGGTGATCCTCGGATCGACCGGCCGCAACTTCGGCGCCGGCATGTCCGGGGGAGTGGCCTACGTGCACGCTCTGGACACCGCGAAGGTCAACGCGCAGTCGCTCGGTAGCGGCGAGCTCCGGCTCGAGCCGCTGGACCGCGCCGACCTCGAAGTGCTGCGCGGCCTGCTCGTGGAGCACGTGGAGCGCACGGCGTCCCCGCGCGCCGCGGCTCTGCTGGAGGACTTCGACGCCAGCGCGGCGGAGTTCGTGAAGGTGCTCCCGCGCGACTTCGCCGCCGTGCGCAGCATGCGCGAGGAGGCACTGGCCGAGGGGATCGACCCCGACGGCGACATCGTCTGGAACCGCATCCTGGAGGTGACCGGTGGCTGACCCCAAAGGCTTTCTGAAGGTGACCGAGCGGGAACTTCCCGCTCGCCGTCCGGTGCCCGTGCGCATCATGGACTGGAAAGAGGTGTACGAGCCCGGCGACAAGGCGGTGCTCCGTCGCCAGGCCAGTCGCTGCATGGACTGCGGCGTGCCCTTCTGCCACTCCGGCTGCCCCCTGGGCAACCTCATCCCGGAGTGGAACGACCTCACCTGGCGCGGGGAGGGCCGCGCGGCGATCGAGCGGCTGCACGCGACGAACAACTTCCCGGAGTTCACCGGACGGCTCTGCCCGGCCCCGTGCGAGAGCTCGTGCGTCCTCGGCATCAACCAGCCGGCCGTGACGATCAAGCAGATCGAGGTCTCCATCATCGACGAGGCCTTCGCCAAGGGCTGGGTCGAGCCGGAGCCGCCGGAGCGTCTGACGGGCAAGACCGTGGCCGTCGTGGGCTCGGGCCCCGCCGGTCTCGCCGCCGCCCAGCAGCTCACCCGCGCCGGACACACCGTCGCCGTCTTCGAGCGGGACGACCGCATCGGCGGCCTGCTGCGCTACGGCATCCCGGACTTCAAGATGGAGAAGAGCCAGCTCGAGGCCCGCCTGCGCCAGATGCAGGAGGAGGGCACGCGGTTCCGCGCCGGCGTCGAGATCGGCAAGGACATCTCCTGGGCCGACCTGCGCGCCCGGTACGACGCGGTCGTGATCGCCACCGGCGCCACGGTCCCGCGCGACCTGCCGATCCCCGGTCGCGACCTCGACGGCGTCCACTTCGCGATGGAGTACCTCGTCGAGTCGAACCACGCGGTCGCCGGCGACACCGTCCCGGACCAGATCACCGCCGAGGGCAAGCACGTCATCGTCATCGGCGGCGGCGACACGGGCGCCGACTGCATCGGCACCGCGCACCGCCAGGGCGCCCTCAGCGTCACCAACCTCGCCATCGGCAAGCAGCCGAGCGAGACGCGGCCGGATCACCAGCCGTGGCCGATGATGCCGACGATCTTCGAGGTGGCCTCGGCTCACGAGGAGGGCGGGGAGCGGGTCTTCCTCGCCTCGACCGTGGAGTTCCTGTCGAACGACGTCGGCGAGGTCCGCGCGCTGCGCGTGGCCGAGACCGAGTACATCGACGGCCGCCGCGTGCCCAAGAGCGGCACGGAGCGGGAGATCCCGGCCGACCTGGTGCTCATCGCGATGGGCTTCACCGGGCCGGAGCAGGACGGCTACACCGAGGACACCCGGCCGGAGGTGACCGAGCGCGGCGCCTTCCGTCGCGCCGCGAGCTACGAGTCGTCGATCCCCGGCGTGTTCGTCGCCGGGGACGCGGGACGCGGGCAGTCGCTCATCGTCTGGGCGATCGCTGAGGGCCGGGCGGCGGCGGCGAACGTCGACCGCTTCCTCATGGGCACCACCGTGCTGCCGGAGCCGGTGCGCCCGAGCGATGTCGCGATCGGCCTCCAGCCCGCGTAGGCTGAGGCCGGCAGTGTCGCCTGTTTGTAATCCCCCACTTCTACCCTGGAGACATGTTGAGACGCGCGAAAATCGTCGCCACCCTGGGCCCCGCCACTTCCACGTATGAGACGGTGCGCGCACTGATCGATGCCGGTGTGGACGTCGCCCGACTGAACCTCAGCCACGGTGACTACTCCGTCCACGAGAACAACTACGCGAACGTGCGCCGTGCGGCGGAGGACTCCGGTCGTGCCGTCGCCATCCTCGTGGACCTCCAGGGTCCGAAGATCCGTCTGGGCCGCTTCGAGGACGGACCGTACGAGCTCGCCAAGGGCGACATCTTCAAGATCACCACCGAGGACATCATCGGCAACAAGGAGATCAGCGGCACGACGTTCAAGGGCCTTCCTCAGGACGTCAAGCCCGGCGACTTCCTGCTGATCGACGACGGCAAGGTCCGCGTCGAGGTCGTCGAGACCGACGGCGTGACCGTCACCACGCGTGTCGTCGTCGCCGGCGCCGTCTCGAACAACAAGGGCATCAACCTGCCCGGCGTGGCCGTCAACGTCCCCGCGCTCAGCGAGAAGGACGAGGAGGACCTCCGCTGGGGCCTCCGGACCGGTGCCGACCTCATCGCGCTGTCGTTCGTGCGCAACGCCTCGGACGTGACCCGCGTGCACGAGATCATGGCGGAGGAGGGCGTCCGCGTCCCGGTCATCGCCAAGATCGAGAAGCCGCAGGCCGTCGACGCGCTCGAAGAGATCGTCGACGCGTTCGACGGCATCATGGTCGCCCGTGGCGACCTCGGCGTGGAGCTGCCCCTCGAAGCCGTCCCGATCGTGCAGAAGCGCGCCGTCGAGCTGGCCCGTCGCAACGCCAAGCCCGTGATCGTGGCGACGCAGATGCTCGAGTCGATGATCAACAGCCCGGTGCCGACCCGCGCCGAGACCTCCGATGTCGCCAACGCCGTCCTCGACGGTGCCGACGCGGTCATGCTCTCCGGCGAGACCAGCGTGGGCGACTACCCGGTCGTCGTCGTCGAGACGATGGCCCGGATCATCGAGTCGACGGAGGAGCACGGTCTGGAGCGCATCCTGCCGCTCACCACGAAGCCCCGCACGCAGGGTGGTGCCATCACGCTCGCGGCCCTCGAGGTCGCGGAGTTCGTGGACGCCAAGTTCCTGTGCGTGTTCACGCAGTCGGGCGACTCGGCGCGCCGCCTGTCCCGTCTGCGCTCCCGCATCCCGATGCTGGCCTTCACGCCGGAGCCCGGCATCCGTCGTCGTATGGCGCTGACCTGGGGTCTCCGCTCCACCCTCGTCGACATGGTGCAGCACACCGACCTCATGTACCACCAGGTCGACGAGTACCTCCTCGGGAACGGCCTCGCCGTCGAGGGGGACAAGGTCGTCGTCATCTCGGGGTCCCCTCCCGGGATCATCGGTTCCACGAACGACCTGCGCGTGCACAAGGTCGGCGATGCGCTCCGCGGCGCCGCGCCGATCTACAAGGCCGGCGTCTGACGCAGGGCGTTCCGGGAGGGGCGGGGCTTCGGCCTCGCCCCTCCCTGTCATCTCCGGGCCGGTGCGTCAAGCCTCTCGGCCGTGACGGCGGCCTCCGTTAGCGTGCTGCCATGGTCCTCCGTCGTCTCCTCGTCACCTCCGGGCTGACGTTCCGCATCCTGGAGAGTCCGCGGCCCGCCGGCAGCGCCGCCCCGACCGTGGTCCTCGTGCACGGGATCGGGATGTCGCATCGGTACCTGTCGCGGCTGCACGCTGTGCTCGCCGACACCACCAGGGTGGTCTCCGTCGACCTCCCGGGCTTCGGCGGCCTGCCCAAGCCGCGGTTCGACGTCTCCATCCCGCAGATGGCGGCGGGCCTGGCTCAGGTGGTGGCGAGCCTCGACGACGATCGCGTCGTGCTCGTCGGGCACTCGATGGGCGTGCAGTGGGCCGTGGAGACGGCGCTGCGGCATCCCGAGTACGTCCGGACCGTCGTGACGATCGGTCCCGTCACCGACGACGCCCACCGGACTCTCGGCGAGCAGGCCCGGGCCCTGGCCGTCGACACCGTCGGCGAGACCCCGGCGATCAACACGGTCGTCTTCACCGACTATCTGCGCTGCGGCGTGCGGTGGTATCTCCGCCAGGTTAGGCACATGCTCGCATATCCCCTGGAGGAGAGGGTCGCGGCTCTCACCATGCCGGTGCTCGTCGTCCGGGGGAGCGACGATCCGATCGCAGGACGCGCGTGGTGTCGGCGCCTGCGCGACGCGGCGGCCGTCTCGCGACTGGTGGAGATCCCCGGTCACCATCATGTCGCGCAGCAGTCCGCGCCCCGGGCGGTGGCGTCCGCGATCCTGACCCACACGACGGGAGCATGGCCGACGGCGGTGCCGGCCGCGCCCCTCCGACGGGGGAGGGCACGATCAGCGTCCTGAGGATCCTGGGCTGGTGGGCCGCAGACTACGCCTACGCGGGGTTCTGGCAGGTCCGCTCGTTCTTCGGCCGTGACCAGGCGGACGACTTCACCACCGGAGACCGCGCCCCGATCGTGGTGCTCGCCGGTGTCTACGAGACCTGGCGCTTCCTGGAGCCGCTTATCGTCGCGCTGCACGAGCGGGGGCACCCGGTCCATGTCGTGGATGCGCTGCGCCGCAACCAGTTCCCGGTCCGGGATGAGGCCGATCAGGTGGCCGACTACCTGCGCGCGCACGACCTCTCCGGCGTGTTCCTCGTCGCCCACAGCAAGGGCGGTCTCGCCGGGAAGCTGGTGATGACCGGCCCGGAGGGTGCGCGGATCCGCGGCATGCTCGCCATCGCGACGCCGTTCGGAGGCTCCCGCTACGCGCGGCTGCTCCCCGGACGGGTGCTGCGGGCGTTCTCGCCCGATGACCCCTCGATCGTGGCCCTAGGACGGGAGCTCGACGTGAACGCCCGCATCGTCTCGATCTACGCCGCGTTCGATCCGCACATCCCCGAGGGGAGCGAGCTCGCCGGGGCCAAGAACGTCGTCCTGGAGACGGGCGGGCACTTCCGCATCCTCGCCCACCCCCGCGTGATGGCCGAACTCGCCGCCCTCGCCGAGTGACGGGGCGAGCGGTCCGCGATGCTGGTGCCGGCGGTGGGACTCGAACCCACACGCCCTCTCGGACAAAGCATTTTGAGTGCTCCGCGTCTGCCATTCCGCCACGCCGGCCCGTGTCTCGCGACTTCGACTGTAGCGCAGACGACGGACGGTTCCCCGCGCGCCCGCCGTCTTCAGCCGGCGGTGGGGACCTCTCCGTTAGGATGGAGGGGTGACCGAGCAAGAACAGGCTGAGCAGCCCACGGCATCCGCACCCCGACGCGTCGTCGTCGCCGAAGACGAGTCGCTGATCCGTCTCGACATCGTCGAGATCCTCCGCGACAACGGCTTCGATGTCGTCGGCGAGGCCGGCGACGGCGAGACGGCGGTGGCCCTCGCCACCGAGCTGCGTCCCGACCTCGTCATCATGGACGTGAAGATGCCCCAGCTCGACGGCATCAGCGCCGCCGAGAAGCTCCACAAGGGCAACATCGCCCCGGTCGTGCTGCTGACCGCGTTCAGCCAGAAGGAGCTCGTGGAGCGCGCGAGCGAGGCCGGAGCCCTGGCCTACGTCGTGAAGCCCTTCACCCCGAACGATCTCCTCCCCGCGATCGAGATCGCCCTGGCCCGCCACGAGCAGATCATCACCCTCGAAGCCGAGGTCGCCGACATGGTCGAGCGCTTCGAGACCCGCAAGCTCGTCGACCGCGCCAAGGGCCTCCTCAACGAGAAGATGGGCCTGAGCGAGCCCGAGGCGTTCCGCTGGATCCAGAAGGCGTCGATGGACCGCCGCCTGACGATGCAGGACGTCGCCAAGGCGATCATCGAGCAGCTCGCTCCCAAGAAGTAAGGCACTCCGGTGCTCCGGCTGGACGCAGAGCACGTTCTGCGGCCGGTCCGCGCCGGCGACGGTGCGGCGCTCGCGCGCGCGTATCTCGCGAACAGAGAGCACCTCGCCCCGTGGGAGCCGGCGCGTTCCGAGGCGTTCTTCACGGAGGACTGGCAGGAGCAGAACGCGCAGCAGTGCGTCGCCGAGGCCGCCCTCGGCCGGAGTTCCCGGTTCGTGATCCTCTCGGACGACGGCGAGATCCGCGGCCGGGTCAACCTGAACACCATCGTGCGCGGTGCGTTCTGGAGCGCCGATCTCGGGTACTGGATCGATTCCACCCGACTGCGCCGCGGGCTCGCAGGGCGCGCCGTTGCCCTCGTGGCTGAGCACGCGCGGGACGAGCTGCGGCTGCACCGCCTCCAGGCGTCGACGCTGCTGCACAACGTCGCCTCGCAGCGGGTCCTCGCCGCCGCCGGCTTCGAGCGCATCGGCATCGCCCCGAAGTACCTGCGGATCGCGGGGGAGTGGCAGGACCACATCCTGTTCCAGCTGCTGCTGGAGGAGCCGCTCAGCCCGCGGCGGGAGCGTCCTTGATCATGTTGGTGATGCGGATCGTCGAGCAGCGCCGGCCCTGATCGTCGGTCACGACGATCTCGTGCACCGTGATGCTGCGCCCCAGGTGCACGGGCGTGCAGACTCCGGTGACCACGCCCGAGGTGGCCGACCGGGTGTGCGTGGCGTTGATGTCGACGCCGACAGCGAGGCGGCCGGCGCCCGCGTGCAGGTTGGCCGCCATGGAGCCGAGCGACTCGCCGAGCACGACGTAGGCGCCGCCGTGCATGAGACCGACCGGCTGGGTGTTGCCCTCCACCGGCATCGTCGCCACACAGCGGTCGATGCCGAACTCGACGAACTCCATGCCCATCTTCTCGGCCAGCGCACCCATGCCGCGGGCGGCCGCCCACTCGAGTCCTTCGCTGGTGGCGACCTCGCTCATGCATCCTCCTCTGCGGGTGTCCGTGCTCCTCGTTAGGCTGACAGGGTGACGGACTCCGCAAAGCCTACCCTCATGGTCGTCGACGGCCACTCGCTCGCCTACCGGGCCTTCTTCGCCCTCCCGGTCGACAACTTCACCACCAAGGACAACCAGCACACGAACGCCATCTACGGCTTCCTGTCCATGCTGGTCAACCTCATCAAGGCCGAGCAGCCCACGCATCTCGCGATCGCGTTCGACACCTCCCGCCACTCGTTCCGCACCGACGAGTACCCGGAGTACAAGGCCACCCGGTCCGAGACGCCGCAGGAGTTCAAGGGCCAGATCCCGCTGCTGCAGGACTGCCTCGCGGCGATGTCGATCCCGGTGCTGACGCAGGAGGGCATCGAGGCCGACGACATCCTCGCCACCCTCTCCACGCAGGGGGCGGCCCAGGGCTACGACGTGCTCGTGGTCTCGGGAGACCGCGACACCATCCAGCTCGTCACCGACGACGTCACGCTGCTGTATCCGTCCGTCCAGGGGGTCTCGCAGCTCAAGCGCTACGACCCGGCGACCGTGCAGGAGCGCTACGGCGTCCGCCCCGAGCAGTATCCCGACATCGCCGCCCTCGTCGGTGAGACCAGCGACAACCTCCCCGGCGTGCCGAAGGTGGGGGAGAAGACGGCCGTCAAGTGGCTCACGCAGTTCGGCTCCCTCGACGAGCTGCTCGAGCGTGCCGGTGAGATCAAGGGCGTGGTCGGCGGCAACCTCCGCGACCACATCGAAGACGTCCGCCGCAACCGCAAGCTCAACCGCCTGCTGACCGACGTGGAGCTGCCTGTCGCACCGGCTGACCTCGCCGTCGCCCCGATCGACGCCGAGGCCGTCCGCGACATCTTCGCCCGGCTGGAGTTCCGCACGCTGCTGCCCCGGGTCTTCGAGGCCGTCGGAGCGGGCGAGGTCGCCGACGACCCGGCCTCCGTCGTCGAGATGCCCACGCCGGCACAGGTGTCCGCCCCGGATCTGGCCACCTGGGCCGCGGCGCAGGACGGAGACGTCGCTCTCCGGGTCGTGGTGCAGTCGGGCGCACCTGTGCGCGTCGGTGTCGCCACCGGGAGCGAGCTGCGCGAGCTCGATTGGTCGGAGGAGGCGGCCGCGGCGCTGCGCCTGTGGCTGGAGTCCGACGCGCCGAAGGTGCTGCACGACGCCAAGCCGCAGGTGAAGGCGTTGCTCCGTCAGGGCATCCGTCTGGGCGGGCTCGCCTACGACACGAGCCTCGCGGGCTGGCTGCTGCGCCCCAGCTTCCCCGACAAGACGCTGTCCGACCTCGTGCAGCGCTACCTGGGGGAGAAGCTCCCCGAGGCCGATCCGTCGCAGCTCGTGCCGGAGACCGAGGGCGCCACCCCCTCGCAGGAGGCATGGTTCATCCTCCGGGTGGCCGAGGCGCTGCGGAACGATCTGCCGGAGCCGGTCGACGCCGTGCTCCGCGACATCGAGCTGCCGACGCTCCGCACACTCGCCGACATGGAGCTCGCCGGTGTCGCCGTGTCGCACGAGGTGCTGTCGACGTTCTCGGCCGAGCTCGCGACGCGGGCGGACGCCCTGGCCCAGGAAGCCTTCTCGGTCGTCGGTCGTGAGTTCAATCTCGGGTCGCCGAAGCAGCTCCAGGAGGTGCTGTTCGAAGACCTGCAGCTCCCGAAGACGCGCAAGACGAAGACCGGGTACTCGACCGATGCCGCGGTGCTCGCCGACCTGCAGGAATCCCACCCGCACCCGTTCCTCAGCCTGCTGCTGCAGCACCGTGAGGCGACCAAGCTGCGGCAGATCATCGAGTCCCTCGACACTGCCATCCGCGAGGACCACCGGGTGCACACGACCTATGTGCAGACGGGCAGCCAGACCGGGCGCCTGTCCAGCACCGATCCGAACCTGCAGAACATCCCGGTCCGCACCGAGGAGTCGCGGCGCATCCGCAGCGCCTTCGAGGTCGGCGAGGGCTACGAGACCCTGCTCACCGCCGACTACTCGCAGATCGAGATGCGGATCATGGCGCACCTCTCGGGCGACGAGGGGCTGATCGAGGCGTTCAACAGCGGTGAAGACCTGCACCGCTTCGTCGGCGCCCGCGTGTTCGGCGTCGATCCGTCCGAGGTCACGCCGGCGATGCGCACCAAGGTGAAGGCGATGTCGTACGGCCTCGTCTACGGCCTCTCCGCCTTCGGGCTCTCGAAGCAGCTGCGCATCGAGCAGTCCGAGGCCAAGCAGCTCATGGTCGAGTACTTCGCACGGTTCGGCGCGGTCCGCGACTACCTGCGGGCCTCGGTGATGAAGGCCAAGGAGGTCGGCTACACCGAGACGATCTTCGGGCGTCGGCGGCCGTTCCCCGATCTCGCGAGCCCCAACCGCGTGCTGCGGGAGAACGCCGAGCGGGCGGCGCTCAACGCCCCGATCCAGGGCAGCGCGGCCGACATCATGAAGATCGCGCTGTTCCACATCCACGACGACCTCCATGCCGCGAAGCTGGAGTCGCGGGTGCTGCTGCAGATCCACGACGAACTCGTCGTCGAGGTCGCGGCAGGGGAGTGGGATGCGGTGGAGCAGATCGTCCGCACGCGGATGGGGGATGCCGCTCAGCTCTCCGTGCCGCTCGACGTGCAGGTGGGCCGCGGTCGGGACTGGAACGAAGCCGCGCACTGATCCCGGTGGCCGACGGGGGCGGGGATTAGGCTGGAAGGTATGACTTCAGCACCCCGCACCCCCTCCGCCATCGACAGGGTCGCCGATGAATGGGTCGACACGATCGCCGTCCTGGCGCCGACTCTCGGCACCTACATCGGCCGGTCCGAGGTCAACGACCGGTTCGGCGATCTGAGCCCGGAAGGTCATGAGGAGATCGCCGCGGCGACGCGGGCCACCCTCGACACGCTCTCCGCGCTGGAGCCCGTCGACGCGATCGACGAGGTGACCAAGACCGACCTCAGTGCGGAGCTGCGCCTCGACCTCGAGCTGCACGAGGCGAAGTGGCACCTGCGCGATCTGAACGTCATCGCCTCCGCCGCGCAGGACGTCCGCTCCGCCTTCGACCTGATGCCCACCGCGACGGTCGAGGACTGGGAGGTCATCTCCACCCGGCTCTCCGCGGTTCCCGCGGCGCTGCGCGGATACGTCGAGACGCTGCGCCTGGGCATCGCCGAGGGCGTGACGCCTGCACGACGCCAGGTCGCAGAGGTCGCGACGCAGATCGACCGCTACATCGCCGACGACGGCTTCTTCGCGGCGTTCGTCGCGCACGCCGATCCCGAGGAAGGCCAGCTTCCGGCCTCTCTCGCCCGCACCCTGGCGGACAACTCCGCGGCTGCGCGGGTCGCGTACGGGGAGCTGCGGCGCTTCCTGGCGGAGGAGCTCGCGCCCGAGGCCGGTGAGACGGACGCCGTGGGGCGCGACCTCTACGCTCTCAACTCCCGTCGATTCCTTGGCGCCACCATCGACCTCGACGAGACCTACGAGTGGGGTCGCGAAGAGCTCGCCCGCATGGTGGCCGAGCAGACGGCGATCGCGAACGAGATCCTCCCCGGCGCCTCCGTCGAAGAGGCCGTCGCGCATCTGGAATCGGACCCCGCCCGCAAGCTCGTCGGCACCGAGGCGCTCCAGCGGTGGATGCAGGAGACCAGCGACCGCGCGGTCGCCGAGCTCGGCGCCTCGCACTTCGACATCCCGGAGGCCATCCGCACTCTGGAGTGCATGATCGCGCCGACGCAGGAGGGCGGGATCTACTACACCGGCCCCACTGACGACTTCTCGCGCCCCGGCCGCATGTGGTGGTCGGTCCCCGAGGGCGTCACCGAGTTCGACACGTGGCGCGAGCTCACCACCGTGTACCACGAGGGTGTGCCGGGGCATCACCTGCAGATCGCCCAGGCCGTGTACAACCGCGCCGAGCTCAACTCGTGGCGACGGCTGCTCGCCGGCACCTCCGGTCACGCGGAGGGCTGGGCGCTGTATGCGGAGCGACTGATGGAGCAGCTCGGTTACCTGGATGACCCGGCGGATCGCCTCGGCATGCTGGACGGGCAGCGGATGCGGGCGGCGCGCGTGGTCCTCGACATCGGCGTGCACCTCGGCAAGCCCCGTCTCGACGGTGACGGCGTCTGGGATGCCGACTACGCGCTCGACTTCCTCCGTCGCAACGTCAACATGTCGGACCAGTTCGTGCAGTTCGAGGTCAACCGGTACCTCGGCTGGCCGGGTCAGGCGCCGTCGTACAAGGTCGGTCAGCGCATCTGGGAGCAGGTGCGCGACGCCGTCCAGCAGGCGGAGGGCGACGCGTTCAGCTTCAAGGGCTTCCACAAGCGCGCCCTGGATCTGGGCGGCGTCGGGCTGGACACGCTGCGGAGCGCGCTGCTGCCTCGGTGACGGGAATGCCCGCCTCCCACCATGTGTTCCATTCACCTGAATAGGAAGGTGTGACATGGACATCGAGTTCGGGCTGGACACGTTCGGCGACATCACCCGGGATCAGGACGGCGAGGTGCTCAGCGGCGCGCAGACCATCCGGAACGTCGTCGCCCAGGCGGAGCTGGCCGATACGGTCGGCGTGGACTTCTTCGGCGTGGGGGAGCACCATCGTCGCGAGTTCGCGGTCTCATCTCCGGAGATGGTGCTCGCGGCGATCGCCGCCCGTACCGAACGGATCCGGCTGGGAACCGCCGTGACCGTCCTGTCCTCGGACGACCCGGTGCGCGTGTTCGAGCGCTTCTCGACCCTCGACGCCCTGTCCGGAGGGCGGGCGGAGGTCGTGCTCGGGCGCGGTTCGTTCATCGAGTCCTTCCCGCTGTTCGGCTACGACCTGCGCGATTACGACCGGCTCTTCGAGGAGAAGCTGGAGCTGTTCGTCGAGCTCCTCAAGGAGGAGCCCGTGACGTGGTCCGGGTCGCTGCGGCCGTCGCTCGACAACGCGGACGTCTTCCCGAAGACCGAGAATGGTCTGCGCACGTGGGTCGGCGTGGGCGGCAGTCCCGAGTCCGTCGTGCGTGTCGCGCGTCACGGTCTCGGCCTCATGCTGGCGATCATCGGCGGCCCGGCCGGGCGATTCAAGCCGTTCGTCGACCTGTACCACCGCTCGGTCGCCTCCTTCGGGACGACGGCGCACCCGGTGGCCGTGCACTCGCCGGGACACATCGCGCCCACCGACGCGGAGGCATGGGACGAGGCCTACCCGGGCTTCGAGGCGATGAACAACACCATCGGTCGCGAGCGCGGCTGGCCGCCCTACAGCCGCGCGCGTTTCCAGAACGACATCGGTCCCGAGGGCTCCCTCTATGCCGGCTCGCCGGAGCGCGTCGCCGCGAAGATCGCCGACACGATCACGACCCTCGGGCTCGGCCGCTTCGACCTCAAGTACGCGACGGGAACCCTCTCGCACGAGTCGATGATGCGCAGCATCGAGCTGTACGGCACCGAGGTGATCCCTCGGGTGCGGAAGCTCCTCGCCGACCGCGACTGAGCGGGCGTCATCTCGCGGCCCGGCGGGACGGCCGGCCCTACGATGAGAATCATGGCCGATACCGCTCTGCCGAGCCGCACCTCGCTCGCCGAGCGCCTCGACGTCCTCCCGTTCACCCGCCGGCACCTGCGCCTGCTCACGGGCTCCGGCGTCGGCTGGGCGCTCGACGCGATGGACGTCGGACTCATCTCCTTCATCATCGCGGCGCTCTCACAGCAGTGGGATCTCACGAAGGGGGAGGCCGGCTGGATCGCCTCGCTCGGCTTCGTCGGCATGGCGGTCGGCGCGACCCTCGGCGGTCTTCTCGCTGACCGCTTCGGCCGCCGGCAGGTGTTCGCCCTCACTCTGCTCGTCTACGGTGTGGCCACCGGAGCGAGTGCTCTGGTCGGGGGAGTGGCGGCCCTGCTCGTGCTGCGGTTCTTCGTCGGCCTCGGTCTCGGCGCGGAGCTGCCGGTCGCCTCGACCTACGTGAGCGAGTTCGCTCCCGCGCGCATCCGCGGACGGCTGATCGTCATCCTGGAAGCATTCTGGGCCGTCGGCTGGACGGCCTCCGCGCTCATCGGGTTCTTCGTCATCCCCGCCTCCGAGGCGGGCTGGCGATGGGCCTTCGCGCTCGGCGCGATCCCCGCGGTCTACGCCCTCGTCGTGCGGTGGGGTCTGCCCGAGTCGCCGCGCTGGCTGGCGTCCCGCGGACGCATCGCGGAAGCGGATCGCATCGTGGCGGCCTTCGAGGCCGATGCGGGAGTCGAGTACACCCCGCCCCTCCGGAAGGAACCGGCGTCGCGGGCCATCGCGAAGACGGCACGGGCACGGCTCGCGACCCTCTGGAACGCGGAGTTCCGCGTGCGGACAGCGTGCCTCTGGCTCGTGTGGCTGGCCGTGAACTTCGCCTACTACGGGGCCTTCATCTGGATCCCCAGCATTCTCGTGGACGCCGGATTCGACCTCGTCCGTTCGTTCGGCTTCACCCTCATCATCACGCTCGCGCAGCTCCCGGGCTACGCCGTGGCGGCCTGGCTCATCGAGGTGTGGGGACGCCGCATCACCCTGTCGGTCTTCCTGCTGGGGGCGACCGCGTCGGCCGTCGTCTTCGGCACCGCCACGACCGTGCCGATGATCATCGGCGCCGGCATGGCGCTGTCGTTCTTCACCCTCGGCGCGTGGGGCGCGCTGTACGCGGTGACGCCTGAGATCTACCCGACCTCGCTGCGCGGCACCGGGGCGGGCTGGTCCGCAGGGGTCGGACGCATCGCCTCCATCGTGGCGCCCCTCGCCGTTCCTGTCCTCCTCGTCGCCGGCGGCGCTCCTCTGCTGTTCGTGGTGTTCGCGGCCTGCTTCCTCGTCGCGGCGGCCGCCGCGTGGGGACTCGTCGACCGGAGCGGAGCGGCGCTGGACGACCGGTGACGTCCGGGACCGGGAATAGGCTGGGCGCGTGGCTGATGTACGTTTCGTCGCGATAGGCGACTCCTTCACCGAAGGCGTGGGCGATGTGCTCCCCGATGGGCGCGAGCGCGGCTGGGCCGACATCGCCGCGCAGGGATGGGCGGATGCCGCGGGGCACCCCATCCAGTACGCGAACCTGGCGATCCGGGGGAAGCTGGCCTGGCCGATCGTCGAGGAGCAGCTCGAACCCGCCCTGGCCCTGCGTCCCACGCACCTGTCGTTCAACGGGGGCGGCAACGACATGCTGCGGCCGCGGACCGACCTGGAGCACATCGCCGATGCGTTCAGCCGGGTGCTGCGACGGTGCGACGAGGAGGGCGTGACGATGATCCTGCTCTCCGGCGCCAATCCCAGCGGGCAGCTTCCGATGGGCTCCCTCGTGCAGCGGCGTGGCGACCTGCTCTCCGAGGCGGTCCTGCGGCGGATCGAGGACCGCCCCGACGTGATCCGCGCCCTGAACTGGCCGGACACGGAGCTCTCGAAGCCCGCGTACTGGTCGGAGGACCGGCTTCATATGAACGCGGCCGGACACCATCGTGTCGCGGCCCGCGTGCTGCATGGCCTCGGCTTCGAGCCGCCGGCAGCCTGGTGGGCGCCGCTCGATCGCTGGACCGCCGGCCCCGCGGGTCTGGCCTACTACCGGGAGTTCGTCGGGCCCTGGGTGCGTCGACGCGTGACGAGGACCTCGTCCGGAGACGGCCGCGCAGCGAAGTACCCCACCTGGGTCGAGCGGACTCCGGCGTGAGCGTCGTCGTGCCCCGCGCATGAGCGACATCGAACTCGTCCGTCTTCCCGCCGGCACGGTGACGCTGCACGACGCCCGGCGACGCACGCGCCGCACCGTGGAACTCGAACCCTTCGCCCTCGGTGTTTTCCCGGTGACCGAAGAACAGGTCACCGAGGTCCTGGGCACCCCGTCACGGCATCCTCGTCGCCCGGTCGCCGACGTGAGCTGGCTGCGGGCCGTCCACTTCTGCAACGCGGCCTCGGAGTGGGAGGGGCTCGATCCCGTCTACCACTTCGAGGGTGAGGATGTGGCCTGGGACACCACGGCGGACGGCTACCGCCTGCCGACCGAGGCCGAGTGGGAGTACGCCTGCCGCGCCGGTTCCACCGGGCCGCACTACGCCCCGCTGGCCGAGGCCGCGTGGACCGCTGCCGACGGAGTCGGCACGCCGCAGGACGTGGGCGGGAAGCTCCCGAACCTGCATGGGCTGTTCGACACGCTCGGGAACGTGTGGGAATGGTGCTGGGACCTCCTCGACCCCGCGCGGTACGACGACTACCGGGTCTTCCGCGGCGGCGGGTTCGCCGACGACGCTTGGAGCGTCCGCGCCTCGGTCCGTCGTGGGGGAGCGCCGCGCATGCACCACGAGGACGTCGGCTTCCGCGTGGCCCGGGGCGCCTTCGACACCGAGGAGGAGGCGCAGGGCTGGTCGGCGGCGGCAGACCGGGACCGCGCCTTCGTCGACGGAGGGCTGCCGTCGGGATGGACGCCGCGCCGGCGATAGTGCAGGCCGGATACGGCGGTTTTGGCCGCGGTCTGCGCCGGGTGGGAGACTGAGCGGATGACCAGGCCCTTCGCGCTCATCCTCAACCAGGGTCGCGTCGCCGACCGCACGGACGGAGCCCTCGTCGGGGCGCGCCGCGTCGCCGACGCCCTGTCCTCGCTGCTCCGGCGGGAGCCCGTCGTGGTCGGCACTCCGGAGCCCGGTCGGCTCGACGACTGGTCGGTCGCGCTGCCCGAGGCCTCGGACACGCTCGCCGGCCTCCGTGCCGCGGTGCAGGAGGCGATCGCGGGGGAGACGACCCCGCTCCTCGTGACGAACACGTGTGCGGCGAGCCTCGGAACGCTGCCGAGCGTCGCCGAGCACCACCCCGACGCGGTGGTGCTCTGGATCGATGCGCATGGCGACTTCAACACGCCGGACACCACCGACTCCGGCTACCTCGGCGGCATGGTCCTCGCCGCCGCCTGCGGCCTGTGGGACAGCGGCCACGGGGCGGGCATCGACCCGCGGCAGGTCATCGTCGTCGGCGGCCGCGACATCGACCCCGCCGAGGGAGAGCTCCTCGCCGGCGCGGGAGTGACCGTCCTCAGCCCCGCGGAGAGCACGCCGGAGCGGCTGAGCGCTCTCATCGCCGGGCGACCGGTGTGGATCCATGTCGACTGGGACGTCCTGGAGCCCGGCTACATCCCCGCGGCCTATCGGGTCGGCGACGGTCTGCTGCCGCACCAGGTGGCCGCGCTGTTCGCCGCCATCCCGGCCGCCGACGTCCGCGGCGTGGAGCTCGCCGAGTTCGAGGCGGGCGACGCGGAGGTGCCGGAGCGCGTCAGCGTCGAGTTGATCGTGGAGACGGTGCAGCACCTGCTGCGCTGACGGCGCGCAGGGCCGTCACGGCGCGGCGGGTGCGGCGCCGAGGTGCCAAGCGGTGATCTCGACCTCGGAGCCCGAGACGATGTCGAGCTCGACCGGCCACGAGCCGCGGTCGAGTCCGGGGAGCACGGCGGCATGCAGGGCGCGGGCGACGAGAGCGCCGTCCGTGGCATTGGCATCCCAGCCGATCACCGCGGTCGCCTCGCCGCCGGGCGGCACCGTGACGGGCGCGATACCGGGGTCGGTCGCCAGGAATGAGGAACCGGGGCGCACCTCGACGTCGAGCGCATGGCCGTTGTGGTCCGCGAACGCGATGTCGGGATACCCCTCGACCACGCAGGGCTCCTCACCGACGTTCATCAGCCGGATGCTCTGGGCGCGGTGCCCCGTGGCCCCGTCGGCGGTTCCGAGCAGCAGTGTGGCTCGGTCGAGGGTGCAGGCGCCCGCGGGAAGCTGGGGAGTCGAGGCCCCCGGGGCGCGCTCCGGCACAGGGTCGCCCACTGCCGCCGGATCGACGAAGGCTCCCGTCTCGTCGGTGGCGCCCTGCAGCGCGGCGTTCTCCTCGACGATCTGGCGCTGCCACGCGGCATCGGCCAGGCTCCCGACCACGACGAGAGCGACCACGCTCGCGACGGTGACACCGAGAAGGCCCGGGGACCACCGCCGCGCAGATTCCTCACCGGCTCTGCGCGAGAACGCCCAGGCGGGGATCCAGCCCCAGGCGAGTCCCCAGTAGGCAGTGTCCGGCGCGGACTCGACGACCGCAGCCGTGAGACCGTGCAGGCCCGAGAGAGGGAGGAAGGACAGGACCCGGGTGA
Source organism: Microbacterium sp. UMB0228 (assembly GCF_002871415.1). Taxonomy (NCBI): domain Bacteria; kingdom Bacillati; phylum Actinomycetota; class Actinomycetes; order Micrococcales; family Microbacteriaceae; genus Microbacterium; species Microbacterium sp. UMB0228. Next base: position 176,839 of record NZ_PNFU01000004.1, on the reverse strand, counting down.
CGTCATCGCACAGCCCGACGACCGTTCCGGCGAGGACGGCACCGAACCAGAGCACGAGGAACGCGGGAGCCCGGCCGACACCCTGCGCACCCCGTCCCACGACCCAGACGACGCTGCACACCACGGCGGCCGTCACCGTCAGCACCAGGACGCCCCACGCACCGGGGAGCAGCCAGGCATGACTCTGAAGCGGTTGGATACCAGCGAAGCTCAGCAACCGCGTCAGAACGATGTCGGAACCGGTGAGTCGAGCGATGGCACCGGAGACGATCCAGAGTGCGCCGAGGAGCAGTCCGGCGAGCAGCCCCGCCGTCAACGGTGGCCTCGTACGGCCGTCTCGGGCGCTCGAGACGGGGGCGGTCGACGGGGGAGCGGAGGCCATGCCTCATCCTATGGGCGCTCAGCGACGCCGCTCGGGATCCAGCCCCATGCGGATGCGCGTCCGTTTGCGTTCGATGAGGATGAAGACGACCCCGAGGATCCAGAGGGGGATCGGGGTGAGGAACGCGACACGGAAAGCGTCGAGCGTGTAGGTGTCCGGGGTGCCGGCGCCCTGGGCGTCGAGGAGGAGGCCGATCACGAAGACCGCGATCAGGGCTGCGATGAAGCCCCCCGCGTTCGTGACTCCGGTCGCCGTGCTGAGGCGGTGCGCGGGGTTGTGCGTGCGGGCGTGGTCGAAGGCGATCATCGACGCGGGGCCCCCGGTCGCGAGAGCGATCGCCAGGACCCAGAGGAGCCAGTCCGGGGCGGGGCCGGGGAGGGCGATGACCGCGATCCACGCGGCCATCTGCACGCCGACGGCGGGGAGGACGAGGGCGAGCGAGCGGTGATTCGGGAGGCGGCGGGAGAGATCGCCGATGATCGGACCGAGGATCATGCCCGCGACCACGTAGATCGAGATGATCCCCGCCGCGTGGGCGGTGGTCAGGCCCTCGCCTGCCGTGAGGAACGGCATGCCCCACAGCAGCACGAACACCGTGCCGGCGAACGGAGTGGTGAAGTGCGACCAGAACGCGAGCCGCGTGCCGGGATGCGCCCAGGCCGCCCGGATGCCGACGCCCGTGTCGATCGCCGACGTCACGACACGCACGACTCCGGTGTCCGTGTTCACCGACACGTCCGGGCCGCTCTCGGCGGGGTTGTTGCGCACGATGAGCCACACGAGGATCGTGAAGAGCAGGCCGAGACCGGCGATGCTGCCGAACGTGATCGACCAGGTGGTGGCGTGCAGCAGGGCGGCGACCGGCACCAGCGCGATCAGCTGCCCGGCCTGCCCGATGATCCCGGTGAACTGGACCATGACGGGCCCGCGTTGCGCGGGGAACCACGTGGCCACCAGTCGCAGCACGGCAGGGAAGACGGCGGCGTCGCCGGCTCCGAGGAGGACACGCGCGACGATCGCGATGCCGATGCTGGGGGAGAGGGCCATGGTGAGCTGTCCGGCCGCCATGAGCAGCATCCCCGCCGTGATGATCGGACGGGATCCGTAGCGGTCGAGGAGTACGCCCACCGGGATCTGCATCCCCCCGTAGACGGCGAGCTGCACGACCGCGAACAGCGCGAGCGTCGAGGCGTCCGCCTGGAAGCGGTCGGCGGCCTCGACACCGACGGCGCCGAGAGAGGTCCGGTTGGTGATGGCGAGCACGTAGGCCGCGACGCCGACGGACCAGATCGCCCAGGCCCGCCACCCCGGTGTGGAGACGGGGGAGTGGGAGACCTGAGGCACCCTTCCACGCTACTCCTGCGTCGAGCGCAGGCACGCACACCGGTGGGAGCGAGCGATGCGCCGCACCGCCGCCCTCACGCGGACGCGGCGAACCGGACGATCTCCTCGGCCACGGTCTGCGGCATGGAGATGTACGGTGAATGGCTCGCAGACAGGGTTCGCGAGTCGCTGCACCGGTCGGCCATGCTCTGCTGTAGGCGCGGGCTCACGGCCCGGTCGTGAGGGATTTTCCTTCGCGATAGAGCGCCAGGGGGAGTGCGTGGGCCAGATCGGTCTGTGGCTCCGCGACATCGAGCAGGGACGGGGGACGGTCGGCTACTGGATACGGCCACGTCGTCGTGGGCGCGGAACTGCCTCCATGGCCTTTCGCGTCCTGTCGGAGTGGGCGTGGACGATGGAGGATCTACAGAGGCTGCAGGCTCACGTCGAGCCGGCGAACGAAGCGTCGTGTCGGTCTATCGAGCACGCGGGCTTCGTCCGCGAAGGACTGCTCCGCTCCTGGCAGTCCATCGCCGGAAGTCGTCGCGACATGTTCGTCTACGCGCTGGTCAGGCCACGCGCTCCATGAACCGTCACCGAATGACGCCGAAGCCGTCATTCAGGTGATGGTGACCGGCGCGACGCGCAGACGTTGCTCGCGGATGCCGAGGACGAGGGCGACGATGCCGAGGAAGACGTTGCCGATTGCGGGCCCGTCGACGACGAGATGACCGGCAATCCTTGATGTCGCTGTGCCGGAGGGCGCCGACGAGGAGACGGTGATGCCGACGACGAACGCGAGCGGCGTCCAGAAGACGACCCACAGCGGGGCCCACCTTCGCGCGTCCGATTCCTACGGCGGCGGTGATCGCGAACGTGGCCACGCTCCCGTAGTACAGCACGGCAGCAAGCACCGAGGCGTCTTCGCGCGCGTGGGGGTCGCCCGGCGACTCCGGAACGAGATCGAACCAAAGCGACTGTGCGAACGGCGCGACGGCGAGCAGGACGGTCGCGACGGTGCTCACCGGTCGCCGACCAGTGACGCTACCCGCACGACCGACCCCCGACCACGAACAGAGCGGCCGCCGATGCGAACACGGCATCCTTCGCGATCGCGAAGCCGGCGAACTCCCCGCGGGCTGTGAACCAGATGACGATCGAGAGGAGGAACAGGACGCCGCCGGTGACCCATGTGAGCCGACGCGCTCGACTGTCAGCAGTTGCGTTCTCGGCCCCATCGCTCACGCAATCACCCTCGTCGTCAGGTTCAGGGGCAGCCCGCAGGGAGCACCCGCTCGGGAAGCCGCACCTCGTAGGATCACGATATGACCTCGCCTCGCCGTGTCCCCGCAGGCCTGCGGAAACGCGGGGGTTTTCGGGGAGCCGACGACTCGACCGCCTCGCTCATCCTCGGCCAGTTCTTCGTCGGCGGCTTTTTCCTGTTCATGGTGGCTTTCTTCCTCGCGCTCGGAGTTGCGGAAGAGTACGACGGGGTGACGTCCTTCGTCGGGGCGAGCATCATCGCCGTCGTCCTGTCCGTCGTGTCGATGATCACCGCCCTGGTGATCGGCCTGCCCCTTCGCCTCGTCTCGGCGCTGCGCGCGCGGTGGCTCGCGCACGGCGAGGTCACCGTCCTCGGGGTCGTCGTCGGACTCGGCGCCTGCATCGTGTCGGTCGTGCTGGCGGGCGGAAGCGGGGGAGCGGCGCTCCCGTGGTGGGCGTTCGTCGTCTCGTGGACCGTCCTCGCCTTCTCGGTCGCGCATTTCGTCTGGCCAGGACGACGCCCGCAGGATGATCCCCGAGAGCCACACCACAACGACCAGGCCGCATGAGCACGCGCAGGGAGGGTCAGCATCCGGAGGACCCGGGAGCACGGGACGCCGATGAGCACGTCCCGACGCACACGAGGCGGGGATTCCTCATCGCTGCCGGAACCGGCGTCGCGGTGACCGGCATCGGCATCTGGCTCTCCACGCGCTCCGGGGGAGAGGCAGACGACACCGGACGCCGCCCGGACAACCCCCGAGGGCTACCAGAGTACGAGCCGGTCTACGACCGCGCGGTCACCGGTCTCGAGGTACCGCTCGGTTTCGAGGACTGCGCCCACCCGACGGTGCGCGTTGACCGGAGCATCGCGGGAAGCGAACGTCGAACCGTGGGCCCGGTCATCGACCGCTTCATCATCCACCACACCGGCACGACGACGGACCAGTTGGACTTCTTCTCCCGCTGCAACAGGAGATCATCGGCTCCCACGTTCTATCTTCGGCACGACGGCTCGGTCATCGAGACCATCCGCCCGGGAGCGAAGCCGTCGTCCACCGGCGCGGACTGGAACTGGCGGTCCGTGGCGGTGGAGACGCTGGATTTCACCGGAGCGCCGGAGTACACGGTGACCACCGCGCAGGTGGAGGAGATCGCGCAGATGATCGCGTGGCTCGCAGGCTTCGACGGCCGGACCCTGGACGGCGTTCCGGTGCGCTTCCGAATCGACCGAGAGCACGTCATCACCCACAAGGAGACGTGGTCGGGAACGGAGTGCCCCGGCCCGTTCCTCCAATCGCGAGTGGATGACATCGTGGCGCGGGCGCAGGAGATCAGGAGGGACTCGTGACCACAGGGGAGCGAGATCGTTGTCGCTCTACCCGGTCGAGGCCAAGCCGGCTACGACTCACGTTGCTGCTCTGTCGATCGGGGGAGCGCCGCGTCCCGGTTAACCGAATCGCTCGTTGGTCTGCGGGTCGAACAAGCGGTATCCGAGCGGACGCATGACGTCGATGATGGCGTTGAAGTGGTCGCCCTCTTCGATTCCGTACCCGAAGAACCTCGCAATGTGGCGTCCGATGTGCATCTCGAACACAGGAGCCGAGCCGATCTCGACTCCGGGCGGGTGGAGGTGGATCCCATCTCGGGTCCACCCCTCGAGGACTTCGACGATCGCTCGATCGACTTCGGCAGGGTCGACAGCTCGCAGACCCGGGACGGGTTCCATAGGTTCCGCGTCGAGACGGCGGTAGGCCTCCAACGGGTCGAGTTCGTCGCCCCCAGACCAGAACGCCAGTTCGTAGCTCACGCGACCATTATGCCGAGCACCGAAGACGGCGGGGGTGAGTACGGACCCGTTTTCGGAGGAGAGGCTCCCATCAGTAAGCTGACATAATGTGCATTATCGGATACTCCGTATAAGGGGTGGGCGAGCGCAACAGAGGGCCCGGAACGTTCGACTTTCCCCTCAACGACCGACGTACGCCGCGAGATGTTCGCCCGTCAGCGTCGACCCGTCAGCGACGAGCTCGGCAGGCGTTCCCTCGAACACGATGCGACCACCGTCGTGGCCGGCTCCCGGGCCGACGTCGATGATCCAGTCCGCGTGTGCCATGACGGCCTGGTGATGCTCGATGACGACCACCGTCTTGCCGGCGTCGACAAGTCGATCCAACAGGCCGAGGATCGTGTCGACGTCCGCGAGATGCAGACCAGTCGTCGGCTCGTCCAGCACGTACACGTCGCCCTTCTCGCCCATCTGGATCGCGAGCTTGATGCGCTGTCGTTCACCGCCCGACAGGGTCGACAACGGCTGGCCGAGCGACAGGTACCCGAGCCCCACGTCCTCCAGGCGTCCGAGGATGGCAGCCGCGGCCGGGAGCTTGGCCTCTCCCTCGCTGAAGAACACACGAGCCTCGGAGACCGGAAGGTCGAGCACCTCGGTGATGTCCTTGCCACCGAGCTTGTACTCCAGCACCGCCGCCTGGAAGCGCTTACCGCCGCAGTCCTCACAGGGGGTCTCGATCGTGTCCATGAACCCGAGCTCGGTGATGATGACACCGGCGCCCTTGCACGTAGGACAGGCGCCCTCGGAGTTCGCGCTGAACAGGGCGGGCTTCACGCCGTTCGCTTTCGCGAAGGCTTTCCGGATGGGTTCCAGCAGGCCCGTATACGTCGCGGGGTTGCTGCGACGCGAGCCCTTGATGGCGGATTGATCGATCGCCACCACGCCCTCGCGTCCTGTCACCGAACCGTGGATGAGCGAGCTCTTGCCGGAGCCGGCGACACCGGTGACGACGGTCAGGACACCGGTCGGGATGTCGACGTCCACGTTCTGGAGGTTGTTGGTGGATGCGCCGCGCACCTCGATCGCGCCGGTGCGGCCACGCACGGCGTCCTTCAGCTGTGCACGGTCGTCAAGGTGCTGCCCGGTCAGTGTTCCACTGGCTGTGAGACCCTCGACGCTCCCCTGATAGCAGATCTCTCCCCCGGCGCTTCCCGCACCCGGCCCCAGGTCCACGACATGATCGCCGATCGCGATGGTCTCCGGCTTGTGCTCGACGACGAGCACCGTGTTCCCCTTGTCGCGAAGGCGGAGCAGCAGGCCGTTCATCCGCTCGATGTCGTGCGGATGCAGCCCGATGGTCGGCTCGTCGAACACATACGTGACGTCGGTCAACGAGGAGCCCAGGTGCCGCAGCATCTTGATCCGCTGCGCCTCTCCCCCGGACAGCGTCCCCGAGGGCCGGTCCAGGCTCAGGTACCCCAGGCCGAGGGTCACGAAGGCGTCGAGGTTGGCACTCAGCGCCTGGAGCAGCGGCCCGGCTCCCGGGAGATCCAGGCCGCGGACCCACGCGGCAAGATCCGTCACCTGCATGCGGCACGCGTCGGCGATGCTCACGCCGTCGATCTTCGAGGATCGCGCGCCCTCGGTGAGACGAGTACCGTCGCACTCCGGGCACACCGCGAAGGTGGCCACGCGCTCGACGAAGGCACGGATGTGCGGCTGGAGCGCGTCGAGGTCTTTCGAGAGCATGGACTTCGTGATCTTCGGGATCAGACCCTCGTAGGTCATGTTGATGCCCGAGATCTTGACCTTCGTGACCTCTCCGTAGAGGAAGAGGTGGCGTTGCTTGTCGGTGAAGGACGAGATGGGCTTGTCTGCCGGATAGAACCCCGACTGCGAGAAGCCCTTCACCATCCACCCATCCGCGGTGTACCCGGGCACCATGATGGCGCCCTCGTCGAGGGACTTCGACTCATCGACGATCTGAGACAGGTCGAGGTCCGACACCACTCCCCTGCCCTCACATCGTGGGCACATGCCGCCGAGGTAGATCGCATCCTTCACGATCTTCTTCTCGCCACCCGGCCCGGTCATGACGCCGCTGGCCTTCTGCGTGGGGATGTTGAACGAGAACGCCGTCGGGCCGCCGATGTAGGGCTGGCCCAGCTTGCTGAACAGGATGCGGAGCATCGCATTGGCATCCGTCACCGTGCCGACGGTCGACCGCGGGTTCGCGCCGAGACGCTCCTGGTCCACGATGATCGCCGTGGTGAGCCCTTCCAGCACGTCGACGTCGGGACGCGGCACCGAGGGCATGAAGCCCTGCACGAACGCGCTGTACGTCTCGTCGATCATCCGGCGCGATTCGGCGGCGATCGTGTCGAAGACGAGAGAGCTCTTCCCCGACCCGGAGACCCCGGTGAACACCGTCAGACGTCGTTTCGGGATGTCGACGCTCACGTCCTTGAGGTTGTTCTCGCGCGCGCCCTGCACGCGGATGAGGTCGTGGGTGTCCGCGGGGTGCTCGGCAGCGGTCATGCGGGGTCCTTCGTGGTGGTGGCGCCGTCAGGCGGCCTGGTTGATACGGAGCAGGTTGCCGGCGGGGTCGCGGAACGCGCAGTCGCGGACGCCGTAGGGCTGGTCCATCGGCTCCTGGACGACATCGGCGCCGACAGCGACCAGCCGCTCGAACAGGGCGTCCAGGTCATCGCTCGCGAGGGTGAGAGCGCCATAGCTGCCCTTCGCGATGAGTTCCAGGATGGTCTGCCGCTCCGCCTCGGTGATGCCGGGATCGGTGGCCGGCGGGTGGAGGACGATCGAGGTCTCGGGCTGGCCGACCGGGCCGACCGTGAGCCAGCGCAGGCCGTCGTATCCGACGTCGTTGCGCACCTCGAAGCCGAGGGCGTCGCGATAGAAGCCGAGGGCGGCGTCGGCGTCGGTGTGCGGGAGGAAGGCGTAGTGGATGCTGATCTTCATGATGCTCACGTTAGGTGCGCCTCAGGGCGCGGCGCTTCTCGATTCCTGATCGGTCGGGTGACCTGCTTGGCGTGGAACGACGGGATGCCCTCGACGTTCGCGGCGCGTTCACGGTACACGCTGGGTGGGACACCGACCAGCTCCGAGAACCGGGTGCTGAACGTGCCCAGCGAGGAGCAGCCCACCGCGAAGCACACCTCGGTGACGCTGAGGTCGCCGCGACGCAGCAGCGCCATGGCACGCTCGATGCGGCGGGTCATCAGATAGGAGTACGGGGATTCGCCGTACGTCTCGCGAAACCGCCGGCTGAGATGGCCGGCAGACAGGTGCACGCCCCGCGCCAGAGCCTCGACGTCCAAGGGCTTCGCGTACTCGCGATCGATGCGGTCGCGGACCTTGCGCATCACGACCAGCTCCCGCAGGCGAGCATCATCCACCGGTGTCACGTCATGATCCTGCCATGACGCCGGAAGACGCGAAATGACCATCCGCGACGCGCGGAGGCCCTCCTCCCCCGCTGTCGGAGATCCGGCGCTACCCTGGGGGCATCCTCACAGGATTCTCTCAGAAGGGGTTCCCCGCCATGTCTGAAGCACTCGCTGAAACGAAGTCGTTCTTCAAGTCCATCCGCGTCGCTCTCGCGGTCTCCGGCGTTCTCGCGCTGCTCGCGGGCATCGCGCTGCTGGTCTGGCCGGTGAAGTCGGCCGTCATCGTGACGGCCATCTTCGCGTCCTACTTGATCGTCGCGGGAGTCGTGTACATCGGCCTCGGCATCTTCTCCCGCGCGAAGGGCGGCTGGTCGCGCGTCGGACACATCGTGCTCGGCCTGCTCTACATCGTCGCCGGCGTCATCGCGTTCTTCAACCTGAACGTCGCCGCCGCCACCCTCGCGCTGGTCGTCGTGATCTTCATCGGCGTGAGCTGGATCGTCGACGGCGTCGTGGCGCTCTCGCTGCTCGGCAGCGACGGATCGCGGGTCTGGACGCTGATCTACGCGATCCTCAGCATCATCGCCGGAATCATCGTCCTCTTCTCGCCGGTCATCGCCGGCTTCGCGCTCTGGCTGCTCCTGGGCATCTCGCTCGTCGTGCTCGGCATCGTGCAGATCATCCGCGCGATCACGCTCGGCAAGGACGAGAAGGCGTTCACCACGGGCGCTGCCGCCGTCTGATCCGCAGACACGAGACGCCCCGGACCTGCACCAGCGGGTCCGGGGCGTTTCGCGTCTGACGACTATTCCGCGGCGAAGGCGCTCACGTCCCCGACGAGGCGGGTGTTGTCCGCGGGGACGGGGTCGATCACGGCCTTGGCGACCTCGGCGGCGAACTCGGACACGTTGTAGAGGCGGCCGGCGGACTCGCGGCGCTCGGCGATGGCGCCCGGGTTCGCGCGCTCGAGCAGCGTCGCGGTGATCGTGCCCTCGATCATGTCGCCGGAGACGACCGTGAAGCCGATTCCCTTCTCCGCGAGACCCGGGATGAGCTCCCGCAGGGCGTCCTCACCGGCGCGCTTGGAGAGCGCGACGGGCTCGTACTCCGGCATCGTCGGCGTCGTGCGGATGAAGTGCGCCTGGTGGCTGGTGACGAACACGACGCGTGCGCCGTCCGACAGCAGCGGCGTCGCGGCGTCGAGCACATTGAGCTGCGCGTCACGGTTGAGCTTCAGGGCGTAGTCCTCGGCCATGCCCGACTCCATGCCTCCCGACGCGTTCAGGACGAGCACATCGAGGCGCCCGTACTCGGCGCGGACGGCGTCGAACATCTCGGCGACCGATGCGGGGTCGGTGAGGTCCGCACCGACGACCAGCGCCCGACGGCCGAGCTCGCGCAGCTGCGCCGCGAGCTTCTCCGCGCGCGGCGCCTTGTTCCGGTAGTTGATCACGACGTCGGCGCCCGCCTCGGCGAGGTACCGCACGGTGTCGGCGCCGATCCCCCGCGATGAGCCGGTGACGAGGGCCACCTTGCCGTCGAGGGATCCTGCGGGAAGAACGTCGGTCACGGGTGACTCCTCATGGTGCGTGGAACGCCGTGAGCGCACGGCTCTCACAGATTACCAAGGGGGCGCGGTGGCGGCCGGTCCGCTGTCGCCGCGCGTGGTACGTTGACGGCAAAGGAGGCCGCATGGACAACTTCTCGACGTTCGTCACGTTCATCGACCACTGGGCATGGATCGGATGGCTGGTCCTCATCGCCGTCTTCCTCGTCATAGAGATGCTCTCCCTCGACTTCACCTTCCTGATGCTGAGCTTCGGGAGCGTGATCGGTCTCGTCACCGACTTCGTCGGCCTCCCGGTCTGGATCCAGATCCTCATCGCCGCCTTGGCATCCGCCCTCTTCATCCTCTTCCTGCGGCCACCCCTCCTGCGCCGCCTGCACCGCGGAGCCGATCCCACGCGCTCGAACGTCGAGGCGCTGGTCGACCTCCGCGGCATCGCGCTCAGTGAGATCACGCAGATCTCCGGCCAGGCGAAGCTCGCGAACGGCGACACCTGGACCGCCAGGACGACCACCCCGATGGCCATCCCCGCGGGGGCGCCGGTCGCCGTCAGTGCGATCAACGGCGCGACCGCCATCGTCCGACCCCTCAACGACTAGGAGCACGCGTGGACGACGCATCGATCATCCCGACCGTGATCATCTGGATCCTGGTGATCGCGGTCATCATCTTCGTGATCGTCACGATCGCGCGGGCGATCCGCATCATCCCGCAGGCGACCGCCGGCGTGGTGGAACGGCTCGGCCGGTACCACAAGACCCTCTCCCCCGGCCTCAACATCCTCGTGCCGTTCATCGACCGCCTGCGGCCGCTGATCGACATGCGCGAGCAGGTGGTGTCCTTCCCGCCGCAGCCCGTGATCACCGAGGACAACCTCGTCGTCTCCATCGACACCGTCGTCTACTTCCAGGTGACCGATGCCCGCGCCGCGACCTACGAGATCGCGAACTACCTCGGCGCCGTGGAACAGCTCACCACCACGACTCTCCGCAACGTCGTCGGTGGCCTGAACCTCGAAGAGGCGCTGACGAGCCGCGACAACATCAACGGACAGCTGCGCGTGGTCCTCGACGAGGCGACCGGCAAGTGGGGCATCCGCGTGGGCCGCGTCGAGCTCAAGGCGATCGACCCGCCCGTCTCCATCCAGGACTCCATGGAGAAGCAGATGCGCGCCGAGCGGGACCGCCGCGCCGCGATCCTCACCGCCGAGGGCACGAAGCAGTCCGCGATCCTCGAAGCGGAGGGCCTTCGTCAGGCCGAGATCCTCCGAGCCGAGGGTGACAAGCAGGCGGCCGTCCTGCGCGCCCAGGGTGAGGCCGAGGCGATCCAGAGCGTCTTCACCGCGATCCACCAGGGCGCGCCGGACGACAAGCTCCTCGCGTACCAGTATCTGCAGATGCTCCCGAAGATCAGCGAGAGCCCATCCAGCAAGCTCTGGATCATCCCGAGCGAGCTGACCGAGGCACTCAAGGGCATCGGCACGGCCTTCACTCCCAAGACGGGCCCGGGTTCGACCACTCCCCCCGCCGGCGCGTGACGCACCCGTACTTCGTCAAGGCCGAGCAGCCCCGCATCCTGGCCCATCGGGGGCTGGTGACCGCCGAGGGGCGGGAATCCGGCATCTGGGAGAACACCGCGGCCGCCTTCGCCGCGGCGCATGCCGCCGGGGCCGAGTACATCGAGACGGACTGCCAGGTCACCGCCGACGGTGACGTCGTGCTCTTCCACGATCACGATCTGCGCCGTCTCGTGGACGATCCGCGCGCCGTCCACGAGGTCAGGACGCGGGAGCTGAGTGCGCTGTTCGCCGAGCACGGCGGTCTGCTCACGGTGGCCGAGGCGCTCTCCGCGTTCCCGGAGACCCGGTTCAACATCGACGTGAAGACACTGGCCGCCGCGGCGCCGCTGGGCCCCATCCTCGCCGCGCACACGCATCGTGTCCTCGTGACCAGCTTCTCGGATGCCAACCGGCGGGCGACACTGGAGGCCGTGCAGCAGACCGGCACCGCGCTCCGGCCCGCCACCTCCGGTGGGAGTCGGACGATCGCGGCGCTCCGGTTGCTCTCCGCGATGCGCCTCCCGGCCGGCCGGCTGCTGCGGGAGATCGACGCCCTGCAGATCCCCGAGCGTCACGGCGCGATCAGGGTGCTGACGCCCGCACTTCTCCGCGCCGCCCACCGTGCCGACACCGAGGTCCACGTCTGGACCGTGAACGACGCGGACGACATGCGGCGCCTCATCGACGCGGGTGTGGACGGCGTCGTGACCGACCGCGCCGACCTCGCCGTCGCCACGTTCCGGAAGCCCTGAGCGCCCCATATCCTCCGGCGCTGGGATTCCCCTGTGAATACCGCGCAGAACGCCCCGACGTGGATGAAGCGCACAGGCTCGAACGTTATACCTGACAGCGACGAGAGGACCACACAATGGCAGATCGCAGCCTGCGCGGCATCCGACTCGGCGCCCAGAGCCTACAGAGCGAAGAGGGCGTCGTTTTCATGGAGCGCCGTGAGACCACCTACACCTGTGACACCTGCGGACACGACACCACGCTCATGTTCGCCGCCGATGCCGAACCGCCTCAGACCTGGGAGTGCCGTTCCTGCGGAGCGGAAGCCCGCCTGAAGGTCGACGGCGAGGCCGTCACCCTCGAGGCCACCGATGAGAAGGCCGCCCGCACCCACTGGGACATGCTCATGGAGCGCCGTACCCGTGCGGAGCTGGAGGAGCTTCTCGAAGAGCGCCTCGCGTACATCCGAGCCCGGCGCGGTGCCGGCGAGGACCCCACCCGAGAGAAGATCGGCGCCTAGCGCCGACGGGCGCGCCACCACCCGAGACCGAGCGCGCCTAGACCGCCCCAGAGCAGCACCTGTTGCAGCCAGGGGCCCAGGACGATTCCCGCCGTGAGGCCGGAGCGCAGTTCGACATCCTCGAGCATCGCTCCGGCCTCATCTGCGTCCAGGCTCGTGACCGTCCGCCCGTCCGGGAGGATGACCTGGCTCGTGCCGACCGTGGAGATGTTCACGACGCTCCGGCCCGTCTCGATCGCGCGCATCCGTGCGAACGCGAGCTGCTGGAGGTTCTCGTCCGTGCCGCGGAAATCGGCGTTGTTCGTCTGGAAGACCAGGACCTCGGCGCCGCCGTTCAGCCCCTCCGTGATCACGTCGTCGTAGATCACGTCGAAGCAGATCGCCAGACCGACGCGGACATCGCCCACCTCGACGATCGGCGGGTTGGTGCCGGGGGTGTATTCGCGCTGGATCAGCCCGATGAGATCCGGGACCAGGGCGTTGAAGAAGGCCCGATCAGGCACGTACTCGCCGAAGGGCACGGGATGACGCTTGTCGTGCTTCTGCGGCGCTGTCCCGTCCGGCAGCCAGAGCATCGAGGTGTTGTAGTAGAGGTCCCCGCGGCCGGTGGCGGCGTTGGCGAGCAGCGGCGCATCGATGCGGTTCGACACCAGGGTCATCCGTCGCGCGATGGCGGAGTTCGCGAAGGGGTCCGTGTCGAGGCCGCCTTCCGGCCACACGAGCAGATCGACGTCCTCGCCGTACAGCGGTTCGGTAGCCTCGGTCTGCGCCTGCACGACGGCGAAGGGCTCCCGCTCGTCGAAGTAACCGGTCGGACCGTTCCCCTGCACCGCGGCGATGCGCATCGACCCGGATGGCGTGGTCGGGAAGAGCGGTGTGAAGAAGAGGATCAGGACGAGGGCGGCCGGCGCAAGCAGGGTGACCGGCCGCCGCCAGAGCCCCATCCGGACGATCTCGATCACCATCGCGACGAGGAAGACCATGAGGAAGCTCAGCCCGCTCACGCCGATCCAGGAGGACAGCGCGGCGAGCGGACTCTCGGCCTGGCTCATCCCGAGACGAGCCCAGGGGAAGCCGCCGTACGGCCACCAGCCGAGGAACAGCTCCCGCCCCACCCAGAGCGCCGCGACGACGGCCGGGAGGGTCAGCAGACGTCCCGCCACGCCCGGCCAGGCTCGGGGCAGCCACCGGTACGCGAGAGTCACGGGGATGAGTCCGACGGCCGTGAGGACGCCCTCGACGACGCTCAGAGCCGCCCAGGGCAGCGGCCCGAGGTATCGAGACGTCCACGACACGAGCAGCGCGAAGAACACGACGCCGTACACGAGACCCACGAGCAGCGCTCCCCCGGCCCGACGGCCGATCAGCGCGAGCAGCAGCAGGGCGGTGGCAGGGAAGGCCAGGATCCAGATCGCCGCCTCGGGGAACGCGAGGTCCATGAGCAGCGCAGCCAGGCCGGCCAGGGGAACGGCGGCCCAGAGGGGCAGGAGGGCGCGTCGACGGACGGAGGCTTCGGTCATGCGGGCGGATCTCACATCGAGGAGTAGGCGACGATGCCACGGCGCACACCGTCGAGGGCAGCCCGGGCGGTGCGTGCGAGCGCGGCGTCTTCCGCGACGATAGACAGCTGATCCAGGAGGTCGATGGTCTGCTTCGCCCACCGCACGAAGTCGCCGGCCGCCATGTCGGCGTCGACGAGGACGCGGTCGAGCATCCCGCCGCGCGCCCAGGCGTGCATCGCACCCGCGAGCCCGGCGGCCAGCGGCTCGCTTCCCGGGAGCTGATGGTCCTGTTCCAGGTCGTCGAGCTCGGCCCATAGGGCGGTCGTCTTCTCGTAGGCCGCTCGGAAGGCGCCCCGCGGGAGACCCCGCTCCCCCGCATTCGCTTCGTCGCGGCGCGGTTCGTACACGAGGCAGCATGCCATCGCGGCCAGCGACGGCGCGTCCAGCCCCTTCCAGAGGCCCTGACGCAGCGATTCGGCCACGAGCAGGTCGCGCTCACCGTAGATCCGCCGCATCGTGCGCCCGGCGTCGGTCAGGTGCATCCCGTCCTCGGCACGACGGACGTAGTCCAGTGTCTCCAGCACCTCGACGACACGGTCGAAGACACGGGCCACCGTGCCGGTCCTGGTCTCGATCTGACGGCGCGTGCGATCGGTCTGGCGCTTGAGCTTCCAATAGCGCTCGGCCCAGCGGGCGTGCTTCTCGCGGTCGGGGCACCGGTGACAGGGGTGGCGCTGCATGCGGGTGCGGAGCGTCTGGATCCGCTTCATCCGCTTGTCCCGAGCAGCGCGCGGGGCCTGGGTGTCCTGCCGGTTCTTCTTCTCGAGGTCGCTCAGCTCGCGGCGGATGGCGGCGTACTCCGGGAAGTCGCCGTGCTCGCACGCCATCGCCGACTGATAGCCGGCCAGCGACTCCTCGGCCTCCCGCACCTGTCTGGCCAGCCCGACGACGGCGCGGTCCGCCTGGAACTGGGCGAACGACGACTCCAGGATCTCCCGGGCTCTCGCCTGGCCGAACAGGTCGATCAGGTTGACGGCCATGTTGTACGTCGGCCGGAAGCTGGAGTTGAGCGGATAGGTCCGCCGCGACGCGAGGGCGGCGACGGCCTGCGGGTCCATGCCCTCGCTCCACTGCACGACCGCGTGCCCCTCGACGTCGATGCCGCGGCGCCCGGCGCGGCCCGTGAGCTGTGTGTACTCACCGGAGGTGATCGCGACGCGAGCCTCTCCGTTGAACTTCTCCATCTTCTCGAGCACCACCGTCCGCGCCGGCATGTTGATGCCGAGGGCCAGCGTCTCGGTCGCGAAGACGACCTTGAGCAGCTTGCGCTGGAACAGCTCCTCGACGACCTCTTTGAAGGCCGGCAGGAGGCCGGCGTGATGGGCGGCCACGCCCCGTTCGAGGTTCTCCAGCCATTCCCAGTAGCCCAGCACCCCGAGATCCTCGTCCTGCAGAGTGCGCGTGCGCTCCTCGACGATGGCCCGAATCTCGGCCCGCTCCTCCGCCGAGTTCAGGCGGAGCCCGGATCGCCGTACCTGCTGCACCGCGGCGTCGCAGCCCACGCGGCTGAAGATGAAGAAGATGGCGGGGAGCAGGTTCGAGCGTTCCAGCAGCTCGACCACGTCCGGGCGGTCCATGCGCTCGATCCGGCCCGCGTTCGCCGCGCGCACGGGGCGGCGCCCGCCCCGTGGCGGTCGGGGGGCCTGCCGCCCGGCGTGGCGGTTGCTGCGATACGACTGCGCCTGACGGTTGCTCTCGTAAGTGGAGCCGGTGAACGACCGGATGCGCATGAGCTCCTGGTTCACCTGGGCCGTGGCGATGCCGGCACGGTCGTCGAAGAGCGGCAGCAGGTCGTCGCGCACGAGCACGTGCTGCTCCAACGGCACCGGACGGATCTCGGAGACGATGACCTCGGTGTCACCGCGAACCGTGTCGAGCCAGTCGCCGAACTCCTCGGCGTTCGACACCGTCGCGCTCAGCGAGACCAGGCGCACGCGGGGCGGGAGGTGGATGATGACCTCTTCCCACACGGCACCCCGGAAGCGGTCGGCCAGATAGTGCACCTCGTCCATCACGACGTAGCGCAGGTCGCGCAGAGCCGCGGAGTCGGCATAGATCATGTTCCGCAGGACCTCGGTGGTCATGACCACGATGCGTGCGTTGCCGTTGATGTTGGTGTCGCCCGTCAGCAGACCCACGTCGTCCGCA
Source organism: Microbacterium sp. UMB0228 (assembly GCF_002871415.1). Taxonomy (NCBI): domain Bacteria; kingdom Bacillati; phylum Actinomycetota; class Actinomycetes; order Micrococcales; family Microbacteriaceae; genus Microbacterium; species Microbacterium sp. UMB0228. Next base: position 160,591 of record NZ_PNFU01000004.1, on the reverse strand, counting down.
CCGTACACATCGACGAGTTCGCGGAACTTCTGGTTGGAGAGCGCCTTCATGGGCGTGGTGTAGAACGCCTTGTCCGTCGCTGTCTGCATCGCCAGGTGGATGGCGAACTCCCCCACGATGGTCTTCCCGGCGCCCGTGGGGGCCGCTACGAGAACGCTGCGACCGTTCTCCAGCGCGTGGCAGCCGGCGAGCTGGAACGGATCGAGCTGGAAGCGCTGGCGCGCGGCGAACGCGGCCGTCTCCGGGTGCGCGGCGCTCTCCTGAGCCTGCGCGTACCGCTCCGACGGCGAACTCATGTGGCGTCCGGGACGAGTCCAGCGGCGGTGTCCCGCTTGCGCTTGCGTCGGTCGAAGAGGAGCGAGAGTCCTGCTGCTGCGAAGAACAGGACGATGAGGATGCCGGCCAGCATGAGCATGCTCACCACATCCGCTGCCGGGGTCGCCAGCGCGGCGAAGATCGTCGCGATGAGGATCGCCACCCGCCACCCTTTGAGGATGGCCCGTCCCGACATCACGCCGGCGAGGTTGAGAGCCACAAGGAAGACGGGAAGGACGAACGAGATGCCGATGACGATCATCAGCTTGAACACGAAGTCGTAGTACTCCTGCGCGGAGTAGAAGTTGGTGCCGCCCTCCGGGGTGAAGCTCCACATGAGCTCGATAACGTGCGGCATGATCTGCACCCCGAGATAGCACCCCGCGAAGAACAGCGGCACCGCGGCGACGACGAAGCCGACCGTGTAGCGGATCTCCTTGCGGGTGAGACCGGGCATGATGAAGGCCCAGATCTGCCACAGCCAGACGGGAGCGGAGAGGAACAGGCCGATCGTGAAGGCGATGCGCATACGCATGTCGAACGCGGACGTCACTGTCGCGAAGTTCAAGGCGCTGAAGTCATCACCTCGCTGTTCCGAGATGATGCGGATCGGACCGGTGATGAAGTGGATGACCGGGTCCGCGATGAGGAACGCCACAACCATGCCGACGACCAGAGCGATCGCCGCGTACATGAGGCGCTTGCGCAGTTCGACGAGATGTGCGCCCAGCGACATCCGCCGATCCCGATCCGCCGTCGGCATCACGGTCGGTTCGATGGCTGCCACGGCCGGTCAGGCGCGAGGCGGAGTCTCAGGGTCGGTGCCCGAGTCCTTCACCGTCGTCGGCTCCGCGGGAGCCGATTCGGCACGAACCGCGTCTTCTTCCTTCATGGCCTTCATCTCACCCTTGAAGACGCGAGCCGACTGGCCCATGCTCTTCGCGAGAGCCGGCAGCTTGGCAGCGCCGAAGAGGAGGAGGATAACGGCCAGCACGATGAGCAGGTGCCAGCCTTGCATTCCAGCGAACATATCGACAATCCCGTCGTCGGGGGGCTTTCCGCCCCAGTCTACAGATCAAACCTCGGCATCAGGCCGGTGGTAGAGCGCGAGTCCGGCGGCAGCCCACTCCCGGGTGGCGGTCCGCGCGATCCCCGGATCCGTGACCTCCATCGCCCCGCCGAAACGGGCCGCGAGCCGTTTGATGCCGCGGGGGTCCGCGAGGTGGAGCTGCGTCGTCACCATCCCGTCGCCGGCACGGAGCGTCTCCGTGGGCACGAAACCGCTGAGCAGCGGAGCGAGGCGCTCCGGGACGCGGACGGTGACCTCGCGCTCCTCCTCCAGCCCGGCGAACGCCTCCGGCACCCGGTCGCCGCCGTGCGTGCTGGGGATGTCGGTCAGGATCGGCGCGCTGACGCGATCGAGATGGAACGTGCGCATCGCCTCACGCATATGGCACCAGCCCTGCAGGTACCACTGTCCGTTCGTGATGAGGATCTGCACGGGATCCACCGTGCGCGTGGTGGGCGCGGCGTCAGGGGCCTGGTACGTGAACGACACGGCCACCCCGTTCTGCAGGCCGCGGGCGACGACCTCGCGCACCTCATCCACCGCCGTCGGGGCGACCACGACGTCGGCCGGGGCATCGGCGGCACCGCGGGAAAGCTTCGAGATGAGGCCGGCGACGAGGCCGGAGTCGGATACGGCGGGGACGGCGGCGACCATCTGCAGACCGGCGAGCAGGGCTGCCGCCTCTCGTGCGGTGAAGCGCGGCACGCGGCGGAGGGCCACGTCGTTCGTGATCTCGATGACGTCCTCGAGGTCGAGGAGATCCCAGTTGATGTCGAACATCTCCTGCGGCTGCTGCCAGTAGCCCGCCTCGCCCGGCAGGCCGATGACCGTCAGCTTCTCGACCATGGCCCGCATCTCCCGCGGGGTCACACCGAACTCCTCGGCGGCCTCGGCGAGCGAGACCTGTCCGTGCTCGAGCAGGTACGGCACGAGCGTCAGGTAGAGACGCACGCGCTCCGCGGCGAGAAGAGGCTTGGGAGCCGCGCTCATGCGGACACCTCAGCATCGGTGTGGGCTTCGACCACCGCGCGCAGGCGGCCGATCACGGCATCGCGGAGTCGTGCGGGCTCGACGACGCGGACCTCGGGACCGTAGGACGCGAGCTCGTCCGCGAAGATGTGCAGGTCGACGAAGGGGACGTGGATACCCTGCGCCGCGGGCGTCGCCCGCCGCCCGAGCCGCAGCGCGGCCTCCGTGCCGGGCGTCACCTCCAGGAGTGCCGAGTTCTCCGCGGCGACGCCCTCCAGACCTCGCAGAGCCCGCTCCCCCGCCCCTTCGCGCAAGGCGGGGTCGAAGGTACTCGTGCTGACGACGACGTCGCCGACGATGCGGCTCAACAGGAACGTCCGGTCCTCATCGATGTCGACGTCGACGCCGTACACGTGCCAGCGCGCTTCATAGTCCACGAGGGCGAGGGGCCGGATCCGACGCCGTCGAGGAGCGTCCTCGCCCGGCTTCACGTAGTCGAAGGACACCACCCTGCTGCGTTCGATCGCGTCCTGCAGCGGGGCGAACGCGGGGTCGCGCGCGGTGATCCGCGGCGCGAAGCCGATGATCGGCTCGTCGCCGTCGATGCCGAGGGCGCGGATCTTGCGGACACCGGACTGTGCGTCTCCCGAGACCGACTCCGCACTCCAGACGCTGCCCGCGAGGCGGAGCACGGCCAACTCGGCAGGCGAGAACTCGATGTCCCCTGGCAGATCGTACTCCGCCTGCGGAATGCGATACCTCGCCTCACGGAGATCGTTCGGGTCCGCCGCGTCGCCGATGGTCTCGATGGGGACACCGAGCGAGCGGAGCTCGTCCTTGTCCCGTTCGAACATCTTCTCGAGCGCATCCGACCGCGTCCCCGCGTCGGCGCGCTGGCGGTAGCCGGAGACGTTGTCGAGGATCTGCTGCTTGGTGAGCCCGATCTCCGTGGCCATCAGCGCCACGACGAGATTCGTCAGGCGCTCTTCGGCAGGGATCCGGGCGGCCATCAGGGTGCGGCGACCGGGGACACGCCGAGGATATCGACCACGACGGCCATGGCCGGGGAGCTCTCGGTCTTGGGGAGCACGACGAGGACCTGCGAGCCGACCGGCTTCCCGACCAGCGCATCCGCGACCGGCGCGGCGATCTGTCGGATGCCGTCGGTGGCGGACTGGCCCCAGGTGCTCTGCACGACGGTCTTGTCGTCCCAGTTCACCGCCGTGAAGTGCACGAGCGGCGTCTGCTCCTCGGTCAGCTCCTCGCCGTCGCCGCGGATGACTGTCTGGACGACCTGCTCGTCCGGGGCGGCGCTGTCGGGGATGATGATGCCGGGAGTGCCGTCGTCGGCGCGCACGACGGTCGGCATGCCCTGCGCGTCGTTGAACTGCAGCGTGCCCTCGGCCTTCGGGAGGAACGCGTCGACGACGTCGATGACGAACACCGCGATGTCGTCCTGGCCCATGCCGAAGCCGCCGAGGTTCGCCTCCCCGAAGTCCTCCGGGGTCAGACCCGCCACGATGCGGCTGCCGCCGGTCGCGCACTCCAGGACATCGGCGAGTCCGGGAGACTGCGCGGCCCAGGACCCGATGGTCGAGGCGCGCGTGGTGTCCTCGTCGTACGTGGTCGCGAAAATCTGCTTGCCGGTCGCCCCGTCGTAGATGGAGATCTGGGCCACGAGCGGCTGAGCGTCGTCGACGAGTGCACGGCCGTCTCCCGTGACGACGTCTGCATAGGACGTCTCCGTGAGGCGCACGGGCGCGAAGATCTCGACGTCCGGCTCGGAGCCGACCTCACCGGAGACCGTGACGGCGCTGTCGATGCCGTTGGCGTGTCCGCCGCGATCGCACGAGGCGTCGGCGGACGAAGAGGTCACGCTGCACCCCGTCAGAGCGAGGGCGGCGAGGCTGAGGGAGGCCAGAACGGCGGACGTTTTACGCACGCGCTCCAGTCTATTCCGTCGTGTGCTCGGATTCGCGCGATGCCGCCGCCAGCCGCGCGCCCTCGGCCGCCTTCCCGGCCTCTCGCGCGCGCTTGCGGAGGTTCTTGTCCGTGATCTCCCGATCGCCCACCGCGCCCGGCGTCCACAGTTCGACGTCCTCGTCGCTGTAGCTGCTCTTCGAGGCCCGGCGCTTCACAGACGGGGCCACGGCGCCCGGGGCGAGCCGGCGAGCCGTGAGCAGGAACCCGGTGTGCGCGACCATGCGGTGATCCGGCCGGACAGCCAGCCCCTCCACGTGCCACCCGCGGACCATGGTCTCCGACGCCTCGGGGTCGGTGAAGAGCCCGGTGCCGCGGATGAACTCGGCGACGCGGGAGAGCTGCGTGGCGGTGGCGATGTAGCAGAGCACGACACCGCCGGGGGTCAGCGCCTCCGCGACCGCCTCGATGCACTCCCAGGGCGCGAGCATGTCGAGCACCACCCGGTCGACGGTGCCGGGCTCGACCTCCGCGGGCAGCGCGGCGACGAGGTCTCCGACGACGACGCGCCAGGAGTCGGGGCGCTCCCCGAAGAAGGTCTCCACATTGGCCTGCGCGACCTCGGCGAAGTCCTCGCGGCGCTCGAAGGAGAGCAGGCGCCCCGTGGAGCCCACGGCCCGGAGGAGCGAGAGCGACAGGGCGCCGGACCCGACTCCGGCCTCGACGACGGTGGCGCCCGGGAAGATGTCGGCCTGCATGACGATCTGCGCCGCGTCTTTCGGGTAGACGATCGCGGCACCGCGGGGCATCGACATCGCGAAGTCCCGCAGCAGCGGCCGCAGCGCCAGGTACTCGTGCCCGGAGCTGTTCGCCACGACCGAGCCATCGGGGAGCCCGATGAGGTCGCGGTGCCGGAGGACCCCGTGGTGCGTGTGCAGTTCGCCGTCTTCGCGGAGCGTCACGGTGTGCAGGCGACCCTTCGGGCCGGTGAGCTGTACGCGGTCGCCCTCCCGGAAGGGGCCGCTGGGGCGCGGGGCGGACGTGGTCGTCATCGGGTGGCCTCCGTGATCGCGGCGCGGGAGCCGAAGAGCTCCACAAGGTCGGCGGCACCGCGGCCGTCGAGGGTCGGCCACAGCTCGTGGGCGCCGAGGCCGTCGAGCGGGACGATGTGGGGCACGCCGAGCGTCAGAGCGCCGGAGGCGAGGCCCGCGCGGAGACCGGTCGGGGAATCCTCGATGACCACGACCTCGGCGATGTCGACGTCGAGGAGCGCGGCGGCCTGCAGGTACGGCTCCGGGTGCGGCTTGGGGTTGTCGACGTCATCTCCGGCGACGACGATGTCGAAGGCCTCGAACTCGATCAGCCCGACCACGTCGAGAGCCATCCGGCGCAGCGACATCGTCACCAGACCGGTCGGGATACCGGCGGCACGGAGATCGCGGAGAAGCTCCTGCGCGCCCGGCCGGAAGGGGACGCCCTGGGCCCGCAGCGACTCCTGCACGGCCGTCGTGAGGTGGGAGACGATGGCCTCAGGGGCCATGTCGACCCCCGCGCCCTGGAGGATGATCGCGCTGTCGATGAGGCCGCTGCCCACGAGCTGCAGGGCGTCCTCATGGGACCAGGTGCCGCCGAACGACTCCACCAGAGCGGTCTCGGCCGCCATCCAGTACGGCTCGGTGTCGACGAGTGTTCCATCCATGTCCCAGAGGACCGCGCGGGGCTTGTTGCTCACTGAACCCATGCTAGCCGGGCCCGCCCACATCCCCTCGACGCGGGCTAGCCTGGGGGGACGGAGCCACGACCTCGAAGGGAGCACGGCATGGACGTTCTCGGTTCGCGCATCATCATCGCCGCCTTCGACGGCTGGAACGACGCCGGTGAGGCCGCGACCGGAGCCGTCGGCGCGCTGCAGGCGGCGGGCGGCTACGACCTCGTGCACTCGGTCGACCCGGAACTCTACTTCGACTACCAGTACACGCGACCCGCCACCCGGCTCGACGCCGAGGGCCGCCGTCAGATGACGTGGCCGGAGGCGGGGCTGTGGCGTCCGCGCGACCCAGGACCCGGCCCGGAGTTCTGGCTCCTCACCGGTGCCGAGCCCGCGCGCACCTGGCAGGCGTTCGCGTCCGAGTTCATCGACGTCGCCCTGCGCGACGACATCACCGGCTTCGTGACCCTCGGCGCCATGCTCTCCGACGTGCCGCACACCCGCCCGATCTCGATCTTCGCGTCGAGCCAGAACGAGCAGGTCCGTGAGGCGCATGCGCTGGAGCGGTCGGTGTACGAGGGCCCGGTCGGCATCCTCACCGTGCTCGAGCACTTCGCGGAGAACGCGGGCATCCCCTCCGTGAGCCTCTGGGCGAGCGTCCCGCACTACGTCGCCTCTGCCGCCCCCTCGCCGAAGGTCACCCTGGCCCTCCTCGACCGTCTCGAGGAGCTGACTGGGGTGGAAGTGGACCGCCGGCACCTCCGCACGGAAGCCGCGGCCTGGGAGGCGTCGATCGATGCCGCCGCATCCGAGGACGAGGACATGGCGGAGTACATCCGGCAGCTGGAGCGCACGCGGGACACGTGGGACTCCCCCGATGCGTCGGGGGACGCGATCGCCCAGGCGTTCGAGCGCTACCTGCGGCGCCGTGACGACGGCCGCGGCGACCGCAAGCGCTGATCAGGCGGACGCCGGGATCACGCCCAAGGCGAGCAGCACGAGCAGCACGCCGCCAAGCAGGATCCGGTAGATCACGAACGGCACGAAGCTGCGCTTCGAGATCCAGTTCATGAAGAACGCGATCACGCCGAGCGCGACGACGAAGGCGACCCCTGTCGCGGCCATCGTGTCGCCGAGCGAGAAGAAGGACGGCTCGCCCCAGCTCTTGAACAGCTGGTAGAAGCCGCTGCCGAACACGGCCGGGATCGCCAGCAGGAAGGCGTAGCGGGCGGCGGCGGCGCGCTCATAGCCGAGGAACAGCCCCATGGTGATCGTGCCGCCGGACCGCGAGACGCCGGGGATGAGGGCGAGTGCCTGGGCGAGTCCGAAGGCGATGCCGTGCGGGTAGGTCAGATCGTCCAACTTCCGGCGCTTGGCTCCCACGTGATCCGCGATGCCCAGGAGGATGCCGAACACGATGAGCATGATCGCCACGATCCAGAGCGAGCGGAAGACGGTTTCGATCTGGTCCTGGAACAGGAGTCCGAGCAGCACGATCGGGATGCTGCCGATGATGATGAGCCACCCCATGCGTGCGTCCGGGTCGTTCCGCGGCACCTTTCCGGCGAGGGACCGGAACCACTGGGAGATGATGCGGACGATGTCGCGCCAGAAGAACACGACGACGGCGGCCTCCGTGCCGATCTGCGTGATGGCGGTGAACGCCGCGCCCGGGTCCTCCCCGGAGGGCAGGAACGTCCCCACGACCCGCAGATGGGCGCTGGAGGAGATCGGCAGGAACTCGGTGAGACCCTGGACGATTCCCAGGATCAGTGCTTCGAGCAGGTGCATGGAGAGGCCTTCGTCTTTCGGGGCGGCACGGAGCGCGTGGACGCCGCTCAGTACGTGCGCAGCAGATCGGCCAGCACCCGCTGACCGAAGACAAGTGAGTCTACGGGCACCCGCTCGTCGACTCCGTGGAACATCCCGGTGAAGTCGAGATCGGCCGGCAGGCGCAGCGGGGCGAAGCCGTAGCCGGTGATGCCGAGCGTGGCCAGCGCCTTGTTGTCGGTTCCCGCGCCCAGGAGGTACGGGATGACAGGGACACCGGGGTCGTGCCGCCCCAGCGCCGCCACCATCGCCTCGACGAGCTCCCCTGTGAACGGCGTCTCCATGCCGATGTCACGGACCACGGTCTCGATCCGGATGTCGTCGCCCACGATGCGCCGGAGCTCCGCGAGCACGTCGTCCTCGGTCCCCGGGATCACGCGGACGTCGATAAGCGCCTCGGCGCGCTCCGGGATGACGTTGTGCTTGTAGCCGGCGGTGAGAGCCGTCGGGTTGGTCGTCGTGCGGAACGTGGACCGGAGGAAGGCCTCGGCCGGACCGGCCGCGGCGGCGAGGGCGTCGGGGTCGTCGGCGCTCCGACCGCTCAGCGCGCTCAGGCCCTGGAGCAGCGCCTCCGTCGTCGGCGTGAGCCGGACCGGCCACCGCGTCCGGCCGATGGCGGCGACGGCCTCCGCGAGCTTCGTGACGGCGTTGTCCTCGTGCAGGCGACTGCCGTGCCCCGCCCGGCCGGTGGCGACGAGGCGGATCCAGATCAGCGCCTTCTCCCCCACCTGCAGCAGGTACGCCCGACGGTCGTCCACCGAGATGGAGTAGCCGCCGACCTCGCTGATCGCGGCCGTCGCCCCGGCGAACCACTCCGGCCGGTCCTTCACGACGAGCGCGGAGCCCTCGACCCCGCCGTTCTCCTCATCGGCGAAGAACGCCAGGACGAGGTCGCGCTCCGGCTGCTCCCCCGCGCGCAGGATGTCGGCCACGGCGGTGAGGATCATCGCGTCCATGTTCTTCATGTCGACCGCGCCGCGACCCCAGAGCATGCCGTCCTGCACGGTGCCGGCGAACGGGTCCACCGTCCAGTCCTCGGCGACCGCGGGCACGACGTCCAGGTGGCCGTGCACGACGAGTGCCGGCTTGGTGCGGTCGCGGCCCGGGACGCGCGCCAGGACGTTCGTGCGCCGTGGGATGGGCTCGTAGTACTCGACCTCGAGCCCCAGCTCCTTCAGGTACGCGCCGACGTACTCGGCCGCCTCCCGCTCCCCTTTCGCGTTGCCGCCGCCGTAGTTGGAGGTGTCGATGCGGATGAGGTCGCTCGCGACGCGGGCGACCTCCGGCAGGGAGGAATCGGTCATGGACTCAGGCTATCGAAACCACGTGCCACGCCCGGGCGTCACGCTCGGTTCGAGACGCCTCCGAGAACGTGCTAATCTCATTCTTCGGTCGGCAACGATCAAATCCAACACCTGCGCGGGTGGCGGAATGGTAGACGCGCTAGCTTGAGGTGCTAGTGCCCGATAGGGCGTGGGGGTTCAAGTCCCCCTCCGCGCACAGAGAGCGAAGGCCCCGGATCCACGGATCCGGGGCCTTCGTCGTTTCCGGTGCGGTCATGGCGGTGCGCTGCGGTCCCGCGCGAGCGGGACCGCAGGACCGTCACACCGCGCCGACGCCGAAGAGCAGACCCAGCGCGTAGGTCACCGCCGCCGCGCCGAAGCCGATGGCGAGCTGCCGCAGGGCCCGCCGGAGCGGCGGTCCTCCGGAGAGGACGCCGACCATCGCACCGGTGCTGAGCAGCGCGATGCCGACCAGCACGAGCGCGAGCACGATCGCCGCGGTGCCCTCCATGCCGAAGATCCAGGGCAGGACGGGCACGATCGCGCCGGAGGCGAAGAGGAGGAAGCTGGAGATGGCCGCCGTCCAGTCGTTGCCGACGACCTCGTGGGCGTCGCCGCCCTGGACGGCCACCGGCCCCGTGGCCGCACGCCGGACGCCTTCCTGGGCCGCCTGGACGATGCGACGGGCCCGGGCCAGCGACTCGCCCTGATCCATCCCGCGGGCGCGGTACACGAGCGCGAGCTCGTTCTCGTCGATGTCGAGGTCGGCCGCGGCCGCCGCGGCGTCCTCGTTCGCCTCGGTGGCCGTGAGGAGCTCCCGCTGCGACCGCACGGACACGAACTCCCCCGCGCCCATCGACAGTGCGCCCGCGAGGAGACCCGCGATGCCGCTGAACAGGACGAAACCCGAGCTCACGCCGGTGGCGCCGATACCGAGCACGAGGGCGAGGTTGCTGACGAGGCCGTCGTTCGCCCCGAAGACGGCCGCGCGGAAGGAGCCAGAGAGGCGCCGACGGCCCCGTGCGGCGAGACCGCGGACGACCTCGTGGTGGACCTTCTCGTCGGCGCGCATGGCCGGGGTGGCCCAGCGCTCGGCGTCGTACGGGGAGCGGGCCTCGGCGCTCTGGGCGAGGGCGAGGACGAAGATCGAGCCGAAGCGGCCGGCCATCCACCCCAGGAGGCGGGAACGGACCCCGGCCCGCGGCAGGCGCGTCGGTTCGCCGCCCAGCAGGTCGAGCCAGTGCTTCTCGTGGCGGCGCTCGGCCTCGGCGAGCCCGAGCAGGATCGCCCGCTCCTCCCCCGACCTACGGGTCGCGAGGCGCTGGTAGACGGCGCCCTCCGCCCGTTCCTCGACGAGATAGCGAGCCCAGCGCCGTCGATCGGCGGCCGTGGAATCGGCTGCGGCAGGGGCTGTCATGGAACCTCCAGGTGTCACGGTTGCCCGGCGTCCGGGCAACCGTTCCACGCTATCCGCGCGGTGCCGCCCCGGCCGCGTCCTCGCACGGATTGCCAGCATTTCGGGGATCCGAAGCAGCGACCGGAAAGTGCTCAGGAGCGGACGCGCTTGCGCAGCACCTCGATGCGGGACTGCAGCTGCGTCACGGTCGCCTGCGCCACCGCCGGACCGCCACAGATACGACGGAGCTCGGCATGCACGGCGCCGTGCGGCTGGCCCGACTGCCGGGCGTAGAGGCCGACCAGGCTGTTCAGCAGCTGGCGCTGCTCGCGCAGGGTGCGATGCAGCGGCGCGGGCAGCGTCGTGGTCTGCGTCGGGTCGGCCTGGGCTTCCCTGACCTCGCGGTGCCGGGACTGGCGGGCCTGCCGCTGCATCAAGAGCTCGTGCACGTGCTCGGGCTCGAGCAGACCGGGGAAGCCGATGAACTCCTCCTCCTCGGGCGTGTTCGGCTCGGCGAGCTGGCCGAACTCCTTCCCGTCGAACACCATGCGGTCGAAGTGCGCGACGGAGGAGATCGCCTGGTAGCTGAACTCCTGCGTCAGTGCGTCGGAGGCCTCGTCCTCACGGTTCGCGCTCTCCAGCAGCGAGTCCTCGAGGCCGTCATCGTCCTTCGACTGACGGTCGAGCGCGTGATCGCGCTGCTTCTCCATCTCGTTCGCGAGCTTCATCAGCACAGGGACGTGCGGGAGGAAGACGCTCGCCGCCTCGCCTCGACGCCGCGCCCGCACGAAACGGCCGATGGCCTGAGCGAAGAACAGCGGGGTGGACGACGACGTCGCGTACACGCCCACCGCGAGCCGCGGCACGTCGACGCCCTCCGAGACCATGCGCACCGCTACCATCCACCGGGCGGTGCCCTCCGAGAACTTCTCGATCCGCTCGGAGGCGGTGGCGTCGTCGGACAGCACGATCGTCGGCTGCTCGCGGGTGATGCTGTGCAGGATCTTGGCGTAGGCCCGCGCGACGGTCTGATCCGTCGCCAGCACGAGTCCGCCCGCATCCGGGATGTGGTGCCGGATCTCGGTCAGACGGCGATCCGCCGCGGAGAGCACAGCAGGCATCCAGTCGCCCTCGGGGTCGAGGGCCGTTCGCCAGGCCTGCGAGGTGACGTCCTTCGTGTTGTCCTGTCCCAGATGGGTCTCGAGCTCGTCGCCGGCACTCGTCCGCCACCGCATCTTCCCGGCATACATGTGGAAGAGCACGGGACGGACGACGCCGTCCGCGAGAGCGCGGCCGTACCCGTAGGCGTAGTCGGTGCTGGAGACCCGGGCTCCGGTCTCGTCCGGGAGGTACTCCACGAACGGGATCGGTGCGGTATCGCTCCGGAACGGGGTCCCCGAGAGCAGCAGTCGGCGCTTCGCCGGTCCGTAGGCATCGCGGATCGCGTCGCCCCAGCTCAGGGCGTCGCCGCCGTGGTGCACCTCATCGAGGATGACCAGGGTCTTCGCGTCCTCCGTCAGGTGACGGTGCACCGACGACTTCGCAGCGACCTGCGCATACGTGACCACGACGCCGTGATAGTGCCGCGCCGGTGCCCAGTCGCTGTTGCGGAAGCGCGGGTCGAGCCGGATGTGGACGCGGGCGGCGGCGTCGGCCCACTGGGTCTTCAAGTGCTCCGTGGGTGCCACGACGATGACCCGGTTCACCTCGCCCATGCGCATCAGCTCGACCGCGAGGGTGAGCGCGAACGTGGTCTTGCCGGCGCCCGGTGTGGCGGCCACGAGGAAGTCGCGCTGGTCGGCCTGGAAGTACGCGTCCAGAGCCTCCTGCTGCCATGCCCGCAGCTTGTTCGCCGTTCCCCACGGGGCGCGCTGAGGGAAGGACGGAGAGAGCATCGACTCCACGATAATCGCTCCCACCGACACCGCGGCATCCGCGGGGGTGCCGCGCGCGTCCCCCCTCGAAGGCATCGGCACGGGTAGGCTCGGTCACTGCGCGGCGGTCACCATCGTGCGCGCACGCCTTCGCGAAGGAGAGCCGGATGAGCGATCAGGAATCGACCAGGACCCCGTACGTCGCGAACGAGACCCCGCACCCGTGGCGCCGATTCGTCGCGATCGGCGACTCGTTCACCGAGGGCATCGGCGACCCGGACCCGGCGGCCCCCGGGGGTCACCGCGGCTGGGCCGATCGCGTCGCCGAGGTGCTCGCCCAGCAGGTCGACGACTTCGCCTATGCCAACCTCGCCGTCCGAGGAAAGCTCATCGCGCAGATCGTCGCCGATCAGGTGGAGCCCGCCGTCGCGCTGCGCCCCGACCTCATCTCGATCTGCGCCGGCGGCAACGACGTCATCCGCCCCGGCACCGATCCGGATGCCATCGCCGCACAGCTGGAGGACGCGGTGGCGCGCCTGTCGTCCACCGGCGCGGCCGTGGTCGTCTTCACCGGCATCGACACGGGGTTCACGCCGGTGTTCCGTCCCTTCCGCGGCAAGGTCGCGATCTACAACGAGAACGTCCGCGCGATCGCCGAGCGCCACGACTGCATCGTCGCGGACCAGTGGGCACTGAAGGTCGTGCAGGATGCGCGATTCTTCGACGACGACCGCCTCCACTACAACGCGCTCGGCCACCACGAGGTCGCGCGGATGGTGCTCCGCGCCCTCAACGTTCCGAACGACCTCGAGGCCATGCAGCCCGAGCCGCTGCCGCTGCGGACCTGGCGTGCCGCCCGCAGCGAAGACCTCGGCTGGGCCCGGGAGCACCTCGTGCCCTGGGTGCTCCGCCGGCTGCGCCACCAGTCGTCCGGCGACCACATCGCTGCCAAGCGCCCCGAGCCCTCCCCGGTCATCCTCCCCGGCAAGGAGTGACGCGCACTCTCACTCCGCGGGAGCGAGTGCCCACAGCGCCACGGCGGCGGCCGAGGCGACGTTGAGCGAATCCACGCCGCCGGCCATCGGAATGGTGACCACGGTGTCCGCGCTGTCGAGCGCGGTCCGCGTGAGACCGTCGCCTTCGGCTCCGAAGAGCAGCGCCACCTTCTCGGGCCGCTGTGCCGCATACAGCCGGAGATCCACGGCTGTGTCGCTGAGCGCGAGGGCAGCGATGTCGAAGCCCTGCTCACGGAGATCCGAGACCGCCGACGACCACTCGTCGATCCGGGTCCAGGGCACCTGGAACACCGTGCCCATGCTCACCCGGACGCTGCGACGGTAAAGCGGGTCCGCACAGCGCGCCGACACGAGCACCGCATCCGCCCCCAGACCGGCGGCGGCGCGGAAGGCGGCGCCGACGTTGGTGTGATCGCCCAGGTTCTCCAGCACCAGCACCAGCCGTGCGTCGCGCACCACGTCGGCGACCGGCGCCAGAGCCGGACGGCGCATGGCGGCGAGGGCTCCGCGATGGACCTGATAGCCGGTGACCTGTTCCGCGACCTCGTCCGGGACCACGAGCACCGGAACGGCGCGCTCCCCCAGGATGCGCCGCACCTCGTCGACGCGCCGGGCCGAGACCAGCACCGATCGGGGTTCGTGCCCGGCCGCCAGCGCGCGCTCGATCACCTTGGCGGTCTCGGCGATGTAGAGTCCCTCCGCGGGCTCGCGGACGGCGCGGAGGGCGGTGTCGGTGAGGCCGCGGTAGTCGTCCAGCCGCGGGTCGTCGATGTCGGTCACATGCTGGAGGTCCACCGCTCCACTCTGCCATCCCGGTTCTCGTCCACCCCGCGCCCCGTAGACTCGATCGAGGAGGTCCTGTGAGCGCGACGAACACCGCCGAGCCGTCGGCCGAGCTCTCCCACGCCGCCGACCTGCTGCGCGGCAAGCGGATCGCCCTTCTCACCGGCGCCGGCATCTCGACCGACTCGGGCATCCCCGCCTACCGCGGCGAGGGGGCGCGCACCCGCAGCGACCCCATGACGATCCAGACCTACCTCGGCGACGAGGCCGCCCGGCGCCGCTACTGGGTCGGCGGTCACCTCGGCTGGCGCGCCTTCGCCCGGGCCGCCCCGAATCCCGGCCACCGTGCACTCGCGGAGATGGAGTCCAGGGGCGTGGTCTCGGGTGTCATCACCCAGAACGTCGACGGACTGCACCTCCGCGCTGGCAGCTCGCACGTCATCGAGGTGCACGGGACCATGCGCCGCGTGCTCTGCCTGCACTGTGGTCAGGTGTTCGACCGTCGCGACATCGCCGTGCAGATCGAGGAGCGCAACCCCTGGATCACCGTCCCGGAGAACGTGGCGCTGGCTCCGGACGGCGACGTGCTCCCGGAGAGCACCGAGGGCTTCGTGGTCCCGACCTGCACCGTGTGCGCGGGCATGCTCAAACCCGACGTGGTGTTCTTCGGAGAGTATGTGCCGCAGGACCGCTTCCGTGCCGCCGAATCGTTGCTGCGCTCCAGCGACGCGCTCATCGTGGCCGGCTCCTCTCTCGTCGTGAACTCCGGCGTGCGCCTCGTGAACCGGGCGCGTCGACGCGGCATCCCTCTGATCATCGTCAATCGCGAGCCGACCCGCGCGGACGCCTGGGCCGATGTCACCATCGCCGCCGGCACCAGCGACGTGCTCCCCGCCCTGCAGGAGATGCTGTCGTGACCTATCTCACCCTCATCCGCCACGGTCAGACCGACTGGAACCTCGCCCGCCGCATCCAGGGGTCGACCGACATCCCCTTGAACGAGACGGGCCGCGAGGACGCGCGGTGGGCGGCAGAGAAACTCGCCGGCACGACGCACCATGCCGTCTACACGAGCCCGCTCGTGCGGGCGAGCGAGACCGCCGGCATCATCGCGGAGCGCCTGGGCTTGGAGATTGCCGGCGTGGTCCCCGACATCCGGGAGCGGGAGTTCGGCGAGGGCGAGGGCATGCTCGTCCCCGACTACATCTCGACCTACGGCGACTGGCACGCGGAGGTCCCCGGCGCGGAATCGCTGCACGAGGTCGGCGTCCGCGCCATCGCCGCGCTGCACCGCATCGCGCGCGACGCCCGGCGGAGGTCGGCGCCGCAGGCGGAGTCGGTGCTCGTGGTGACCCACGGCGGCGTCATCCGCGCCGTCATCGACCACGTCTCCGGCGGTACGCTCCCCCGGGACGGCGAGGTGCTGCGCAACGGCTCCGCGCACCGGTTCGTCGCGGCACCCGGCTACCTCCGGCTGCTCGAGGAGACGCCCGTCCTCTGACGGGACGGTCAGCCGGCGCGGGAGACCACGGCGCGCGCGTGACGCAGGACGGGCTCGTCCACCATGCGCCCCCGGAAGCGGAACACACCGCGCTCCTGCGCCGCAGCGGCGAGTACCTCGCGCGCCCATGCCACCGTCTCGGCGTCCGGCGCATACGCCGCCCGGATGACCGCGACCTGACTCGGATGGATGCATGCCGTCGCGCGGAACCCCGACGCCGCCGCATCCTCCGCCTCCCGCTCCAGCCTCGCGGTATCGCCGATGTCGACGTGCACCGCGTCGATCGCCGCCTTGCCGTGCGCACCGGCCTCCAGGAGCACCCGGGAACGGGCGTAGCGCGCGATGTCGCGGTAGCCGCCCTCTGCATTGCGGGAAGAGGTGCCGCCGAGGGAGGCCACCAGATCCTCCGCGCCCCACATCAGTCCGGCGACCGCCGGGTGCGCGGCGATGTCGGGCGCCGCATGGATCCCGCGCGCCGTCTCGCACAGCGCGAGCAGAATGAAGCCCGCGTCGAAGGCGTCCAGGCTCTCCGCGCTCTGGGTCTTCGCCACCATCACGGTCCGGAACGGTGACCGTGCCAGGGCCTCGAGGTCGTCCGCGAACGCCGCGGAGTCCGGCGCGTTCACGCGCACGATGACGCGCGCGGGGTCGAGGTCCGCGGCGACGATGTTCTCGCGGGCCTCGCTCTTCGCCTCCGGCAGCACGGCGTCCTCCAGATCGAGGATCACGGCATCCGCCCGCTCCTGGGCCTTCGCGAAGCGCTCCGGGCGGTCCGCCGGGCAGAACAGCAGGGCAGGGCCGAGTTCGAAGGTCATGCGGCGTCCTCCTCCGGCCGGCAGCGCACCAGCACCGTGCGGACGGCCGTCGCGACCACCGTGCCGTCCTGATTGCGTCCGGTGTGCGCGATCTGCACGACGCCCTGGCCGGGACGGGACGACGAGAGCCGCTTGTCGACGACGACGCTCTCGGTCGTGAGCGTGTCCCCGGCGAACAGCGGATGCGGAAAGGCGATGTCGCCGAGGCCGAGCTGCGCCACCAGCGTCCCCTGCGTGAGCTGGGCGACCGAGGAGCCCACCATCGTCGACAGCGTCCACATGGAGTTCATGAGGCGCGCGTGGAAAGGCTCCTGGGCATCCGCGAACGCCGCGTCCAGATGCAGCGCCTGGGTGTTCATCGTCAGCGTCGTGAAGAGGACGTTGTCCGCCTCCGTGGCCGTGCGACCGGGGCGGTGCACGTACCGGACGTCGGTCTCGAACTCCTCGTAGTACAGGCCGCGCTGCACGACCTCGCGCATGGTCATGCCTCCACGCTACCGGGCGAGTCCGAGCGCCCTGGCGATCACGAGGAGCTGGACCTCGGTGGTCCCCTCGCCGATCTCGAGGATCTTGGAGTCACGGTAGTGGCGCGCCACCGGGAATTCGTTCATGAAGCCGTTGCCGCCGAAGATCTGCGTCGCATCGCGGGCGTTGTCCATCGCGGCCTCGCCCGCGACGAGCTTCGCGATGGCCGCCTGCTCGGCGAACGCCTCTCCGGCGTCACGGAGGCGTGCGGCGTGGTGCCAGGCGAGCCGTGCGGTGTGCACGCGCGCCCTCATCCGCGCCAGCGTGAACTGCGCGTTCTGCCGCGTGCTGAGGGCGCTGCCGAAGATGGTGCGGCTCTTGGCGTACTCGACCGCCGCCTCCAGGCACCCCTCCGCCGCGCCGGTCGACAGCGCGGCGATCGCGATGCGGCCCTCGTCCAGGATGCTGAGGAAGTTGCGGAACCCGCTCCCCCGCTCACCGAGGAGATTGCCCGCCGGCACCCGCGCTCCGACGAACGTCAGCGGATGGGTGTCCGACGCGTTCCACCCCACCTTGTCGTAGGGCGGCTCGACCGTGAATCCCGGCGTACCGTTCGGGACGATGATCGTCGAGATCTCCTTGCGTCCCTCGCTCTGGCCGGTGACCGCGGTGACCGTGACGAAGCGGGTGATCGGAGTGCCCGAGTTGGTGATGAACTGCTTGGAGCCGTCGAGCACCCATTCGTCGCCGTCGAGCCGCGCCGTCGTGCGCGTCGCGCCAGCGTCGCTCCCGGCCTCGGGCTCGGTGAGCCCGAACCCGGCG
Organism: Microbacterium sp. UMB0228; assembly: GCF_002871415.1. Lineage (NCBI taxonomy): Bacteria > Bacillati > Actinomycetota > Actinomycetes > Micrococcales > Microbacteriaceae > Microbacterium > Microbacterium sp. UMB0228. The sequence goes on along the minus strand of NZ_PNFU01000004.1, from coordinate 142,825 downwards.
AGGGCGCGACCCGCGAGGAGATCCGGCAGCAGCTCGCGCTTCTGCTCCTCGGTGCCGAAGCGGAAGACGGGCATCGCACCCAGACTCACCCCGGCCTCGAGGGTGATGGCGATCGACTGGTCGACCCGTCCCAGAGCCTCGATGGCGAGGCCGAGCGCCATGTAGTCGCCACCCTGACCGCCGTACTCCTCGGGGAAGGGGAGTCCGAAGAGGCCGAGCTCCCCCATCTGCCGCACGACGTCCATGGAGAGCGTGTGCGTGCGATCCGCCTCGTACGCCTGCGGCGCGACGACCGTGTCGGCGAACTCGCGTACCATCGCGGCGAGCTCGCGCTCCTCCTCGGTGAGATCGTGCATCATCGGTCCTCCTCCGTCATCGTCACGCGGGCGACCGGTTGGTCGCGCCGCACCTGGTCGCCGACCGCGACCAGCAGCCGCACCACGCCGTCGTGCGGCGCGAGCACGGGGTGCTCCATCTTCATCGCCTCGATCGATACGAGGGGCGCTCCCGCGCGGACCGCCGCTCCGTCCTCGACGTGAACAGCCACGACCCCGCCGGGCATCGGGGCGCGAGCCTCGGGCTCCGTGGCCCTGGCTTCGCGTTCCGCGGCGGCGAGGCGCCTCCGCATCCGGCCACGGCGATCCAGGGGACGCAGCCGGAGCGTCCGTCCGTCCTCGCTGACCCATACCGCGCCCTCGGCGGCGCGGGCCGCGTGCACCCGGTCGGAGAGCACCAGGGGCGGCGTCGCGCGCGCGATCTCGTCGCCGTCCGTGAGCAGGGCGACGGGTTCGGGGGCGTGCGACGCGGCCCCGAGACGCCACCCAGGGAGGCGCTGCCACAGCGGGCCGGCGCCCGCGCGCGCGGTGACCGCCTCGGGGCGGTTCTGGACCACGCCGGCGGCCGCCGCGAGCTGCGCCGCCGACGGGGGCACCGGTGCGAGCGGGAGCAGGGTCTCGATGAGGCCGGTGTCGAGGTCTCCCTCGCGCACACGGCGATCCTGGAGCAGCTGGCGCAGGAACGCGATGTTGGTCTCCACACCCAACACCACGGTGCGGGCGAGAGCCGCGTCGAGACGCCGCAGCGCGGTCTCCCTGTCCTCCGCCCACGCGATGACCTTCGCGATCATCGGGTCGTAGAACCCGCTCACGACACTCCCCGACTCGACGGCCGCATCCACCCGGACGCCCGGGGGCGCCTCGAAGAGCAACACGGTCCCCGTGGAGGGAAGGAACCCCCGTTCCGGCGACTCGGCGTACACCCGCGCCTCCACGGCATGGCCGGTCGTGCGGGGCTCGACGTCGAGCGGCTGTCCATCGGCCATGCGGAGCTGAAGCGCGACGAGGTCGAGTCCGGTGACCTCCTCGGTCACCGGATGCTCCACCTGCAGCCGGGTGTTCATCTCGATGAAGAAGACGTCTTCCGGTGCGTCCGCGTCGACGAGGAACTCCACGGTGCCGGCCCCGACATAGGCGACGCTCTCCGCTGCCCGCACCGCCGCCGCGAGCAGCCGGTCGCGGGTCGCGGACGGGATCCGGGCGGACGGCGCCTCCTCGATCACCTTCTGATGACGACGCTGGAGCGTGCACTCGCGCTCGCCGAGCGCCACGACGGTGCCGTGGGCGTCGCCGAACACCTGCACCTCGATGTGTCGCGGTCGACGGATGAGACGTTCCAAGATGAGCGCGTCGTCGCCGAAGGCGGATGCCGCGACCCGTCGGGCGGAGCTGAGCGCGCTCGCCAGACCCGTGCTGTCGGCGACGACCTCCATGCCCTTCCCCCCGCCGCCCGCGCTCGGCTTCACGAGGAGCGGGAATCCGACAGCCTCCGCCTCCTCGCGGATCTCCGCGTCGGACAGCCCGCGCGCGTCGAACCCCGGCACCACGGGCACGCCGCTGCGGCTCACGTGCTCACGGGCTCGCGCCTTGTCCCCCATGATCTGCAGCGCCTCGACGGTGGGACCGATGAAGACGATGCCGCTCTCCGCACACGCCTCCGCGAGCCCGACGCTCTCGGAGAGGAATCCGTAGCCCGGATGGACGGCCTCCGCTCCGGAGGCACGAGCCGCCGCGATGACGGCATCGATGTCGAGGTACGACTCCGCGGCCGGTGCCGGACCGATCCGCACGGCGGCATCCGCCTCGCGGACGTGCGGCGCGTCCGCGTCCGCGTCGCTGTAGACCGCGATGCTGCGGATGCCGAGGTCGCGGAGGGTGCGGATGATCCGGCGCGCGATCTCGCCGCGGTTCGCGACGAGGACCGAGGAGAACGAGAGTTCGGGTGAAGGCGACATGGGGCTCACATCCGGAAGACGCCGAAGCGCGGCTCGGGCAGAGGACTGCGGGCGACGACGTCCAGGGCGAGTCCGAGGAGGTCACGCGTCTGCTCCGGATCGACGATGCCGTCGTCCCAGAGCCGTGCGGTGGCGTAGTACGGCTCGCCCTGCTCCTCGTACTGCGCCCGGATCGGCTCCTCGAACGCCGCCCGCTCCGCCGCGGTCCAGGACTCGCCGCGGGCGGAGAGCTGGTCGTCCTTCACGGTGGCGAGCACGGAGGCGGCCTGTGCTCCGCCCATGACCGAGATCCGACTCGCCGGCCAGGTCCAGAGGAACCGCGGGGAGTAGGCACGTCCGCACATCGAGTAGTTGCCCGCTCCGAAGGAGCCGCCGATGATGACGGTCAGCTTCGGAACGCGGGTGGTCGCGACGGCCGTGACCATCTTCGCGCCGTCCTTCGCGATGCCACCGGCTTCCGCGTCAGACCCGACCATGAAGCCGGTGATGTTCTGCAGGAAGAGCAACGGGATGCCGCGCTGATCGCAGAGCTCGATGAAATGCGCGCCCTTGAGCGCCGACTCGCTGAACAGCACGCCGTTGTTCGCGACGATGCCGACGGGGTGGCCGTGCAGCCGTGCGAAACCCGTCACCAGTGTGGTGCCGTACTCGGCCTTGAACTCATGGAAGGTGTCGCCGTCGACGAGGCGGGCGATGACCTCGCGCACGTCGTAGGAGGCGTTGACGTCCACCGGAACGACGTCATACAGGGAGCCGGCCTCCGCGGGCGGCCGACTGTCGCCGACGTCCCAGGCCGGGGCGAGCGGCGGCGGGAGCGTGGCGACGATGTCCCGGAGGATCTCCAGGGCGTGCTCGTCGTCGTCGGCCAGGTGATCCACGACGCCGCTGCGACGGGCGTGCAGCTCCCCTCCCCCGAGCTCCTCCGCCGTGACCACCTCGCCGATCGCCGCCTTCACCAGCGGCGGCCCGCCCAGGAAGATCGTGCCCTGTCCACGGACGATGACGGTCTCGTCGCTCATCGCCGGTACGTAGGCGCCCCCGGCCGTGCACGAGCCGAGGACCGCTGCGAGCTGCGGGATTCCCTGCGCGGACAGCCGCGCCTGGTTGAAGAAGATGCGTCCGAAGTGCTCCCGATCCGGGAACACCTCATCCTGGCGGGGAAGGAAGGCGCCACCCGAGTCGACGAGGTAGAGGCAGGGCAGGCGGTTCTCGAGGGCGATCTCCTGCGCACGCAGATGCTTCTTCACGGTGAGCGGATAGTAGGTCCCGCCCTTCACGGTGGCGTCGTTGCAGACCACCATGACGTGCCGGCCGTGGACCAGGCCGATGCCGGCGATGACACCGGCCCCGGGCGCCTCGCCGCCGTACAGGCCGTCGGCCGCGAGCGGCGCGACCTCGAGGAACGGGCTGTCCTCGTCGAGGAGGCGCGCCACCCTGTCGCGAGGAAGCAGCTTGCCGCGGGCGACGTGTCGCTCACGCGAGGCGGTCGGCCCACCCTGCGCTGCCGCGGCGAGACGGTCGCGGAGCTGCTGGGCGAGCGCTTCCTGGGTTGCCGGCATCGTGACGTCCTCCTCGACCCACGTCGCGCCGGGTGGGAGCCTGGCGCGCTGCATGCATTCTCGGTTAGTGTTCACTAACCCGTTGATTCAGGTTAGCGAGGATTAACTGAGATGACAAGCCCCGCCACCGCCCGCGACCGCGCCAAGGCGGAACGCTCCGACGCGCTTCTGCATGCCGCGGCACGGCTCTTCGCCGCGCGCGGGTACAGCGGCGTGAGCCTGGAGGACATCGGCGCCGCCGTCGGCGTGTCCGGGCCTGCCGTGTACCGCCACTTCGCCGGGAAGCAGGCCCTTCTCGGCGCGGTCCTCGTCAAGGTCAGTCAGGACCTCGTTGCGGGCGGACGACGCGTGTCCGCGGAGACGACGGCAGCCGACGAGCGGATGCGCGGACTCATCCGCTTCCACGTCGAGTTCGCGCTCGGCAACGCCGAGGTGATCCAGGTGCAGGACCGGGACCTCGCCTTCCTCGACGACGACGACCGCGCCGAGGTCCGTCGCCTGCAGCGCGCCTACATCGAGCTCTGGATGGATGCGCTCGCCGCCCTGGATCGTTCGGAGCCCCTGGACCGCGACGAGCTGCGGCTGCGCGTGCAGGCGTGCTTCGGTCTCATCAACTCGACCCCGCACAGCACCCGCGCCGCGACGAGACGGCACGCGGCCACCGCGACCGTGCTGGTCGCGATGGCCGAGGCCGCGCTGCGCGCCGCTAGCTGAGCAGCATCGCCCGCCCCGGATCCTCGAGGATGTCCGCCACGTCCTTGAGGAACGTCGCGCCCTCGGCCCCGTCCACGAGGCGGTGGTCGAAGGACAGGCTCAGCGTCATGACCTGACGCAGCGCGATCTCCCCGCGGTACTCCCACGGCTGCCGACGCACGGCGCCGACCGCGAGGATGCCGGACTGCCCCGGCGGGAGGATCGGTGTTCCGGCGTCCACCCCGAACACCCCGATGTTCGACAGCGAGAACGTACCTCCGGCGAGTTCGGCCGGCGAGGTCTTCCCCGCACGCGCGGTCTCCGCGAGGGCACGGATCGCTGCGGACAGCTCCACCAGATTCATCCGCTCCGCGTCCCGGATCATCGGCACGATGAGACCACGCTCGGTCGCGGCGGCGATGCCCAGGTCGACGAAGCCGTACTCGACGATCTCCCCGGACTCCTCGTCCCACCGCGCGTTCAGGCCCGGAGCACGGCGCAGGGCGAGGCAGACCGCCTTCGCGACGACGGCGAGCGGGCCGATCCGATGCTCCGCGAGCGCTCGGTCGTCGCGGAGACGTGCCAGCATCTCCATGGTCGCCGTCACATCGACCGTGTGGAACACCGTGACGTGCGGGGCGGTGAAGGCGCTCTGCACCATCGCCGCCGCCGTGTGCTTGCGGACCCCGCGGATCGGGATGCGCGTCTCCCGCGGCCTCCCCTCCGCGCGCGGAAGGGTTCCGGATGCCGCGGTGGTCTCGCGCTCGGGCGTCCCGGCGGGCCGTGACGGCTCCGCTCCGATGCGCTCCGCGTACGCATCCACGTCTGCCCTCGTGATCACGCGGTCGCCGACTTCCGCGGCGACGAGGACGAGGTCGACGCCCCGTCGTTTGGCGTAGGCGCGCACCGGTGGGGTGGACCGTGGTCGCTCCAGAACGGGCTCGACCGCGACCGATGGCGTCGCGTCGTGCGGCGCGGCCTCGAGAACGGCCGTGTCGGCCACCGAGGCCACCGGGGCGACACTCCGGCGCCGCGCCCGGCGCGCGGGGCGTCCGCTCGAGGTCGGGGCGGCCCCGTAGCCCACGAGGTTCGGCTGCGCCTTCTCCGCGGAGGACTCCTGCTCGCCACCGGACGGCGCCGCCGGAGGGTCGTCCCCCTCGATGTCGAAGGCGATCAGCGGCGCTCCCACGGCGACGGTCTCTCCCGCGTCCGCGTGCAGGGTCGACACCGTGCCCTCGTACGGCGACGGCAGCTCGACGACGGCCTTGGCCGTCTCGACCTCCGCGAGGGTCTGGTTCAGCGCGACGCTGTCGCCGGGCGCGACGAGCCACTGCACGACCTCGGCCTCGGTGAGTCCTTCGCCGAGGTCGGGGAGACGGAATTCGGCGATCATGCGTCTGCTCCCGTCAAGCTGTGCGGGCGATCCATCACGCGGTCGACCGCATCGAGGATCCGGTCGAGGTCCGGCAGGTGGTACTTCTCGAGCTTGGCCGGCGGGTAGGGCACGTCGTGGCCGGTGACCCGCAGCGGAGCGGACTCCAGGTACTCGAAGCAGCGCTCGGTCACGCTCGCGATGACCTCCGCGGCGAGTCCGGCTTCCCGGGAGGCCTCGTGCGCCACGACCACACGCCCGGTCTTGCGCACCGAGGCGGCGACGGAGTCGTAGTCCACCGGCGAGAGCGAACGCAGGTCGATCACCTCCAGGGCGATGCCCTCGTCCTCCGCGGCCTCCGCCGCCTGCAGCGCGGTGCTCACCATGGCCCCGTAGGTGAGGACGGTGACGTCGGTGCCCGGGCGCACCACCCGCGCGATACCCATCGGCGGGGCATCCGCGAGCGGGGCCTCCAGGTCGACCTCCCCCTTGTGGTGATAGAGCCGCTTGGGCTCGAAGAACACGACGGGGTCGTCCGAGGCGATGGCCTGGCGAAGACTCCGGTAGGCGTCCTCCGGATTCGACACGGCGACCACGCGAAGGCCGGCCGTGTGCGCGAAGTACGCCTCCGGAGACTCGGAGTGATGCTCCGCGGCACCGATGCCGCCGGCCCAGGGGATCCGGATCGTGATCGGCATCTTCACCCGCCCCTGGGTGCGGTAGTGCAGCTTCGCGACCTGAGAGACGATCTGGTCGAAGGCCGGGTAGACGAACCCGTCGAACTGGATCTCGACGACCGGGCGGTAGCCGCGGAAGGCGAGGCCGACGGCCGTGCCGACGATCCCGGACTCCGCGAGGGGGGTGTCGATGACCCTGGCCGCCCCGAACTCGTCGAGGAGGCCGTCCGTGATCCGGAAGACGCCGCCGAGCTTGCCGATGTCCTCCCCCAGCAGCACCACCTTCTCGTCGTCGCGCATCGCCTGACGCAGGCCGGCGCCGAGCGCCTTGCCGAGAGTGAGCTCGGTCATGGTCACGCCTCACCCTCGAACGACGCCAGATAGGCGGCGTACTGGTCGCGCTGCCGCTCCAGACCCGTGTGCGGCTCGGCGTAGACGCCGTCGAAGACCGCCAGCGGCGGACGGGTGACCATGCCCAGGCAGGTCGCGCGCATCTCCTTGGCGATGGCGTCCGCAGCCGCCTGCGTCTCGGCGACGTGCTCCGCGGTGAGGTCGCCGGTGGCGCGGAGGTATGCCTCGATGCGCGCGATGGGGTCGCGGCGCCGCCACGACTCCAGCTCGGCCTCGTCCCGGTACCTGGTGGGGTCGTCCGCGGTGGTGTGCGGACCCATCCGGTAGGTCACCGCCTCGATGTAGGCCGGCCCCTTCCCGGAGCGCGCGTGCTCCAGCGCCCAGCGCATCGCCGCCAGGCACGCGAGGACGTCGTTGCCGTCCACGCGGAGGCTCGGGATGCCGAATCCGGGGGCGCGTCCCGCGATCGGGTACTGCGACTGCACCGCGACCGGCTCGGAGATGGCCCAGTGGTTGTTCTGGCAGACGAACACGACCGGCGCTTGGTAGGACGCGGCGAAGATCATCGCCTCGTTCACGTCCCCCTGACTGGTGGCCCCGTCTCCGAAGTAGGTCACGGCGACCTCCGGGGCCTTCTCGTGCCGGATGCCGAGGGCGTACCCGACCGCGTGCAGAGTCTGGGCGCCGATGATGATCTGCAGCGGAGCGACCCGCAGGACCGCGGGATCGTAGGCGGCACCCTCCTCGCCGCGCCACATGCGCACGTAGTCCCCCGGCTGGGCGCCGCGGGCGTAGATCACGCCGGTCTCGCGGTAGCTCGGGAAGACGTAGTCCTGCGGATCGAGGGCCCGGGCCGTGCCGATCTGCGTGGCCTCCTGCCCCTGGCAGGGCGCCCAGAGACCGAGCTGCCCCTGGCGCTGCAGCGCGACACCTTCGGCGTCGATCCGGCGGAGGATGACCATGTCGCGATGCAGGGCGCGCAGCTGCGCGGCGTCGACATCGGCGACGAACGGATCGAGGCGGGCGTTCGCGACGCGGGTCCCGTCCGGAGCGAGGATCCGCTCCGACAGCTCGAGATCCTGGGCGGTGTCCGCGATGGGGGTGGTCTGCGGCGACATCATCGTCCTCCTCGTCCCTGGCGGCCCTCGTGGGGCGACGCACAATGGAGCCGGCGTCATCACCGGCATGGTCTGAGGGTACGTCTGGTCAACACCTCGCTCAAGCAACTCAACGCCGATTGAGCATGTTGCTCATTTTTCTCCGATGCCGTGCTGCTAGGGTTTGGCACTATGCCTGGACTGGACCGGATCGACCTGGAGCTTCTCGCGGCCCTCGCCGACGACCCGCGCGTGACGATCGTCGCTCTCGCCGAGCGCATGAGCCTGTCGCGCAACACCATCCAGGCGCGGATGGCCCGGCTGGAACAGAGCGGCGTCTTCCTCTCCTACGAGCGCGCCTTCTCCCCCGACGTCCTCGGGTTCCCGCTGCAGGCGTTCGTCAGCATCGGCGTCCGCCAGACCGAGCTCCCCCGCATCATCAACGAGCTGGCGCGCATCCCGGAGGTCGTCCAGGCACACGGTCTGAGCGGCTCCATCGACCTGCTGGCGCGCGTGGCGTGCCGCGACGCCCGTCATCTGTTCGACACGGACGCCCGGATCCTCTCGATCGAGGGTGTGGAGCGGACCGAGACCTCGCTCGCCATGGGTGAGGTAATCCCGTTCCGAGTGGCCGGGCTCATCGGCCTCGCGCGACGGGAATCCTGAGGAACCGACGGATCGCGCCGGCCGCTTCCGCCGGCGTCTCATAGTGGATCAGGTGACCCACCTGGGCGATCTCGACGAGAGACGCGTCGGGGAAGAGCGTCACCAGCTTCCGTTCCGCCTCGATCGGGGTGATGTCGTCGCGCTGTGCGGCGATGAGGAGCGTGGGCACGCCGATCGCGGGGGCGAACTCCCTGACGTCGTGCGAGACGCTCGCGACGAAGGCGTCGTGCAGCACGTCGCGATCGGAGAACCGCGAGAAGTAGGTGTCGTGCTGGTCGTGGATGAAGCGCCGCAACTCGGGGTCCCGCGTCTTCGCCATGGTCATGCTCATCACGCGGACGATCACCCGATTCCGCAGCAACGCGGTCCCGATCCGCGGCGGGAGCTTGGCGCCGAGCGCGTAGTACAGCACTGCGAGTCGGGTCATGACGCCCTTCGGACCCTCCAGCGCCGGTGCGCCGATGGGGTTCACGAGGATCAGCCGCGGCGTCTCGAGTCCTCCGGCCACGGCGGCGGCGGCCACGATGGATCCGAAGGAATGGCCGAGGATGACCGCCCCCGGCGCTGCGGCCGCGGCGAAGTCGGTCAACCATCCCGCGTACTCCTGCAGGTCGTGGCGACGACCGGGCAGCGGGGCGGATTCCCCGAATCCTGGCAGATCGGGCGCGAGCACGCGAAGCTCCGGAAGGAAGGCGAGGACCGACTCGAGGCCGTGGTGCTCGCCGCGGAAGCCGTGAACCGCGATGACGGTCGTCTCGGCGTCGTCCGGACCGTAGACCCAGTACGCCGTCGTTCCCCCGCGCACCTCCACCTCCTGGCGCTGCACCGGAATCCGGCTCAATCGCTCCGCATACGGGGAAGGCACACTCATGGTCCGAGTCTACGAGGCCTCGGCACTCCCCCTTCCCGACGGATACCCCCGGAGCGTCCCCACCGTCTTGTCAGTGGCGTGGGTTAGTGTCCAAGAAGCCCCGGCCACCCGGACGAGGCGCAGCAAGGAGTGTCGGTGCAGTTCACATCCACGGACATCGAGCAGGTGGAGTCCACCTGGCAGCAGTTCGTGCCCTCGGCGACCCTCCAGGACGTGGACCCCCGCCGGTTCCGCTTCGACTGGCGCTCGGTGGAGGCGGCGTCCATGTCGCTCGTCCGCTATCAGCTCGCGGCCCAGGTGCACTCCCGCGCCGAGCCGGAGGATCAGCTGCTGGTGTGTCGCGTCGATGCCGCCGACGCCCGGATCTGGTCGGGCCGGCAAGGACTCGACGCCGGTCAGCCGTGGCTCACGGACGGCGTCCGGGTCGAGGCGAAGTGGAACCAGGTCGCCCGCGTCCGTGCTCTCGTGTTCGATCGCGCGGCGGCGCGTGACTCGATCAGGCAGATCACCGGCGACGACCGCCTCGAGCTCCGCGCCACCGGACTCGCTCCGCACACGCGGGAGGACGGGGCACGGTGGGAGCGGATGTTCTCCTACATCGACGGCTCGTTCGGTCCGGATGGCGCCGACCCCCTCATCGCCGCCGAGCTCGAGCGCCATGCCCTGCTGCTGACCATGTCGGCGTTCCCCACCACCTTCAGCGAGTCGCTGCACCGTCCGGCCCAACGCTCCGCGGCGCCGGCCTCGGTGCGTCGCGCCCTCGCGTTCATCGAGGACAACGCACACCTGCCCATCACGGTGGACGACGTCGCGGCGGCGGCCTTCATGTCCACCCGAGGCCTGCAGTACGCGTTCCGCCGCGCGCTCGACATGACACCGAATGAGGCCCTGCGGCGCGCCCGGCTCGACGGCGCGCACCGCGATCTGCGACACGGCAAGGGCGCATCGGTGTCCGCGATCGCGCGCCGGTGGGGGTTCAGCAACGTCTCCCGGTTCGCCGTGGCCTATCGCGAGGCATACGGAAATCCGCCCGTTCTCACCGCCCTGTGACGGGAGACTGACACCGCGCGCATACTCTGTTCGCAGCAGACGGCGCGTCGCCCTGATGCGCACGATGTCGTGCGCAAATTGGCTACAGTCCAAGTATCCCCGGGAGCGGTCTGCCGTCTTCCCCCCACGTTCCCAAGGAGCGCCATGAACATTCCCGCAGCCCCCGCCGCGAAGGTCGGCTGACCATGGGCAGCCTGTACTACGGCGATACCCAGACGCCGATCCAGATCGAGGACCGTGCGCTCGCGCACCTCAAGGTGGTCATCGCCACGAAACTGCGCCGGAACGAGAGCTTCACGCTCTCCTGGCGCCACCCCGAGGGCGATGCCCCCGGGCGCTCCACGCTCTGGCTGCACCCCTCCATCCCCCTCCGTTTCGTCTTCGAGGAGACCGAGACACCCGAGCTGAGCCGTCGCTGGATCGAGGAGCTCGCGCACTCCGCGAACTCGAGCGGAGGCATCACCCTCGTCGAGGAGCATCTCGAAGGCGCGGACGTCGCCTGACGAGAAGGGCCGCGGGTTCTCCCGCGGCCCTTCTCCTTCCCGTCTGCGTGCGCTCAGAGCCCGTCGTCGGAGCTCGAGCTGACGGAACGCCGGGTCGTGGGCTCGCCCGTCGCCGGGTCGACGTACGTGCGCGACACCGTCTCCGTGCGACGCCGACGCGCGAGAAGCACGATGCCGATGAGGAAGATGATCACGCCGGCACCCATGAGGATGTAGCCGACCATGTCCAGGTCGACCCACGGCACGTCGACGTTGATCGCGAACACGAGGATCGCTCCGATGACGAAGAGCGCGATTCCGCTGCCGATGCTCATAGTCTCTCCCGTTCCCGCGGCGCGGTGCCGCTCTCGGGGAGCCTGCCAGTTCCCCGAGGCCTCAAGGAGGGGCTTGACACGGGTTCACTCAGAGCTTTCGCCGCACTCTCACGCAGCGCCGGACCTCGGCTGACGAGCCCAGAGATCCGGACCGAAGACCTCGTACTCGATGCGCTCCGGCGCGATACCGCGTGCCGTCAGAGCGCTTCGGATCGCCTGCATGAACGGCAGCGGCCCGCACAGGAACACGCGCGCCGTCGGCGGGAGTTCGATGTCGGCGAGATCCATCCGGCCGGAGCGCACCGCCGACCCCTCCGCTGCGCCCCCGGTGTACCAGGTCAGGGTGCGGACGTCGTTCAACCGCTGCGCGCGGTCGCGCACGTCGGAGACGAGGGCGTGGGTCTCCGGCTCGCGGTCCACGTGGAACAGGTGCACCGGCCGGTCGGGACGCCGTCGCGCGAGGTCGTCCACCATCGCTGCGACGGGCGTGATGCCGATTCCCGCCGAGATGAGGATCAACGCATCGTCGGAGTCGTCGAGGAGCAGGTCCCCGGCGGGCTGGGAGACATCGAGCACCGTTCCGACGTGGGCGTTCTCGTGCAGCCAGGTCGACACCTGACCGTCCGGTGCGCCGTCCGCGCCGCGCACGCGCTTCACGGTGACGCGCAGTGCCGCCTCGGGCGTCGACGAGGAGATCGTGTACTGCCGGGGCTGGCGCGTGCCGTCAGGGAGGTCGACGGCGACGGCCACGTACTGCCCAGTGCGATGGGGCGCTCGGCGACCGTCCACCGGCTCCAGGATGAGGGAGATGACGTCGCGAGCCTCCTCCACGCGGTCGACGACCCGGTGCGGTCGCCACGGGTGGTCCGGGTCCGTGCCGGCGTCCGCATAGAGCCGTGCCTCCTCGGCGATGAGGGAGCAGCCGAAGAGCCAGTACACCTCGTCCCACGCCGCATGCACTGCGGGCGTGATCGCGTCGCCGAGTACGTCATCGACCGCGGCCAGGAGATAGCGGCCCACGATCGTGTACTGGCGCGCCGAGATACCCAAGGAGACGTGGCGGTGGGCGATGCGTCGCATCACCGGGGAGAAGTCCGGCGCGTCCGGATCGATGAGGTGCACCGCGAACGCCACGACGGACGCCGCCAGCGCCTTGGGTTGATCGCCCTGGACCTGATGCGCGCGGTTGAAGACGTTCAACAGCTCAGGATGCGCCTCGAACATCCGCCGGTAGAACAGGGTGGTGATCTCGTCGGCGTGTGCGGCGACGACGCCGGCGGTGGCGCGGACGATGACTTCGGAGTCCGTGGAGAGCTGCATGGCTGCCTTTCGGTCGGTGTCCGTTCAGCCTCTCGACGACGAGCGCACCACGTCGCCGCGGATACCGTGGAAAACGGGGCCGCGGCGCGCGGCCGCACGTCACCTCACGTAGCCGTAGGACTCGACCCGCGGGAACGCGAGCCCATCGCCGTCGCCGGTCCACACGCCGGTGAAGCGCAGCACGACGCTGTCTCCGGCATCGAGCGGCCCGTTCCACGTGACGGCATTCCCCGCGACGGAAGGGCGACCGAAGGTCGCCTCCAGGGTCGACGCCGCCCAGGTCGAGTCGTCGAGGAGGCCGTCCAGGCGGAACGTGAGCGCGCTCTTCGTCGAGTCGACCTCGCCGTTGTTGAGGAACTGCATGGTGTACGTCACGGTGTCCCCCACCTGGGGATCGGTCGGACTCATGTTGAACGTGTACTGGAAGAAGAGACAGGCCGCTCCGACGCGCTGCGTGAGAACGCCCGTGCTCTGCGTACTCGACGCCGTCGGATCCGCGGGCGTCGACTCGGCGTGAGCGGCGGAAGCGAGCGCCGTTCCGCCGAGTGAGAGAGCGGCGGCCATGCCGAGGGCGGCCGAGGTACGGGCGAGGAGCGTCTTGTTCATGAGAGGTGCCTTTCTCCGACGCGCTGCGGCGTCGACGTCGTCGTCAAAGGGAGAGCCCCTCGACGAGGACAGGACGCCGAACGGCGCGATCGATCACGCGACGACGGTGAAGTCGTCGCGTGATCGATCAGCTAGGCCACTCGCGGCCCTCAATCGCCGATGCGCGAACCCGCGACCCGGCGGCGGATGCCGAGTGCCACGAGTCCGGCGAGCAGCAGCAGCGCTCCCAGGGCGAACGGACCGGCGGCCCCTTCGGACCCGGTCAGCGCGAGCCCACCGCCCGGAGGGGCCGGAGGAGTGACCGCTGTCCCGTTGGTGAGCACGACCGCGACCGTCGCGTCTTCGGAGATCGTGAGCGTCGCACCGCCGTCGCCGACGTCGACTCCCGCCCCGGTGAAGCGCGGACTCTTCCACGTGACGCCCGCCACGGAGCTCGGCGCCTTCTCGCGGAGCGTGACGACCGTTCCCGCCGGCAGATCCGCGAGCCCGTCGCTCTGCCCGGCGCGGAGTGCGAGTTCACCGGTGACGGGCTGTCCCGCGAGCTCGTACGAGTACTCCACCGTGAACGTCTGGTCCGCAGGGACCAGCGACGTCCCCGGGCCGGTGACGTTCTTTGTCACCGTGAAGCCTCCGACCGGCGGCGGCGTGACCGTCGTCGGGTTGGTGAGCGTCACCGCGACCGTCGTGCCCCGTGCGATGGTGACGGACGCGCCGCCATCGGTGATCGCCACACCGGTGCCGGAGAAGACCGGCGCCTGCCAGGTCACGCCGTCGACGTCCGCCGGCGTGACCTCAGACAGGGTGACGACCGTGCCCACCGGCAGACCCTTCAGGCCATCGGTCTGCCCGGACCGCAGGGCGAGCTCGCCCTCCACCGTCTGCCCTGCACGCTGATACGAGTAGGCCACCCGGAACTCCAGGTCGTCGGGCACCAGAGCCGCGCCGGAACCGCTGACCTCCTTGGTCACAGTGAACCCACCGACCGGCAGCACCCCTTCGCCATCTCCCCCGCCCTGGGAGTAGATGACCGGGGTGCTCTCGGTGACCCACCGGGAGCCGGTCACGGTGTTGTGGAACGCATCACCGGGGCGGACGTCGGCGGGCAGAGCGGTCTTGTAGCGGAGCACGTAGATCGCGTCCGCGACGATGGGCGCGTCCACCGTCACCGTGAACGACTCGGAGCTGACCCCCGTGACGGTGAAGTCGCTGCCCGACTGCAGCGCCGTCGACACGGTGTACTTGCCTCCCGCCCAGTCCTTCGCAAGTACGTATGCCACGGTGACGGAGGCAGGGTCCAGGATGAGTCCCGCTGTGAACGTGTCGGTGAGCGTCGGCGCACCCCCCGTCAGCGCCGCGGATGGGATGTTCACGCCCCACGAGATGTTCCGGCCGTCCAGTGTGATGTCACCCCATTTGTTCGGGGTCGTCGGCGCCGGGAACTCCGGGACCGGTCCGATCCCACCGGGGACATCGACCGGAACGATCGTTCCTCCGCCCGTCGTGAACGGGATCTCCGTCAGCGTGGTCTCCTCGTCTGCCCTCGCACGGAAGTGCAGGGTACCGCTGACGTCGGTGTGACTGTCGACGTAATCCGAGAGCGTGCACACGAGCTCACCGGTCGACACCTCGCAGGTTCCCACGGTCTGACCATCCGGCGCCGTCAGGGCGAACGAATCCCGCACCCCGGTCAGGCTCGGGCTCGTTGGAAAGGCGAGACGGAACGTGTCCCCCGCGGTCGCCGTGTCCGGCACCGCCCAGGTCGCTTCGAACGCGATCCGGTCCCAGACCTTGATCTGGCCGGTGGGTTCGGTGATGGTCAACGAGGTGATCCCCGTCACCTCCGCAGCGCGGGCCGTGGCCGGCGTCGCGATGACGGCCACCAGGGCCGCCAGACAGATCGCGAGCAGAGCACCCACGAACGTCGTCAGGCGCGTTCCCCGCGCGCCCGATCTGATTGCATGCTGAATGACTGGCACTTTCGACTCCCCAGATGATCGATGAACTCGCGCGGATGGCTTCTTCCGCTCGAGTGGTGTCCCCGTGGAGAGACGCACGAATGGCGGTTCTGTTACGCGATCTCGGCCACGCAGTTTCTTCGGCGATGCAGTATTCCGTGATCCTGCAGCGAACGGCGTCATGAAACGGCCACTCCGACGTCTCTCGGTTGACGGATCGCTTCCCCTTCCGACGCGTCCGTCCGTCTGTAGAGGCATTCGCCGTCTACCTGGTGCCGGGGGCATCGTTGTCTCTCCCCGCTCCCGGCACCTCCTTCCGCCTCCTGTCGACGCTTCACCGGCATCGCTTCCCGGCGAAACGGCCGCGCACTGGTACTTTTCACACATGAGTGCCCCCCGACCCGAACGCTTCTCCCTCGCGGCCGTCCTGGCAGTCGGGGCTATCACGCTCGCCGGATGCGCGTCGAGCACAGCTCCCACCAGCACCGTGACCCCGAGCGATGCACCCCCCTCCAGCTCGCCCTCCCCCTCGCCTGCGCCCAGCTCTCCTACCGAGACGTTTGGAGACTTCACGGCAGACGGCTTGGCCCAGATCTGCATCGACGCCACGAGATCGGCCTTCGCCGAGGGTGCACAGTTCGACACCGCCAACGTCCGCATCGAGCGGCGCACCGTCGAGCCCGAATGGCTCGTCCTCGTCCCCGCGCAGACCTCCGGACTCTCCGGAGAGGCGCAATGCACGATCGGCGGCACGCCGACGAGCCCTGACATCGGTCTTTCGTCCGCCTCGATCGAGCGTCTTCCGGAGGAGCAGATCCAGAAGCTGATCAACGGGCAGAACGAAGGAGGAGACCGATAGTGTGCGGACCGGAGTCGGCGACCGCACCGCCGAACTCACTGACTCACACCGTTCTGTCTCGACGATCTGCACTGGTCGCCTCGGGCGTCCTCGGTGGAGCGCTGATGCTCGGTTGGGAGGCCGTCGCACCCCAGACACCCGCGGATGCAGCGACGACGTATCTGCGTCCGTGCGGTTACGCCCCGATCTCGGACACGTGGCAAGGACACCGGAACCGCGGCTCCGCCGAGCCGGGCACCGACTACGCGGTGCCGAGAGGCACGCCCGTGTGGGCGGCGACGAGCGGCGTCATCGTCGACCGCAAGGACACGCCGTCGACGGCGACGGGACGCTACCTTGCTCTCCGCGCCGACGACGGCAACTACCTTCGTTACCTCCACCTGGACGCCAGCACGGTTCGTGTAGGTACCCGGGTTGAGCGAGGAGCGCTCATCGCCTATTCAGGAGCCTCGGGGTTCGACAGCGACACGGGATATGGCGCTCACGTGCATGTGTCGCTGTGGATCGGTGGGTCTCCGAACCAGCTCGGCTTCAAGAACACCGTCGACTTCGAGAACCACGTCATCGACACCAATCCCAGCCAACCCTCGACCTCGGAGGATCCCGTGCCCACCCATCAGTCGACCACCTACGCGTGGAACACCGTCATACCGGCGAACTCCTGGATCCCGGTCCGCGTGGGAGCGAACGAGAACTACGTCGCCGTGATCGGTCCGGGACGACGCGAAACCGGGGAAGCCGTCGTCAATCTGCGTGCCTCCGGGGTCACCTCCGCGCTTCAGATCCGACTGGTCGCCGAGACTCTCACCTCGGCAGGCACTGTCGCGCAGGCGATCCCCCAGCCCACGGCCGAGATCCCGAGGACCACGTCGAGCGACGGCATCACGCATGCCCAGTACGTGATGCCGTACGCCCTCGCCGGTCCCGCCCGGATGTACGTCCACGTACGCTCCGTCGGTGGCAGCTCGAGGATCGAAGAAGTCACCATCAAGAAGAACTACTGGCCCTCCTGACCCCCAGCGCAGAGGGACGACGCCCTCGGGCTCCGCGCATGAGGAATGTCAGACCCGCGGCAAGGAGTGTCCCGATCCCCGCGACGGCCAGTGCAACAGCAGGTCCGACGGCGACGAGGAGGGGTGCGGCGAGGGCCGTGCCTGCCACTCCGGCGGTCTGGTTGACGCTGCCCATCGCTGCCAGGGCACGACCGCGGGTGCTGTCGGGAACCGCCGACACGACGATGAGGCGGATCGCGGCGACTTGAATGGCGTTCGCGAGACCGGCGATCGCGAAGCCCGCGCCGGCGACGATGCTGTTGGGGATCACGCCGGGCAGGAGAAGGCCGATGCCCATTGCTGCAGTCGCGCCGAGCAGCCATGTCGAGGCGCGGCTCTCCGTGACCCGTGCACCGAGGCGCGATCCGAACAACCGACCGACGACGAAGCACTGGGTGAGGATCGCGACGCCGATGGGATCGAGGGCGAGGACGTCGAGGGAGTACAGCGTCTGCGCGGTCGAGAAGATCGAGGTGAACACGATCGCCAGGACGAGCCCGGTGAGGGCGGCACGCGCAGCCTGGTGCCGGAACAGGAGGGCGGGTGCTTCGGTGACGCGTTGCCACCAGGATGACGGCGTCGCCACCGGTTCCCACGCCTGTTGCGGATACCAGCGGGCGACGATGCCGAGGATGGCGACCGTTACGGCCTGGGCGAGGAACAGCCAGGAGAGGTCGAGGAACTGCACCGCGATCCCTCCGAGCAGCGGGCCGATGAGCCCGCCGATGAGCCGGGCGGTGTCCAGGCGAGCGAATGCTCGTGCGGTGGAGTCGGGGGCGTGCGACCGCGGGGCACGGTCGGCGAGCAGCAGGAGCGCGGCGGAGTCCAACGCGGACACGCACGCGCGAGCAGCGACCATGGCGATGAGCACCGCCGTGGTCGGCGCGGCCGCGGTGAGCAGGAGGATGACGACCTGCACGACCGCGGACACGACGACGACCGAGCGAGGTCCGAACCTGTCCAGCAGCGGGGCCGCGAGTGGGGCGAGGACGATGGCGGGGATTGCTGCCGAGAGGAGCACGGCAGCGACCGCCCAGCTCGCCGCTTCGCCTTGCGCGACCGTCACCATCACAGCCAGCATCGTTGCCGATGAGCTGACCGTGGCGATCAGGTGCGCGAGAGGAAGGGAGAGCCGGACGGCCGTGTTCATGGGATCCTGGAGTAGGGCGGGCGGGACTTGAACCCGCGATCGTTGGGTTATGAGCCCACTGCCTTAACCAGCTTGGCCACCGCCCCGTACCGCCCCAGCCTAGCGGGGCTGGGCCTTACGCCTCCGTTGCGCAGGCGTGCGTCGCCGCGTGGTCAAGGTAGATCGCCGCGTTCGCCACCAGAGAGGCACGCTCGTCGTCCGACAACGCCCTGCGCACCTTTGCAGGCACGCCCGCGACCAGGGATCCGGGCGGCACCTCGGTCCCGCCGAGCACCACGGCTCCTCCGGCGATCAGGCATCCCTCTCCGATCACGGCGCCGCTGAGGACGACGGCACCCATGCCGATGAGGGAGCCGTCACCGATCGTGCAGCCGTGCACCACCGCGTTGTGCCCGATCGACACCCGTGACCCGACGAGGACGGGGTGCCCGGCGTCGACGTGGATCGACACGTTGTCCTGCACGTTGCTGCCAGGACCGATGACGATCGGCGAGGAGTCACCGCGAAGTACGGCGTTGTACCAGACGCTGGCACCGGCTCCGAGAGACACCGCGCCGACGATGCGGGCGCCGTCTGCGACGAAGGCGGTGTCGTCGAGCTCGGGGGTGCGATCCGGGAGGGCGAGGACGGAGGCTCCGGCAGCGATGCTCATGAGGCGAGACTACCCTCACTCCCCCGGAATCACGCGGAAGTGAGTGGAGCCTCAGCTTCCTTGCGGAATGCCTGAGCCTGAGTAACGTTGTACTCGTCAGACAGAGAACTTCATTCGGAGGAGCAAGAAGATGAGCAAGGCCCAGACCGTTTCCACCACCGCCATCGACCCGACTGTGGCCGCCGGTGCGGCGCAGTTCCTCTCCCCCGTCGTCCTCGGCCTCCAGGCGCTGACCGTCAACGGCAAGCAGGCGCACTGGCACGTCCGCGGCGCCAACTTCGTCGGCGTGCACGAGCTGCTCGACACGATCGTCGCCCACGCCGGAGACTTCGCCGACACCGCCGCCGAGCGCATCGTCGCTCTGGGCCTTCCGATTGACGCGCGCGTGAACGCCGTCGCCGAGAAGGCAGGCGCCACCGGCGTTCCGGCCGGCTTCGCGCAGTCGGACGAGCTGATCCGCGCCGTGATCGCCGACATCGACGCGATCCTCGTCGATGTGAAGGCGGCCGTGGAGGGCCTCGACGAGGTCGACCTCACGAGCCAGGACGTGGCGATCGAGATCCAGCGCGGGCTGGAGAAGGACCGCTGGTTCCTCGTGTCGCACATCGCGGCCTGACACCACGCACACGACGAAGGGCGGCTCCGATCCGGCGCCGCCCTTCGTCGTGTGCGCGCCGCCTCAGGCGACGTGCGTGAGGCGACCGCCGAGCAGCGTGGTGGTGACGGGCATCGTCCGGAGCCCCGCCGCGTCAGCGGTGCGAGGATCACTCCCGACGAGCACGATGTCTGCGCTCTGACCGGGACGGAGCGACGTGCGGACACTCGCTTCGAGGGCCTGATCCAGCGTCACCCGCTCCTCCGGATGCCAGGCGACCCGGTCGTCGTCGGTCCGCCAGACCGCCGCGGCGATCGCATGCCAGGGGTCGAGCGGCGTGACCGGCGCATCGGAGCCGAAGCGCACCTCCGCACCCGCCGACAGCAGCGAGGCGAGCGGGTAGCCGATCGCGGTCTGCTCCGCCCAGTGGTGCTCGACGAGGTCGCGGTCGTCCACCGCATGCTGGGGTTGGACGCTCGCGCGCACCCCGAGCCGCGCGAATCGGGCGAGGTCGGCGTGCCGCACCAGTTGCGCATGTTCCATCGACCCTGTGGCACCCGAAGCGCCGAAGGCGTCGAGGGCCGCCGTCACGGCGCGATCGCCGATCGCGTGCACGGCGACCTCGATCCCCGCTCCCGCCGCAGTGGTCAGCAGCGCCGTGAGTTCGTCCGGAGGCACCGTCAGCACCCCGTAGTTCGCGGGGTCGCCGGGGTAGGAGTGCGAGCACGCCGCGGTACGGGTGCCGAGCGAGCCGTCGCTGATCACCTTCAACGACCCGACCCGCACGAGGGACCCGACCAGCCCGGCCGGATCCGACACCGCAAGGCGCTCCCCCGAGCGGAGACCCGCGGTGATCGCCCGATCGAGATCCGCCGGATAGAACGCAAACTCGACGCGGTGCGCGGCGAAGCCCGCGAGGATCCGTCGCGGCCAGGCATCGGCGTTCCACGCCATGTCGAAGTCGACCAGACCGGTCACGCCGCGTGCCGCGGCCGCCGCCCCCGCACGGACGACCGCCTCATCGCTGTGTTTAGGGTCGACGGCATTGAGCCGGCGGGAGATCTCGAACGCGTCCTCCTCGCGGAGCAGACCGTCGTCCCCACGGAAGCCCTCGCGCGCCAGGGCCGCCGAGTTCAGCCAGACGCTGTGCACGTCCGCGTTGATCAGGTACGTGGGCACGACCCCGGTCTCGGCATCGAGCGCGGCCACGGATGGCCGATCCGGCCACAGCGCGTCCCGGAACCCCGTGCCGATCCGTCGTCCGTCCGGCAGCACGGGCGCGTCGCGCATCAGCCGCGCGGCCCCGGCGGCGGAGTCCGCTTCGCCCAGAGGGACGCGCTCCGCCGCGAGGGCCCACTGCACAGTGTGCACATGGTTGTCCCAGAGCCCCGGCACCGCCCAGGCACCGTCGGCCTCGATGACCTCGCCGCGCGCCGGCAAGGCCCCGGTCGGCGCGATGTCGACGATGCGTCCGTCGGCGAGGTGGAGGTCGACGGGCTCATCGTCCAGCAGGAACTCCCGCCCCGGACCGACGGGGCGGACGGCACGAACCGTACCGACCTCGACGCCGAGGGCGCTCATGCCCCGCCACCCGTCCGTGCGTCCTGTGCACGACGCATCTCCGCGGCGAGGGCGGCGTTCGCGTACGGCCCTTCGGCGTGCAGCGCCGCGATCACCGCCTCGATGGTCTCCGCGGGCTTGTTCTGGCTCAGCTTCCGCTTGGCGACGACCTTCGTCGGGGTGAGCCGGAAGCCGACCGTTCCGGATTCGAGCCTCTCGATGAAGGCCGCGTCGTTCGGACGCTCCCACATCAGGCGCGGGTCGGGCAGGCGCGACTCGAATCGCGCGACCAGGGCATCGAGCACACGGAGGTTCTCCGCGGTGCTGAGGATCTCGGGAACGCCCGACAGGTGCACCGCGGTGTAGTTCCAGGTCGGGACCGCGGGAATGTCGCCGTACCAGCCCGGGGAGACGTACCCGTGCGGCCCCTGGAAGGCGAGCAGGATCTCCCGCTCCCCCAGGCCGTGGATGGCGTCGTCCGGGCGGCCCACATGCCCCACGACCGTCAGATCATCGCGGTCGTCGTCGAGGAGGACGGCATAGTGCGAGGCGACCAGACCGTCCTCAGGCGCACTCACCACCGTCGCCCACGGGTTGGCGTCGATGACGCGGCGGATCTCGGCCACATCGGCGAGCGTGAAGCTCGGATTCTGTCGCATGGATCCCAGCCTAGAGCGGCGGGAGCCCCGGGGATCCCGCCCTCAGGCCTGACAGCGCGGGCACCAGTACAGCTTGCGGGCGCCGATCTCCTCCAGCGCGATCTCGGTCCCGCAGACGCGGCACGGCAGGCCGGCACGGTGGTAGACCCAGTGCCGGTCGTCGCGGCTGGCCATGGCGGCGCGGTACTGCTCGGGAGACAGCCCGTCCATGGTCATCATCTGACCGGTCTCCACGCCGATGGCCAGCAGCCGCACCCAGTCATGCCAGAGCGCCCTGACGACATCCTCCGGGACGTCGCGGCCCGGCGTATGCGGGTTCAGCCGCTGCCGGTAGAGCATCTCGGCGCGGTACACGTTGCCGATGCCGCTGACGACCGACTGGTCCATCAGCAGCAGCGCGATCGGGGTCGGCTTCTTCCGCACGGCGCGGACGAACCGCTCCTCGTTCTCCGCCGGATCGCCGACGAGCGGATCGGGACCGAGCTTGGCCACCGTCGCCAGCATCTCCTCGGGGGTCTGCAACACGCAGGCGGTGGGACCGCGCAGGTCGGCCACCGTGATGTCGGTCATGAGGCGCAGCCGCACCTGACCCACCACAGGCGGCGGCCATTCGTCGATCTCGTCGGTGAGGCCCTTGGTCTGCTCGGACATCCGCACGTGGACCCTGGCGCGCCGCGGGGCCCCGATCGAGGCGAGGGAGTTCTCCCCCGCGTCGTCGAGGATCGCCTCGTCGAGAGTGGTGCCGCGCTGATTGGTCTGGCCCATCCGGCCGTTGGCCGACGCGATGGTGGGGTCGACGAGGATCTCCCCCGCGAAGTCCCAGGCACCGTAGAGACCGAGGTGCACGCGCAGCCAGAGGTCACCCTCCGCTTCGAGGAACATCTGCTTGCCCACGGCCTGCACGCTCACGGCCTTGCGTCCGTCGAGCACCGCGGCGCCCTCGGCGAAGCGTCCCTGCGGGCTGGAGGCCCTCATCGTCTTGCCGACGAAGTTGCGATCGAACTGCCGCGCGATGCGGTGGACGGAATGTCCCTCGGGCATGTCAGGCTCGGGGGTCCGGGAGGAGCGACCCGTCGCGCTCGAAATCGGCGATCTGTCCGATGCGCCGGACGTGCCGCTCGTCGCCGGAGAACGGCGTGGCGATGAACCGGTCGATGAACGCCGTGACCTCGTCGTAGGTGTGCTGACGAGCTCCGATGGAGATGACGTTCGCGTCGTTGTGCTCCCGCGCGAGCTCGGCCGTGGAGAGGTTCCAGACGAGCGCTGCACGGACCCCGGCGACCTTGTTCGCCGCGATCTGCTCGCCGTTGCCCGAGCCGCCGAAGACGACGCCGAGAGCCGGCACCCCGGTCGCCTGATCGACGACGACGGCCTGCGCCGCCCGGATGCAGAAGGCGGGGTAGTCATCGAGCGCGTCGTACTCCACCGGACCGTGGTCGATCACCTCGTGCCCTGCGGCGCGGAGATGCTCCTGCAGCCGGGTGGAGAACTCGAGTCCGGCGTGATCGGTGGCGATGTGGATGCGCATGGTCTCCATCCTAGGATCCGGTGTCCGCGACTCAGGGGGCGATGCCGGCAGCCGCGGGCTTGAACCCCGCGCGCACGTTCTCGCAGCACCCGGGACGGCAGACGTCGAACGCGCCGGGCAGATCGGTGACGTGCGGACGCTCCGCGTTCGGGCGACCCTGCAGGCGCTCCTCGATGAGGTCGACGATGCCCTCCACGAAAGCCTCGCGGACACCGGGCGTCGGCGTGCGGACGAAGGCGAGGCCCGCCTCCTCCGCGGCCTCGGCGGCCTCGGTGTCGAGATCCCAGAGGACCTCCATGTGGTCGCTCATGAACCCGACGGGGACCACGATGACCGCCTTGCGCCCGCGCGCCGGGAGCTCCGCGATCACGTCGCAGACGTCGGGCTCCAGCCAGGGCTGCGACGCGGGGCCCGAACGGGACTGGTAGACGAGCTCCCAGGGCACGTCGGCGGCTCCCGGGACGGCGGCCCGCACCTGCTCCATCGTCCACTCCGACACGGCGAGGTGCTGCGCGGCATAGGCCCCGCCTTCGCCCCAGTCGATGTCGCGGGCGCCGGAGCGCTCGGCGTCGGCGGTCGGGATGCTGTGCGTGGAGAAGAGGACCTGGATCTCGGTCGGCGCGAAGCCCTGGTCGAGGTAGCCCTGCACCGACTCCCGCACGCCCGCCTCGAAGGCCTCGACGAAGCCGGGGTGGTCGTAGAAGGGGCGGATCTTGTCGATGGTGACCGTCTCGCCGAGGCCGGTGTCGGTCAGCACGCGGGCGAAGTCCTCGCGGTACTGGCGGCAGCTGGAGAACGAGCTGTACGCGCTCGTGGCGAAGGCGAGGAGGGTGGTGTGGCCGTTGGCGGACGCCTCGGGCAGCACATCCTCAAGGTACGGACCCCAGTTGCGGTTGCCCCAGTACACCGGGAGGTCGATCCCGCGGGCCACGAGAGCCTTCTCCAGCGCGTCCTTGAGCACGCGGTTCTGGCCGTTGATCGGGCTCACGCCACCGAAGTGACGGTAGTGGTGCGCGACCTCCTCCAGCCGCTCGTCAGGGATGCCCCGACCGCGCGTCACGTTCCGGAGGAAGGGGATCACGTCCTCCTGGCCCTCCGGGCCGCCGAAGCTCGCCAAGAGGATGGCGTCGTAGGCGACGGGCGTGGTCACATAGGGGTCGCCGCCGGCAGCGGCGGGCGAGGCAAAGGGAACGACATTCGGCTCGATCGCGGTCACCCCTCCATCTTCCCACCTCCGCAGACGACGAGCGTCCGCACGACCGTGACTATCCCCGGTTCGTGAGGATCGACGGCGCGCGCGCCGCTCTGGCGTAGGCTGTCATGGTTGCCGTCGGCGCCAACTGCGCCGACCCCGGTTACATCCCCTCACCCCTGGGAGTACAGCTTTGCCTGGAGAGAACCTCACCCGAATCGAAGCGCAGGAGCGCCGCGACGTCGTCGACACGCACTCCTATGAGGTCGCCCTCGATCTGACCAAGGGCGCCGAGGTCTTCGGCTCCCGGAGCGTCGTGCGCTTCTCCGCGTCCCCCGACAGCTTCACCTTCATCGACCTCATCGCCCGCGACGTGCGCGAGATCTCGCTCAACGGAGAGCAGCTCGACCCGCGCGAGGTCTTCGCCGACTCCCGGATCGCACTCGCCGGACTGCAGGAGGAGAACGTCCTCGTCGTCGACGCCGACTGCCTCTACACCAACACCGGCGAGGGCCTGCACCGCTTCGTCGACCCGGTGGACGGCGAGGTGTACCTCTATTCGCAGTTCGAGGTGCCCGACTCCCGCCGCGTGTTCGCCGTCTTCGAGCAGCCCGACCTCAAGGCCACCTTCCAGTTCACGGTGACCGCCCCCGCGGAGTGGAAGGTCGTCTCCAACTCCCCCACCCCGGAGCCCATCGTCCACGACGACGGGGTCTCGGCCACCTGGGGCTTCGAGCCCACGCCCCGGATCTCCTCCTACATCACGGCCCTCGTCGCCGGACCGTACGAGGCCACCTTCTCGGAACTCACCAGCGCCTCGGGCCGCGTGATCCCGCTCGGCGTCTACGGACGCAAGAGCCTCTGGCAGCACCTGGACGCCGACTACATCTTCGACAAGACCCGAGAGGGCTTCGCCTACTTCGAGTCGAAGTTCGGCGTTCCGTACCCGTTCGCCAAGTACGACCAGCTCTTCGTGCCCGAGTTCAACGCCGGCGCGATGGAGAACGCGGGAGCGGTGACGTTCACCGAGACGTATGTCTTCCGCAGCAAGGTCACCGACGCCGTCAAGGAGCGTCGCGTCGTGACGATCCTGCACGAGCTCGCCCACATGTGGTTCGGCGATCTCGTCACCATGAAGTGGTGGAACGACCTCTGGCTCAACGAGTCGTTCGCGGAGTGGGCGTCCACCATCGCGACGGCCGAGGCGACCGAGTGGACCGAGGCGTGGACCACCTTCAACGCGATGGAGAAGACCTGGGCCTACCGCCAGGACCAGCTCCCCTCCACGCACCCGATCGTCGCCGAGATCAACGACCTCGAGGACGTGCAGGTCAACTTCGACGGCATCACCTACGCCAAGGGCGGCTCGGTCCTCAAGCAGCTCGCCGCGTGGGTCGGCATCGAGGCGTTCTTCGCCGGTGTCTCGCAGTACTTCCAGAAGCACTCCTGGGGCAACACCGAGCTCAGCGACCTCCTGACGGAGCTGGAGGCCACGAGCGGCCGCGATCTCGGCACCTGGTCGAAGAAGTGGCTGGAGACGGCCGGTGTGAACACCCTCGAGCCCGTCGTGGCCGAAGACGACAACGGCAGGATCTCGCGCTTCGCCATCACCCAGACGGCTCCGGCCGACTACCCGACCATCCGTCCGCACCGTCTCGGCATCGGGTTCTACTCGCTGCAGGACGGCGCGCTCACGCGCACCCATCACATCGAGGTCGACGTGGACGGCGACCGCACCGAGGTCCCCGAGCTCCAGGGCCTCGACCGTCCCGACCTCATCCTCCTCAACGACGACGACCTCGCGTACGCGAAGATCCGTCTCGACGACAAGTCGCTCGCGACCGCGATCGCCCACCTCGCCGACATCCACGATCCCCTCGCCCGCTCGCTCGTCTGGGGAGCCGCCTGGGACCAGACCCGCGACGCGGAGACGGCGGCGTCCGACTACATCGACCTCGTTCTCGGCAACATCGGCCGGGAGACCGAGTCCACCACGGTCCGCACCACCCTCGCGCAGCTGCGCACGGCGGCGACCCTGTACGTCGCCCCGGCGGAGCGCGAAGCCGCACGGCTGAAGGTGGCGGATGGCCTCTGGGCACTCGCCGAGTCGGCGGAGGCCGGCAGCGACAGCCAGCTCCAGTTCGTCACCGCCTTCGCGAACAACCTGGTGACGCCGGAGCACGCCGGCATCGTCGGGCGTCTGCGCTCGGGTGAGGAGACGCTCCCCGGGCTCGACGTGGACGCCGACCTGAGCTGGCAGCTCCTCGTCGGCCTCGCGACGATCGGTGCGACGGACGCCGGGGCCATCGACGCCGCGCTCGCCGCCGACAACACCGCGAAGGGTGCGGAGTTCGCCGCGCAGGCGCGCGCCGCTCTTCCGGACGCCGCCGCGAAGCAGGAGGCCTGGGACGCGCTGATCGCGCGCGACGACGCCCCGAACACGATCGTCCGCTCGGCGGCCCTCGGCTTCGTCCACCCGGCGGGTGCGGCGGTGCTGGGCGCCTTCGTGCCGCAGTACTTCGACATGCTCCTGCCGGTGTGGGAGTCGCGGACCTACCAGATCGCGCAGTACCTGATCGTCGGGCTCTTCCCCACCGCTCTCGCCGACGTCGCACTGCGCGACGCGACGCGGGGCTGGCTCTCCGAGCACCAGGACGCGCCGCCCGCTCTGCGCCGTCTCGTGCTGGAGAACCTCGCGGACGTGGAGCGCGCCCTCGCCGCGCAGTCCCGCGACGCCGAGGACTGACCCTCCACCGCCGACACTGAAACGGGCCTCTGCCGCCGCTCTTCCAGCCGGCGCAGAGGCCCTCTCGGTACCATCGAGACGATGCTGATTTCCGCTGAGACGACCCCCACGCCGACGCCCGCCGAACTCCCCGCGTGGGTGGTGGATATGCTCGCGCTGCTGACCAAGGTCGGCGGCAAGCTCCTGCAGATCGCCCTGATCATCGGCGCCTGCGTCCTCATCGCGCTCGTGCTGCGCCGGGTGATCAGGCGGGTCGTGCACCGCATCGTCGACACCGCCAAGAACAAGGCCGCCGTCGACGACACCCAGGCACTCGAACGCTCCCCGCTGGCCGACATGCGGCTCGTCCAGCGCACACGCACACTCGGCACCATCCTGCAGAACATCGTCAACGTGATGCTCGTGATCATCGCGATCATCCTCATCGTCAACGCGATCGACAATGCTCTCCTCGGATCACTCACCCTTCTCACGGCGGCGGTCGGTGCCGGCCTCGGTTTCGGTGCCCAGAACATCGTCAAAGACGTGCTGAACGGGATCTTCCTCGTCGCCGAAGACCAGATCGGCATCGGCGACGTCGTCGACCTCGGGCTGGCGAGCGGCGTCGTCGAGTACGTCAGTGTGCGCGTGACCCAGGTGCGGGACGTGAACGGGACCCTCTGGTACGTGCGCAACGGCGAGGTCACCCGGATCGGGAACATGTCGCAGGGCTGGGCACGTGCCATCGTCGACATCGGTGTGGCGCCGGATTCCGACCTCGAACAGGTCGAGCACATCCTGCTGGAGACGGCGCAGGGCCTGGCGAAGGACCCGAAGTGGCGCACCCGCATCGTGGAGAAGCCGGAGCTGTGGGGGCTGGAGTCGGTGGACGGCGACGCTCTGGTGGTGCGCGCCGTCATCAAGACCAGGGCGAACGCGCGAGACGACGTGGCGCAGGAGCTTCGACGTCGCCTCCGAGCCGCTCTGCTGGAGAAGGAGATCGACGTGCCGCGTCTCGCGGACGTCGTGCCCACCGGATTGGAGGGTGCGCGCCGCGTCCGGGGCGCCAACCCGCCGAAGACGCGCCCCAACGCCGTCACCGGGGTGCCCGTCATCCCGGATCGCGGCATCTGGCGGCGCAAGAAGAACACCGGCGGCGACGGGAGTGCAGACAAGTGACGTTCTACGACGAGGTCGGCGGGCGCGAGACGTTCGCGAAGATCGTCTCGGTGTTCTATCGCGAGGTGGCCCTCGACCCCGTGCTCAAGCCGATGTATCCGGAGGAGGACCTCGGTCCGGCTGAGGAGCGCCTGCTCCTGTTCCTCGAGCAGTACTGGGGCGGCCCGAGCACCTACGGCGAGACCCGCGGCCATCCCCGCCTGCGGATGCGTCACATGCCCTTCCGGGTCGACCCCGACGCCCGCGATCGTTGGCTTCGTCATATGCGCACGGCCGTGGACGAGGCGCAATTGTCCCCGTTGCACGAAACCACCCTCTGGGACTACCTGGAGCGCGCCGCCTATGCCATGGTGAACACATTCGAGCCGTCCGGCATCGGCACGGCACCCCAGGGGCGCACGACCCTGGAGACCCGCACCCGTCAGGAATCAACGGAGACCCCATGACGACCACACCCCCGACCGCAGACGTCCTGGTGATCGGTTGGGGGTTGGCCGGTCTCGTCGCCGCCGCGGAAGCCCTCGAGGCCGGACGTCGGGTCGTCATCGTGGACCAGGAACCGCGGACGAACCTGGGTGGGCAGGCGTGGTGGTCCTTCGGCGGGCTGTTCCTCGTGGATTCTCCGGAACAGCGCCGTCTCGGCATCACCGACTCGCTCGAGCTCGCGACCCAGGACTGGTTCGGCACCGCCGGATTCGACCGCCCCGAGGACGAGTGGCCCCGGCGCTGGGCCGAGGCCTATCTGCAGTTCGCGGCCGGCGAGAAGCGCTCGTGGCTCCGCGCCCGCGGTGTCGGCTTCTTCCCGGTGGTCGGCTGGGCCGAGCGGGGCGGCTACGGCGCCCTCGGTCCGGGGAACTCGGTCCCTCGCTTCCACATCACCTGGGGCACCGGGCCGGGGATCGTCGCCCCGTTCGCGACCGCCGTCGAGCAGGGAGAGCGGGAGGGACGGCTCACCGTCCTCGCCCGACACCGCGTCGAGGAACTCGTCCTCACCGGCGGGCGCGTGACCGGTGCGCGCGGGAGCGTGCTGGCGTCGGACGGTGCCGCCCGGGGCGTCCCCTCGTCCCGAGACGTGATCGGCGCGTTCGAGATCGACGCGACGGCGACGATCGTGGCCTCCGGGGGCATCGGCGGGAACCATGACCTCGTCCGCGCGGCCTGGCCCTCGCGTCTCGGCACTCCCCCGGCGCACATGCTCTCCGGCGTGCCCGCCTATGTCGACGGCTCGATGCAGAGCGTGAGCGCCGCCGCCGGAGCCCGCCTCATCAACGGCGACCGGATGTGGCACTACGTGGAAGGCATCACGAACTGGGACCCGGTGTGGCCGCAGCACGGCATCCGCATACTGCCCGGGCCCTCGTCGCTGTGGCTCGACGCGACCGGACACCGGCTCCCCGTTCCGCTCTACCCTGGCTTCGACACCCTCGGCACGCTCGAGCACCTGCGGCGGACGGGCCACGACCACTCCTGGTTCGTGACCTCGCGGCAGATCGTGGAGAAGGAGTTCGCGCTGTCCGGCAGTGAGCAGAACCCGGATCTCACCGGCAAGGATGTGGCCCTGCTCCTCAAGTCCCGCCTCGCGAAAGGGCCGACCGGACCCGTGCAGTCGTTCCTCGACGAGGGCGAGGACTTCATCGTCGAGAACGACCTGGAGTCCTTGCTGGAGCAGATGGCGGCCCACCCCGGGGGCGAGCTCCTGGACATCGACGCCGTGCGCCGCGAGGTGGTCGCCCGCGACCGGGAGATGGCCAACGACTTCAGCAAGGACCCGCAGATCGGCATGCTGCGCTCGATGCGGGCCTATCGCGGGGACAAGCTCATCCGCACCGCGGCCCCGCATCGGCTCCAGGACCCCTCCGCCGGGCCGCTGATCGCCGTCAAGCTGCACGTGCTGACGCGGAAGTCCCTCGGGGGGATGAACACGGATCTCGACGGTCGTGCGCTGGATGGAAGCGGCGCGCCGATTCCGGGGCTCTTCGCGGCGGGCGAGGCCAGCGGCTTCGGCGGCGGAGGGGCGCACGGCTACCGCGCCCTCGAGGGCACGTTCCTCGGCGGGTGCCTGTTCTCCGGCCGTCAGGCCGGACGCGCAGCGGCTGCCCTCGGCTGATCCCGAGCTGCCCGCCGGTCCCGTGGTCGCGTCAGGCGCGGGTGCCGGTGGCTCGCACGCCGGTCAGCCCGGAGGCCACGGGACCGCGGGCGAGCACGTGGCCGCGGCGGAACGCGAGCCGCGTCCAACGACCGGAACGCGTGACGGGCACGTCCTCTTCGCCGGAGATGAAGCCGAGCGCGTCTGCCGCGAAAGCGACGCCGCGCGGCAGGCCGCCGAGGTCGTCGTCCGGCTCGCCCCAGATCGCCGCACGGAGCGCGCGCACCGCCTCTTCGCCGGATCCCGGTCCCGCACCATGCGCGACCGCGGAGATGCCCCACTGCGCGCGCTGCGCGATGACGGAGGCGGGAAGGACGCTTTCCACTGTCCAGCCCTGCCGAGGCGGGGCGACGCCGGCCCACGCGGGCGATAGCGCGGTCTCCGGGAGCGCCAGGCGCTGCGGGTCGTCCGTCGGGCGCAGGGCGTCGATCACGAGGTCGCACTCGAGCTCCGGGTCGGCACGGACGATGCGCATGGCGAGAATCGTCGGCGTCTGATCGAAGAGCCCCTGAGGCGCGAGGACCGCCGTGGTGAGGGCCAGCACGCCCTGATGAGCCTGGAGACGCACACCCTCGTCGGACACCCGGGCGGCGCGGCCCGCGAACGTGAGGACATCCTTCGCCGTGTCCGGATCGGCGAGCAGGAGCTGAGGGGTCACGCGTTCTAAACTACCAACGAGCGGCGACCCCGGGCCGCGGAGGGGAACACATGAGCGCCGACGAGCACGCCATCCAGACCGTGGAGCGTCTTCTCGACGTCCTCGACCTCGACGCGACCCAGGCGCGGACCACGGAGGACATCTTCACCGGCTCGTCGCACCCGATGCCGAGCGGCCGCATCTACGGCGGGCAGGTGCTCGCGCAGACCCTCGTGGCCGCGGAGCGCACGCTTCCGGAAGACCGCGCCGTCCACTCGATGCACGGCTACTTCCTTCGTCCCGGCGATGCGAGCCAGGGCATCACCATCGCCGTCGACCGGATCCACGACGGCCGCTCCTTCTCCACCCGCCGCACCCAGGCGTACCAGAACGGAGTGCCGATCTTCTCGATGATCGCCTCGTTCCAGGATGCCGACCCCGGGGTGGAGCACGCCGAGCCCATGCCCGCAGGAGTGCCGCTCCCGGAGGACCTCGCCCCTGACGAGGACCGCGTACCCGGACTCGCCGGAGGCGCACGACGCATGCTGAGCGAGCGGGCCGCCGACATCCGTCACGTCGACTCCCCCCTCTATCTGCCGAACGATGACGAGAGGGTTCCGCGGCAGTCGGTGTGGATGCGATTGCGGGCACCGCTCCCGGACGACCAGCGACTGCATCGGGCTGCGCTGGCCTACCTCAGCGACATGACGATCCAGGAGTCGATCCTGCGCGCGCACGGGGTCTCCTGGTCACTCCCCGGGCTGAAGGTCGCGAGTCTGGACCACGCGATGTGGTGGCATCGCCCGGCGCGCGTGGACGAATGGCTCCTCTACGTGCAGGAGTCGCCAAGCGCCCGCGGAGGTCGCGGACTCGCGACGGGGCGCGTGTACACCCGAGAGGGCACGCTGGTGGCGAGCGTCGCGCAGGAGATCATGATCCGGGTCCCCGAGGGTCGCTGAAGCAACGTCGCACCGGAGGAAGCCGTCAGCGTCGCTCTGACGGCTTCCCCCGGGACGTCGATGCGGACTAGGGCGTCGTGTAAGCGCCCTGGTACATCGGGACGATCCATCCACTGTCCTTCGTCGACCGCTCGGCGACACCGGTGAAGTCCGCCTCGTTGATCAGCAGGTACTTCGTGATGTCGTCGGTGTCGTTCCAGGTGGTGTCGACGGCCTTCCACACGCCATCCACCTTGACGTGGTTCCACGCATGGCCCGATCCCGAGTCTGCGATGATCCCGCTGACGTAGATGGACTCGAGGCCTGCCTTGCGGGCGAGGAGGTTGAAGGTATCGGCGTATCCGCCGCAGATCACCCGCTTGTCGATGAGTCCCCCGCGGGCGTCGGAGTACCGCTGGTTGTCCTCGATGAGACGACCGAAGGTGCTCTCGATCCCCGCGAGTGCCTCGTAGTCGTACTCCATGTTCTCCACGATCCACTTGTTGATCGCGGTCACCTTCTCCGTGTCGCTCATTCCCTCCGCGATCGCGGCCGAGATCGCCTCGTCAGCCAGATCGTTGACCTGGGACTGATCCTCCTTCGCGGTGGAGCGGTAGTTCACGTAGAGGTTGTTCCCGGAGAGCCGGTAATCGTCGACGGAGACCCGCACCATCGGGTTCTGCCGAATCGCCTCGTAGATGGCCTCGTCCGGCGAGGGATATCCAGGGGTCTCCACGAACTTCGTCATGTCGATGAGGCGTGTGCCCGCGACCATGTGGCCGGCGAGGAAGGTGCTGAACTCGTTGCTCCCGTACACGTCGTATTCAGAGTCCGGAACCTCTGCGACCGGCTTCATCTCCGCGAAGGCGTCGAGGGACATCGTGGGGTCCTGCGCGATGGTGTCGTCGCCGGTGGGAAGGACCTCGGTCTCAGCACGGTGGTTGTACGCCTGGGCGTTCGCGATGGACTGCGCGAGCCACTCCTCCTGCGAGACGCCATCCGGCATGACCGCGGTGATGTTGTCACGCATCTTGGTGCCGAGAACGCTGAAGGGCATACTGGCGTACCAGGCGCCTCGGCCGTCTAGGTACCAGAAGTCCTCGTACTTGACCTCGATCGCATCGACGTCGATCCGCACGCCCATCTTGGCCGTGTCCCCGTTGAGAGTGGTGACCGGGTACCAGGTCGGCAGCGTCGTGAGGTCACCGGCATCGACCGGGAAGAGGTCGCGAGCCTGCCAGTATGCCTTCTCGTACGGGAAGCTTCCGATTTCGTCCTTCACCTCCTTGAGAGACATGCGCGTTCGTTCCGAAAGGTCGTCGGAGACGGCGATGACAGCGAGGTCAGCCTTGGAGCGCACGACCTCGAGACCGGACGCGGACCCGAAGTTGAGCTCATCGGCCGAGTCGTAGGTATACAGGGCCAACTCACGGTTCGCGACTGATTTCTCCTCGTAGTCCAGCACTGCCTTGGACTCCCAGGAGGTTTCTGTGGTCTCTGCGATGACCTCGGGCCAGACGGTCTTCTCTCCGGTGTACTCGCCGTCGACCAGATAGTCGGAGGCACGCGTCTTGATGAGGTAGTACGTGAAGTCCTCGCTCATTCCCTTCGGCTCGTCCCAGGACAGCTTGACGGAGCCGGGCGCCTCGCCGACGGAGGTTCTCAACTCGATGGGGTCGTGGAGGACGTCCTCTTCATCAGCGGCCTCGATCGTGTGCACGATGGGAATGTCGAGCTTCTTGCCATCCTTGTCGAACCGCTGGACGACGTAGTACCGAGCCATCTCGGTCCACATGGTCGCCGTCTCCGCCTCATTCCAACTCACCCTGAGATCCTCGGGAAGACCGAGGTCGCTGGACAGCGCCTTCTCGGAGTCGAAAGACCATTTGTACGTGGAGTTATCGAGAACGCTGACCTCTGCGGTGCGATCTCCGTCGAACCAGAACACCGAGGAGAACTCGGGCATGATGGTCAGCTCGTCGTTGAGGTACACGTCGATGACACCATGGGCGAGCTTGCCCTCCTCGTTCGCAGGAGCGAGGGTCTCCGGATCGACCTCGAAGGGAATCTCCAGGGGCTCATCCGGCTGCAGATAGGTGACCGGCTCCCAGAGGTACCCGCCAGCCTCGACCGGCTCACTCGATCCACCGAGCCCGCTTCCTCCGGTGAGGTTGTTGACCACCACGATGCCACCCGCCACGAGAGCGACCGCGGCGACCCCACCGAGAACGGAGAGAACAACTTTCCTGCCCTTCCCCTTCTTGTTCTGTTCGGGAAGGTCGTCCGGCGAGTGCTCCGGCATGGCGGGCTGCTCGGCGGTCCGATGCTCGTGCTGCCCTGGGAGTTCCTGGTTCGGCGTTTCAGGGCGATTGGTGTGCGCGGTCCACCGATACCCATCCCACCACCGGTGAAACCGCGAGTCCTCCGGGTCCGGATACCATCCCGGTGCCACAGTGCTCAAGTTGCTGCCCTCCGATGCGCAAGTCGATAAACGTCTCCCTTGAGACTATTCGACGCGCGCAGGAGCGACCGGCGACGGTGTCGTGCCGATCGCTCAGCGGTGGGCGTACTCGATGGAGGGGCCGACGTACGGCTCCCACGCCTCACGCATCTCGGCCGTCAGACGCGTCGGCCGCCCGGTGCCCGCATCGACGAGCACGATGATGGCCGTGGAACGCGCGTACAGCTCACGCGGCTCGGCGGCGGGGTCGTTGTGCACCTCGTAGCAGACCTCGACGCTGGAGCCGCCGAGCTTGCCGAACCACATCTGCACCTCGAGCGGGCGCCGCTGGTACGGAACCGGAGCGAGGTACTCGATCTCCTGCCGCGCGATGAGCGTCAGGATCCCCTCCTCGATCCCGGAGTCGAGGACGGCGGTGGACGGCGCCTCCTCGCCGGGCCCCGCACGCCAGAACGCGCGGACGCGCGCCTCCTCGAGCAGCTTGAGCATCGAGGTGTTGTTGACGTGGTTGAACGCATCCAGATCGCCCCAACGGAGGTGGATCGGGATGTGCAGGCGGGAACCCG
Source organism: Microbacterium sp. UMB0228 (assembly GCF_002871415.1). Lineage (NCBI taxonomy): Bacteria > Bacillati > Actinomycetota > Actinomycetes > Micrococcales > Microbacteriaceae > Microbacterium > Microbacterium sp. UMB0228. The sequence goes on along the minus strand of NZ_PNFU01000004.1, from coordinate 107,602 downwards.
GCGAGTCGGTGCTCATGGCCACCTCAGTCGCGGGTGAGCTTGCGGTGCGTCGACCGGTGGGGCTTCGCCGCATCCGGGCCGAGACGCTCGATCTTGTTCTGCTCGTAGGCCTCGAAGTTGCCCTCGAACCAGTACCACTGGTCGGGCTTCTCGTCCGTGCCCTCGTAGGCGAGGATGTGCGTCGCGATCCGGTCGAGGAACCACCGGTCGTGGGTGATAACCACCGCACAGCCGGGGAACTCGAGCAGCGCGTTCTCCAGGGAGCTCAGCGTCTCGACGTCGAGATCGTTGGTGGGCTCGTCGAGAAGGAGCAGGTTGCCACCCTCCTTGAGGGTGAGCGCGAGGTTCAGACGGTTGCGCTCACCACCGGAGAGCACGCCGGCCTTCTTCTGCTGGTCCGGGCCCTTGAACCCGAACTTCGAGACGTAGGCACGCGACGGGATCTCGGTCTTGCCGACCGTGATGAAGTCCAGACCGTCGGAGACGACCTCCCACAGGGTCTTGTTCGGGTCGATCGACGACCGCGACTGGTCGACGTAGCTGATCTTGACGGTCTCGCCGATCTTGAGATCGCCGCCGTCCAGGGGCTCCAGCCCGACGATGGTCTTGAACAGGGTCGTCTTTCCGACGCCGTTCGGGCCGATGACGCCGACGATGCCGTTCGGCGGAAGGCTGAAGCTCAGGCCGTCGATGAGCGAGCGGCCGTCGAAGCCCTTCTTGAGGTTCTTGGCCTCGATGACGACGTTGCCGAGTCGAGGACCGGCGGGGATCTGGATCTCCTCGAAGTCCAGCTTCCTCGTCCGCTCCGCCTCGGCCGCCATCTCCTCGTACCGGGCCAGACGCGCCTTCGACTTCGTCTGACGGCCCTTCGCGCTGGAGCGGACCCAGTCCAGCTCGTCCTTCAGGCGCTTGGCGAGCTTGGCGTCCTTCTTGCCCTGGATGTCGAGGCGCTCGGCCTTCTTCTCCAGGTACGTGGAGTAGTTGCCCTCGTAGCCGATGAGGCGTCCGCGGTCGACCTCGGCGATCCACTCGGCCACGTGGTCGAGGAAGTACCGGTCGTGGGTGATGGCGATCACGGCGCCCTTGTACGACTGGAGGTGCTGCTCGAGCCAGAGCACGCTCTCCGCGTCGAGGTGGTTGGTGGGCTCGTCGAGGAGCAGCAGATCGGGCTTCTGCAGCAGCAGCTTGGCCAGCGCCACGCGGCGCTTCTCGCCGCCGGAGAGCGGAGCGATGGCCGCGTCGCCGGGCGGGGTGCGGAGGGCGTCCATCGCCTGCTCGAGCTGGGAATCGAGGTCCCAGCCGTCCGCCGCATCGATCTCCTCCTGCAGCGTCCCCATCTCCGCGAGGAGCGCGTCGAAGTCGGCGTCCGGATCGGCCATCAGCGCAGAGATCTCGTTGAACCGGTCGACCTTGGCCTTGATGGCGATGCCGTCCTGGATGTTCTCGAGGACCGTCTTCGACTCGTCGAGCTCCGGCTCCTGCATGAGGATGCCGACGGAGTACCCCGGCGAGAGCTTGGCCTCTCCGTTGGACGGGGTGTCGAGCCCGGCCATGATCTTCAGGATCGTCGACTTTCCGGCGCCGTTGGGGCCGACCATGCCGATCTTCGCGCCCGGCAGGAACGCCATCGTGACGTCGTCCAGGATGAGCTTCTCACCCACCGCCTTGCGGGCACGAACCATGGAGTAGATGTACTCAGCCACCGAAAACCGCTCCTTCTGTTGGCGTCGAAGATCGACACTCCAGCCTACCGGCCGCGAGTGGGCTTATCTGTGTACGCGAGTCACCAGTCGATCGGCCGCGTCGCGCCCACCAGGCACCGTCCGCCGGCGAGTTGGGGCATGACCGTGGTCACGACGGCACCGGTGGAGGGACCAACCTGTCCGATCAGGCACTCCTCCTCACCCCAGCGGACCGAGAACTGGATACTCTCCGCCGGGTTCCCGACCGTGGATTGATCCGGTGTGAGCTGCATGGCGTCCCGATCGAATCCCGCCGCGACGAGACCGTCGACGTACGCGCGCCCCTCCCCGCGTTGCTCCGTCCCCCAGACCTGCTCTGCGACCGCCGTGAAGACGGGGAGGTTGTCCCCGGCGCTCCCGTCCGGCACCAGAGCAGGAGGGGCGGGCGGTGTCGGAGCAGCGGTGGCCGTCACCGTGGGAGTCGGCGTCGCCGTGGGCTCCGGTGCGCATCCGGCGAGGAAGGCTGCCGAGACACCGGCGAAGAGCACGAGCGCCGCAGCGCGGGACGGGAGGACCGATCGGAGCACGAGCAGAGTCTAGGCCGCCTCGGTCTGCGCAGGCTGATCCCACGCGTCGCGATCACCGTCATCCGCCGCCGAGGGATCAGCGCTCTCCCCTCCCTCCCCGGATGAGGGCCGGGCGCTCGGCCGATATGCGGTGGTTCCCCACCGGAGATCGTGCCCGATCGTATCCGCGTCGATGTCGACGCTCGTCCCCTGCTTGCCGTTGCTCTCCCAGGGGCGCACGCGGAGTCGCCCGGTGACGATGACGCTGTCGCCCACCCTCAACGATGCCCGCGCATGCTCCGCCAGCTGTCGGAAGGCGGCGATGGAGAACCAGTTGGTCCCCGCATCCACCCAGGTCCCGCTCGCGGGGTCGAAGCGCCGGTGCGTGCTCGCCAGCCGGAAGTTCGTGACGGGCACTCCCGCGGTCGTCCGCCCGGGCGTGGGCTCCGTCGCGACTCTGCCCACGATGGTCACGGTGTCGATCATGTGTTCATCCTCTCGGTGCCGGCACGGCGGCCGGATGCCCTCCAGCGTGCACCGGGCGGACGGGTGCGCAGGGCCGCGATCGCGCGTTCTGTGGAAGGTCGAGAGCGAAGGGGCTCCGTGCAGAAGAGGCCCGGTCACCGCTGGATATCGACGCCCGGACGAATGTCGGTGGCCGGTCGTACGTTCGAACCATGGAAGGAGAGACCATGACCGCCACCAGCACCTCGACCCCCGCTCCCGGAGTCCCGCTCGCAGCCCCGCCGCTCGCGTCCCGTCGAGAGCACCTCGTCCGTGCCGCCGATCACCTGTGGCGTGTCCAGGACAGCCGCGAGCATGTCCTCGGTCACCTCCGCGCGGTGGCCGATCCCCTCGGCGTCCGCTACCGTGCCGAGCGGCTCCATCTGGCGACGGGCGGCTTCCGGCTGATCGGCGAGTTCTGGCGCGCAGACGACGCGGTCGACGCGCTGCGGCACTGCTGAGACCCGTCGATCTGACGGACGATCAGTGGCGCCCCCGGCAGGATTCGAACCTGCGACCAAGAGATTAGAAGGCTCCTGCTCTATCCCCTGAGCTACGGAGGCGGACGTCTCTACCGTACCGCGCCCCGCGGGTCGATGTCGGGGCCGTCGATAGGATGGCGACATGGTGACTGCTTCGGAGAACGACCGCCTCGTCTGGATCGACTGCGAGATGACGGGTCTCGATCTCGCCGTCGACGAGCTCGTCGAGATCGCGGTGGTGGTCACCGACTTCGAGCTCCGTCCGCTCGACCCCGGATTCCAGGTCGTCATCCGTCCGAGCGCGGACGCGCTCGCGCACATGAACGACTTCGTCACCGCCATGCACGAGACCTCGGGGCTCATCGACGAGATCCCGCACGGGGTCACTCTCGAGGAGGCGGAGGAGCAGACGCTGGCGTACATCCGCCGCTTCGTCCCCCTCGAGCGCCGCGCGCCTCTCGCCGGCAACACGATCGGCACCGACCGGATGTTCCTCGCGAAGTACATGCCGCAGGTCGACCAGTGGCTCCACTACCGGAATGTCGACGTCTCCAGCATCAAGGAGCTCTCCCGCCGCTGGTACCCCCGCGTGTTCTTCCAGGCTCCGGCGAAGGACGGCGGTCACCGCGCGCTGGCCGACATCCTGGAGTCCATCCGCGAGCTCCGCTACTACCGGGAGGCCGTGTTCGTGGACGAGCCGGGCCCTTCCAGCGACGACGCCAAGGAGATCGCCGCTCGGACGGTGTCAGAGTTCGCCCCGAACATGTAATAGACTCGTGGGGTTGCCTGTTTCGGCGGGCGCATGGTGGGTATAGCTCAGTTGGTAGAGCGCCTGGTTGTGGTCCAGGAGGTCGCGGGTTCAAGCCCCGTTACTCACCCCAGCTCGAAGAGGCTCGGACCGGTTCGGTCCGAGCCTCTTCGCCTCTCACCCGGCCCTAGACTGTGCTGGTGTCGTTGGCGGTCTGGTTCTCTCTTCTCACCGCATCCGTGGTGATCAGCTTCACTCCAGGGGCCGGCGCGATCAACACGATGTCCAACTCCCTCACGCAGGGCTGGAAGCGCTCGATCTGGGGAATCATCGGCCAGCAGATCGCGCTCATCGTGCATGTCGTGATCGTGGCTGCCGGCGTCGGGCTTCTCGTCTCGCGCTCGGATGTCCTGTTCAACCTCATCCGATACGCCGGCGCCGCCTACCTGGTGTACCTCGGCATCCGGTTGATCCTGACCCGCCCCGCTCCCGCGCTCGATGACGCGCCGGATCCCGTGGATGCCCGGGAGAGCCACTGGTCGATGATGCGCCGTGGCTTCTGGGTCAACCTGCTGAATCCCAAGGCGATCGTCTTCTTCCTCGCCTTCATTCCCCAGTTCATCCGGCTGGACCAGCCTCCGCTCCCCCAGTATCTGGCCCTCATCGCGACCGTCGTGGTCGTCGACGTCCTCGTCATGTGGGGATTCTTCGCCACGGCTGCACGCCCCTTCCGGCGCCTCACCCGCTCCCCGCACGGCCAGCGGATCCTCAACACGGTGTTCGGAAGCCTCTTCATCGGCGTCGCGGCGTTGCTCGTCCTCCTGCACTGAGGAACCCGCCGTCGTCCCCGTAGGCTGGAGGGGATGGACATGGACGCCGCGGCCTTCGAGGCCCTCGTGATCGACGAACTCGACCAGCTGCCAGACGAGATGGTCGAGCAGCTCGAGAACGTCGTCTTCGTCGTGGAGGATCGTCCCGAGGACGGCAGCCTCGATCTGCTCGGCCTGTACGACGGCCTCGCGTTGCCGGAGCGCACGCAGTACGGGATGGGTGAGCTGCCCGATCGCATCATCGTCTACCGGGAACCGCACCTCGCGCAGTGTGAGGACATCAACGAACTCCGCGACGAGATCCACACCACCCTCGTCCACGAGATCGCGCACTTCCATGGCATCGACGACGCCCACCTGCACGAGCTCGGGTGGGCCTGACCATGTCGACTGCTCTTCCCGAGATCGATGAGGCCACCGATCTCTCCGCTGCACCCTTGGAGCCCTGGGAGGTCGTCGTGTGGAACGATCCGGTGAATCTGATGAGCTACGTCGTCCGCGTCTTCCGCACCTACTTCGGCTACACCCGCGAGCATGCCACCCGTCTCATGCTCGCCGTCCACCACGACGGACACGCGATCGTCGCCACCGGACCCCGCGAGACCATGGAGGTGCACGCACAGGCGATGCACGACTACGGGCTCTGGGCCACCGTCAGGAAGGCCGCATGAACACCCCACCGATCACCGTCTCGGTCGCCACGATCGAGGGCATGCACCTGGCCCGGCTCGTCGATGACTTCATGGACCTGCTCCGGGATTCCGACGGCGGCGACCCTGGCGTGGCCCGGTTGACGCCGAACGCCTATCCGGACGACGACGACGCCGCGGCGGCGTTCGCCTCGGCCACCCGCGCGGACCTCCTGGACCGACGGCTGCACGACGCGCGGGTCATGCGCACGGCGCTGCAGGTGTTCGACCCCGACGCCGAGGTGACCGATGAGGGCGCCCGCGTTCCCCGCGACGTCGTCGTACGCCGCGAGGACGTGGACGCGTGGCTCCGCACCCTCACCGCTATCCGGCTCGTCATCGCCACACGGCTCGGGATCACCGACGACGAACCCGACGTCGGCGGCGACGGCCAGGCGGTGTACGACTGGCTGGGATACCGTCTCGAACTCCTCATCGAAGCCGTGGATGAGAGCGACGCCGACGCCCTCCGCTGAGCGGAATCAGGGGACCTCGATCACCCGAGTGGCGAGTTCCCTCGGACGGTCTCGCTCGAGGTGACGGCGCTCCTGCGCCGCCCACCGGTCCCAGTGCGGGCGGTAGGTGTCTCCATCCCGCGCCAGCGCACGGGCCTTCCGCGATGATTCGCCGGACTCCACCCAGATCCGGATGTCGGCCAGGCGTGCGGTCGAGGGTCGCAGGATCCCGCTGCCCTCGACGATGACGCCGAGGGCCGGATCGACGGCGTGGGTCTCCGCCTCCTCGCCGTGTTCCCAGTCCCAGCGACGCCAGGCCCCGAGAAGCCCGCGTCCGTGGGGACGGAGGATGCCCTCGAGCGCGCGCTCCGCCCCGTCGTCGAGTCCGTCCCAGCCGGGATAGAGGGAGTCCAAGGCGATGACCTGCACGCGTCCGGTGACCGGCCAGGCTCGCGCCACGCGCGCGGCCAGAGAGGTCTTGCCTGCGCCGCTCCCCCCGTCGATCAGCACGACGGGGTTGGAGGCCGCGAGTGCGCGGACGTCTTCCGCGATCAGCGTCGCCGCGTGCGAGAGCGCCGCTGCGACCGCGTCGTCACTTCTTGAGGGCACGGATGATGCGCGTGAGGGCCCGACCGGTGACCCAGACGAAGGGCACGGCCACGACGAGGAGCGTCACGATGTTCGGCTCGAAGCGCAGGCCCTCCTCACGACGGACGTAGACGCCCACCGGCACCGAGACGCCGCCACCTCCGCCGCCTTCTCCGCCCTCCCCGCTGGCTCCGCCGAAGCCCGCGTAGGTGAACGCCACCGGAGTGACGGTGACGCCGTCGATCTCCTGCGGTTCTCCGTACGCGCTCTTCACGCCGAAGGACGCGACCTGATTCCCGAGTTCCAGTGCAATGTTCGGCATGTTCCCACGGTAGCCGACGGCGGCCTGCGGCGCGCGGTCAATCGACGCCGTGGTCCTTCGGATGCCGCGCGGCGCCCCGTCCTTCACCGCGTCCGATGTGGCGCGCCCTGCTGATGGTGGCCGCTCCGAACCGGGCCATGGCCTCGTCGACGGCCCCTTCGACCTTCCGCCACCCCTCGTCCTCGTCCCACAGGGCCAGCGCACCGGCTCCCGCGGGCCGGAGGTTCTCCGCCCGGACGCCCACGAGGCGGACCGGGTCTCGACGCTCGATGAGCGCGAACAGGCTCTGGGCCGCCTCGCCGATGCGCTGGCCGACCGCGGTCGGCTCCGCCAACGTCTGCGAGCGGGTGACGGTCCGGAAGTCGTCGAAGCGGATCTTGATCGCGACCGTGGAGGTCTCCCACCCGGCCCGGCGCAGGCGCGCGCCCACGCGATCGGCCAGCCGCAGCAGCTCCGCGCGGAGGAAGGCTCGATCCGTGACGTCGTGGTCGAAGGTCTCCTCGTGTCCGATACTCTTCTCGACGCGCTCGGTGTCGACCGGGCGCGCGTCCTCCCCCCGCGCCAGCTGCGCCAGGCGAGCACTCAGCGCCGGCCCCACGGCGCGGTCCAGCACCTCCGGCGGCGCCGTGCGGAGGTCGCCGATCGAGCGCAGACCGCGGGCCTCCAGGGCCTCCGCGGCCTTCGGCCCCACGCCCCACAGCGCTCGCACGGGGCGCGGCGCGAGGAAGGCGAGAGTGTCGTGTTCCGCGACCACGAGCATCCCGTCCGGCTTGGCCATGGTCGACGCCATCTTCGCCACGTGCTTGGTCGCGGCCACGCCGACGCTGCAGGTGATCCCGACCTCGGCGAGGACGCGCTCACGGATCTGGGCCGCGATCCGGGCGGGGTTCCCCCAGAGCCGGCGCACACCCTGCACGTCGAGGAACGCCTCGTCCACCGACAGCGGCTCCACGAGCGGCGTGAACGACTCGAAGATCGCCATCACCTGCCGCGACACCTCTTGGTACCGGTGGAAGTGCGGCGGGACGATACGTGCCGTCGGGCACAGCCGCACGGCCTGCGACACGGGCATCGCCGAGCGCACGCCGTAGCGCCGTGCCTCGTAGGAGGCGCTGGAGACCACGGAGCGCCCATCGGGAGCCCCGATGATCAGGGGCAGGCCGCGGAGACTCGGATCATCCAGCACTTCGACGGCCGCATAGAACGCGTCCATGTCGACGTGGAGGATGCGCGTGCCGGAGTCATCGGCATCGGCCGAGGACACCATGCGGCCTCTGCCATCACCGTGTCCCATGAACCCATTGTCCCCTGGGCCTCCGACATCGAGGCCCAGGGGGACGAATCACTGCGCGGCGCGCTCGAGGATGAGTTCGCGGACACGGGCGGCGTCGGCCTGGCCCTTCATGGCCTTCATGACCGCCCCGATGATGGCACCGGCAGCCTGGACCTTACCGTCCTGGATCTTGGCCATCACATCGGGCTGTGCGGCGAGGGCCTCGTCGATCGCCGCGATGAGCGCACCGTCGTCCGAGACCACGGCGAGACCGCGCGCGTCGACGACCTCCTGCGGCGTGCCCTCCCCGGCGATCACGCCCTCCAGCACCTGGCGGGCGAGCTTGTCGGTCAGCGTCCCGGCGTCGACGAGCTGCTGCAGCGCCGCGACGTTCTCCGGGCTGACGAGGTCGACCGCGTCCTTCTCCTGCGCATTGGCGAGGCGGGTGATCTCCCCCGTCCACCACTTCCGTGCCGCGGCCGGCGTGGCCCCGGCGGCGATCGTGGCCTCGACGACGTCGAGCAGACCGCCGTTGCGCACGTCCTGGAACTCCAGCGGGGTGAAGCCCCACTCGTCCATGAGCCGGCGCCGACGGGCGACGGGCTGCTCGGGCAGGGCGGCACGCAGCTCCTCGATCAGCTCGCGCGGCGGCTGCACCGGAAGCAGGTCGGGCTCCGGGAAGTACCGGTAGTCGTCGGCGTCCGACTTCGGACGTCCGGGAGAGGTCGTCCCGGTGTCCTCGTGCCAGTGCCGCGTCTCCTGGATGATGGTGCCGCCGTCGGCGAGGATCTGAGCCTGCCGCTGGATCTCGTACCGCACCGCGCGCTCCACCGATCGCATGGAGTTGACGTTCTTCGTCTCCGTGCGCGTGCCGAGCTTCTCCTCACCCCGACGACGGAGCGAGACGTTGGCGTCGCACCGCAGGTTGCCGCGCTCCAGCCGAGCCTCGGAGATGCCGAGTGCCCGGACGATGTCGCGGATCGCGGCGACGTACGCCTTGGCGACCTCGGGAGCCCGGTGATCGGTGCCGAAGATCGTCTTCGTCACGATCTCGACGAGCGGGACGCCGGCACGGTTGTAGTCGACGAGCGAGTACTCGGCGCCCTGGATCCGGCCGGTCGAGCCGCCCATGTGCGTGAGCTTGCCGGCGTCCTCCTCCATGTGCGCGCGCTCGATCGGGATCGTCACCATGGTGCCGTCCTCGAGCTCCACCTCGACCGACCCCTCGAACGCGATCGGCTCGTCGTACTGGGAGATCTGGTAGTTCTTGCCGAGGTCCGGGTAGAAGTAGTTCTTCCGGGCGAAGCGGCTGGACTCCGCGATCGAGCAGCCGAGCGCGAGACCGAGGCTGATCGACGAGCGGATGGCCGTCTCGTTGACGACCGGCAGCGCGCCGGGCAGCCCCAGGTCGACCGGGGCGATCAGGGTGTTCGGCTCCGCCGCGTGGTACGCCTCGTTCGCGGGGTTGGGAGCGTCGGAGAACATCTTCGTGTTCGTGTTGAGCTCGACGTGCACCTCGAAACCGAGGACGGGCTCGAACAGCTCGAGCGCCTTGTCGAAGTCCATGAGCGTGGCGGCGGCCATCAGCGCGCGCCTCCTTCCAGCTGGGGGGCACGGGACAGCAGCGGCGCGCCCCAGGAGTCCACGAGCAGCGTCTCGAGGGCGGCACCCACCCGGTAGAGGCGGGCGTCCTCCCGCGCCGGAGCGAGGAACTGAATGCCGACGGGCAGCCCGTCGTCGTCCGAGAGACCGCTGGGGATCGAGATGCCGGGGACGCCGGCGAGGTTCGCCGGGATCGTCGTGATGTCGTTCAGGTACATCTGCAGCGGGTCGTCGATCTTCTCGCCGAGCTTGAAGGCCGTGGTCGGGGCCGACGGCGTGGCGATGACGTCGACATCGGCGAAGGCCGCGGCGAAGTCCTGCTGGATGAGCGTGCGGACCTTCTGCGCGCTGCCGTAGTACGCGTCGTAGTATCCCGCCGATAGCGCGTAGGTGCCGAGGATGATGCGGCGCTTGACCTCGTCGCCGAAACCGGCGTCGCGCGTGGCGGACATCACGTCCTCCACCGTGGGGTTGCCCGCCGGGGTGACCCGGAGACCGAAGCGGACCGAGTCGAACTTGGCCAGGTTGCTCGAGGCCTCGGCCGGGAGGATCAGGTAGTAGGCGGCGACGCCGTACTCGAAGTGCGGTGCACCGATCTCGACGATCTCTGCACCCTGCGCTTCCAGCAGGGCCAGGGCGCTGCGGAAGGAGGCGGCAACCCCCGGCTGGAAGCCGCTGTCGGGAAGCTCGCGGATGACGCCGACACGGAGGCCCTTGAGGCCGTCCCCGCGCGCACCCTCGCGTGCGGCCGCGGCGAAGGACGGCCACTGCTCGTCGAGCGACGTGGAGTCCTTCGGGTCGTGGCCGCCGATCGCATCGTGCAGCAGACCGGCATCGAGCACCGTGCGGGTGACCGGGCCGACCTGGTCGAGGCTCGACGCCAGTGCGATCGCGCCGTAGCGGCTGACGCCGCCGTAGGTCGGCTTCACGCCGACCGTGCCGGTCACGTGCGCCGGCTGACGGATCGATCCGCCGGTGTCGGAGCCGAGGGCGAGCGGGGCCTCGAAAGCGGCGACGGCCGCGGCGGAGCCCCCACCCGAGCCGCCGGGGATCCGGTCGAGATCCCAGGGGTTGCGGGTCGGGCCGTAGGCGGAGTGCTCCGTCGAGGAGCCCATCGCGAACTCGTCCATGTTCGTCTTGCCGAGCGGGATGAGTCCGGCGGCACGGGAGCGGGCCACGACCGTCGCGTCGTACGGCGAGCGGTACCCCTCGAGGATCCGCGAGCCACTCGTGGTCGGCTGATCCGTCGTGACGAGCACGTCCTTGATCGCGAGCGGGACACCGGCGATCGGCCCGAGGTCCTCCCCCGCGGCGCGACGGGCGTCGATCTCGGCCGCCGCGTCGAGCGCGTGCTCGTTGACGTGCAGGAACGCATGGACGTCGCCGTCGACCTGGGCGATGCGGTCGAGGTGCGCCTGCGTGGCCTCGACGCTGGAGACCTCCCGCGTCGCGAGCTTGTCGGCGAGCTCCGCCGCGGTCAGCCGGATGATGTCGCTCACTGCTCTTCTCCCAGGATCGCGGTGACACGGAACCGGCCGTCGGCCTGATCCGGGGCGTTCTGCAGCACCTGCTCGTGCGTGAGCGTCTCGCCGACCACGTCGGGACGGAACACGTTGCTCAGCGGGATCGGGTGGCTCGTCGCGGCGACGTCGGCGGTCGCGACCTCGGACACCTTGGCGATGTTGTCGACGATGGCGTCGAGCTGGCCCGTGAGCCGCGTCACCTCGTCGTCGTTCAGCTGGATGCGCGCGAGCACGCCGAGATGGCGCACAAGATCAGGGGTGATTTCAGACACGCCCCCAGTCTAGTTGGCGAGCCGCCCGCCGCTCGGCGCGGCGCGGCCCGCCTAAGCTGGGCGCGTGAGCACGTTCCAGCCCCCTCGCCCGTGGATCGCCAGCTACGCCGACGGCGTTCCGGAGGACCTCGCCCCCGTCAGCGGCTCCCTCGTGGACATCGTCGCCGCCTCGGCCCGCGACTATCCCGACGCACCGGCTCTGCAGTTCTTCGGCAGGGAGACGACCTACGCACAGCTGCAGGAGGCGATCGATCGCGCCGCGGCGGGGCTCCGGGATCTCGGCGTCCGCGCGGGCGACCCCGTCGCGATCGTCCTGCCGAACTGCCCGCAGCACATCATCGCGTTCTACGCCGTGCTGCGGCTCGGTGCCGTGGTGGTCGAGCACAACCCGCTCTACACCCCTCGCGAGCTGCGCAAGCAGTTCGAGGACCACGGCGCCAAGCACGCGATCGTCTGGAACAAGGTCGTCGCGACGGTGCAGGAGTTCCCGAGCGACCTCGCCGTCTCGACTCTCATCTCGGTCGACGTGACGCGGGCGATGCCGGCCCTCACCCGCTTCGCCCTCCGGCTGCCGGTCGCGAAGGCGAGAGAGTCGCGGGCGGCGCTGACCGAGCGCGTCCGCGGCACCGTGCTGTGGGAGTCGGTGGTGGCCAGCACCCCGATCCCCGCCTCGCATCCTCAGCCCGACACCGACGACCTGGCGATCATCCAGTACACGTCCGGCACGACCGGCACACCGAAGGGCGCCGCCCTCACGCACCGCAACCTCCTCGCCAATGCCGCCCAGTCCCAGGCCTGGGTGCCGTCGATCCAGCGCGGCAAGGGCTGCGTCGTGTACGCCGTGCTGCCGATGTTCCATGCCTACGGCCTGACGCTCTGCCTCACCTTCGCGATGTCGATGGGCGCGCGTCTCGTGCTGTTCCCGAAGTTCGACCCGGACCTCGTGCTCGACGTCGTCAAGAAGCATCCGGCGACGTTCCTCCCGCTCGTCCCGCCCATCGCCGACCGGCTTCTCGCAGCCGCGAACGCCAAGGGTGTGTCCCTCGACGGCATCGAGGTCGCGATCTCCGGTGCCATGGCCCTGCCGCATGAGCTCGTCGTCCCATTCGAGGCCGCTACGCACGGCTACCTCGTCGAGGGCTACGGACTGAGCGAGTGCTCGCCCGTCCTCATGGCGAACCCGGTCGCCGACAACCGCGTTCCCGGCACCGTGGGACTCCCTCTCCCCGGCACGGAGTGCCGCGTCGTGGATCCGGAGAATCCCACCGAGGATGTGCCGGAGGGCTCCGCCGGGGAGCTCATCGTGCGGGGTCCTCAGGTCTTCTCCGGGTACTACGGCAAGCCCGAGGAGACCGAGGCCGTGTTCGTCGACGGCTGGTACCGGACCGGCGACATCGTCACGATCGATGACGCCGGCTTCGTCCGCATCGTCGACCGCATCAAGGAGCTCATCATCACCGGCGGCTTCAACGTCGCCCCGACCGAGGTGGAGAACGCGCTGCGCCAGCATCCGTCGGTGGCGGACGCCGCGGTCGTCGGACTGCCCAGCGACCACTCGGGCGAGGAGGTCGTCGCGGCGATCGTCGTCGACCCCGGAGCCGATGTCGACGTCGAGGCGATCCGCGAGTACGCGCGGAGCATCCTCACCCCGTACAAGGTGCCGCGCCGCGTCTTCGTCGTCGACGAGCTGCCGAAGTCGCTGATCGGGAAGGTGCTCCGCCGGCAGGTGAAGGAGAAGCTGTTCGCCCTCACGTCGGGGGTCTGAGCCGGCCCCACAGGAAGCGGGGGGCCAGGCGCGCTACCCTTGGGAAGTGACCCCTGAAGAAGTGACCCCCGCCGACGCCCCCGACGAGTCCCCTGCCACCCCCGGATTCGAGGACCTCGGCATCACCGGGCCGGTCCTCAAGGCCATCAAGGATCTCGGCTACGAGACCCCGTCGCCCATCCAGGCCGCGACCATTCCCACCCTCCTCGCCGGCCGCGATGTCGTCGGCATGGCGCAGACCGGAACCGGCAAGACCGCCGCCTTCGCCCTGCCCGTGCTGGAGCGGCTCGACGTCGCGCAGAAGACGCCGCAGGCCCTCGTCCTCGCCCCGACCCGTGAGCTCGCGCTGCAGGTCTGCGAGGCGTTCGAGTCGTACGCCTCCCGCATGAAGGGCGTGCACGTGCTGCCCGTCTACGGCGGTCAGGGTTACGGTGTGCAGCTCTCCGCGCTCCGCCGCGGCGTGCACGTCGTGGTCGGCACCCCCGGCCGCATCATGGACCACCTGGCCAAGGGCACGCTCGACCTCTCCGAGCTCCAGTACCTCGTGCTGGACGAGGCCGACGAGATGCTGAAGATGGGCTTCGCGGAGGACGTCGAGCAGATCCTCGCTCAGACCCCCGAGGAGAAGCAGGTCGCCCTGTTCTCCGCCACGATGCCCGCGCAGATCCGCCGCCTCGCGCAGCAGTACCTCCGCGACCCGGAGGAGATCACGGTCAAGTCCAAGACCGCGACCAACACGAACATCACCCAGCGCTACCTCGTCGTCTCCTACGCCCAGAAGGTGGATGCCCTGACCCGCATCCTCGAGGTGGAGAACTTCGACGGGATGATCGTCTTCGTCCGCACGAAGAACGAGACCGAGACCCTGGCCGAGAAGCTCCGCGCCCGCGGGTACTCCGCCGCCGCGATCAACGGCGACGTGCCGCAGGTGCAGCGCGAGCGCAGCGTCAATCAGCTCAAGGACGGGAAGCTCGACATCCTCGTCGCGACGGACGTCGCCGCCCGCGGACTCGACGTCGAGCGCATCAGTCACGTCGTCAACTTCGACATCCCCACCGACACCGAGTCGTACGTGCACCGCATCGGACGGACCGGGCGGGCCGGGCGGACGGGCGACGCGATCAGCTTCATCACCCCGCGTGAGCGCTACCTGCTCAAGCACATCGAGAAGGCGACGCGGCAGCAGCCCACGCAGATGCAGCTGCCGAGCACCGAGGACGTGAACACGACGCGGCTCGCCCGCTTCGACGACGCCATCACGACCGCACTGTCGGAGACGTCACGCATCGACGCGTTCCGCGACATCATCGCCCACTACGTCCGGCATCACGACGTGCCGGAGGGCGACGTCGCGGCCGCTCTCGCCGTGGTCGCCCAGGGCTCGACGCCGCTGCTCCTCGACCCCGCAGACGACGCCCTGTCGCAGGCGGTCGCCGCCGACAACCGCCCGCAGCGCGAGCGGCAGACGCGGGAGCCCCGGGAACCCCGGGAGCGTCGCAGCCGGGGCGACTACACCCCGTACCGCATCGAGGTGGGTCGGCGGCACCGCGTCGAGCCACGGCAGATCGTGGGCGCGCTCGCGAACGAGGGCGGTCTGGGCCGCGACGACTTCGGCGCGATCAACATCCGTCCCGACTTCTCGATCGTCGAGCTCCCGGCGAACCTCGACCCCGCCGTCCTCGACAAGCTCCGCGATACGCGCATCTCCGGACGGCTGATCGAGATCGCTCCTGACCGCGGTCCCGGCGCACGGCGGGGCTCGTCCTCGCGCGACGGCGACGGCCGCGGCCGGCCGGTCCGCTACGACCGGACCGACCGCCGCGACCGAGACGCGCGCCCGCCGCACCGTGACCGCGAGGAGAAGCCCTTCCGGAAGCCCCGCCACAAGGCCTGAGCGGACCGACGATGCGCATCGACCGCGCCGGCAGGGAGGATCTCGCCGCGCTCGCCCAGCTCAAGTGGGAGGACGTGCCCGCGGACCTGACGGCCGGTCGATCGCTCGACGCCTTCACCGCCGAGCTGGGCGACTGGTGGCGGGCCCACGACCGCACCCACGTGGCCTTCGTCGCGCGGGGCGATGATGACGACCGCATCGTCGGCGCGGCGTGGGTCGCCCTCGTGCCCCGCGTGCCGCGGCCGGGCGCTCCGCACCGCCTCTCCGCGGACGTCCAGAGCGTCTTCGTCCTTCCCGAGCATCGAGGACGACGAGCGGGCCGCGGTCTCGTCGCCGCGGCCTGCGCCCATGCGGTCTCCGCCGGCGCCGAACGGATCACCGTGCACTCGAGCGAGGCAGCCGTCGGGCTCTATCAGGAGCTGGGGTTCGCGGACTCCCCACGGCTGCGGCAGTTCCTCGCTCCCACCACGGCAGCGCCGGAGAGCACCTGATCCTCAGTCCAGCGCCGCGGGCCCCTCGGTGACCAGGACGTGGAACTGCGCGGCGTCGAGGATGCGGATGCCGAGCTCCTCCGCCTTCGCGAGCTTGGAGCCGGCTCCCGGCCCCGCGGCCACGAAGTCCGTCTTCTTGGACACGCTCGAGGCCGCCTTTCCGCCGGCCTTGATGATCGCCTCCTGCGCCCCCTCGCGGGTGTACCCGTCGAGAGATCCCGTCGCCACCACGGTGAGTCCCTCCAGCACTCCCCCGGCCGCGACCGCCGCTCCCGGGCCGGGGTGACCCGGCGTCGCCCACTGCACGCCCGCGTCGGCCCACTGGCGGACGATGTCCTGGTGCCAGTCGACGTCGAACCACGCGAGCAAGGAGTCCGCGATGATGCCGCCCACGCCCTCGACCGCGGCGAGCTCTTCCCGCGAAGCCTCCCGGATCGCGTCGAGCGACCCGAACCACTGCGCGAGCGCCCGCGCCGCGACCGGTCCGACGTGCCGGATGTTGAGCGCGACGAGGAGCCGCCAGAGGTCTTTCGTCTTCGCCTTCTCCAGCTCCGCGAGCAGGGTCAGCGCCTGGGAAGACGGCTGCGGACCTTCGAGACCCGACTTCTTCTCGGCTGCGGTCGGGTTGCGTCGGAACGGCGCGCGGGTCTTCACGAGGCCGTCCTCGTCCTCGCGGGGCAGACCCGTCTCCGCATCGCGCACGACGACCTCGATCGGCACGAGCTGCTCCAGGGTCAGGGCGAACAGCCCCGCCTCCGTCACCAGGGGAGGCTCCGCCGGACTCGTGGGCTGGGTCAGCGCCGCCGCCGTCACCTCGCCCAGGGCCTCGACATCGAGGGCTCCCCGCGAGCCGATGTGCTCGACGCGTCCGCGCACCTGGGCGGGGCACGACCGGGCGTTCGGGCAGCGGAGGTCGATGTCCCCCTCCTTCATGGCGCGCAAGGGGGTGCCGCACTCGGGGCAGTCGGCGGGCATGACGAACTCCCGCTCGGTCCCGTCCCTCTTCTCGACCACCGGGCCGAGGACCTCGGGGATCACGTCGCCCGCCTTGCGCAGCACCACGGTGTCGCCGATGAGAACGCCCTTGGCCTTCACCACGTCCTTGTTGTGGAGCGTGGCCTGACGGACCACGGATCCGGCGACGTGAGCCGGCGCCATAACCGCGAAGGGCGTCGCGCGACCGGTGCGACCGACGGAGACGACGATGTCGAGCAGCTTGGTCTGCACCTCCTCCGGCGGGTACTTGTAGGCGATCGCCCAGCGGGGCGCCCGGCTCGTCGCTCCCAGCTCGTCATGCAGGTCGAGCTCGTCGACCTTGACCACGATGCCGTCGAGCTCGTGCTCGATGTCGTGCCGATGCTCGCCGTAGTGCTCGACGAAGGCGACCACGTCGTCGATGCTGCGGCACACCTTCGTGTGCGGACTCGTCGGCAGCCCCCAGGCGGCTAGCAGCTCGTAGACCTGGCTCTGGGCCGCGACCGGCGGGTTCGTCCAGGCACCGATGCCGTGCACGTACAGCGCGAGCGACTCGATGCGCAGCAGACCCGCTTCCAGCTCCAGGCCGTCCTTCTTGTCGATCTGCTGACGCAGGCCGCCACTGGCCGCGTTGCGGGGATTCGCGAAAGCCGGGAAACGCCGTGCCGCCGCGGTGCGCGCCTTCTCCTCGTCGAACGGCTTCTTCGCGCCGCCCCTGGCCTCCCAGCGCGCGAGGGCGTCCGCGTACGCGCGGTCTCGGAACGCCGCCTGCGCCGCGTTCAGCCGCTCGAACGCGGCGACGGGGATGAAGACCTCTCCGCGCACCTCGACGATCGGAGGGTGCCCCTCCCCGGCGAGCCGTTCCGGGATCTCGGGGAGTCGGAGCGCGTTCTCGGTGACGATCTCGCCGACGCGCCCGTCGCCACGGGTCGCGGCCGACGTCAGCACGCCGTCCTCGTACCGCAGGTTGATCGCGAGGCCGTCGATCTTGAGCTCGGTCAACCAGTCGACGTCCCGCCCGGCGGCGGCCCGCGTCTTCTGCGCCCACTCGCGCAGCTCCTCGATCGAGAAGACGTTGTCGAGGCTGAGCATGCGCTCGGCGTGCTCGATGGTCGCGAGCCCCGTCGCCTCGGCCGCGCCGACCATCTGCGTCGGCGAGTCCTGTCCCTGCAGCTCGGGGTGCAGGCGCTCGAGCTCTTCCAGGCGCCGCATCCAGCCGTCGTACGTGGCATCGTCGACGAGCGACGTGTCACGCCCGTAATACGCGTCCTTCGCCTCGAGGATGCGGGTCGTCAGCTCCTCCGCCTCGCTGCGGGCGTCTTCCAGTGAGATGTTCTCCGGCACTCCGTCAGTCTAGGAGCGGCGACCGACATCCGCCCGGATCAGACGCCGACGGGTACCGCGGACACGGTGGAATCGATCGTGAACTGCCCGAGAACGCGCGTGCCGGTGTAGAGCACGGCGGTCTGCCCGGGGGCGACACCGTCAAGCGGAGAATCGGGCACGACGCGGACGCCTTCCGTCGTCACGGTGGCCGTGGCGGGTACCGGCTCGGCATGCGCGCGGATCTGCACGTCGCACGCGAAAACCGACGCGGTCGGCGCGGCGCCGGCCCAGCTGAACCGCTCCCCCGCGATCTCGGCGATCGCCAGGGCCTCCTTCGGGCCGACGACCACCGTGTTCGATACGGGGCGCACCTCGAGCACGAAGCGCGGCTTGCCGTCCGCCGCCGGGACGCCGAGCTTGAGTCCGCGCCGCTGACCCACCGTGAACGCATGGGCGCCCTCATGCGCGCCGACGACGGCACCGGAGCGGTCGACGATCTCGCCGCTGGCCGTGCCCACCTTCTCGGCCAGCCAGCCGCGGGTGTCGCCGTCCGGGATGAAGCAGATGTCGTGGCTGTCCGGCTTCTGGGCGACGCTGAGACCACGCTGCTCCGCCTCCGCCCGCACGAGCGCCTTCGACGGCGTGGTGCCCAGGGGGAAGTAGGTGTGCGCGAGCTGGTCGGCCGTGAGGACGCCGAGCACGTAGGACTGGTCCTTCGCGTTGTCCGAGGCCCGGTGCAGCTCGAGTCCCGCCGGGCCGTCGACGAGGGTCGCGTAGTGCCCGGTGCACACGGCGTCGAAACCGAGCTCCAGGGCGCGCTCCAGCAGGGCGGCGAACTTGATCTTCTCGTTGCACCGCATGCACGGGTTCGGCGTCCGACCCGCACGGTACTCGGCGATGAAGTCGTCGATCACGTCGTCGCGGAACCGCTCCGAGAAGTCCCACACATAGAAGGGGATGCCGAGGAGGTCGGCGGCGCGACGCGCGTCGAGGGCGTCCTCGATCGTGCAGCAGCCGCGGCTGCCGGTGCGCAGGGTCCCCCCGGCGCGGGAGAGCGCGAGGTGCACGCCGACCACATCGTGCCCCGCCTCGACGGCCCGGGCGGCCGCGACGGCGGAGTCCACACCACCGCTCATGGCCGCAAGGATTCGCATGGGTCCAGTCTACGAGCGCTCGGCTGCACGGGCCCCGGATGCCCGTGCGTAGGCTTCTCCGATCACCGCCAGCACCGCATCCACATCGGCATCGGTCGACGTGCGCCCGAGGGAGAAGCGCAGCACGCTCCGGGCGTCCGCCTCACTGCGCCCCATCGCCATCACGACGTGCGAGGGCTCGGCCACCCCCGCCTGACACGCGGAGCCCGTGGAGGCCGAGACGCCGGCCACGTCCAGCAGGAACAGGAGGCTCTCCCCCACCGCACCGGGGAAGAGCAGATGGGCGGTACCCGGAAGACGGTGATCGGGGTCGCCCAGGAGCTCGGCCGCCGGCACCCGCGCACGGATGCCCTCGACCAGGCGGTCGCGCAGACCGCCCACGCGGACGCTCTCGGCGGCCCGCTCACGCTCGGCGAGTTCGAGCGCCGTCGCCAGCGCCGCCGCTCCCGGCACGTCTTGCGTGCCCGCACGCAGACCCCGCTGCTGGCCTCCGCCCCGCAGGAGCGGGGTCAGCCGGGCGGACCGGGCCACCACCAGCGCGCCGACGCCGACCGGTGCGCCGACCTTGTGTCCGGCGACGCTGAGCGCCACGAGGCCCACGCCGTCGTCGGCGCGGCCCCGGAGGTACCGGAAGGACAGCGGCAGATGCCCGAGAGCGGCGACGGCGTCGAGGTGCAGGGGTACACCGGCGTCGGCCGTGGCCGCCGCCAGCGCGGGCGCACCGTTGATCGTCCCGGTCTCGTTGTTCGCGACGAGCGCGGTCGCGAACGCGGCCCCCGGCAGGGCCGCGGCGAAGCGGTCCTCGTCGATGCGCGCGTGGGCCGACACGGGCACGGCCCGCACCGCGGCACCGTCGGCCACCAGGGCTGCGACCGTGTCCATCGTCGCGTGATGCTCGCCGTCCGGCACCACGACAGCGGTCGTCTCCGGACGACGCGAGTGCCACAGTCCCTGGAGGGCGAGGTTGATGGATTCCGTCCCACCGGAGGTCAGCACGACCTCGATCGGATCGGCCCCGAGGACCGCGGCGATCCGCTCCCGTGACTCCTCCAGCACCCGGCGCGCGTCCTGCCCGGCTCCATGCGTCGACGACGCGTTGCCGATGATGACCGACGCCTCCAGCCACGCGTCCCTGGCCTCCGGGCGCAGCGGGGTCGTCGCCGCGTGGTCGAGATAGTGCCGCATGCTTCGATTCTCCCCGATCGGCGCCCTGGACGGACCGTCTGCGCGTGAGACCGGGTGCGTCCTGTCATGAGACTGAAATGCAACACGTTTAGGGTGTATCCATGTCTTCGTCCCCCGACTCCGTCGTGCCCGGTGGGGCGATCCTCGACAACCTCGGCGTCCGGCTGCACGACGGCGTCGGGACGCTGCGGGTCTGGTCGCAGAACGCCTCCGCCGTCGAGCTCGTCGTCTTCGACGCGACGGACCTCGACTGGGTCGTTGACCAGGCGCCGCTCGAACGGCGGCCCGGAGGCGTCTGGGAGGTCACGACGCCGTTGCTGCAGCCCGGAGTCCGCTACGCGCTCCGCGTCGAGGGTCCGCACGGGCCCGGCAACACGTTCAACCCGGAGACGCTGCTCCTCGACCCGTATGCGCGGGGCCTCGCCCAGGGACACGGCTACCAGGAATGGCGAGCCGTGGTCATCGAGGACGGCTTCGACTGGGGCGGTTCCACGAAGCCGCGGATCCCCGCCGACCGGACGCTGATCTACGAGGGCCACTTGAAGGGACTGACCAAGCGGCACCCCGACATCCCGCCCGCGCTGCACGGCACCTACGCGGGCCTCGCACATCCGGCCATGATCGCGTACCTCCGCACGCTCGGGGTGACGTCGGTGGAGCTGCTCCCCGTCCACGCCTTCGTCCCGGAGCCGCGGCTGCTGGAGCGCGGGCTGACGAACTACTGGGGGTACAACACCCTGAACTTCTTCACGCCCCACGCCGCCTACGCGACGGAAGACGCCAGGAAACGGGGTCCAGAGGCGATCATCGCCGAGTTCAAGGGCATGGTGCGTCTGCTGCACGAGGCCGGCCTCGAGGTGATCCTCGACGTCGTGTACAACCACACGTCGGAGGAGGGCATCGGCGGGCCGCGCTCCAGTCTCCGCGGTATCGACAACGCGCGGTACTACCGACAGGACGACGCGGGCGTCTACATCGACACCACGGGATGCGGCAACACACTCAACACGGCCACCGACGCGGGCGCACGACTGGTGCTGGACTCGCTCCGGTACTGGGCCGAGGAGATGCAGATCGACGGCTTCCGCTTCGACCTGGCGACGGCGATCGCGCGCGACGGCGCTCACGCCTACACTCCGGATCATCCGCTGCTGCAGGCGATCGCCGCCGACCCCGTCCTCGCGAAGACCAAGCTCATCGCGGAGCCCTGGGACGTCGGACTGGGCGGCTGGCAGACGGGCAACTTCCCTGCGGGGTGGCACGAGTGGAACGACCGGTACCGCGACCGCGTGCGCAACTTCTGGCTGAGCGATATCGACTACGCACGACGGGCCTCGGCGCCGGTCGGCATCGGCGGCTTCGCCACCCGGCTCGCCGGATCGTCCAACACCTTCAGCGAGGACCGCGGCCCCCTCGCGAGCATCAACTTCGTCACGGCGCACGACGGGTTCACGCTGCACGACCTCGTCTCGTACGACGTGAAGCACAACGAGGCCAACGGTGAGCACAACCGCGACGGCGCCGACCTGAACCGCTCGTTCAACCACGGCGTCGAGGGACCGACGGACGATCCCGCGATCCTCACCGCCCGACGCAAGGCCATGCGCAACCTGCTCGGCACCCTTCTCCTCTCGGCCGGCATCCCGATGCTCACCGCCGGAGACGAGGTGGGGCGGTCCCAGCGCGGCAACAACAACGCCTACGCGCAGGACTCGCCGCTGTCGTGGCTGTCCTGGGAGTTCGAGCCCTGGCAGGACGACCTCCGGGCCCACGTCGCGCGCCTCGCCCGATTGCGCGAGGAGAATCCGGCGCTGCGGCCGAGTCGGTATGCGCGCCTCGGCGAGCACATCCCGAACGCCTCGGTCATGGACTGGTACGACCAGAACGGCGCGACGATGGAACCGGGGCAGTGGACCGATCCCGGCAATCGCACGCTGCAGTACGTCGCCGCCTCCACACCGGACAAGGAACCCGCCAACCGCATCCTCCTGATCGTGCACGGGACGGAGGCGCCGATCGACGTGCGGCTTCCGGAGGAGATCGAGGGCGCCAGCCGATTCGTCTCCCTCTGGTCGAGCGCCGACGAGCGCCCGTCGGAGGCCGAGGAGACGTACGCTCCGGGTGACGTGCTGCCGATCCCCGGCACATCCATGCGCCTGTTCCGGGTGGAGTGATAGCACGGTTCGGCGCCGGGGTCGAGCGGTAGGTTCCGACAGGGCCGAGCGGTAGATTCGGCATGTGACTGCTCGTGCTGGAACCCGACCCACGGCTCTGCGGAGCCCCGTTCAGATCCCGACGCGCGCCGTCGACGCCGACCAGCCCGGAGCTCTGCGGACCACCCGGATCCCGCTGCTGGACGGCACGCCGGTGGTTCCGGGAGGCTTCCCCGCCAAGGCGTTCGCGGGCGAGGTCGTCCCCTTCCGCGTCGTGGCCTTCCGGGAAGGGCACGACCTCATCGGCGTGCACGTGCGGCTGACCTCACCGACCGGCGAAGAGAGTCTGCACCGGCTGACGGCGCTCGCCGACGGCACCGATCGCTGGGAGGCGGAGATCGCCCTCGATGCGGAGGGCCTCTGGCGATATCGCTTCGAGGCGTTCTCCGACGACTTCGCCACCTGGGCGCACGCCGCGCACGTGAAGATCGCCGCCGGTGTGGACGTGCCGGTGATGGCCGCCCTCGGAGCCGAGCTCC
This sequence comes from Microbacterium sp. UMB0228, assembly GCF_002871415.1. Lineage (NCBI taxonomy): Bacteria > Bacillati > Actinomycetota > Actinomycetes > Micrococcales > Microbacteriaceae > Microbacterium > Microbacterium sp. UMB0228. The sequence goes on along the minus strand of NZ_PNFU01000004.1, from coordinate 84,584 downwards.
TGCAGCGGGCGGCTGCCGAGAAGGACCGCCCCGCAGCGCAGCGCACGCGCCTCAGGGCCTGGGCGGAGGAACTCCGGTCCGGCGACCCCGTCGTCGCCGCCGCACGGGCCGTGGACCCCGATCTCACGGCGATCTTCCGCGACCGTCCCGTCACGACGCTCCGTTCGGCCTCCGCGGAGCAGCTCCTCCGTGTAGAGCGCACCCGTGCCGGAGTCGGCGCCTGGTACGAGTTCTTCCCCCGGTCGGAGGGAGCCCGCCGCCTCAAGGACGGAACGGTCCGCAGCGGCACGTTCCGTACTGCAGCGAAGCGCCTGCCCGAGGTCGCCAGGATGGGCTTCGACGTGATCTACCTCGTCCCCGTGCATCCCATCGGCACGACCAACCGCAAGGGTCGCAACAACACCCTCGTCGCCGAGGCCGGGGACCCGGGCTCGCCGTACGCCATCGGAGCGGCGGAGGGCGGGCACGATGCGATCCACCCTGACCTCGGCACTCCGCAGGACTTCCGCGCCTTCGTGCGGGCCGCGCGGAAGGAGGGACTGGAGGTCGCCCTCGACCTCGCGCTGCAGGCCTCCCCCGACCACCCCTGGGTGCGCGACCACCCGGAGTGGTTCACCACCCTCCCCGACGGCACGATCGCGTACGCCGAGAACCCGCCGAAGAAGTACCAGGACATCTACCCGCTGAACTTCGACAACGACCCGGAGGGGATCGCCGCCGAGATGCTCCGGATCGTCCGGCACTGGGTGGCGGAGGGTGTACGGATCTTCCGCGTGGACAACCCGCACACCAAGCCGCTCCGGTTCTGGGAGTGGTTGATCGCGACGGTGAACGAGACGGATCCCGACGTGATCTTCCTGGCCGAGGCGTTCACCCGACCGGCGGTGATGCGCGCGCTCGCCGCGGTGGGCTTCCAACAGAGCTACAGCTACTTCACATGGCGCAACACCAAGGCGGAGCTCGAGGAGTTCCTCACGACGATCTCCCACGAGACGGCCGACTACATGCGCCCGAACCTCTTCGTCAACACGCACGACATCCTCACCGAGTACCTCCAGTTCGGCGGACGCGCGGCCTACCGCATCCGCGCCTGCATCGCCGCCACCGCGGGTCCGGTGTACGGCGTGTATGCGGGATACGAACTCATCGAGAACGTGGCCCGCCCGGGTTCCGAGGAGAACATCGACAACGAGAAGTACGAGTACAAGTTCCGCGACTGGGCGGGCGCCGAGGAGCGCGGGGAGTCGCTGGCTCCGCTCCTGCGGCAGCTGAACGAGATCCGCGCGGCGCATCCGGCGCTGCGGCAGCTGCGCAACCTCGAGCTGCACTGGAGCGACGATGACGCCATCCTCGTGTTCAGCAAGCATCTCGACGCCGCCTTCACCGGAACCGGGCGGCCGGACACGCTCATCGTCGTCGCGAACGTCGACCCGCACTCGGTGCGCGAGACGACGGTCCATCTCGACACCACACGCTGGGGCGTGCCCCTGGGTGAGAGCTACGAGGTGGAGGACCTGCTCACGGGCAGCGTCTGGACCTGGACCGATCACAACTACGTCCGGCTCGACGCCTTCGCCGAGCCGGTCCACATCCTGAAGGTGAAGGAGCGCGCATGAGCGGCATCGACGACACCGCGAACGCCGACTGGGAGGCCGTGGCGGAAGGGCGGCACCACGCCCCGCACGCCGTGCTCGGCGCCCACCCCGGGAAGGATGCGGCGGATCGGACCGTCACCGTCATCCGGGCTCGCCGTCCGCTCGCCGAGTCGGTGGAGGCGGTGTTCGGCGACGGGAGTCGCCTGACGCTCACACACGTCGCACACGGGGTGTGGGAGGGCACGCACCCCGGACCGCCGCTCCCCTACCGTCTCGCGACGCGCTACCGCGGCGAGGAGGAGAGCGTCGCAGGCGACCCGTACCGTCACGCGCCGACCCTCGGCGACCTGGACCTTCATCTGATCGCCGAAGGCCGTCACGAAAGGCTGTGGGAGGCGCTGGGAGCCCATCCCCGCACGCAGGGAGACGAGCAGGGCGTGTCGTTCGCGGTCTGGGCACCCGACGCGACCGCGGTCCGCGTGGTGGGCGATCACAACGGTTGGAACGGTGAGAGCCACGCCATGCGCTCGCTCGGCGCGAGCGGCGTCTGGGAGCTCTTCATCCCCGACCTCCCCGTCGGGACCCGCTACAAGTTCCAGATCCGGACGCGGAGCGGCAGCTGGATCCTCAAGGCCGACCCGATGGCGTTGGCGGCGCAGGTGCCGCCGGAGACCGCGTCGGTCGTCACCGCGTCGTCCTACGTCTGGGAGGACGGCGCGTGGATGACCCGTCGCGCCGCGACTCATGCGGTCGCGCAGCCGCTGTCCGTGTACGAGGTGCACGTCGGCTCCTGGCGCGACGGCCTGGGATACCGCGATATGGCGGATCCGCTGATCGCGCACGTGCAGGAGACGGGGTTCACGCACGTCGAGTTCATGCCGCTCGCCGAGCATCCGTTCGGCGGATCCTGGGGGTACCAGGTCAGCGGCTACTACGCGCCGACGAGCCGGTACGGCTCCCCCGACGACCTGCGCTACCTCATCGACCGCCTGCACCAGGCCGGCATCGGCGTCATCATGGACTGGGTGCCGGGCCACTTCCCCAAGGACGACTTCGCCCTGGCCCGCTTCGACGGTCAGCCCCTGTACGAGCACCCCGACCCCCGGCGCGGAGAGCACCAGGACTGGGGCACGCTCATCTTCGACTACGGTCGTCCCGAGGTCCGCGGCTTCCTCGTCGCGAACGCGCTGTACTGGCTCGAGGAGTTCCACGTCGACGGTCTGCGCGTCGACGCCGTCGCCTCGATGCTCTACCTCGACTACTCGCGTCGCGAGGGTGAGTGGGAGCCGAACATCCACGGCGGACGCGAGAACCTGGAGGCGATCCGCTTCCTCCAGGAGGTCAACGCCACCGCCTACCGCCTGCACCCCGGGATCCTCATGATCGCCGAGGAGTCCACGAGCTTCCCCGGTGTCACCGCGCCGACGGATCACGCCGGCCTCGGGTTCGGGTTCAAGTGGAACATGGGGTGGATGAACGACTCGCTGCAGTACATCGGCAGAGACCCGATGTACCGGGCGCACCACGAGGGCGAGATGACGTTCTCGTTCGTCTACGCGTTCGGCGAGAACTACGTGCTGCCGATCAGTCACGACGAGGTCGTGCACGGCAAGGGCAGCCTGCTGTCGAAGATGCCCGGCGACCACTGGCACAAGCTCGCGAACGTCCGCGCCTACCTCGCGTACATGTGGGGGCATCCGGGCAAGAAGCTGCTGTTCATGGGCCAGGAGTTCGGACAGCTCGCCGAGTGGTCGGAGGGGCGCGAGCTGGACTGGTGGCTCCGCGACCAGCCCTCGCACGCCCAGCTCCAGGACTTCGTCGCCGCGATGAACGGGGTGTACCGGGCGCAGGCACCGCTCTGGGAGCGGGACAGCGACGGCTCGGGGTTCACGCGGCTCGGGGCACCGAGTTGGGACCCCTCCGTGATCGCCTTCGAACGGCGGGACGCGCACGGCGGCCGTCTGGTCGTGGTCAGCAACTTCGCCGGCGTGGAGCGCACCGGGTACCGCCTGGGATTGCCGCGCCCCGGCGTCTGGCAGGAGATCCTGAACTCCGATGCCGACGTCTACGGCGGACGCGGTTCCGGCAACCTCGGGATGGTGGTCGCCGAACCCGGAGACGGGGGCGCGGCGACGGCCTCGATCACGCTGCCGGCCCTGTCGACGCTGTGGCTCCGCTATCAGCCGGAGCCCCACGTCCCCACCGTGAACAACGGCTGACGAGGTGTCTGCGCGGGGGTGTTCCCCCCGCGCGGACCGCTCAGAAGAGCAGCGAGGAGAGCCGGTTGCGGGCCGCGATCACGCGCGGGTCCCCGGCTCCGATGAGACCGAAGAGCTCGACGAGGCGCTCGCGCACAGGCGTCCGCTGATCCGACGGCAGCTGCGCGAACAGGTCGAGCAGTCGGCCGAACGCGTCGTCGACGTGCCCGCCGGCGAGGTCCAGATCGGCGACGTCGAACTGCGCCTGCACGTCCTGCGGCGCGGCGGCGGCCGCTGCGCGCGCGGCCTGGAGGTCGAGCCCCTGCACGCGGTCGAGCAGGCGGACCTGACCGAGACCGGCGATCGCGTCCTCATCGCGCGGGTTCTCCGCGAGGGCCTTCTCGTAGGCGGTGATGGCGGCACGGTAGTCCCCGCGCTCGATCGCGGCGAAGGCCTCCGCGTGCAGCGGCGGCAGCTCGGGCTCGGCAGGGGCGGCGACCTCGGTCGCCTCGCCGTCACCGACGGGCAGCGATCCCGACACACCGTTCTGCGCCGCCACCTGCAGCAGCTGCGCGAACACCTCGCGGACCTGCTGCTCCGGAACCGCGCCCGTGAACATGGGGACCGGCTGACCGGCGATGAGCGCGACGACCATCGGGATCGACTGCGCGCGGAAGCTCTGCGCGAGCTGCGGGTTGGCGTCCACATCGACCTTGGCGAGGAGGACACGACCGCCGAGTTCACGGGTGACCTTTTCGATGATCGGACTCAGCTGCTTGCACGGCCCGCACCACTCGGCCCAGAGGTCGACGACGACCGGCACCGTGCGGGAGAGCTCGAGCACCTGGCCGAAGTTCTCATCGGTGGCGTCGACGACGACATCCGTGACCGGAGATCCGGCAGGGGCGGTCGCCGAGCCGCCCGCCGGGGCGGAGGGGCGATTGCGCAGGCTGGACAGGTCGACGGCACCGCGCAGGGCGGCGGGAGAGATCTCGCTCACTTGATCACCTTCACGGACACGAGGTCCTGGCGCGACGCCAGGAGCCGGATCGGCTCGCTCGACCCCTGCGAGGGGACGGCGAAGAACAGCTGGAACTCATAGGTCGTCTCGGCACCCTTGGCGGACTCGTTGGCTCCGGTGAGCGCCTTGGCCTCCTCGTTGTCGCCGAAGCGGATCACCACATCGGAGGAGGTGGGCGTGATCGTCTCGACGTCGAGCACAGAGACGGCGACGATGGCACCGCTGTCCAGGGTCGTCAGGGAGACCGGGGCCTCCTCCGTCGGCGTCATGTCGAAGGCGGCCGTCGAGGTCTCGGCGGCACCGGCGTCGGCCAGCCCCTGCACGAGGCTCTGGCGGCTGTCGGTGATCGACTTCGCGAGGTTCAGCGCCAGCTCGTCGAACTGCCCGTATGACGCGCTCTTCTCCCCGTTGTCGACGACGTCCGCGAAGGCGGCGGCCACCTCGTTCGGGGGTACGGACAGGAACGCGGAGTCCGCGGGGACCAAAGAGGTCCCCAGCCAGCTGGCCGCCACCTCGGGGAAGACGGCGTCGGCGGACATCTCGGCCATGTTCGTGACCTTGTAGTTGGACCAGGGGTCGGCCTGCGTCATGGTGAGGACGACGGGCGGCACGGTGTCGTCGCCCGTGCTCTTCGAGAGCATCAGGACGGTGCGCGGCCAGCGGTCGGTCGCCTCAGGGAGAACGACCTCCACGTCGTCGGTCGGGATCGCCGCCGGTGCGGGGCGATCGGGCAGCTTCTCCCGCAGTGCGTAGTCGGTGGTGCGGGTCGCCAGCGCAGCCCCGTCCAGGCGGGTGGCCGCGAGATCAAGGTCCCTGGCCTCGTCCGCCTTCACCAGTGTCTGCGAGACCTCCGCGAGGATGCGATCGGCCTGCGTCTCGGTGACCGCCGGCGGCTTCTGGTTGTCCGGTGCGATCACCGTGGGGCTGGGCGACGGCGACGGAGACGCATCCCCGAACTCCGGCCACGATTCCGCACTGCATCCGGCGGCCAGCACTGCGGTCAGACCGAGTGCCGGCACGACGAGCAGACGCCGCCGTCGGCGCGGATGCACACCCTGCATGGCGTTCTTCCCCTCCGTGGGCTTCTCGTCGACGATCTCCGCGTCCTCCACGTCGTCTGTGCGCTCCGGTGTCTTCGGCTCCGCGCCGTCTGCGGCCTCGAGCGCCTCACGTTCGGACGGCGGAAGCGCCGCCACGTCGATCGGCTGGGTCGTGGGCAGCGGCCCCGGTCCCTTCCGGCGCGGGCCGCGGCCGCGGCGCTGATGGCGGATCGCGAGCACGTAGAGCACGAGCCCCACCAACAGCACGATGCCACCCGCGACCATCAGCGGACCCGCGAGCGGCGTCCGTGTGTCCAGGGGCCAGGAGACGACGATGTCATCCGGCGCATCCTTCGTGCCGTCGTACGCGATCAGCACGCTCGTCCCCTCGGGGAGCTGCATGTTGTCGGTCGAGAGGAAGTTCTCTTCGCTGAAGGAGTCGAGCCACAGGTCGGACCCCGCAGGGTTGCGTCCGGCGGGCTCCGCCGACTCCTCGTCCTCCGGTGCGGGAGCCTCGGCGTCCGGAGCGGGGGTCTCGTTCGACTCCTCCGGCGCTGGAGCCGCGACGTGCTCGACGAGAAGCTCGTCCTCATCGCCGACCGTGACGTGGTTGTACTCGGAGTCGGAGAGCCAGGCCTCCATATCGGCGGTCCGGCCGTAGCTCGCGAAGATCTCGCCCTCGCCGCGGATCAGCACCTTCTGTGCGCCCGGGTTCATCCGGAGCACATCGCCGTCCATCAGCACGTACGGAGCGGGCTCCTCGATGTCGACGCGGGCCTCCTGCGACGAAGGACCGACGAAGACGGTGCGTTGGGCGATCCCCGCACCGATCAGCACGGCAGCCAGCACGAAGGCCACGACGGCCCATACGAAACGCACGAATAGTCTCCTCACGCACCACGGCTTCCCGCCCGTGACGCCACACTCGACATTTCAGACTAGCGAAGTCACCTGTGTGTTGACCACGAGGCCCCTCCCCTGGCGACGCTGCGGCACGTCGGCGACGCGCCGTGGCCGGTCATGGGTAGCCTTGCTGCAGCCGTTCCGAGGAGTCTGCATGAAGATCCACAACCCGTTCCGCACCGCCCTCGTGGCGACACTCGGCGTGGGACTCGGCATCGTGCTGATCAGCAGCGTGCAGACGCTGTCGACGGTGCTGCTCTACATCGGCACCGCTCTCTTCCTCAGCCTCGGGCTCGATCCCCTCGTCACGTTCCTCGAACGACGGCGCCTGCCCCGCTGGCTCGCGGTCCTCGTCACGATCGTCGCCGTCCTGGCGGTCTTCAGCGGCATCGTGCTCATCGTCCTCCCGGTTCTGGTCGACCAGATCTCCCAGCTGATCGCCCAGATCACGGCCATCGTGCAGCGGGGAACGGCCATCGAAGACCTGCGCACGTGGATCCAGGAGACGTTCCCCAATCTCCGCGTCGACGACGTGTTCGCCTATGTCGAGGACTGGCTGGCGACGAACCTCGCCGAGATCGGCGGATCGATCGGTCAAGGGGTGCTCGTCGCCAGCGGGGCGGTGCTGAGCGGCGTGTTCGGCGCCTTCATCGTGCTCATCCTGACCATCTACCTCACGGCCTCCACCCCCTCGCTCAAGCGCGCGGTCTACCAGCTGGTGCCGGCGTCCAAGCGGGACCGCTTCATCGATCTCTCCGAGCAGATCACCGACTCCGTCGGCTACTACGTCATGGGACAGGTCAGCCAGGGGGTCATCAACGGCATCCTCAGCGCCATCTACCTCACGATCATCGACGCGCCGTTCCCCGCGGTCCTCGCCGTCGTCGCCTTCTTCTTCTCGCTCATCCCGCTCGTCGGCACGTTGACCGGCTCGACGATCATCGTCCTCGTCTGCCTGATCCCGGGTCTCGGCTCTCCCGGCACGGCTCTCGCCGCCGCGATCTATTATCTCGTCTACATGCAGATCGAGGCGTACGTGATCTCGCCGCGGATCATGAGCCGCGCCGTGTCGGTGCCCGGCGCCGTCGTGGTCGTGGCCGCCCTCGCCGGAGGAAGCCTGCTCGGCCTGCTCGGCGCGCTCATCGCGATCCCGGTGGCCGCCAGCATCCTCATCCTCTACCGGCAGGTGCTGATCCCCCGCATGAACGAGCGGTGACCGTACGGTCGCTCCGCGTCACTCCTCAGCGGGCCAGTGCGTCGGCAGCGGCAGGGCCGACGGGTTGACGGCGGCGACGATCTCGGTGAGCACGCGCCGCGTCTGGGTCTCCCCCACCCACAGATGCTTCCCGCCGTCGACCGCGATCAGCTGCGCATGCGGAATGCTCGCGAACCGTTCCCGGGCTTCGGCGGGGCGCAGGTAGTCGTCCAGCTCGGGCACGAGGATGACGACGCGGTGGTCGGTCGTCCCCCAGGTGGCGACCTCCTCGGCCGTCGCGCGGTGCAGCGGCGGCGAGAGCAGGATGATGCCCTCGATGTCGTGGTCGGCGCCGTACTTCAGCGCGAGTTCCGTTCCGAACGACCAGCCGACGAGCCAGGGGCGAGGCAGTCCACGGTCGCGCACGAAGTCCATGGCGGCGGCGACGTCGAACTGCTCCGCAGCTCCACCGTCGAATGCGCCCTCGCTCGTGCCGCGCGGCGACGTCGTGCCGCGCGTGTTGAACCGCAGGACGGCGAGACCGGCCAGGGCAGGCAGGCGTGCGGACGCCTTGCGGATGATGTGCGAGTCCATGAAGCCGCCCGCCGTCGGCAGCGGATGCAGCGTCACCAGCGTGGCCACCGGGGCGGCCGTCTCGGGCACCGCCAGCTCGCCCACCAGCGTGAGCCCGTCTGCGGTGTGCAGCTCGATGTCCTCACGCGTCGCGGGGAGCTCGAGCGGTCCGCGGATCTCCATGGTCATGCGATCCTCCAACAGGGGGTGTGCCAGTGTCTGCGGTCGGCCAGCGCCGCCGCCTCGCCGAGGATGCCATCCGCCCGCCAGGCGACGAGATGCGCTGTTCCGGGTTCCACGGACCGGCCGCAGCCCGGGCAGACGTAGGCCTTCTGCGCCTGGACGGCGGAGACCGGCTGCACGGTCCACTCGACGCCGCGACGCACCTCCGTGCGCTTCCACCCGGCGAGCAGGCGATCGAACGAGTCCTCGCCCTCAGGGCGCGCGGAAGGACGACGACGTGAGCGGGGCATGGTGCCGGCTCACCACCAGTGGTTGGTGACCCAGAAGTTGTACGCGCCGGCCCAGCTGCCGTACCGACCGGTGGCGTAACCCGTCGCCCAGCGGAGATTGTCCACCGGGTTGTAGCCGTTGCCCGGCACCTTGCTGCAGGGCAGCGCCTGGACGAGGCCACAGGCGCCGGACGAGGAGTTGGTGGCGTTCGGGTTCCACCCGCTCTCCCGCGAGACGATGTAGTCGACGTACTGCCAGTCACCCTGCGCGATGCCGGCAGCAGCCATCCACTCCGCCGGCGCGCCACCGCCGCTGTACGGCGGCAGACCCCCACCCGACGACTTGCTTCCCGACGACGAGCTCTTCGAGCCGGACGATGTCGCGGTGGTTGGCGCGGGCTGCGGCTTCGGCTTCGGCTTCACATACACCTCGAAAGAGCCACGCTCGACCGGGGTGATCGCGGCGCCTTCCACAGTGACGGTGAGGTTCTGCGTGTCCGCGAGAGCCGCCGCGTAGACGGAATCCGGAGCTTCCGTGGCGACCGGCTGCGCGAGCGCGACGCCGGTCGGCGCGACCATCGCGGCAGCGAATCCGACGACCGCGAGAGAACTGAAGACAGCGGCGACGCCCCGGCGACGCGACCAGCGTCGAGTGCCACGGGAGCGAGAGGTGACCGTCGCTGCGGGTGCCAGCGCGGCGTCGCTTCGTTCGGGAATCATGTCGTTTCGGGAGTTCACGATGGAGGACAGTCTACGCATACCTGCCTGAACAGGCCATCAGGCAGGCTCAGCGCACCGCCAGGATCACGTCGATCGTGGCATCGAGCAGCGCATCAACCTGCTCCTCCCGATAGCCGCCGCGCTGCATGCGGAACGCTGCGGACCTCAGCTGCTCGGCGGTCAGCGCCTCGCCATCGCGCAGATACCGGACGATCCGGGAGCTCACGTGATCGACCTCGTCGACCCGATATCCGAAGGTGAGCAGTCCGGTCCGCGCGAACCTCTGGCGGCGCGGCCGCGCCAAGTGGTCGAGGATCACCTGCGCATCGGCCCTCGCCCGGTCCACCCACGCTCCCGCACCCTGCGCCCGGACGGCACGCTCGCGCTCCCGTGCGGCGAAGGCGTCCTCGACTCGGCCGAGGGCGGCGTCGACCTCCGCGACCGCGTAGCCCTCTTTGACGAGCGGGAACGAGGCGGTGCGCACATCCTCGGACGTGAGACCGTCGACGCCGCTCTCGAACGCCTGTCGGGCGGAGGCGAGGAAGTTGTCGACCGCCGCCCGGTGGTAGCCCTTCGTGCGCCCGCTCGTCACCGAGAACGCAGGCCTCGCCGCTCTCCGCGAGGCGGGTTCCGTCCGGTCGTCGTTCATCACAGCACCACCGTCGTTCATCACAGCACCAGCCAGGGAGAGAGGAGGAAGTACAGGCACAGGGCCGGTACCGTCGACAGCAGGATGCTGTCCAGCCGGTCCAGGAGCCCGCCGTGGCCCGGGAGCCAGGAGCTCATGTCTTTGATCCCCAGGTCCCGCTTCAGCATGGACTCGCCGAGATCGCCGAGCGTCGCGGACAGCAGGATCGCCGCCCCGAAGATGACTCCGCCCCACCACGGCAGATCGAGCAGGAACAGGGCCAGGAGCACGCCGACCACCAACGCGGCGACCACGGCGCCCCCGAAGCCCTCCCAGGTCTTCTTGGGGCTGATCCGCGGAGCCATCGGGTGCCGCCCGAACGCGAGTCCCGCGGCGTAGGCGCCGGTGTCGGCCGCCACGGCGATCGCGATGAAGCTGAGCACCCACCACTGCCCGCCCTCCTGCTCGAGCAGGATGAGTGCGACGCCGGCGAGGAACGGGACGTACACCTGCACGAACCCGCCGATCACGGCGTCGGTGAGCACGTCACCGTACGTGCGGCCGTCTTTTGCGACCATCTGCGCGAGCAGGCGCCAGACGATGACGAACGCCACCGAGACGAAGAGCATGACCCAGCTCAACCACGGCTCGGCGAAGTACGCCGACAGGACCAGGAAGGCGGCCGCGACGAGCTGGGGGATCACATCGACGCGGCGGCCGGCGGCCCGCAGTGCTCGAGACAGCTCGTAGACACCCAGAAGCGCCGCTGCGAGTGCGAACGGCACGAACAGTGCCTTGACGAACAACAAAGACCCCAGGAGCGCCGCACCGAACGCGAGCCCGATGAGGATCGCAAGCACGAGGTCTCGACCGGTGCGCTGCTTGATGCGCTCGTTCGCCTGATCGAGCTGATCGCGGGCGTGCGACACGTGGGTGCCGAAGTCGTCCCGCGCCTGGCGCCACTGGTCCCGGATCGCACTGTGATCCGCGGTGTCCAACCGATGCGCTCCGGCGGACACCGTGGGCGGAGTAGCGGGAAGCGGCGGACGGGGTGGGACTCGGTCGGCATCGAACGCGGGGAAGGCCGCGTCCCCGAGCGGAACGCCGGCCTCGGGACCCGCCTCGGACCGCGTCACCCGACGGGTCGCCGGTGTACCCTCCTCGGCGCCTCGCGATTCATCGGACATACGAGCTACACCTCGAGGAGTTCGGCCTCTTTGCGCTTGAGCGCGTCGTCGATGAGGTCGACGTGCTGACGGGTCAGCGCGTCCAACTCCTTCTCCCCGCGGGCGATCTCGTCCTCACCCAGCTCGCTCTTCAGCCCGTCCAGCTCGTCCTTGGCCTTCCGACGGATGCCGCGGACGTGGACCTTGGCGTCCTCGGCCTTCGACTTCACGAGCTTCACGTACTCCTTGCGACGATCGGCCGTGAGCTCGGGCATCGTGACGCGCACGAGGTTGCCGTCGTTCGTGGGGTTCGCTCCGAGGTTCGGCATGTCGCGGATCGCCTGCTCGATCGCCTTGAGCGCCGACTTGTCGTACGGCGTGATGATGAGAGTGCGCGCTTCCTGGTTGGCGAGGGAGGCGAGCTGCGCGAGCGGCGTCGGCGTGCCGTAGTAGTCGACCATCACCTTCTGGAAGAGCTGCGGGTTCGCACGACCGGTGCGCACCGTGGAGAAGTCCTCCTTGGCAGCCTCGACGGCCCGGGACATGCGGGTGGTGGTTTCAGCGAGGACGTCCGCGATCACGGTGGCTCCTATCGTCGGGGTGTTCTGGAAATTCTATCGGGAGCGGGCTCCCGTCCCGTGCAGGCGCTCAGGCCGTGACGAGCGTGCCGATGGGCTCGCCCAGGAGGGCGCGGGTCACGTTGCCCGCCGGCTCCATCCCGAAGACGCGCATGTCCATGTTGTTGTCCATGCACAGGCTGAACGCCGTGGAGTCGACGACCTTGAGGCCCTGCTGCAGCGCGTCGCGGTAGGTCACGCGCTCGATGCGCTCCGCATCGGCGTGCTTGTTCGGGTCGGCGGTGTAGATGGCGTCCACGCCGTTCTTGGCGACGAGCACCTCCTTCGCGCCGATCTCGAGGGCGCGCTGCGCGGCCACGGTGTCGGTGGAGAAGTACGGCAACCCTGCGCCGGCGCCGAAGATCACGACGCGACCCTTCTCCATGTGGCGCTCCGCGCGACGCGGGATGTAGGGCTCGGCGACCTGGGTCATCGCGATCGCCGACTGCACGCGGGTCGCGGCGCCCGCCTGCTCCAGGAAGTCCTGCAGCGCGAGGGCGTTCATCACGGTGCCGAGCATGCCCATGTAGTCCGCTCGTCCGCGGTCCATGCCCCGCTGGCTGAGCTCCGCGCCGCGGAAGAAGTTGCCCCCGCCGACGACGACGGCCACCTCGACGCGGTCGACCGCGGCGGCGATCTCCCGGGCCATCTGGCTGACCACGTCAGGGTTCACGCCGAGCTGACCGGCGCCGAACGCCTCTCCGGAGAGCTTCAGGAGGACGCGGCGGCGTCCAGTGCGTTCAGTCATGGGGAAGTCCTCTCGTCCCGAATCAAGATAGTGCCTGGTGGGCATGAAGAAGGGGTTCGGATCGAACGATCCGAACCCCTTCGACAGTGCTACGCGCCGACCTTGAAGCGCGCGAAGTCCGTCACGGTGATACCGGCGTCCTTCGCCACCTGGGCGACGGAGAGCTTGTTGTCCTTCGCGTAGTCCTGCTCGAGCAGGGCGACCTGCTTGATGAACGCGGCGACACGGCCCTCGACGATCTTCGGCAGGGCGGCCTCGGGCTTGCCCTCGTTGCGGGAGATCTCGGTGACGATCTCGCGCTCCTTCTCGACCGCGTCCGCCGGAACGTCCTCGCGGGACAGGTACGACGGGTTGGCGAACGAGATGTGCTGGGCGATGCTGCGCGCGGTCGCGGCGTCGTCACCCGTGTAGGCGACGACGACGCCGATCTGCGGCGGCAGGTCCTTGCTCGTGCGGTGCAGGTAGACCTCGACGCTGTCACCGGTGACGGTGCGCACGCGACGGAGCTCGACCTTCTCGCCGATGATGGCGGCCTCTTCCGAGATGAGCTGCTCGACGGTCTTGTCGCCCGCCGGAGCGGCCAGGGCGGCCTCGACCGAGTCGGCCTTCACGGCGGCGACGGCGTCGGCGACCTTGTCGGCCAGCGCGATGAAGCGCTCGTTCTTGGCGACGAAGTCGGTCTCGCAGGCGAGCTCGACGAGCGTCACGGCGCCGTCCTGCTCGCGGGCGACGACGAGGCCCTCGCTGGTCGAACGGTCGGCGCGCTTGGCGTTGCCCTTCGCACCCTTCAGGCGCAGGATCTCGGTGGCCTTCTCGACGTCGCCGTCAGCCTCCTCGAGCGCCTTCTTGGTGTCGACCATTCCCGTGCCGAGCTGCTCACGCAGCGCCTTGAGGTCGGCGATGGTGAAGTTGGCCATGTGTGGTGGCTCCTTGCTTCGTTGTGTGGGTGTACGAGGGATTACTTGGCGTCAGCGGCCTCGGCGGCGGCGACCTCGGCGGTCTCCTCACCGGAAGCGGCGGCGATCGCCTCGTCGTGTGCCTGGGCACCAGCCTCGTCGGCGGCGGTGGCGTCGGCGGCCGGGGTCTCGACGACGGCGGCCTGGTCGTCCGCGGTCACGACCTCGGCGGCGTCAGCGGACTCCTGCACGGGAGCCTCGAGAAGCTCCTTCTCCCACTCGGCCAGCGGCTCCGCGTCGCCCGACTCCGGGTTGTGCTTCTGCTGCAGGCCCTCGGCGGCGGCGTCGGCGATGATGCGCGTCAGCAGCGACACCGAACGAATGGCGTCGTCGTTGCCGGGGATCGGGTACTGGAAGTCGTCCGGGTCGGCGTTGGTGTCGAGGATGCCGATCACCGGGATGCCGAGCTTCTTGGCCTCGTCGATGGCGAGGTGCTCACGCTTGGCGTCGACGACCCAGAGGGCGGACGGCGTCTTGGTGAGGTTGCGGATACCGCCCAGCGACTTGTGCAGCTTGTCCAGCTCGCGCTTCTTGAGCAGCAGCTCCTTCTTCGTGAAGCCGGAGGCGGAGGGGTTCTCGTAGTCGAGCTCCTCGAGCTCCTTCATGCGGGCGAGACGCTTCGCGATGGTGGAGAAGTTGGTGAGGAGGCCGCCGAGCCAGCGCTGGTTCACGTAGGGCTGGCCGACGCGCGTGGCCTGCTCCGCGAGGATCTCCTGCGCCTGCTTCTTGGTGCCGACGAAGAGGATCGTGCCGCCGTGCGCCACGGTCTCCTTGACGAAGTCGTAGGCCTTGTCGATGTAGCCGAGCGACTGCTGGAGGTCGATGATGTGGATGCCGCTGCGCTCGGTGAGGATGAAGCGCTTCACCTTCGGGTTCCACCGACGAGTCTGGTGTCCGAAGTGCACGCCGCTGTCGAGCAGCTGGCGGATGGTGACCACAGCCATGGTCGTCTCCTGATTCTGGCGCGGGACGCGCCGTTGAGGTTGTCATGCCGACCGGACGGTCGGACATCCTGGTGCCCGGCTCACGCCCACCCGTTCGGAAACGGGACCTGCGGGAGTGGATGCCACGACGGAGTCGCTCTGGGCACGCGTAGTCACCCCGAGATCGAGGTGCTCGTCCAGCATACAGGATCATGCGACGCCAGCTCGTTCTCCCCAGCAGCGCGATTCCGGGTCTTCTCCCCTGCCGCCGGCCCCGGCGGAGGGAGCCCGCTCCGCCAGCCCGCATCAAACACGCACACTCGCGTGATGACTCCTCCGTCCCCTCCTCGCCCTCGCTCTCGCCCGCACCCCTCGCTCCTCCGGGTGCTGATCACCACCGTGCTCGCCGCTGTCGTGCTCCTGTGCGGCGGTGCTCCGTTCCCGTCTCCTCCCGCCGCGCGAGCGGCGTCGGCACCGCACGGCCTCGCACCCGTGCCCGAGGAGTTCGTCTCCGACGTTCCCTGGCGGTGGCCCGTCGAGGGGACTCGCCGCGTGAGCGTCGCCTACCGCGCGCCCGTGCACGCCTACGGTCCCGGGCACCGCGGTATGGATATCGTCGCGAGCGCGGGCGGCACCGTCGTCGCCCCGGCGGAGGGGGTGGTCGCGTTCCAGGGCGTCGTCGTCGACCGCCCGCTGCTCACGATCCGACACGCCGACGGTCTCGTGAGCACATTCGAGCCCGTGGAGTCGCCCCTGCGCGCGGGAGACCCGGTCCGCCGGGGCCAGGACATCGGCCGTGTCGCCACGGGCGGTCACACTCCCCCGGACGCGCTGCACATCGGGGTGCGACGCGACGGCGAGTACCTCAACCCGATGGTGCTGTTCGGCGGACTCCTGCGGGCGCGCCTCCTGCCCTGCTGCGACGGATGACCCGACGCGCGGGTTCCGCGCTCAGGCCCGAGGGTGTGCCAGGCGATACGTCGCCGTCAGCCGCTCCGCCGAGACATGCGTGTAGATCTGGGTGGTGCCCAGGCTCGCGTGCCCCAGAATCTCCTGCACCGCGCGGAGATCCGCACCACCGTCCAGCAGATGGGTCGCCGCCGTGTGGCGGAGGGCGTGCGGCCCGACGGTCTCCGCGCCGACGACGGGTGCGAGGGCGCGGGCGACGACCTCGTAGACCGTCCGCGGACCGACACGTCCCCCGCGACTGCCGAGGAAGACGGCGGGCGACGCGGCGCCGGACCGCGCGAGCAGAGCCGGTCGAGCGCGGCGCAGGTAGGCGGTGAGCGCATCCCGCGCCGGCGCGCCGAACGGGACGACGCGCTCCTTGTCGCCCTTGCCTCGCACGCGGGCCGTCCCCCGATCGAGATCCAGGTCGTCGATGTCGAGGCCGCAGAGTTCGGAGACGCGGACCGCGGCGCCGTAGAGGAGCTCCAGCACCGCATGGTCGCGAAGGGCGGTGGGATCACCCGAGGCCGCCGCCTGCCGATGTCGTTCCAACAGCTCCGTCATCGCGTCCTTCGATGCCACCGTCGGCAGCGTCTTCGCGCGCTTCGGTGCCACGAGCCGCAGGCTGGGGTCGACGGGGACGATGTCCTGCTCGCGCGCCCACCCGAAGAACGCTCGCGCCGTGGCTGCGCGTCGGGCCAGCGTCGCCCGGGCGTCGCCACGCTGGGTCGCCTGCCAGAGCCATTCGCGCAGCATCTCCAGGTCGATCCGGTCGACCGGGCCGCCCCCCACGCTCGCCCCGAGGTCTCGCAGATCGGAGCGGTACGCCTTCACGGTCGCCGGAGAGAGCCGACGTACCTTCTCGAGGTGGTCGGCGAACGCCTCGACAGCGACCGCGAAGTCCATATCCCCAGCCTGCCGCTCCCCCGCCTTCAGAGCGACGCGCCCCGCCGGGAGCCTGCCTACGACGTGCGTGCCGCCCCCCGTCGGCGCGTACCCGGTCGGCGCGTCCCCCTAGGGCGCCGTACCCCTCCCGCGCCAGCCGTCCCCGTCGCGGCGAGCGAGCCCGTCGAGGTCGAGCAGACCGAGCAGGGCCCTCGTCCGCTCGACGGTGAGACCCGCGCGCTGTGCGAGCTCCGCCTCCGTCCGAGCGGTCCGCGTGCTCAGCGCACGGAGGAGCCCCACCCGCCCCTCGTCCGTCGCTTCGCGTCCCCGGGGCGACCGGGCACCGACAGGGAGCATCTCGGCGACCTCCGCCGCGGAGGTGACGCACACCGCGTCGTATTCGCGCAGCAGCCGGTGGCAGCCGGCCGAGGACGCAGACGTCACCGGACCGGGTACCGCGCCGAGCGGCCTGCCCAGCGTCGCCGCGTGACCTGCCGTGTTGAGGGAGCCGCTACGCCAGCCCGCCTCGACGACCACCGTGGCCTGCCCCAGCGCCGCGATCAGTCGATTACGCGCGAGGAAGCGCCACCGCGTCGGCGCCGTGCCGCACGGCACCTCGCTGACGACGACCCCGTCGACCGCGATCCGGGCCAGGAGGTTACGGTGCCCGGCGGGGTACGGGCGGTCGACTCCCCCGGCGAGGACCGCGATCGTGCCCCCGCCGACGGTCAACGCGGCGCGGTGTGCTGCGCCGTCGATGCCGTAGGCTCCGCCGGACACGACAGCCGTGTCCCCCACGGCCAGATCTCCGGCCATGTCGGCGGCGACCCGCTCGCCGTAGGCGGTGGCCGCTCTGGCACCGACGATGGCGACACGCGCGGCGCTCGTCAGGAGTTCGGCACGTCCGCGCACCCACAGCACCATCGGCGCCTCCGCATCGAGATCGTCGACGGACGTCGGCCAGCCGGGGTCTCCGGGGAGCAGCAGCTGCGCACCCGCTTTCTGCGCGCCGCGGAGGGCCGCGACCACAGCCACCGGGTCGGCGCGCTGCCGCCACCGTGCGCGCGCCTCGTCGAGAGCCCGACGAGCGCCGACGGCGCGGACCACCGGCCAGGATCCCCCGGACCCTTCCAACGCGAAGCGCAGCCCGTCGGCCGGGCCGAACTCGCGCACAAGGGTCGCGGCGACGGCGTCCCCGGGGTCGGCGACGACCGACCAGGCCACCCGCGCCAGCGTCTCCGTCACCTCCCCGGCTCCGCGCACGCCCTGCGCCGCGTCGAGCGCATCCTTGCGGGAGAAGAGTCCGTCGATCATCGCGCCGCCCCCGTCCGCAGAAGCAGGGCGCGACCGACCTCGTCCGAACCGGGGCTGTCCCGCGCGGAGAGATCGGCCATGGTCCAGGCGACCCGGAGGACGCGGTCGTAGCCGCGGAGCGTCAACGCGCCGCGTTCCAGCGCCCGATCGAGACCCGCGCGAACCTCCGCGGGGAGGCGGAACCCGCCATGCCGAAGCACCGTGCCCGGGATCTCCGCATTGCGACGCCACGGCGTGCCTCGCCAACGCCGCTCGGCCCGTGCGCGCGCGGCGCCGACGCGGTTCCGCGCCTCGACGGTCGTGACACCCGCCCGCTCCCCCGCCAGCGAGCGCGACGCCGCGACGCGCGTGACCGGAAGATCGATGTCGAGCCGGTCACGCAACGGACCGGAGAGCCGGGTGGCATAGCGTCGCAGCGCCTGCGGAGGACAGATGCAGTCGCCGTCCCGCACGCCCCGGTTGCCGCAGGGACATGGGTTCATCGCCAGCAGCAGCTGGAAACGCGCCGGGAACCGCACCACGAAGCCCGAGCGATGCACGTCCACGAAGCCGGTCTCGAGTGGCTGACGGAGCGCGTCCAGGACCACCCGCGGGAACTCCGCCGCCTCGTCGAGGAAGAGGACGCCCCGGTGTGCACGGGCCACCGCTCCGGGTCGCGCCGTCCGCGATCCACCTCCCACCATCGCCGCCACTGAGGCGCTGTGGTGCGGCGCAACCAGCGGGGGCTGATGGTCGAGCCCGGTCACGGCCTCACCGCAGAGGGAGCGCACCGAGGCCACCTCGATGGCCTCCTGCTCGGTCAGCGGCGGCATGATCCCGGGCAGACGCCCTGCGAGCATCGTCTTCCCCGCTCCCGGCGGACCGCTCAGGAGCATGTTGTGGCCACCGGCGGCCGCGACGATGAGCGCCTCGACGGCTTCCTCCTGTCCCAGGACATCGCTCAGATCGCGCTCATCGGGGTCATCCTCCGGCGGTTGCGGCCCCGGGACCGGCTCGACGTCCGGCACGTCCACCTCCGCGCCATGCCAGGCGGCGACCTCCGCGAGCGAGGCGGCGGCACGCACCTCCACGCCGGCGACGAGACCCGCCTCGGTCGCGTTGCCGTGGGGCACGATCACACGCTCGAACCCCGCGCGGGCGGCGGCGAAGACGGCGGGAAGCACGCCCGGCACGGGACGCAGGCGCCCGTCGAGCCCGAGCTCCCCCAGGTGCACGGTCTGCCGGACGGCGCGCCGAGCGATCACATCGCTCGCGGCCAGGCAGGCCACCGCGATCGCGAGGTCGAAGGCGGCCCCGTGCTTGGGCAGACTCGCCGGTGAGAGGTTCACCGTCAGGCGCCGCCGCGGAAGCGGGAGGCCGGAGTTCACGCAGGCGTTGTGCACGCGCTGGACCGCCTCCCCGAGGGATTTGTCCGGGAGCCCGATGATGCGGAACTCCGGCGTCTGCGGGGAGAGGTCGGCCTCGACCTCGACCACGTGCCCGTCCGCTCCCGTGAGCGCCACAGACCACGTGCGTGCGGTGCTCATGCGATGTCCTCGAGGTGCTCGACGGTGGCTGTCTCGGGGGATGCACCGGTGATACCTATCGCTTCCACCCGGAGGACCCGTCCGCGCGCCAGATCGGGATGCTCCGCCCGCCACGCATGAGCGAGCCGCCACAGCCGCCGACGCTTCCGGTCGTCGATGGCGTCGAACGGGTGCCCGAACGCCGTCGACCGCCGCGTCTTCACCTCGATGACGGACAGGTGTGCCCCGACGATCGCCACGAGATCCAGTTCGCCCTGGGGACAACGCCAATTGCGGTCGACGATCCGATACCCGCGCTTCGTCAGATAGTCCGCTGCCTGCTGCTCCCCGGCTCGCCCGAGGTCGTCTTTCGCTGCCATCCCGAAAGGATGGATGTCAGCACCCCGTCACCGCCGTGGTCCCGCGCGAACAGTCCAGAGGCTGTGGAAACGGCGAAGAATGTCGCCGCTGTGCAGGAACGGCGCGCCGCATCACTCTCCGTCGAGGGAGAGCTCCTGCGGCAGTTCGAACTCGCGGCGCTGGAGCTCCTCGACGTTCACGTCCTTGAAAGTGAGCACCCGGACGGCCTTGACGAAGCGGTCCGCCCGGTAGATGTCCCACACCCACACGTCGCTCATGGAGATCTCGAAGTAGAAGTCGTGCTCGGTGTCCCGCCGCACGACGTTGACCTCGTTGGCCAGGTAGAAGCGACGCTCGGTCTCCACGACGTACTGGAACTGAGAGACGACGTCGCGGTACTCGCGGAACAGCGCGAGCTCGAGCTCGCGGTCGTAGTCGTCGAAGGCTTCCTCATCCATGATGAGTCCATCCTATGGTCGTCCGGCGCCGGTCGCGGCATCCCGGGCGCGGCCGCTCAGAACAGCGTCGGCGCGTCGGCGATCGCCCACGAGGACCGGTGGAACGGGGAGAGCCCGAACGAGCGGATGGCCTCCCGGTGCTCCGGGCTCGCGTACCCCTTGTTGCGATCCCACTGGTAGTCACGGTGGCCCTCGTGCAGCTCCGCCATGTGACCGTCTCTCGCGACCTTCGCAATCACCGACGCCGCGGACACCGAGGCGCAGTCGCGATCCGCCTTGATGACAGGCCGCACACGCAGGGGCACGGGATGCACTCGCGAGACGTAGTCGTGATTGCCGTCGAGGAGCACCAGGGCGTTCTCCACCGTCGCGCCCTGTGCGACGACCGCCTCCACGGCCCGCGAGGCGGCGAGCCCCAGCGCCCGCATGATCCCGACCTCGTCGACCTCCGCCGCGGTCGCCCAGCCGACGGCCGAGGCCTGCACCCAGGAGGCCGCCCGGGCGGCGACGTCGGGACGCCGGCGCTCGGGGACCAGCTTCGAGTCGCGCAGGCCCTCCGGAACCCGGCGGCGGGCGCCTGTGGCGTCCATCACGGCTGCTCCGACGGCCACCGGTCCCGCCAGTGCGCCGCGACCGACCTCATCGAGAGCGATGATGAGGTCGCACTCCCCCAGGAGCTTCCGCTCCAGGGTCAGTCGAGGCGTGATGACGGTCATTCGGGGTCCGGCACTCCGGTGAAGATGTCGTGGTGGCCGTCGATCGGTCCGAATCGGTCGAGCGGCCAGGTGGTCAGGAACGCCTTGCCCACGATGTTGGAGACGGGGACGAAACCGCCGCTGGGAAGCTCCTGGTGTGCGCGGGCGTCGCGGGAGCGGTCCCGGTTGTCGCCGAGGAGCCATACGGAGTCCTCCGGCACGACGACGTCGAACGGCTCGTTGGAGGCCGCGGTGTCCCCCTCGGGGAGGTTCAGGTAGCTCAGCTCGTCGATCGGGGCGCCGTTGATCGTGATCTGCCCCAGCGCGTTGCAGCACACCACGTGGTCGCCCTCGACCCCGATCACGCGCTTGACGAGGTGGTCCTGGGTGTCGGTCGCCGAGATGCCCACGAAGGTGAGAACCCAGTCGACGGCCTTGACCAGCGGCGGCTGTGCCGGCGCCTGCGGCATCGGGTCGAGCCACCCGCCCGGATCCTTGAAGACGACGATGTCGCCGCGCTCGTAGCCGGTCCACCGCGGCGTGAGCTCGTCGACGAGGATGCGGTCGTCGATCAGCAGCGTCCGCTCCATGGAGGCCGAGGGGATGTAGAACGAGCGCACGACGAACGTCTTGATGACGAAGGACACCAGCGCGGCGATGACGACGATGACCAGCACGTCTCGGAGGAAGACCAGGAACCCGCGCCGCCGTCGTGTCGGGCGTGCGGACGGAGAGTCAGTCATCTGGTTCCTTCTCGAAGAGTGCACCGTGAGCGCACGGCAGTAACAAGGTTCGCACACCGGGGACAGAACGAAAGCACCCCGGGACATCGTGTCCCGGGGTGCTGTGAAGAAGCTTCGCGTCAGTTGTTGACGCGCTTCTCCTTGATCTTCGCCTTCTTGCCGCGGAGCTCGCGCAGGTAGTAGAGCTTGGCGCGACGCACGTCACCGCGGGTGACGACCTCGATGTGGTCGATCACCGGGGAGTGCACGGGGAAGGTACGCTCGACACCCACCTGGAAGCTGATCTTCCGGACGGTGAAGGTCTCGCGGACGCTGTCACCCTGGCGGCCGATGACGACGCCCTGGAAGACCTGGATACGGGAGCGGTTGCCCTCGGTGATGTTGACGTGCACCTTGACGGTGTCACCGGGGAAGAACTCGGGGATGTCGGAACGGAGCGAAGCCGCGTCGACGGCGTCGAGGATCTGCATGATCGTCTCTCTCTGCACTCGCCTCAGGTCGGATGCACGGATTAGGAAGGAACAAGAATGGGAGTGTGCCGAACGGCGCTGACGCGTCCGCGGGCTCCCCTGGGGCAGAGCCGGTCACGGCACAAGCAACCATTCTGCCACGGATGACAGGCCCGGCCAAAACGGCGGGTCAGAGCCGGTCGTCGGTCTCCCGCACCACGATCACCTCGTGCACGCTCGTCTGCGGGCTCTCGGTGCGCGGCGGCGTCATCGTCGACCAGGAGATGGTCTCGCGGATGCGCGTCCCACTCCCCCGCGCCTCGTTCCAGAGCTGCCACAGCTGCAGCCAGACCAGGGCGATGCCCACGACGATGGCGGCCGCGAGGAGCCAGCCGAAGGCCCCGTCGATGAAGAAGCCGACCGCGATCGTGAGCGCGTGCCAGAGTCCGAACCCGGCGACGTCCCACCACGAGACGGCACGCTCGGCGCGGACCGACGGGCGGGAGCGCGTCAGCAGCGTGAGCAGGAGCTGCCCCAGGAACACCGAGGGCATCGCGATGAGCAGCACCCAGAGGATCGACCAGCCGCCCTGGAAGACGGCCCAGCCGATGAGCAGCCACAGCGGCAGGAGGAACGCCGACGGCAGCAGCCAGCGGAAGAAGGCCTGTCGGATCCACATGCTCCGATGCTACGGCGACCGCGCCTGCGCGTCACGGGTGTTCGCTGAGAGCGGCAGGCGCCGGGCACCCCGTCCGATCAGGGAGAATGGAGACGACGAGAGGACACTGATGATCGAACTGCGCACCCCTGCCGAGATCGATGAGATGCGCGCGGCAGGCCGGTTCGTCGCCGAGACGCTGGCGACCCTGCGCGACGAGACGAAGGTCGGCACCAACCTCCTGGCGATCGACCGCCGGGCCCATGACATGATCCGCAAGGCCGGCGCCGAGTCCTGCTACATCGACTACCACCCGTCCTTCGGGGCGAGCCCCTTCGGCAAGGTCATCTGCACCTCGGTGAACGACGCCGTGCTGCACGGCCTCCCGCATGACTACGCGCTCCGGGACGGCGACCTCGTCACCCTGGACTTCGCCGTCTCGGTCGACGGCTGGGTCGCCGACTCCGCGGTCTCCTTCGTCGTGGGTACGCCGCGGGACGAGGACCTCCGTCTCATCGACACCACGGAACGCGCGCTGGCCGCCGCGATCGAGACCTCGGTGGTCGGCAAGCGCATCGGCGACATCTCCGCCGCGATCGCCGACGTCGCGCACGGCGAGGGCTACTCCATCAACACCGACTTCGGGGGCCATGGCGTCGGCCGCACGATGCACGGCGACCCTCATGTGGCGAACGACGGCCGCGCAGGCCGCGGTTTCCCGCTCCGCGCGGGCCTCGTGCTCGCCCTGGAGCCCTGGTTCCTCGCGACGACGGACGAGCTGATCACCGACCCCGACGGCTGGACGCTGCGGAGCGCGGACGGCTCCCGCGGCGCGCACTCCGAGCACACCATCGCCATCACCGATGACGGACCGATCATCCTGACGGATCACTCGTTCCTCGGCGTCGACTGACTCCGGTCGCGGGGTCGGCGCGCTCCCAGGGCGCGACCGGCCCCGGCACGACGACGAACAACGGGTGCGCCTTCGGGAGCTCCACAGACCCGTGTCGGCTGAGCACCTCCGGGCTGCGCTCGGCGAGCTTCGCCTGCAGATGCTCCCACTCGCGTGCCAGCTGACCCGTGGTGACCGGGATCGACGGCACCGCCGACTCCGCTCGCCGGATACGCGTGCGGTCGAAACGGTAGCCGCGCTCGTCCGCCTCATCGGCGACGCCCACCAGGTAGGCGCCCACCGTGGCCACGGGATCGGCCGTCGCCCGGAAGCGCTCGAGCTGCGGGTGTCGCTGATATCCCTTCGTGGCGTCGGCGAGCACCGCCTGAGCGAGGAGCGTCTCCCGCCAGCAGGCGACGAGCCCCTGACGGTCGAGGTACTCCGGATGCAGCGACCAGATCCTCATGCGCGGCGATAACGGAACACGTCGGTGAGGTGCGGCAGATCGAACTCCGCCTTCCCCCGCGTCTCGTCCGTGCCGTCCAGCACCGCTTCCAGGGCCGCCACCATCGCCGTGCGCTGTGCCTCGTCCGCCACGAGGAAGCTGCTCACCGTGCCCCACCGTCGGAGGTAGTCCTCGCGGGTGATCCGCTCGGTCCAGCGCACCTCCTCGTGGATCTCCAGGACGAAACCGGGAAGGTCCGTCGCCGACGCGGAGGTGTCGTCGTCCGCGCCGACCGCAGGATGCGCCACCCGGTGGCACGCGAGATCCCACGCACAGGCGGGGTCGGCGCGATTCCACAGCAGCCCGAGCGTGCCGTGAGGGACGAGCGTGCGGGCGATCTGAGCCGCCGCCGTGTCCCGATCGAACCAGTGGAACGCCTGCGCGACGCTGACGGCATCGACGGAGCCGTCCGGCACGGGGATGCTCTCCGCGGTCCCCAGCAGCGCGTCGACCGTCGGGAGCGTCCGCGCGAGCACGGCGAGCATCGGCGCGGACGGCTCGATCGCGATCACCCGCGTCGCCCGCGCGACGAGCAGGCCCGTGAACTTCCCGGTGCCGGCGCCGAGGTCGAGCGCCGTCGCCACGCGGTCCGGAACGATGATGTCGGCCGCGCGCTCCGGGAACCCCGGCCGGTAGCGGTCGTACTCCTCGCCGATGCTCTCGAACGATCGCGCGCGTGTCACATCCACCATGACTCGACGCTAACAGCAGTCGTCGCGGCGGATGGCCGCGGACGGGTCAGCCGTCGGTCGGCGCGTCCGGGAGCAGGTCAGGGCGTCGCAGGCGGGTGCGGACCAGCTGCTGCTCGCGGCGCCATGCCGCGATCGCGCCGTGGTTGCCGCTGAGGAGCACGTCGGGGACGGCGCGCTCGCGCCACACCGACGGCTTCGTGTAGGACGGGTACTCGAGGAGGCCGTCCTCGTGCGACTCCTCCACCAGGCTCTCCGGATTGCCGACGACACCCGGGATCAGCCGACCGATGGCCTCGATCATCGCCATCGTCGCCACCTCGCCGCCGTTGAGCACGTAGTCTCCGAGGCTCAGCAGCCGCACCTCGCCACGCTCGGCGGCGTACTCGAAGACGCGTTCGTCGATGCCCTCGTAGCGCCCGCAACCGAACACGAGGTGCTCGCGTCCCGCGAGGTCCCGCGCGGTCGCCTGGGTGAAGACCTCCCCGGCCGGCGACGGGAAGATGATGGTCGGCGCAGGGGTGACGTCCGCCGTGAGCTCATCGAGGGCGAGGCCCCAGGGCTCCGGCTTCATGACCATGCCGGCTCCCCCGCCGTACGGGGTGTCGTCGACGGTGCGGTGGCGGTCGTGGGTCCAGTCGCGCAGATCGTGCACCTGGAGGTCGAGCAGACCCGAGCCTCGCGCCTTGCCGAGCAGGGAGAGCGTCAGTCCGTCGAAGTACGAGGGGAAGATGGAGACGACGTCGATGCGCACGGGGGAACCGTATCAGCGGTCACTCGGCGCCGTCGGAGGCGGCGGTCCCGTCCTCCGACTCGGGAAGCTCCTCGAAGAGCCCGGCCGGCGGGGTCACGATGACGCGGCCGGCCGCCACGTCGACGGTGGGGACGATGGCCTCGACGAAGGGGACCATCACCTCGTCCGCGCCGCCGGTCGACGGCTTCACGATCAGGAGGTCCTGCGCCGGCAGGTGCTCGACGCGCACCACACGGCCGACGACGGTCTCGTCGCGGACCACGTCCAGACCGACGAGCTGGTGGTCGAACCAGGCGTTGTCCTCGGTCTCGTCCTCGTCCTGGTCCATCCAGAGGATGGCGCGGACGAGGCTCTCGGCCGCGTTGCGGTCGTCCACGTCCTCGAAGAAGACGACGGGGTTGCCGTTCATCACCCGGTATTCGCGGACGACGATCTCCTTGCCGTGCCACGGAGATGCCTCGGGCACCTGCAACGTGAACGCGGCCCCGGGGACGAAGCGCCGCTCCGGGTTGTCGGTGTAGAGCTCGAGCTTCAGGGCGCCCTTGAGCCCGTGAGCCTTGACCAGGCGCCCGACGCGCAGCTGGTTACGGCCCTGGATGCGGTCCTGCGACACCACGTCAGTCGTCCGCGACGTCGACGCGGACGCGGCGCCCGTCGGCGAGGGCGCTCACGAGAGTGCGCAGGGCCTTGGCCGTGCGGCCGCCGCGCCCGATCACGCGTCCACGGTCGTCGGGGTGCACACGCACCTCGAGCAGGTCGCCACGGGGCGACGAGGATTCGTGGATGCGCACATCTTCGGGGTGATCGACGATCCCCTTGACGATGTGTTCGAGCGCGGCGGCGAGCACGATGGATTACTCGGCGTCGGCGGCGGGAGCCTCAGCGGCCTCCGCGTCGGCGTCAGCGGCGGGGGCCTCCGCAGCGGGGGCCTCCTCCTTCTTCTCCGCCTTGGGCTTGATGACCGACTTCTTCGAGGCATCGGCCTCGAACGCGGCCTTCTCGCCGGCGACCTTGAGGGTGGACTTCGCGTCCTTGTCGCCCTTGAAGGTGCCCCAGTCGCCGGTGATCTTGAGGATGGCGGTGACCTGCTCGGTCGGCTGCGCGCCGACGGAGAGCCAGTACTGCGCACGCTCGGAGTCGACCTCGATGAACGAGGGCTCCTCAGTGGGGTGGTACTTGCCGATCTCCTCGATCACACGACCGTCGCGCTTGGTGCGCGAGTCGGCGACGACGATGCGGTAGTACGGCGCGCGGATCTTGCCCATGCGCTTGAGACGAATCTTGACAGCCACGATTCTCCTGAATGGTGTGGAAGGAAACGAACCGGTCGCCTGGAGCGTGGGGTGCACACCCGGCGGAAGCTCAAATGAGGAGGACGAGCGCTGGATAGAGGGTCGAGCACGTCGTCCGACCCTCTATTCTGCCAGATGCGTGCGCCGGGTGCGAAACCCGGCGACACGGCGTTGCGGAGCAGGCCCGGCCCCGTGTCAGACTGTCCCCGTGCAGCTCGACTTCGCCGCTTCGGCCCGCTCCACCGTCGGTCTCGAGTGGGAGATCATGCTCGCCGATCCCGAGACCGGTGATCTCGTCGGTCGCGCACCGGAGCTCCTCGCCGCGCTGGAGGCGGAGAGCGAGGACGAACGCCACACCGTCACCGGCGAGCTCCTCACCAACACCATCGAGGTGACCAGCGGGATCGGCGACTCCGTGGCCCACGCCGTCGACGACATCGCAAACGCGATCGCGGCGGTGCGGTCGGCCACCGACCCGGCAGGGATCGAGCTGCTCTCCGCCGGAAGCCACCCGTTCGCCCAGTGGTACGACCAGTCGGTGACCGACAAGACCCGCTACCACAGCCTCATCGAGCGCACCCAGTGGTGGGGGCGCAACATGATGATCTGGGGCATCCACGTGCACGTGGGCGTGGACGAGCAGCGCAAGGTCTTCCCCATCATCAACGCGCTGTCGGCCTACCTCCCCCACCTGCAGGCGCTGTCGGCGTCCAGCCCCTTCTGGGCCGGGGAACGCACGGGGTACGCCTCCAATCGCGCCCTCGTCTTCCAGCAGCTGCCCACGGCGGGCCTTCCCTGGCCGCTGCGCGACTGGTCGGAGTTCGAGCGCTACCTGGACGACATGGTCCGCACCGGTGTCATGGCCGATGCCACGGAAGTGCGCTGGGACATCCGTCCCGCCCCGCGCTGGGGAACGATCGAGGTCCGTGCGTGCGACGGCCTGTCCACGCTCTCCGAGATGGCCGCGGTGGCCGCGCTCGTGCAGGTCCTCGTCGAGCACTTCTCCCGGCTCCTGGATGAAGGGGCCGCCCTGCCCGACCTCCCCGCGTGGTTCCACCGCGAGAACAAGTGGCGCGCGGCCCGATACGGCCTGGACGCCCGGGTCATCGTCGACACGATCGGCACCCAGCGCCCCGTGCGCGAGCACCTGACCGAGAAGATCGAGGAACTGGCCCCGGTCGCCGTCGAGCTCGGGTGCGTGCGCGAGTTCGGCAGCATCGCGACGATCCTCGACGGCGGAGCGAGCTACGCCCGTCAGCTCGCGGTCGCCGACGCCACGGACGGCGACCTCCGCGCCGTGGTCCATCACCTCATCCGGGAGTTCCGGACCGGACCGCAGTCCTCGATCGAAGGCGAGTGACGCGAACGCCGCTCAGTCCTCGACGAGCCGGCGCGCGAGTCCCTCGTCCAGGACCACGTCGGTGATGAGCTCCGCGGCGATCGCCGCGCGCAGGCTCGCGAGCTTGGGCACGCCGGAGACGACGCAGACCCGCCTCGGCACGCGCCGCAGCCGATCGAGGCCCGGCCCCGTCGCGCGCGCATTGAGCCGGATGTCGCGCCAGGAGCCGTCGGCGCGGAAGAAGACCGTCGCCACGTCGCCGATCGCGTGGTCCTCCCGCAGACTGCGGTAGTCCTCCCGACCGAGGTAGCCGCCGACGTACACCCGGCTGGGCACCTCCGCGGCCGGGGACCCGAGGCTGAACACGGCGATGTCCATCTTCGCCTGCAGGTCGAGGACGCGCCGGGTGCTGCGCTCGCGCCACATCGCCTCGCGAGTGGCGGGGTCGTCGAAGAACGCGGGGACCGGGAACTGCTGCACCTGCGCCCCGAACGCGCTGCCGAAGCGCTGCAGGATGTCGCTGGAGTACTCCACACCGCTCGTCTGGGTGTTCCCGGCGCCGTTGAGCTGCACGAACGTCGTGTTGTGCGTCTCCTTCTGGGTGAGACCGCGGCTGACCGCGCTGATCGTCGATCCCCACGCGACGCCGACGATCATGTTCGAGTCCACGAACTGCGAGAGGAGACGTCCCGCGGTCAGAGCGACGCGCTCCAGACGTTCGACCTCGCTGACGATCTCGGCCATCGGCACCACGTGCGCCACCACCCGATGCCGGTCCCGGATGCGCTGCTCGAGCATCCCGAGGCGCTCCAGCGGCGAATTGATGCGGATGTCGACGAGGCCGCTCTCCCGCGCGAAGCTGAGCAGCCGCGACACGGACGATCGCGAGGTGCCGAGCTCCTGCGCGATGACCTCCATGGTCTTGTCCTGCATGTAGTAGAGCTGCGCAGCGGTGAGCGCGGCGACCAGCTTGCCGTCGCGCGATGGCGCTCCGGATCCCGCCATGATGACCTCCTCTCCCCCGATCCTTGCACATATGTGCAGCGAGCTTGCGCGCGACGTCACGGAGGTCGATGCTGGTGGCAAGCAAGGAAGAGAGGGTCGACGATGATCGATTCCACCCACACGTCCCCGGAGCGGGACGCCGTCCGCGCGCTCCGCGAATCCGGGCGCACCAGTGTCCTCGTCATCGGCGGCGGCATCAACGGCATCTCCACGTTCCGCGACCTGGCCCTGCAGGGCGTCGACGTCGTCCTCGTCGAGCGCGGCGACTTCGCCTCCGGTGCCTCCGCGGCGTCGAGCCACATGATCCACGGCGGCATCCGCTACCTCGAGAACGGCGAGTTCCGCCTCGTGCGCGAGTCGGTGGAGGAGCGCAACGGGCTGCTCAAGATCGCTCCGCACTACGTCAAGCCGCTGCAGACGACGATCCCGATCTACTCCACGTTCTCCGGGATCCTCTCCGCTCCGCTCCGCTTCCTCACGCACAAGAGCGGGAAGCCGAAGGAGCGCGGCGCCTTCCTCATCAAGGTCGGCCTCACGATCTACGACACGTTCTCCCGCGACGGCGGCACCGTGCCCCGGCACCGCTTCCTCGGCCGCAAGAAGTCCCTCGCCGAGCTGCCGTCGATGGATCCGAAGATCAAGTACACGGCCACGTACTACGACGCGTCGATGCACGACCCCGAGCGCCTCGCGCTCGATGTGCTGCAGGACGGCCGCGCCGCGCACCCCGGTGCCGTGGCACTGAACTACGTCGAGGCGATCGGCCGCGACGGCGAGCAGATCACGCTCCGGGACCGCGAGAGCGGCACCGAGTTCGCCGTGACCGCCGATGTCGTCGTGAACGCCTCCGGCCCCTGGACCGACCTCACGAACGACGCCCTCGGCACCGACACGCACTTCATGGGCGGCACCAAGGGCTCGCACATCGTGCTCGACAACCCCGAGCTGCTGGCGGCGACGCGGGGTCGCGAGATCTTCTTCGAGCACTCCGACGGCCGCATCGTGCTGATCTACCCGCTCAAGGGCCGCGTCCTCGTCGGCACCACCGACATCGATGCCGACCCGCGCGAGGTGCCGGTGTGCACGGAGGAGGAGATCGACTACTTCTTCGACCTCGTCCACCACGTGTTCCCGTCCATCGCGGTGACGCGTGAGCAGATCGTCTACAACTTTTCCGGCATCCGCCCGCTCCCCCGCCACGAGGACACCGCTCCCGGCTTCGTCTCGCGCGACTACCGCGTCGAGGTCGACCGCCAGGGCGCCGTCCCGCTGGTGAGCCTGGTCGGCGGCAAGTGGACCACGTTCCGCGCCCTGGGCGAGTCCCTCTCCGACACGGTGCTCGGCCTCCTCGGCCGCACGCGCACCGTGTCCACGGCGGGTCGCGCGATCGGCGGCGGACGCGAGTTCCCGCGTACCGAGAAGGCGAAGCGGATCTGGATCCAGGAGAACCTCCCCGGCGCCGGCGCTCGCGCCGAGCAGCTCCTCGCGCGCTACGGCACCCGGGCAGCGGCTGTGTGGGCCTTCGTC
This sequence comes from Microbacterium sp. UMB0228, assembly GCF_002871415.1. Lineage (NCBI taxonomy): Bacteria > Bacillati > Actinomycetota > Actinomycetes > Micrococcales > Microbacteriaceae > Microbacterium > Microbacterium sp. UMB0228. The sequence continues at coordinate 53,831 of NZ_PNFU01000004.1, read as the reverse complement.
GAGCAGGGGGACGACGCGCCCCTCGCCGGCGGCGACCTGTCGACGCGCGAGCTGGAGTGGATGGTGAACGAGGAGATGGTCACCCGTCTCGAGGACGTCATCCTCCGCCGCACCAGCATCGCCTTCACCGGCGGTGCCCGGGCAGAGGTGCTCGACGAGATCGCCGACGCCCTGGCTCCTCTCCTCGGATGGGACCGCGAGCGTCACGACGCCGAGGTGGAGCAGACGCGTGTGCTGCTGAACGAGCGACACGGACTCCACATCCCGTCCCGCGCCCGCGGCTGACGGGGCTCCGACCACCGCGCCCTCCTCGCGGTGCTACCCCATAAGGGGTCGGGGCAGAGGGGCCCCGACCCGCAAGAAAGGTCAACGAAGACATGACTGACGTCAATCTCGGTCTCTACTTCCTCTCCGAGCTCGTCGGCACCGCGATGCTGGTCCTGCTCGGCTGCGGTGTCGTCGCGAACGTCGCCCTGGCGAAGAACAAGGGCTTCGGCGGCGGCTTCCTGATGGTCAACTGGGGATGGGGTCTCGCGGTGTTCGCGGGTGTGCTCGTCTCGGCGTACTCCGGTGCCATCCTGAACCCGGCCGTCGGCATCGGCCTGCTGGTCGCCGGCAAGATCACCTTCGCGATGTTCCTCACCGCGACCGCCGCGGAGCTCCTCGGCGCGATCATCGGCGCGATCGTCGTCTGGCTCGCCTACAAGCAGCACTTCGACGAGGAGCCGGAGGCCGCCAACAAGCTCGGCGTCTTCTCCACCGGCCCCGCCATCCGCTCCTACGGCTGGAACCTCGTCACCGAGATCATCGGCACCTTCGTCCTCGTCTTCGTCATCTTCGCGTTCGCGGACTACGGCGACATCGAGGTCGGTACGCCCGGCGGCCTCGGCCCGCTCACGGCTCTCCCGGTGGCCCTGCTGGTGGTCGCCATCGGTGCGTCCCTCGGTGGCCCGACCGGATACGCCATCAACCCGGCTCGTGACCTCGGTCCCCGCATCGCCCACGCGATCCTCCCGATCCGGGGCAAGGGTTCCAGCGACTGGTCCTACTCGTGGGTGCCCGTCGTCGGTCCGCTCATCGGTGGTGTCATCGCCGCCCTCGCCGCCCCCGGCCTGCTCAGCCTCGCCGGCTGATCCCCCTCAACCCCTCGGGAATTCAAAGGAGAACACATGGCTGACTACATCATCGCGATCGACCAGGGAACGACGTCGAGCCGCGCGATCATCTTCGACAAGAAGGGCAGCATCGTCGCCACCGGCCAGAAGGAGCACGAGCAGATCCTTCCCAAGGCCGGCTGGGTGGAGCACGACGCCGCCGAGATCTGGCGCAACGTCCAGGAGGTGATCGGTCTGGCCCTCGGGCGCGCCGATCTGACCCGCCACGACATCGCCGCCGTGGGCATCACGAACCAGCGCGAGACGGCCGTCGTGTGGGACAAGACCACGGGCAAGCCGGTCTACAACGCCATCGTCTGGCAGGACACCCGCACGCAGGAGATCGTCAACCGCCTCGCGGGCGACGAGGGCGTCGAACGGTTCAAGTCGATCGTCGGCCTCCCGCTGGCGACCTACTTCTCCGGCACCAAGATCACCTGGATCCTGGAGAACGTCGAGGGTGCCCGCGAGAAGGCCGAGGCTGGAGACCTGCTCTTCGGCACGACCGACACCTGGGTCCTGTGGAACCTGACCGGCGGCATCGACGGCGGCGTGCACGCGACCGACGTGACGAACGCCTCCCGCACGATGTTCATGGACCTCGAGACGCTGGAGTGGCGCGACGACATCCTCGAGGCGTTCGGTGTGCCGCGGTCGATGATGCCGGAGATCCGCTCCTCCTCCGAGGTCTACGGTGCTGCCGAGAGCTCGTCGCTGCTGCGCGAGACGCCGATCGCCGGCATCCTCGGCGACCAGCAGGCGGCGACGTTCGGGCAGGCCGCGTTCCAGAAGGGCGAGAGCAAGAACACCTACGGCACGGGCTGCTTCCTCATCTTCAACACGGGCGAGGAGATCGTCCGCTCGAAGAACGGGCTGCTCACCACCGTCGGCTACAAGCTCGGCGACCAGCCCACGCACTACGCGCTGGAGGGGTCGATCGCCGTCACCGGCTCGCTCATCCAGTGGCTGCGCGATCAGCTCGGCATCATCTCCTCCGCCCCTGAGGTCGAGGAACTGGCCGAGAAGGTCGAGGACAACGGCGGCGTGTACATCGTCCCGGCGTTCTCGGGTCTGTTCGCCCCGTACTGGCGTCCGGACGCCCGTGGCGCGATCGTCGGCCTCACCCGCTACGCGAACAAGAACCACATCGCGCGCGCTGCGCTGGAGGCTGTGGCCTTCCAGACCCGCGACGTGCTCGACGCAGTCAACGCGGACGCCGGAGTGGACCTCAGCGAGCTCAAGGTCGACGGTGGCATGGTCGCCAACGACGCGCTCATGCAGTTCCAGGCCGACATCCTCGGCGTCCCGGTCGTGCGTCCGGTGGTCGCCGAGACCACCGCGCTCGGTGCGGCCTACGCCGCGGGCCTCGCGGTCGGCTTCTGGAGCGGCCTCGACGACCTGTCCGCGAACTGGCAGGAGGACCGCCGCTGGGAGCCCTCGCTCGACGAGGCCGAGCGTGACCGTCAGCTGCGCCTGTGGCGCAAGGCCGTCACCAAGTCGATGGACTGGGTCGACGACGACGTGCGCTGATCACCGCACGACGAGGCGGGTCCGGGTTCTTCCCGGGCCCGCTTCGTCGTCTCCGGCTCAACCTTCTGCCGAGTCGCCTGCACGATCCGGGTACGGTGGCCCGCCCGTTCCGGGGATTCCGTCGTGCATCCGTTCGCGGGTCGTGCAGCCGGAACAGGGGTCTCAGGAGGCTGCCGCGACGATGTCGAGGAAGGCGCGGGCGGCGCTGCGCGGTGCGACGGCATCCCAGGCCAGGTGCTCGACACGAACGGGGCCGTCCTGGATGGCCACCGTGTCGACGACGTCTCGATAGCCCCGCACCACCCCGGGCGCGAGCAGCGTGACGGCGAGGCCCGCAGCGACCAGGCCGATCAGACTCGCGGCCGTGTCGGATTCGAAAGCCACGTCCCGCCGCACCTGTGCGGCGAGAAAGGCTGCGTCGCTCTGCGCCCGCCCCGAGGTTCCGGCGGGGAAGTCTGCGAAAGCGGAGTCCGCGAGGTCGCTCAGCCGCACCCGCCGCTTCGCGGCGAGGTGGTGCCCGCGAGGCAGCACCGCTACCAGCGGCTCGTGGGACAGGGGTCGAGACGCCACACCCTGGGGCTCCACACCTTCCCGAAGCCCGAGGAAGGCGACATCGAGGTCGCCCTGACGGATCGCAGTCATGAGGCCGTCGCTGTTCCCCTCGCGAAGCTCTACGCGGGCGGCCGGATGCGCGGTGCGATAGGCCACGAGGAGCGCGGGGACGTCGACGGCGGTCACCGTGGGGATGATCCCGAGCCGGAGCGTTCCGACGACTTCGCCCGCAGCGGCCGCGGCATCCTCCCTCGCCTGATCCGCGGCGCGCACGGCGAGACGCGCGGAGCGGAGGAACGCCTCTCCGGACTCGGTCGCACGGACGCTGCGGCTGGTGCGCGCGAACAGCCGCACGCCCAACTCGCGTTCGAGTGCGGCGACCTGATGGCTGAGCGCCGACTGCGTGACGTGACAGCGCTCCGCCGCGCGGGTGAACGAGCCGGTGTCCGCCACGGCGACGACATATCGCAGCTGCTGGAGTTCCACGGTTCCATGATCGCTCGTCATGGATAGCGTGACAACAATGCGTTGGACTCATCTGGATGCGGCGCGCAGGCTGGGAGCATGAACCGCCTCACGCTCACCCTCGTCACGGCCCTCGCGCCGGCGGCGTGGGGTACGACCTATCTGGTGACGACGGAGATGCTCCCCGCTGGGCATCCGCTCCTCGCCGGCCTCCTCCGCTCGCTTCCTGCGGGCCTCCTCGCGGTGCTGCTGGCCCGGCGCCTGCCGCACGGCGTCTGGTGGGGTAAGGCCCTCGTGCTCGGCGCCCTCAACATCGGCGCGTTCTTCCCGCTGCTGTTCCTCGCGGCCGAACGCCTCCCCGGCGGGGTGGCTGCCGCCGTCGCCGGTGCGCAGCCGCTCATCGTGCTGGGACTCGGGGCGCTCGTGCTCGGGGAACGTGTCCGACCGGTCTCCGCGGCCGCCGCCGTCGCCGGAGCGGCGGGGGTCGCCCTCGTCGTCCTCGGCCCTGCCGCCGCGCTGGACTTCTGGGGCCTCGTCGCGGCACTCGGCGGGGTGACCGCGACGGGCCTCGGGATGATCCTCACCAAGCGCTGGGGACGCCCCGCCGGGGTCGGTCCCGTGGCCTACGCGGGCTGGCAGCTCACCGCGGGAGGACTGCTGCTCCTCCCCCTTACCTTTGCGGTCGAGGGCCCGCCTCCTGCCCTCGACGCCGATGCGCTCCTCGGCTACCTCTGGCTCGCGACGGCCGGAGGGATCGTCGCGTACACGCTGTGGTTCCGCGGGATCCAGCGCCTGCCCGTGATCGTGCCCGGGCTCCTCGCGCTGCTCTCACCGATCGTCGCGACGCTGCTCGGCGTGCTCGTGGTCGGCGAGAGCTTCACCCCGGTCCAGGTGGCGGGCATCGTGATCACGCTCGCCGCCCTCGTCGGCGGGCAGTTCGCGGCACGGCCGCGAGGCACGCCCGCGACCACGGTCGACCCTTCGGCCGCGCCGGTCGCCGTGCGCTGAGGTCCCGACCGCTCAGCCCTTGCCGAACAGCTTCTGGATCTCAGCGAGGTCCGCCTCCGAGGGAGCCGCGCCTCCCCCACCGAGGCCGAAGCCCGAGCCGGTCGGTGCCGACGAGGCCGCGAGGCCGGCGTTCTCCGCCGCGCGCTTCGCGGGGTTTCCGGAGCGGGAGCGGTTGCCGCCGCCACCCTTGCCCTTCTTGCCGCGCTTCGACGAGGCGCCGGGCTTGCCCATGCCGGGCACCGGGCCCATGCCGGGGATGTTCGGCGTGCCGCCACGGGCGACCGTCTTCATCATCTTCGCGGCCTGCTCAAAGCGCTGGACAAGCTGGTTCACGTCCGTCACGGTCATGCCGGAACCGCGCGCGATGCGCAGACGGCGCGAGCCGTTGAGGATCTTGGGGTTGCGACGCTCGACCGGCGTCATGGACCGGATGATGGCCTCGGTGCGGTCGATCTCGCGCTCGTCGAAGTCCTCGAGCTGCTGCTTCATCTGGCCCATGCCCGGGAGCATCCCGAGCATCTTCTTCATCGAGCCCATCTTCTTCATCTGCTGGAGCTGCTCGAGGAAGTCCTCCAGGGTGAAGGCCTCGTTCGCGAGCTTCTCCGCGACCTTGCGTGCCTCCTCCTCGTCGAAGGCCTGCTGGGCCTGCTCGATGAGGGTGAGGATGTCGCCGAGGTCGAGGATGCGGCTCGCCATCCGGTCGGGGTGGAACGGCTCGAGGTCTTCCAGCCGCTCGCCCGTGGAGGCGAAGATGATCGGGCGACCCGTGACCGAGGCGACCGACAGCGCCGCTCCGCCTCGCGCGTCGCCGTCGAGCTTGGAGAGCACGACGCCGGTGAAGTCCACGCCCTCCTGGAAGGCCTTGGCGGTGTTGACGGCGTCCTGACCGATCATCGCGTCGATGACGAAGAGCACCTCGTCCGGGTTGACCGCCTTGCGGATGTCGGCGGCCTGCTTCATGAGCTCGGCGTCGACACCGAGGCGGCCGGCGGTGTCGATGATGACCACGTCGTGCTGCTGCCGGCGGGCGTGCTCGACACCGTCGCGCGAAACCTTCACGGGATCGCCGACGCCGTTGCCGGGCTCGGGCGCGTACACGGTGGCTCCGGCCTGCTCCGCGACCACCTGGAGCTGGTTCACGGCGTTCGGACGCTGGAGATCGGCGGCCACGAGGAGCGGCGTGTGGCCCTCACTCTCGAGCTGCTTGGCGAGCTTGCCGGCGAACGTCGTCTTCCCCGAACCCTGGAGGCCGGCGAGCATGATCACGGTCGGCGCCGTCTTGGCGAACTGCAGGCGCCGCTGCTCACCGCCGAGGATCTGGACGAGTTCCTCGTTGACGATCTGCACCACCTGCTGCGCGGGGTTCAGCGCCTTGTTGACCTCGTCGCCGAGAGCGCGCTCGCGCACCTTGGCGGTGAAGTCCTTGACGACCGCGAGCGCGACGTCGGCATCGAGCAGAGCGCGACGGATCTCGCGCACCGTGCCGTCGACGTCGGCGGCGGTGAGCTTTCCCTTCGTGCGCAGGTTGCGGAAGGTGTCGGTGAGCCGATCGGAGAGCGTGCCAAAGGTAGCCATGGTGCCTACGATTCTACGCGAGCGGAGCCTCCACGCTCAGCGCGGCACGGAGGCGACTCGCCGGAACCCCGCCTCGCCGTCGAGACCCCGCCCCGCAAGCGTGAGCACGCCGGGGCCTCGCCGCGAAACCGGGGTCTCGCGAGGGCGGTCAGTCCCTCCAGGGGAGATCGTGCACGCGGGCGAGGGCCTCGTGCAGCACGGACTCCGGAGTGCCGCGGCCGGCGCCCTCCTCCGCCCACACCCGGAGCGCCGACATGACAGCGGCGGCCTGCGCGGCCCCGAGCACGTCGGCGCGCATGACGTCGATCCCGGCCGCGCACGCCGCCCGGGAGACGGCGGCGGAGAGGCGCGCCAGACGGACGCCCGTCTCCCGCACCAGCTCCTCCTCGAGGGCCATGGCCGCCGCGTTCCGCAGTGCCAGCGCCAGAGGATCCGGCGCGAAGTCCTGCACGATGTCGTGGAGGATCAGCCGCACCCGCTCTCCCGTGGCCTCGCGGCCGAGGTCGCCCAGCGCGGTGATGGCGACGCCGATGCGCTCGTCGATACCCGACCACAGCACGTCGCTCTTGGACGTGAAGTAGTTGAAGAAGCTCGACCGGCTGACCCCCGCCCGCTGCGTGATGTCGGCGATGGACGTGGCCTCGTACCCGCGCTCCAGGAAGAGCTCGCAGGCGGCCTCGGCGAGGGTCTCGCGCGAGGAGGCCTTCGGGCGGCCGGCGCGACCAGTCCGGTTCATGACTTCACGGTACCGCGCGCCGCGCCGCACCCCGGACGAGGATGTATTGTTGGACGCAATCCATGTATTAGAGGGAAGCGACGACGCATGCTCGACATCCTCACCCCCGGCTTCATGCCGACCCCTGTCCCCTATCCCGACGGCTGGGCCCTGCAGCGCCGCGTGCACGCGGACGTCGTGTCCGGTGCCCGCCCAGACACGCTCATCCTGCTCGAGCACGCGGCCGTCTACACCGCGGGCAAGCGCACGGAGGACCACGAGCGCCCTCAGGACGGGACCCCGGTCATCGACGTCGACCGCGGCGGGAAGATCACCTGGCACGGGCCGGGACAGCTCGTCGGCTATCCGATCTTCCGGCTGCCGGAGCCGATGGACGTGGTCGCACACGTCCGGCGTCTGGAGCGGATCCTCATCGAGGTGCTGCGTCCGTTCGGGGTCGACGGGCACCAGGTCGAGGGGCGCAGCGGTGTGTGGGTGCGCCGACCGCTCTCGGAGGACAAGGTGGCCGCGATCGGCGTGCGGGTGCAGCAGGGCGTGACCATGCACGGCTTCGCCATCAACTGCGACAACAGTCTCGCCCCCTTCCGCGACATCATCCCCTGCGGCATCACCGACGCCGGCGTGACCACGGTGAGCGAGGTGTCCGGCCGCGTGGTCGGCCCGCTCGACCTCGTCGACGCCGTGCAGGACGCCTTCCGCACCGCGCACGCACCCGACCTGACAGGAGTCCCGGCATGACCGCCGCACCCGAGGGGCGCAAGCTCCTCCGCCTCGAGATCCGCAACGCCGAGACCCCGATCGAGCGCAAGCCCGAGTGGATCAAGACCAGGGCCAAGATGGGGCCGGAGTACTCCGCCTTGCACTCGCTCGTCAAGAGCGAGGACCTGCACACGGTGTGCCAGGAGGCCGGCTGCCCGAACATCTATGAGTGCTGGGAGGACCGGGAGGCGACCTTCCTCATCGGCGGCTCCCAGTGCACACGCCGCTGCGACTTCTGCCAGATCGACACGGGAAAGCCCGCTGATTACGACACCGACGAGCCGCGACGCGTGGCCGAGAGCGTGCAGCGGATGAACCTCCGATACGCGACCGTCACGAGCGTGGCCCGCGACGACCTCCCCGACACCGGGGCCTGGCTCAACGCCGAGACGGTGCGCAAGATCCACGAGCTGAACCCGAACACCGGCGTGGAGCTGCTGGCCAACGAGCACAACGCGGACCCGGCCTTCCTCGGCCAGATCTTCGATGCCCGTCCCGAGGTGTTCGCGCACAACGTGGAGACCGTGCCCCGCATCTTCAAGCGCATCCGACCGGCGTTCCGCTATGAGCGCTCCCTCAACGTTCTCACGCAGGCCCGCGACGCCGGACTCATCACGAAGTCGAACCTCATCCTCGGCATGGGCGAGGAGCCGGAGGAGGTCGTCCAGGCGCTGCAGGACCTCCACGATGCCGGCTGCGACATCATCACCATCACCCAGTACCTCCGCCCGACCCCGCGTCATCTCCCGGTGTCACGGTGGGTGAAACCGGCCGAGTTCGTCGAGTTCAAGGAGGAGGCGGAGCGGATCGGCTTCCTCGGGGTTCTGGCCGGTCCGCTGGTGCGCTCCTCGTACCGGGCCGGACGGCTCTGGGCGCAGTCGATGACCTCGAAGGGGCGCGAGATCCCCCCACACCTCGCGCACATCGCGGAGAGCGCCGACCTCGGCTTCGCGCAGGCGGTCTGACGCGCGGCGGTCAGTCGGCGCTCATGACCGACTGCACGCTGCCGTCGGAACCCAGGTTGACCAGGAGCACGTCGTCGGTGGCGCTGTCGTCGAGCGCGTACTCCAGGACGGCGAACGGTTCGGACCCACCGTGCTCGTCCGCGAGGATGGTCATGCTCATCAGCCGCAGCGATCGGATGATGTCCACGGCCGCATCTCCGGACACGTCGATGAGGACGTCGGGGAGGTCGTCGCCGAACACCTCCTGCTGCTGCAGGATGTACTCGGTCACCTCGCTCGTGCGGTCGTCCACCTCGGCGAGCATCCCGCGCCGTGCGGTCGCATCCACGTTCTCCAGGCCGGCGATGAGCCCGGCGGCGATGTCGAGGGCGTCGGCGGAGACGTCGTCCTGGTCCGGGGCCGTCAGATCCACGGTCACGCTCTGGTCGCCGACCTCGACCGTCTCCGACCAGAAGATCGAGCCGTCGGGGCCCGACGACAGCAGTCCGAAGTAGTCGTGTTCGATCGCCATAACGCTATGAAACCAGCCTGGTGCTCGGGGCGAAAGCCCTGTGTCAGCCGACCAGCGCCTGCACGAAGACGTGCGGCGTGAAACCGGTCAGATCGTCGATGCCCTCGCCCTGGCCGAGGAGCTTCACCGGGATGCCCGTGCGCTCCTGCACCGCGAGCACGAAGCCGCCCTTGGCCGAGCCGTCGAGCTTGGTGAGCACGAGACCTGTGACGCCGGCGTGCTGCAGGAAGGTCTCCGCCTGCATGACGCCGTTCTGCCCCGTCGTCGCATCGAGGACCAGCAGCACCTCGCTGATGGGAGCCTGCTTCTCCACGACACGGCGGATCTTGCCCAGTTCGTCCATGAGGCCGCCCTTGGTGTGCAGGCGTCCCGCCGTGTCGATGATCGCGATCTCCATACCCTCGCGCTTCGCGTACTCGACGGTCTGGAAGGCGACGGAAGCCGGGTCCTGGCCTTCCTGCTGCGGGCGGACGATGGCCGCTCCCCCGCGCTGGGCCCAGGTGGCGAGCTGGTCCACGGCCGCGGCACGGAAGGTGTCGGCGGCTCCCACGACCACGCTCCGCTGGTAACCGCGGAGGAACTTCGTGAACTTGCCGATCGTTGTCGTCTTGCCCACACCGTTCACCCCGACGACGAGGACCACGGCCGGGCGCTCGGTGAGCTTGAGTGTGGTGTCGAACTTCGCGAAGTGCTCCTCCAGGGTCTCCCGCAGCATGCGCTGGAGGTCCTTGGGGTCGGTGGTGCGGTACTTCGCGACCTTGTCGCGCAGCTCTTCGACGATGCGCTCGCTGATGTCGGGGCCGAAGTCCGCCGTGATCAGCGCCGTCTCCAGGTCTTCCCACGTCGTCTCGTCGATGGTGGGCTTCACGAACATGCCGCGCAGCGCGCGACCGAGAGACCAGGACTTCTCTGCCATGCGTCCAGCCTACGGGTAGCATCCAGGGATGCACCGCGCGCCGCTCCCGCACCGGGTGTTCCTCCATGGCGCCGGGAGGCGCGGCACCGCCGCATGGCCCTCGCACGATCCGGAGTCGGGGACCTTCCTCAGCTTCCCGCCGGAGTCGTCCGTCGAAGCGCAGGCGGGCGCTCTCGTCGAGGGAGAACGTGACCGGACGCCGCTCCTGTTCGCCCACTCCATCGGCGCGGTGACCGCGGTCCGCGCCGTCACCGACGGCCTGCGGGTGTTCGGCCTCGTCCTCGTCGAGCCCGCCCTGTACGACATCGCTCGCGGTGACGCGCCGATCGAGCGGCATATCGCCGTGGTCACGGAGGCGCGATCACGCGCGGCCGAGGACGACCTCTACGGCTTCTGGTCGATCCTGCGCCCGCTCATGTTCGGCGGCTCCGCCACGCGGGAGCGCTGGGAGGACGAGCGCGCCGTCGCCCAGCGGTGGGCGACGACGACCGTTCCGTGGGGACACGGCATCCGGGAGCGTACTCTCGCCGGGGTGCCGACCCTCGTGGTCACCGGCGGCTGGAACGAGGAGTATGAGCTCATCGCCCGACGGCTCGTCGATGTCGGAGCCGACCACATCGTCCTCTCCGGTTTCGCTCACCGTCCCCAGGACCACCCCGGCTTCCCCGCCGCCGTGACCGCCTTCGAACAGTCCCTCACGATGTGACCTTCCCCCGGTTCGTCCGAGCACAGCTTCGGAGGCCGCGGGCGACACGCCGGATCCGACCGCCGACACGCCAGGTGGGGGCCACGATCTCCGCAGCTGTGCCCGCGACGAGTCAGACGGCGGCGGCGGCGCGGTCACCGACGCGCTGACCGACCACCGCGGAGACGCCGTCCTGGCGCATGGACACGCCGTAGAGGGCGTCGGCGATCTCCATCGTCCGCTTCTGGTGCGTGATGACGAGGAGCTGGGAGCTCTCGCGCAGCTGCTCGAACACCGTGAGGAGCCGGCCGAGGTTCGCGTCGTCCAGGGCGGCCTCGACCTCGTCGAGGATGTAGAACGGGCTGGGGCGCGCCTTGAAGATCGCCACCAGGAGCGCCACCGCGGCCAGAGACCGCTCACCCCCGGACAGCAGCGACAGCCGCTCGATCTTCTTCCCGACGGGACGGACCGAGACCTCGATCCCCGTCGTCAGCATGTTCTCCGGATCGGTCAGCGAGATGCTGCCCGTGCCGCCGGGGAACAGCAGCGGGAAGACCTGACCGAACGCCTCCTTGGTGTCCTCGAACGCGCTGGCGAAGATCGTCTGCATGCGCTCGTCGAGGTCGGCGATGATCGTCAAGAGGTCCTGCCGGGTCTGCGTCAGGTCCGCGAGCTGCGTGGTGAGGAACGCGTGGCGCTGCTCCAGGGCGGCGAACTCCTCCAGCGCGAGCGGGTTGACCCTCCCGAGTTGGGCGAGTTTCCGCTCCGCGTCCGCGAGGCGCCGCTGCTGGATGCGTCGGTCGAACGGGATCGCGGTGTCGTCGAGCAGTTCGCCGTCGGCCGCCTCCGTCCCGGGATCCCGCGGCACGAGCTGATCAGGACCGTACTCGGCGACGAGCACGTCCTCGTCCAGCGAGAGCTCCGAGGACACGCGCTCCAACAGGCTGTTCAGGTGGAGCTTCTTCTCGTGGATCTGCAGCTCCAGGCCGTGCACGCTCTCCGTGAGCCCGGCCAGACGCTCCCGCAGCGACGACTCCTGGGTGCGCAGGGCGACCAGTTCCTCGTTCTGCGCCGACCGCGCGGCTTCCGCCTCCGCCAGGGCGACGCGGGCCTCGGTGACCGAGCGGTCGAGGGAGTCGAGGATGCGCGGCAGCTCGTCCACGACTCCGGACGCCGCCTCGCGCTGCGCCCGGCGGATGACAGCGCGGCGGGCGGCCTCCGCCGCGGCGTCCCGCTCCTGCTCGCGCTGCCGTTCCAGCGCTGTCACCCGCGACTGCGCCGCCCGGACCCGCTCGCGCAGGGTCTCGACCTCCAGGCGAGCACGGACCTCGCCCTCGCGGGCCCGCTCCAGCGCCTCGAGCAGTCCATCGCGCGCCGAGGCGTCGAGCACCGGACGCGGCGCGGCGACCGCGGCGTCGAGCTCCGCCTTCGCGGCCTCCGCCTTCGCCTCCGCGTCCGCCACGGCGGCCTGCGCCTGGGCGAGGCCGGTCTCGAGACGGTCGCATTCGGCGACCGCGGCCTCATGGCGCACTGTCACCTTGTTGACCTGCTCCGCATGCGTCGCGAGGGCGGCGTCGTGCTCGCGAAGGGCGCGCAGCGCGTCCTTCGCCTGCCGCCGCGTCTCCTCCACGGCCTCGTCGGCGTCGATGCGCGCCTCGCGCAGGGAATCGACGACGATCTGGATCTCGGTGAGCCGCTCGGTCGCGGCATCGCGCTCGGCCGCGAGTTCGAGGCGAGATCGCTCCCCTCCGGAGCCGGTCCGCAGCGTCTGGGCGGTGATGACGTCGCCCCTGGTCGTCACGATCGTGGTCGCGGTGTCACCTGCCGCATCCAGAGCGCTCCGTGCGGCCCGCGCCGCATTGAGGTCGTCGGCGATGAGCACATGCGCCAGTATCCCGAGAACGCCGTCCGGCGCGGTCACCGTCTCGGTCGCGGCGATCACGCCGTCGACGGCCGGGTGCGACGCCCGCTCCCTCGGGGCCTCGGCGACCACGAAGTCGACCACCCCACGGCGGCGCTCCGCAGCCTCCGCCGCCAGGATGAACGCATCCTCCGCGGAACCGACCAGCACGCCCTCGGCCAGGGGACCGAGCACCGCCGCGATCGCGGCTTCGTATCCCGCCCGCACCTGCACGGCATCGCCGACGAGACCGCGGATTCCGGGGCCGCCCTCCGCGACGATCTCGGCGGCACCTCCCGACAGCGACAGCGCACTGCTCAACGCGGCGGCCTTCGCCGTGAGGGCGTCGACCTCGCGCTCCGCGGCGTGCAGGCGCTCGCGAAGGCTCTCCCGTTCCGCCTCCGCCGCCGTCGCCGCACGCTGGGCGCTCTCGTAGGCGGCGGCATACTCGACGGCCGTGCCCTCGGGAGCTTCCGCGTCGTCGATCGCCTCCAGGGCCTCTTCGGCCTCGCGCCGCCGGGCGTGCGCTGCTTCGAGGGCGTTCTCCTGACGGAGCACCGCACCACGGACGGCAGCCAGTGCGGACGCGGCCGCATCGGCGTTCCCGCGGAGCGAGGAGAGCCGCATGTCGTACTCGGAGACGAGCGCGCTCTGCTCCGCGATGTCGACGTCGAGCGTGTCGAGCTCGGCACGAGCGTTCACGACCTCGCGGCTGGCGGCGGCCGCGGCGTCCTGAGCGTCGCCGAGGCCGGAGGAGATCGTCTCGATGTCCTCCTTCGCCTCGTCGATGGTCGCCTGCGTGACGGTCACCGCGGTCACGGCCGCGTCGTCCTCCTCGGACCCGAGGAGCGCGAGGCGCTGGTTGGCGAGCGTGTACAGCCCGCGCATCCGCTCCTGCACCTGTTCGAGGCCGAACGCGACGCTGCGTGCCTCGTCGACCGCGATCGAGTTCTGGTTCTTCTCCAGCCGAGCGATCCCGGCGCGCACCGTCTCGGCCTGGTCGGACAGCACGAGACGCTCGGTGTGCCGCTCCTGCTCGGTCCGGGTGTGGTCCGCGAGGGCTGTGCGCAGCGCCACGACGTCGTCGGCGAACAGGCGGGCCTTGGCATCGCGCACGACGGCGGCGATGGTCTGCGCCTCACGCGCGATCTCCGCCTGGCGCCCGAGGGGCTTGAGCTGTCGGCGGATCTCCCCGGCGAGGTCGCTCAGACGCGTGAGGTTGGCCTCCATCGCGTCGAGCTTGCGCAGCGTCTTCTCCTTGCGACGACGGTGCTTGAGGATGCCGGCCGCCTCCTCGATGAAGCCGCGGCGATCCTCCGGCGAGGCCTGGAGCACGGTGTCAAGCCGACCCTGACCCACGATGACGTGCATCTCCCGACCCAGGCCGGAGTCGCTGAGCAGCTCCTGCACATCGAGCAGACGGCAGCTCTCGCCGTTGATGGCGTACTCGCTGGAGCCGTTGCGGAAGAGCGTGCGGCTGATGGTGACCTCGGCGTACTCGATCGGCAGCGCGCCGTCGGCATTGTCGATCGTGAGCTGCACCTCGGCGCGCCCGAGGGGACCACGGGTCGAGGTGCCGGCGAAGATGACGTCTTCCATCTTCCCGCCGCGGAGCGTCTTCGCCCCCTGCTCCCCCATCACCCACGCGAGGGCGTCGACGACATTCGACTTGCCGGAGCCGTTCGGTCCGACGATGCACGTGACGCCGGGCTCGAACACGAAGGTCGTGGGCTGCGCGAACGACTTGAATCCCTTGAGCGTCAGGCTCTTCAGATGCATGGGGCGACCGCTCGTCCGGGGAGATTCACGCCGCTACGCTACCGGAATCCCGCGGAACGGCCGGTATCCCGCGCGGTCGTCGCGGCCCCCGCCTCCACCGCGACACGCCGGTGCTACCACGAAATGCTTGACGATCTCCTGAGAGTTTCGCTACGGTGGCCTCCGGATCGCCACACGAAAGGAGGTTACCGATGATGATCACTCAGCACACCGCAGAGGTCTTTGGCCTCGCCGCGCCCGCGCACTCCGCGCCGCGCCTCGCGGCATCGGTGACCGCCGGCGTCCGTCACGGCTCGCTCGGCTAGAACCGCAGCCTGGGAACGCAGGCCCGATCCGGGTCTTCTCCCGCCTGTTCTGTCGCGTCCCACCCTCTGATCCCCTCGGATCATGGATCCCCGCCGCCTCCGGCCTCCGCATTCCGCGGCTCCGCAGGCGCTGCTCTCGTCCGCACCCGCCGCGGCCGACGACTCGGTCCTGACGTGGTGCTTCCGCACCCATCCACCCCTTTCGAAGGAACCATCGTGAACATCACGCTGTCACGCAGCACCACCCATCCGCCCGATACCGAGGACCGCGAGGTCCTCCAGATCCCCCGCGACGACGAGCTCCGCGAGCTCGGCATCGCGGACCGCCTCTCGCTCCGGATCGGCCTCTGGCTGTTCCAGCGGGCACAGCGGCCCCGTCGTCCGCGCCGGTCGTGGACCGTCGATCCCGGCGACCTGTTCCTCGTCGGAGAGCAGCGTCACCGCTCGGCCGCGGAGTCGCACGCCCTCCTCATGTACGACATGCAGCGCGGGATGCGCTGACCGGGCGATGACGACCGCAGCGACGCCGGCCCGGCGTCCGTCCGTACACCCGCGGACGGGCGCCGGGACAGCCGGCACCTCCTCCTCCCTCCGACACGAAGGACCTGACATGATGACCGCCGCACTGACGATCACGCCGTTGATCGTCCCGGCCACCCTCGACGAAGCGAACGCCGCGGACTTCCGCGCGTACGGCGCCCTGAACCGACAGATCTGCGACGAGCAGGTCGGTCTCCCCGAGCTCGCCCCGGACGCCGCGCAGATGCTGCCGGACTGGCAGGACGACTCCGATTCGCTGGACCTCGGATTCGTCGCCCGCGAAGGAGATGAGATCGTCGGCATGGTGACCGTCTCCTTCGCGCAGGAGTCCGATGCGAACGCCGCGGAGATCGATCTCCTCGTCCCGGCCGCGCACTGGGGGCGAGGCATCGAGGAGGCGCTGCTCGACCGAGCCGAAGCCGAGGGGCGGACGCGGGGACGGAGCGTTCTCCAGATGTGGACCCTGCATCGGCCCGAAGAGGGGGAGCGCATGCTCATGCCGCGGACCGGATGGGGACGGATTCCGGCTACTGCCGAGAGCGATCTCGTCGCCAGCTACGGCTACACGCTCGAGCAGGTCGAGCGGAACAGCGAGTTCGACCTGCGCCGCGATACCGAACCGCTACGCGACGCCCTGCGCGCGGCTCTCGATGCGGCAGGACCGGACTATCGCATCGTCGAATGGCTCCTCCCCACTCCCCCGGAACTGCGCGACGGCTATGCGGCCGTCCTCGCTCGTCTGTCGACCGACGCCCCGAGCGGCGACATGGACTTCGTGGCCGAGGTCTGGGATGCCGACCGCGTCATCCGTCGTGACGCACGGCTGACCGGGGCCGGGCAGACCGTGTCCGTCGTGGCGGTGGAGCACGTTCCGTCCGCGACGCTCGTGGCCTACAACGAGCTGCTGATCGGCGCCGATCGGTCCGGCACGACGCACCAGTTCGGCACCTTGGTGTCGAAGAACCATCGCGGTCACCGGCTCGGCACGATCGTCAAGTGCGCGAATCTGCTGCGCTGGCGGGAGCTCGTTCCGGAGTCTCCCGTCGTCTCGACCTACAATGCGGAGGAGAACCGGCCGATGCTCGACATCAACGAAGCGATCGGCTTCGTGCCCGTGTCGTACGCAGGGGCGTGGCAGAAGAAGATCTGACGACGAGCGGCGGCCGTCATCCTCCCGGATGACGGCTGCCGCTCAGCTTCATCCGCCGGGCCGACGACACCGGCACGGCCTCACGGCGAGGCTGGGAACATGAACACTCCCGTGATCGAAGCCCACGCCCTCGTCAAGACCTACGGCGTCACCCACGCCCTCGCCGGTGTCGACCTCGCGGTGCACCGCGGCGAGTCCGTCGCCATCATGGGCGCGTCGGGCTCGGGGAAGACGACGCTCCTGCATGTGCTGGCGGGAATCACCGCACCGGACAGCGGCCGCGTGGTCTTCCATCCCTCAACGGGCACGGCCATCGACGTGACCGCGCTGGGTGAGGCGGCGCGCTCCCGCCTGCGTCGCGAGCGCTTCGGGTTCGTCTTCCAGCAGGGACTGCTGATCCCCGAGCTGACGGCGGTGGAGAACGTCGCCCTCGCCTCGATGATCAACGGCGTCGCCAAGAAGGACGCCCTCCCCCATGCGGCGTCGTGGCTCGCGGCACTGGGCCTCCGCGGCATGGAGGAACGGCGCATCGGCGAGCTGTCGGGAGGACAGGCGCAGCGTGTGGCCATCGCCAGAGCCCAGGCGACGGGTGCGGACCTCGTCTTCGCCGACGAGCCGACCGGCGCTCTGGATTCGCACACCTCCGCCGAGGTCATGGACGCTCTCCTCTGGTCCACGACCGGGCAGGGCCGCACCCTCATCGTCGTCACGCACGACGCCGACGTCGCCGCACGCTGCACGCGCACCGTCGCCGTCCGGGACGGTCGCATCCTCGGCTCGGCGGTGAACGCATGAATCTCTCCGTCCTCGGCCTGCTCCTGCGTCCGGCTCCCGGACAGCGCAGCGTCCTTGCGCTCCCGATCGTCGCCTTCGCGGTGGTCACGACCCTCGTCCTCACCGTCGTCGGCGGGGCCCAGGCCTTCTGGACCTGGACCGACGACGAGGCTGTTCTCTACCAGGGCCTCGCCGCCATCGCTCTCGTCCTGCTTGTCGTGCCGCTGACCTCGCTCGGCGGCGCCGCCGCCCGGTTGTCCGCGCGGCGCCGCGACGAACGGCTATCCACGCTGCGGCTGCTCGGGGTGACCCCGGGTGGTGTGACGACGGCCACGGTGGTCGAGTCGGTCCTCGTCGCCGCCGCCGGCGCCGTCATCGGTATCGGGGGCCACCTGGCCCTGAGTCCGCTCATCGGTCTGATACCGTTCCGCGGCGAGCCGCTCGGCCTGGCCGCGGTCGTTCTCTCCCCGGTGATGATCGCCGCCGTCGTGGGCGGCGTCCTGCTGCTCGCCGCGGGAAGCGCCGTCGTGGGGCTGCGTCGCGTCGTGATCTCGCCGCTCGGCGTCCGCACGCGCACGGCGCCGACGAGCGTGCACTGGATCCGCGCCGTCATCGCAGTCGCGGGCATCGCCATCGCGTTCGTGCTCATCAAGGTCTTCCCGATGATCGGCGGGGTCGTGGCGACGATCGCCGTGCTCGCCGCGATGTTCGCGCTCGCGCTGAGCGTCCTCAATCTGCTCGGTCCGTGGGTGCTGAAGGTCTCGGCGGGGCGCCAGCTCCGGCGGGCGGAGCGCCCGGAGCGGCTGCTCGCCGCTCGCCTCGTTCTCGACTCTCCGAAAGCAGCCTGGCGTCAGGTCGGCGGCATCGCGATGGCGAGCTTCATGGCCGTCTTCGCGGGCACCGGCGTCGCGCTCCTCGACACGATCGGGGCGAGCGACGATCCCTCCAGCATCGCGCTCGCGGAGGACATCCGCACCGGGCTCATCATCACCCTCATCGGCTCGTTCCTCATGGTGGCCGCCTCCGTCGGCGTGAATCAGGCCTCGGACGTGCTCGACAAGAGCGACCTGCACGAGAGCCTGCACCACCTGGGCATGCCCGTCGAGACCGTGGACCGCGCGCGTCGTCGCGCGATCATGTCGCCGCTGCTGGTGACGGCGGTGGGATCCGCGCTGTGCGCTGCCGTGCTCGTGTTCCCGCTGGTGGGCATCGCGCTGATCATCGCACCTCTCTCGCTGATGACGATCGCGACCGTCGTCGCCGTCGGCATCGGAGTCGTCTGGGCGAGCACCTGGGCGACGCGTCCGCTGCTGGATCGCGCGTTCGCCCCCGCGTGAGACGGTGGCGGGCCGGGCGCGTCCGGCCCGCCACCGGCGCTGTGTCACGGGCGGATGAGGATAGGTGTCGCAACTCCAGCGAGTCGGAAGCCGTGCCGGGACCGCGGCCCTCTCCTGGAGGCGTCGGCGCCCCGACGAGCTCGGGTCTTCAATGACGATGCGGGGTTGCGGGTGACGACGTGCCGCCTTAGCGAGCACGCATTCGACAGATCAAGCGACCTGCAGCCGGCTATCGCCGGCGACGTACTCGACGACGAGGTCTCCGCCGACAGCTTCGATGTACTTCCGGACCGTGCCGATGCGCGCGCTGTCGAGATCGCCGTTCTCGATCTTCGAGACCTGACGCTGACCAACGCCGATGCGCTCGGCGAGCTGAGCTTGGCTGAGTCCGAGTCGCTCACGGAGTTCACGCAGCCGGTACGCCCGCACCTCGCCCAGCATCCGCTCCTTATGCGCGTCGACACGTGGACGGTTCGCAGGACGCCTCTCGAGCAGCTGGTCCGGGGTGAGAGCCATCATGATCACTTCCTCTTAGCCTTGTCGTTCTCTGTCTTCGTCCTCAGCCAGGCAAGATGCTCGGTGAATCTAGCGTCTGCGATCGGGATGTTCTCCCGGTACCACTTTTTCCAGTTGCCGGCCTTGTCACCGGCGACCAGCATGATCGCCTGCCGCTGGGGATCGAAGGCGAATAGCATCCGAAGTTCCGATTTGCCGGACGAGCCCGGACGAAGCTCCTTCATGTTCTTGTACGAAGACCCCCTCACCGTGTCGACGATGGGGCGTCCCAGCTGGGGACCGTTTTCCTGGAGGAGCTCGATGGCAGCGATGAGCTGATCGTAGGTGTCGTCATCCAGACTCATCAGCCAAGCCTCGATCAGCCCAAGATCGACGGTCCACATGCCTCACAGTCTAGACCTTGAATGGTCTAAGGGCAACGGCAGCTCGCTGCGTATGAGCCCCGGTCAGCGCCTCCGCTGGCAGCGCGGGCAGAAGTGCGAGGAGCGGTTCATGAACGCGGCGCGGGTGATCGGCGTGCCGCAGCGCGGACAGGGCTTCCCCCCGCGACCGTAGGCGTTCAGGGAGTGCGCGAAGTAACCGGCCTGCCCGTTGACGTTGACGTACTGGGCGTCGAAGCTCGTGCCGCCCTCGGCGAGAGCCTTCTGCAGGACCGATCGCACTTCCGCGAGCAGGCGATTCACGGCTCGGGTCGGCAGAGCGTCGGCCGGTGTCTCCGGATGGATGCGGGCCGCCCACAGCGACTCGTCGGCGTAGATGTTGCCGATCCCGCTCACCACGCCCTGGTCCAGCAGCACCCGCTTGCTCGCGCTGTGCCGCCGGGCGAGAGCGGCCCGGAAGACCCGGTCGTCGAAGAACGGGTCGAGCGGGTCGCGTGCGATGTGCGCGACCTGTGTCGGGATGCGGGAGGGGCCGTCGGCGATGAGAGCGTCGACGGCAAGGGAGCCGAACGTCCGCTGATCCGCGAACACGATCGCGAGCTCGCCGTGTCGGGGATGCTCGATCCCGAAACGGACACGCTCGTGGCGCTCGGTCGGCGCGTCCGGCGCGCGGAGCAGCATCTGGCCGCTCATGCCCAGATGCGCGATCAGAGCGGAGTCGCCATCGTCCACGGGGAGCCAGAGGAACTTGCCGCGCCGCGCGGCCGCGGTGAAGCGGCGACCCTCCAGACGCTGGACGAAGTCCGCAGCTCCGGCGGTATGCCGGGTGAGGGCGCGTTCGTCGAAGACGCTGACGCCCGTGATGACGGCGTCCACGGCAGCCGGTGCGAGGCCGGCGCGGACGACCTCGACCTCGGGGAGCTCAGGCACGCTCGCTGAGCGTGCGCCAGGCGCTGAGGGCCGCCGCCATCTCGGCCGTCTTCTTGCTGCTGCCGGCGCCCGTCATCCGCACGTCGCCGACGGCGACGGTCGCTGTGAAGCGCCGGTCGTGGTCGGGGCCGCTGGCCTCGACCGAGTACTGCGGCGGCGTGGCGCCGAGGCGGGCCGCGAGCTCCTGCAGGCTCGTCTTCGGGTCCATCGCCGCGCCGTACCGCTCGGGGTCGGCGAGCAGCGGCTCGGTCAGACGTAGGACGAGCGCCGTCGCGGCCTCGGGCCCGGCGGACAGGTAGGTGGCGCCGATGACGGCCTCCATGGTGTCCGCGAGGATCGAGTCCTTGTCCCGCCCACCGGTCTGCTCCTCACCGCGCCCGAGGAGCAGGTGGCTGCCGAGATCGATGCCGCGAGCGACCTCCGCCAGGGCGACTGTCGACACGACGCTCGCCCGGCGCTTCGCCAGCTCCCCCTCGTCGAGCTCGGGGTGCCGCGTGAACAGCATGACGGTCACGGCCTGACCCAGCACCGAGTCGCCGAGGAACTCGAGACGCTCGTTGTGCGGGATGCCGCCGTGCTCGTACGCATAGGAGCGGTGGGTGAGGGCCAACTCCAGAAGCTCCGCGTCGATATCGACGCGGAGCTTATCTGGGAGAGGCCTCGTCCCCCCGGGGACCTCCGTCACGGTTCGCGACTCAGACGTCGGCGACCTTGCGGCCCTTGTACTCGAGGAAGAGCTCGGTGCCCTGCGAGTCGGTGACGACCTTCGCCTGGTGCGGACGGCTGTAGACGACCTTGCCGTTCTCGATGGTCTTGACGAGCGCAGGGGCCTCGGCCTTCCACTGCGCGCGGCGCGAGCGGGTGTTCGAACGGGAGACCTTGCGCTTCGGGGGGTTACCAGCCATGACTAGCTCTCTTCTTTCTCGGCGGCACCGCGTTCTGCCGTGCCGTCCTGGTCTGTGATCTGCTGGAGCGCGCTCCACCGAGGATCGATGGGAGCGGCCTGCTCCGTTCCGGTGCTCTCGGTCAGCCTCTCGCCTGTGACCGGGTCGAGCCCGAGGCAATCCGGCTGACACACCGGCTGAAAAGGAAGGGCCAGTACGGCCGCATCCCTGACGAGAGTTTCAAGATCCACGTGGTCGTCTTGAACCTCGAAGTCAGTTTCTTCCTCACCAGGATACGCGAAAAGCTCCTGGAACTCGACTTCGACGGGCCGAGCGATGTCGGTGAGGCATCGACCGCACACGCCGACGTACTCGCCCTCCGCCTCTCCGGTGACGAGGATGCCCTCGTGGACGGACTCCAGCCGCACGTCGAGATCGAGTTCCGAGCCCGCCTCGAAGGAGACGATGCCCTCCCCCCACTGCTCCGTCAGGGGCACCGAGAAGGAGTGCTCGCGCATCTCCCCCGGGCGCCGGACGATGTCACGGACGGGGAGGACGAAAGGGCTGTTGAGTCGGGAACGCACCCCGCCATGCTACCCAGGTCACCGGAGAGGAGGGCCGGGAGACCGCCGGGAACGGGACCGCGATCGGAGATCAGATCCCGCGCGCGCCGGTGTCGAGGAACGAGGCTACGGCCGGCGGGACGAACGGCGAGACGTCGCCCCCGAGGCTGGCGACCTGGCGCACCAGCGAGCTGGAGACCATCGCGTGCGCGGGGTCCGGCAGCAGGAAGACGGTCTCGATGTCGGCGAGGTGCCGGTTGACGATCGCCATGGGCGACTCGTACGCCACGTCGACCTGCGAGCGGATGCCCTTCACGAGGACGCCGGCGTTCACGTCGCGCGCATAGTCGACGAGGAGTCCCATGCTCCAGGAGCCGATGACGATGTTGCCCGCCATGCCGTCCTCGGCGATCGAACGCTCCAGGAGGGAGAGCCGCTGCGCGATCGGCAGCATCGCCTCCTTGCCCGGGTTGTGCACCACGAGCACATGCAGCTCGTCGTAGAGGGCGGCCGCGCGCCGGATCACGTCGAGGTGACCCAGGGTCGGCGGATCGAAGGAACCCGGGACGACGGCGATCCGGCTGCTCATGGAATCCAGCCTAGGGCACCCGGAACGGCGATCAGTTCTTCGCCAGCGCCGCGCGATCCTCGTCGGTGACGCGCCGTCCGATGGCCTCCCGGAGCCCGGGGTGAGCGGCCAACTCGGGGTCGGCGGCGAGGATGTCCTCCGCGAGCTCGCGGGCGCGGGTGATGAGAGCGGCGTCCTTGACGACACGCAACAGTTTGAGGGACGACCGCACTCCGGCCTGCGCCGCGCCGAGCACGTCGCCCTCGCCGCGGAGTTCGAGGTCGACCTCGGCCAGTGCGAAGCCGTCGAGCGTGGCGGCGACCGCATCGACGCGTTCGCGCGCCACCGATCCGGCCTCGGCCTCGGTCACGAGCAGGCAGAGACCCGGGACACCGCCTCGTCCCACCCGACCGCGGAGCTGGTGCAGCTGGGACACTCCGAAACGGTCGGCGTCCAGCACGATCATCGTCGAGGCGTTGGGGACGTCCACGCCCACCTCGATCACGGTCGTCGCGAGGAGGAGGTCGATCTCCCCGCGGGCGAAGGCCTGCATGACGGCGTCCTTCTCCTCCGAGGGCATCTTCCCGTGGAGCACCGCGCGTCGCAGACCGCCGAGGGTCGGATGCGTGGCCAGCGCCTCGTCGAGCTGCACGACACCCCACCGAGGGCCTTTGCCGCTCTCCGGGGCGAGCAGCGCCTGCTCGCCCGCCTCGGCCGTCTTCGCCGCGGTGTCGATGGCCGCGCAGACCGCGAACACCTGCCGGCCCTGCGCGATCTCCTCCGCTGCCCGTTCCCACACCCGGTTGAACCAGCCCGGGTGCTCGGCCAACGGCGCGACGTACGACTCGATGCCGGCGCGCCCCGCCGGCATCGTGCGGATGACCGAGGTGTCGAGGTCGCCGAAGACCGTCATCGCGACCGTCCGCGGGATCGGGGTCGCGGTGAGGACGAGCGCGTGCGGGCTGGACCCCTTCGCCCGCAGCGCCTCCCGCTGCTCGACCCCGAAGCGGTGCTGCTCGTCGACCACGACGAGACCGAGATCGGCGAACGTGGTCTTCTCCCCGAGGAGCGCGTGGGTGCCGACCACGATCAGCGCCTGGCCGGAGGCGACGCGCAGCGCGGCCTTGCGGCGATCCGCCGCCGGCATCTGCCCGGTGAGCAGCGTCGGCATCAGCAGCGGGGCGAGCTGCGGGCCGAGCATCTTCGTGATCGAACGCAGATGTTGCGCCGCGAGGACTTCCGTCGGGGCGATCAAGGCCGCCTGTCCCCCGCTCTCGGCGACCTGCAGCATCGCCCGCAGGGCCACCAGCGTCTTCCCCGAACCGACCTCGCCCTGCACGAGCCGGTTCATCGGCCAGGAGCCGACGAGATCGTCTGCGATCTGGGCGCCGACGGTCTGCTGATCCGGCGTGAGCGTGTAGGGCAGGGCGGCGTCGAAGCGCTCCAGCAGCCCGCCGGGCGCCGCCGGCCGCGAGGTGGCGGCCAGGGCGCGCACCGCGTCGCGCTGCTGGAGGAGGGCCGTCTGGAGCGTGAGCGCCTCGTGCATGCGCAGCGTGCGGACGGCGGGATCGATGTCGTTGCGGGAGCGCGGGCGGTGGATCGCCTCCAGGGCCTCCCGCGCCGTCAGCAGCTCTTCGCGGGTGCGGATCTCCGGGGTCAGCGGGTCGGGGACCGACGACAGGTCGTCGAGGACGCGCCCGACGAGCCGGGCGATCTGCCACGTCTGGATCGCGGAGGTAGCCGGATAGATCGGGATCGGGACCGCCGCCCTCGCATCCGCCCGCCGGCGCGCCGCGTCCTCGTCATCGAACAGCTCGTACTCCGGGTGGGCGAACTGGGTCATGCCGTTGAACTCGCCGACCTTGCCGGAGAACACACCACGGCGCCCGACCGCCAGGTCCTTGGAGCGCCACTCCGCCGCGCCGACGTTCTTCGCGAAGAAAGTCAGCGACATGCGACCGACGCCGTCGCCGATGACGACGTCGACCATGGCCCCCGGTCGATTGCGCATCCGGCGGAAGCTCGACGAGAGGACTTCGGCGACGATCGTGACGGTCTCCCCGATCGGGAGGTCGCGGATGGGAGTGAGCTCCCCCGGGTCGGCGTACCGACGCGGGTAGTGCGCGAGCAGGTCGCCGACGGTCTTCATGCCGAAGGCGCGGTCGAGCGTCTTGGCCGACGCCGCACCGAGGGCCTCCTCGAGGGAGGATTCGAGCGTGAGCGACATGCTCCGAGTCTAGGGAACCGCACGGACACGACCGTCCGCGGCCTGTCGTATCGTGAACGGGTGACGAGGATCATCGCCGGAACGGCACGCGGCACCCGGCTCGACGTCCCCGGCGCCGGGACCAGACCCACGAGCGACCGCGTGCGCGAATCCCTGTTCGGCGCCTTGGAGTCGCTCGACGCGATCGCGGACGCCCGCGTGCTCGACCTCTACGCGGGCTCGGGGGCGCTCGGGCTCGAGGCGCTGAGCCGCGGCGCCCAGAGCGCCGACCTCGTCGAGCGGGGCCGGCAGGCCGCAGCCGTCGTGCGGCGCAACGCCGCGGCCGTCGCGAAGGCCTCCGGTACCGCGACCGCACGGGTGCAGGAGGCGACGGTCCGAGCGTTCCTCGGCCGCGCGTCCGGGCCCTACGACCTCGTGTTCACGGATCCGCCGTACGACATCGACGATGAGGCGATGGACGGCGACCTCGCCGCCCTCGCTCCGCTGCTCAGCGATGATGCCGTGGTGGTCGTCGAACGCGCCCGGCGCTCCGCCGCCCCCGACTTCGCAGCCGCCGGGCTCCGGGTGTTCCGGGAGAAGACCTACGGCGACACGACCCTGTGGTGGGCGGAGCCCGGCGCGCAGGACGCCGCGTCGGCGGAGGTTCAGCCCGAGACGGAGTCCCAGTCCCGGTAGGGGTCCCAGCCGCTGACGTCCACGGGACCGTCGTCGCAGAGCAGGTCCTCCTCGCCGCGCGGACGCACGACGCCGATCGCACGGAAGCCCGGCGGCAGCACGCCGTCGGGGAACGTCGCGAGCAGCGCATGGTCCTCGCCGCCCGCGAGCGCCCGCTGCGGACTCGCGCCGAGCGCGGCGCCGTCCAGCGCGAGGGTGACGCCGGAGGCGTCCGCGAGGCGCCGCGCATCGAGGGCGAGGCCGTCCGAGACGTCCATCATCGCGGTCGCGCCGGCCGCGGCTGCGACGACGCCGAGGCCGATGGGCGGCGACGGCCGCAGCTGCGCGGCGACCGCAGCGCTCTCCCCGGGTGCGAGAGCCGCGGGATCGACCGGGACCGGGGTCTCGCCGTCTCGGAAGCGTCCGAACAGCACGGCCAGCCCGTGTGCGGCGTGACCCAGTTCTCCGGCGACGGCGACGACATCGCCCGGTCGCGCCCCCGCCCTGGTCACCGGGGGGCGGCCTTCGAGGTCGCCCAGAGCCGTCACAGCGACCGTGAGCACCTCGGACACCGTGAGATCCCCGCCGACCACCGCGCACCCGGGGGCGAGCGCCGCGCAGGCGTCGCGGAAGCCGTCGGCCAGGCGCTCCACGAAGGACAGCCGGAGGTCACGCGGTACCGCCAGAGCCACGAGCAGCGCGGTCGGGCGTGCGCCCATCGCGGCGATGTCGGCGAGGTTGACCGCCGCCGCCTTCCAGCCGAGGTCGTACCCGCTCGTCCAGGCGAGCCGGAAGTCGGGCCCGTGCACGAGCGTGTCCGTCGTCGCGACGACCGATGCCGAGGGGGCGGCGATCACGGCGGCATCGTCCCCGGGACCGAGGAGCGTGTGCGCGCCCGGCGCGGTGCGCTGGAGGATGGCGCGGAGGATGCGCCCCTCCGAGAGATCTCCCAGGCGCGGATCGTCGGAGTCGGGTCGGGAGGGCATGTCGTCAAAGGTAGCCTGGATACATGCTTCGTTCCCGCCGCCTCGCTGCCGTCGCGGGGGCGATCGCCCTCGCCGCCGGACTCGCCGGATGCTCCACGACCGTGCACCTCGAGCCGGCGGCCGACGCGAACGACCCGGCCTGCGCGAACGTCTCCGTGCTCCTGCCGGACACCGTCGGCGGGTACGAGCGCGTGTGGACCGACGCGCAGGCCACGGGCGCCTGGGGAGACCCCACGGTCGTCCTGCGATGCGGCGTGGAGCCGCCCGCCCCGTCCGATCTCGTCTGCACCACCCTCGGCGGCGTCGACTGGCTCGTCCTGGAGCAGGAGGAGGAGCGCCAGCGCCTCGTCACCTACGGTCGCGAACCGGCCATCGAGGTGATCATCCGCCGCGGCGAGCAGGTCGACTTCCAGTCGATCGTCGACAGCCTGTCGTCGAACATCCAGTCGGGGCTGGCCCCGGCGACCGCGCAGTGCACCGACCGGGTGGAGTTCCCCGCGAGCTGAGCACGCGCGGGGAACCACGCCGTCAGCGGCGCAGGCCCGCCTCGACGAGTTCCGTGATGAGGTCGCCGTAGCTCAGTCCCGATGCCACCCAGCACTTCGGGAACATCGAGATGGGCGTGAAGCCGGGCATGGTGTTGAGCTCGTTAACGACGAGCTCGCCGGTCGGGGTGAGGAACATGTCCACCCGGGCGAGGCCGCGACCGTCGACCGCCTGGAAGGCCCGGACGCCGGCCTCCTGAACGGCGGCCACCTCCGCCTCGGTCAGCTCCGCCGGGCACACGACGTCGACGCCGTCGCCGCCGAGGTACTTCCCCTCGAAGTCGTAGAAGCCGCGGTCGGTCAGCACGATCTCGCCGGGGAGGGAGGCGCGGACGCCGTCGGCCGTCTCGAGGACGGCCACCTCGATCTCCCGGCCGGAGACGCCGGCCTCGATGAGCACCTTGTCGTCCTCGGCGAACGCGATGGCGAGGGCGGCGTCGAGTTCCTCCGGCGCCGACACCTTCGAGACGCCGACGCTCGACCCGGCGCGAGCGGGCTTGACGAAGACGGGCAGGCCGAAGTCGGCGGCGCGGGCGCGGAGGGCATCGGGGTCGGCGTCCCACTCACGACGGCGCACGGTCACACCCGGCGCCACCGCGATCCCGGCGGCCTGCAGGGCGATCTTCATGAAGTGCTTGTCCATGCACAGCGCCGAGTCGAGCACGCCGCCCCCGGCGTAAGGGACCTCGAGCGTGTCGAAGTAGCCCTGGATCGTGCCGTCCTCGCCGTGCGGTCCGTGCAGGATCGGCAGCACGACGTCGATCTCGCCGAGTCCCTCGGTCTCGCCGCCCGGATGCACGACCCGCAGGGTGCGGTCGCCCCCGGGTTCCGGCCAGAGCACCCGGGTGCCGTTGTCGACGACCTCCGGGAGATGCGCGGCGTCGAGCGGGAACTTCGCCGGGTCGTCGTCCTCGAGGACGAAGGCACCCTCGCGGGTGATCCCCACCGGGATCACGGCATACCGGTCACGATCGATCGCGCCCAGCACTCCCCCCGCCGTTGCGGAACTGATCGAATGCTCGCTGGAGCGCCCTCCGAAGAGCACCACCACCGTCTGCTTGTCCATGGTTGGTCCTCTCCCCCTGCGGGGTGTCGTCGTCCGTCGTGAGATGCGGGGCGATGTCCCGGGGATCCATCTTGCCGTCGAGCACCATCTTCACCTGCTCGACGATCGGCATGTGCACATCGGCTTCGCGGGCGAGCTGCAGCACCGGGGCGACCGAGGCGAGCCCCTCGGCCGTCTGCTGCATCTGCTTCACGACGTCCTGGAAGCTGTAGCCCTGCCCGAGCAGCCGCCCGGCGGTGTTGTTGCGGCTCAGCGGCGACTGGCAGGTCGCGATGAGGTCGCCGAGACCGGCCAGTCCCTGCAGGGTCTCCGGCTGGGCGCCGTTCGCGACCGCGAAGTCGGTCATCTCGACGAGGCCGCGGGTGATGATCGACGCCTTGGTGTTCTCGCCGTAGCCGACGCCGTCGACGATGCCGATGGCGACGGCGATGAGGTTCTTGAGCACTCCGCCGAACTCCGTGCCGATGACATCCGTGTTCACGAACGTCCGGAAGTAGGAGTTGCGCGCGGCCCGGGCCACGACGTCCGCGGTCTCCTGGCTGCGCGACGAGATCACGGCCGCGGTCGGCTGCTCCCGCGCGATCTCCAGGGCGAGATTCGGTCCGGAGGCCACGGCGATCCGGTCGGGATCGCACTGCAGCTCCTGCTGGATGACCTGGCTCATGCGCAGGCCGGTGCCCCGCTCGACGCCCTTCATGAGGCTGACGATCTTGGCGTCGCCCGAAGCGATCAGCGGGCGCAGTGCCTTGAGGTTCTCCCGCAGCGACTGGCTCGGCACGGACAGGTACACCTGGTCGACGCCGTCGAGCGCGGTCGCCAGCTCGTGCGTGGCCGCCATCGTGCGAGGCAGGTTGATGCCCGGCAGGTAACGCGAGTTGCGCTTCGCCTCGTCGATCTCGTGCGCGAGCTCGGCCCGGCGCGCCCACATCGTCACGTGGGCGCCGCCGTCGGCGAGGATCTTGCCGAACGTCGTTCCCCAGCTGCCGGCGCCGATCACGGCGACGCGGGGTCCGGCCGGCGCGGTTCTCTTAGGGGTCAAGGCGTCCGGTCTCCTTCTGGCCGTGGCTCGCCGGGTTCCAGCGCTCCGCGGGGGCCTTCTCACCGCGCACCTGCTCCAGCAGCGCGGTGATCGCGTTCATGAGTCGGTTGGTGGCTTCCGTGAGAGCCGCCGGCTCGCCGGCGCGACCGCGGAGGTCGGAGACGTCGACGGGGTCGCCGACGATCACGGTCACGGGCTTGCGGAGCGGCCAGAGGCTCAGCCCCTTCTGGTAGCGGCCCATGATCGCCTGCGTGCCCCACTGCGCCATGGGGATGAGCGGGATGCCGTCGGCGAGGGCGAGCCGCACCGCGCCTGACTTGCCGCGCATCGGCCACATGTCGGGGTCTCGGGTGAGCGTGCCCTCCGGGTACACGATGACACCGCGGCCGTGCTCCACGAGAGCTGCCGACTGGGCCATCGTCTGCTTCGCGGACGACGCCGACGAGGTGCGTGCGACCGGGATCATCCCCGTCTTGCGCAGGAACCACCCGAGCACGGGCACGCGGAAGAGGCTCTCCTTGGCCATGAACCGCGGAGCGCGCCCGATCCGCCAGACCGCCAAGGCGACGATCAGCGGATCGAACTCCGAGTAGTGGTTCGGCGCCAGCACGAAAGCGCCCTCGCGCGGGAGCTTCTCCGCACCGATGATGCGGACCTTCGCGATCAGCGACACCAGCGGCACGACGATCGCCGCGAGCGGCCAGAACACGCTCGGCCGCGTCTTCTCCGGCGACCGGGAAGCCATCGGGCTCACCGGAGGACGTCGAAGTCGGCGCCGAGCGCGTCGAGCTTGGCGAGGAACTTCTCGTATCCGCGACTCAGGATGTCGACGCCCGACACCTTCGACTCGCCGGTGGCCGTCAGCGCCGCGATCACGTGGCTGTAGCCGCCGCGCAGATCGGGCACCACGATGTCGGCGCCGTGCAGGGGCGTGGGACCGGTGATGACGGCAGCCTGCTCCAGGTCACGACGCGGGACGCGCCGCGGGCCGTCCTGCAGGCCGCGCGGGTGCACGACGATGTCGGCCCCCATCTTGACCAGCGCCTCGGTGAAGCCCATCCGGTTCTCGTACACGGTCTCGTGCACGACCGAGCGGCCGTGCGCCTGGGTGAGGGCGACCACGAGCGGCTGCTGCCAGTCGGTCATGAAGCCCGGGTGCACGTCGGTCTCGATCACGACCGGCTTGATGTCGCCGTCGCGGCGGAAGAGGATGCCGTCCTCCTGGATGTCGAACCAGCCGCCCGCCTTGCGGAAGACGTTGAGGAAGGTGAGCATCTCCTGCTGCTTGGCGCCGCCGACGAAGATCTCGCCGTCCGTGGCCAGGGCGGCCGAGGCCCACGAGGCCGCCTCATTGCGGTCGAAGATCGACCGGTGGTCGTAGCCACGGAGCTTCTCGACGCCCTCGATGAGGATGACGCGGTTCGGCTCGTAGGAGATGATCGCGCCCATCTTCTGCAGGACGGCGATGAGGTCCATGATCTCGGGCTCGATCGCCGCGTTGCGCAGCTCCGTGACGCCCTCGGCGCGGACGGCGGTCAGCAGCACCTGCTCGGTCGCGCCGACGCTCGGGTACGGGAGGTGGATGTTCGCCCCGTGCAGGCGGGTTCCTCCCGTGGAGAGGCGGATGCCGCTCGGGAGCTTCTCGACGATCGCGCCGAACTTGCGCAGCGCGTCCAGGTGGAAGTCGATCGGGCGGTCCCCGATGCGGCACCCGCCGAGGTCGGGGATGAAGGCCTGGCCGAGGCGGTGCAGCAGCGGGCCGCAGAACAGGATCGGGATCCGGGACGCGCCCGCGTGGGCGTCGATCTCCTCGAAGTGGGCCGACTCGACATCGCTGGGGTCGAACACCAGGGAGCCGGGCTCGTCGCCCTCCGACACGCGGACGCCGTGCACCTCGAGCAGCGAGCGCACCACGGCGACGTCGCTGATGGCCGGCACGTCGCGCAGGACGCTCGTAGTCTCCCCGAGCAGGGACGCGACCATCGCCTTGGTGGCGAGGTTCTTCGCGCCCTTCACGTCGACCCGTCCGCGCAGCGGACGACCTCCGCGGATGGCGAGGACGTCTCCGGTCAGCGCGGGGACGTCGTCGGAGAGAGCGTCGCGCACGGGTGTCGTCATTCGGGGCCTCACTTCATTCATCGGGGGCGGGGTTACCCCTGGCTCCCCCGCCCCCTCCGTCTCACTGGACGGGGAGGGTCCGCGGCCGCCACGACTCGCGACGGGCCTCGAACTGCGCGATCTTGTCTTCGTTGCGCAGCGTGAGCCCGATGTCATCGAGCCCTTCGAGGAGCCGCCATCTAGTGTAATCGTCGATCCCGATGTCGGCCTGGAAGCGGGCCTCCGCGCCTCCGGTGGGGTCGCCGATGGCGGCGGTGCGCGCCTCGAGGTCGACCGTCATGCGCGCGCCGGGATCGGCGTCCATGATCGCCCAGAACCGCTCCAGATCCGCCTCGGAGATGGTCGCCGCGAGGAGTCCCTGCTTGCCCGCGTTGCCGCGGAAGATGTCGGCGAACCTCGGGCTCAGCACGACCTTGAAGCCGAAGTCGCGAAGCGCCCAGACGGCGTGCTCACGGCTGGAACCGGTACCGAAGTCCGGCCCGGCGACGAGGACGGAGGCCCCCTGATACGGCGCCTGGTTGAGCACGAACTCCGGGTCCTGCCGCCAGCCGTGGAACAGCGCGTCCTCGAAACCCGTCTTGGTGACGCGCTTGAGGAACACCGCGGGGATGATCTGGTCGGTGTCGACGTTCGACCGCTTCAGCGGCGCGGCGATGCCCGTGTGGGTGGTGAACTTCTCCATGGTCAGGCCTCCAGATCGCTCGGGCTGGACAGGGTGCCGCGGATGGCGGTCGCCGCCGCGACGAGCGGGGACACGAGGTGCGTGCGGCCGCCCTTGCCCTGGCGCCCTTCGAAGTTGCGGTTCGAGGTGGAGGCGCAGCGCTCCCCCGGGGCGAGCTGATCGGGGTTCATGCCCAGACACATCGAGCATCCTGCGAAGCGCCACTCCGCCCCGAAGTCCTTGATGACCTGATCCAGGCCCTCGGCCTCGGCCTCCAGCCGCACGCGGGCGGAGCCGGGAACGACCATCACCCGGACGCCGTCGGCCTTCTTCTTGCCCTGGATGATGGAGGCGAAGGCCCGGAGGTCCTCGATGCGACTGTTCGTGCACGAGCCCATGAACACCGCGTCGACCGGCACCTCCTTCAGGGGCGTGCCCGGCGTCAGGTCCATGTACTCCAGCGCCCGCTCGGCGGCGGCCCGCTCGTTCGGGTCGGCGATCTCCGCCGGGTTCGGCACCGAGGCGGAGAGCGAGCTGCCCTGGCCGGGGTTCGTCCCCCACGTCACGAACGGCTCAAGCTCGTCGGCGTCGATGAAGACCTCGGCATCGAAGGTCGCGCCCTCGTCGGTCGGCAGCGTGCGCCAGTAGGCGACCGCGTCGTCCCAGTCCTGGCCCTTCGGCGCGTGCGGACGCCCCTCGAGGTAGGCGAACGTCGTCTCGTCCGGCGCCACCATGCCGGCGCGGGCCCCCGCCTCGATCGACATGTTGCAGATGGTCATGCGGCCCTCCATGGAGAGCGCGCGGATCGCGCTGCCGCGGTACTCGAGCACGTAGCCCTGACCGCCGCCGGTGCCGATCTTGGCGATCACGGCGAGGATGATGTCCTTCGCCGTGACGCCGGGACGCAGCGTGCCCTCGACGGTGATGGCCATCGTCTTGAACGGCTTCAGCGGCAGCGTCTGGGTCGCCATGACGTGCTCGACCTCGCTGGTGCCGATGCCGAACGCCATCGCGCCGAACGCGCCGTGCGTGGACGTGTGCGAGTCGCCGCAGACCACGGTGATCCCGGGCATGGTCAGGCCGAGCTGCGGGCCGACGACGTGGACGATCCCCTGCTCCGCGTCCCCCAGCGAGTGCAGACGCACGCCGAACTCGTCGGCGTTGCGGCGCAGCGTCTCGATCTGCGTGCGGCTGGTCAGGTCGGCGATGGGCTTATCGATCTCCCACGTCGGCGTGTTGTGGTCCTCCGTGGCGATGGTCAGGTCGAGCCGGCGGAGCGGGCGCCCCTCGCTGCGGAGGCCGTCGAAGGCCTGCGGGCTGGTGACCTCGTGCACGAGGTGCAGGTCGATGTAGATGAGGTCGGGCTGGCCGTCCTCGCCCTTGACGACGAGGTGGTCGTCCCAGACCTTCTCAGCGAGCGTCCTGGGGCGTGCGGAATCCGCACCGGCGGTGGTGGTCATGGCGTGTCTCCTGTGGATGGCGGTTCGGCCCACGATGGACTCCGCGACGAGGAGGGGCTCAGATCGAGGTCTCGCCGCGGCCGCTAAGAAGGAGCACGGTCCGCATGACGTCAGGTTACCACCGCTCGGACACGCCGAGACATGCCGTGACACTCTGTTGCTCACCCGATCGACCGAGAGGCCCCCGCATGACCGTCGAGACCGCCCGCTTCGCCACCCGCGCCGTCCACGCCGCGAGAGGCCGAGCCGCTGCCGCCTCCCGTGTGACGCCGATCTACCTGACGGCGGGCTTCGAGTTCGACGACTTCGATCACGCCGCCGACCACTTCGGTACCGGCACCGGATTCGGGTACACGCGCACCGGCAACCCCACCGTGCACGCGGTGGAGCGGCAGCTCGCGAGCCTGGAGTCCGGTGCCGACGCCGTGCTCGTGGCCAGCGGACAGGCCGCGGTGACCACCGCTCTGCTCTCGGTCGTGGGGGCGGGCGACCACATCGTCTCCTCGACCCACATCTACGAGGGCACCCGCGGGCTGTTCCTGGACAACCTCGCCCGACTCGGCATCGAGACGACGTTCGTGGACGACATCGCCGACCCGGATGCCTGGCGGGAGGCCGTACGCCCGACGACCAGGGCCCTGTTCGCGGAGTCGCTCGCCAACGCCCGCAACGACGTGCTCGACGTGGCGGCGGTGAGCGCCGTGGCCGACGAGATCGCCGTCCCCCTGATCGTCGACAACACCCTGGCCACGCCCGCCCTCCTCCGGCCGCTGGAGCACGGCGCGGCGATCGTGGTGCACTCCGCGTCGAAGTTCCTCGCGGGGCAGGGCGCTGTGCTCGGCGGCGTCGTGATCGACGACGGCCGGTTCGATGCGGAGCGCGCCGGGCACAACGCCCCGCACCTCGTGCTGCCGGGGCGCGGCGGCGCACCCAGCGTCTTCGCCCGGCACGGCGGTCGCGCACGCATCGGATACGCCAGGGAGTCGGTGGCTCCGCGGTTCGGTGCCTCGCCCTCGCCCCTCAATGCGTTCCTCATCGGCCAGGGCACCGAGACGCTCAGCCTGCGCGTGGAGCGCCAGTCGCAGAACGCCCTCGCCGTCGCACGCTGGCTCGCCGCACACGACGCCGTGGAGAGCGTGGACTACGTCGGCCTGCCCTCGCATCCTCACCACGAGACCGCGCTGCGCTACCTCGACGGCGGATTCGGCTCCATCTTCACCTTCACGCTGCGCAGCGGTCTCCCCGCGGCCCGTCGCTTCGTGGAGGAGGTGTCCGTGTTCACCCACATGACGCACATCGGCGACGTGCGGTCCCTCGTGCTGCACCCCGGAACGACCAGCCACGCGCAGCGCACCGACGAGGAGCGTCGGATCCTCGGTGTCGGCCCCGGCACGCTGCGGCTGTCGATCGGCATCGAGGACGTCGACGATCTGATCAGCGACCTCGCGCGGGTGCTCGAGAGCGTCAGGGAGACGGTGGCATGAGCCGCCTGCAGCACTTCGGGTGGTTCCTCGCCCGGGGCTTCGGTCCTCAGGGGTGGGGATATCCGTCCCTGGACTGGGACTACGACTGGACGCGGCCGGAGGTCTACCAGGAAGCCGCCCGCACCCTGGAGCAGGCCGGTTTCGACCTCGTGATCATCGAGGACAGCCCCTCGCTCGGCTCGGCGGACACGATCGACCTGCGCGTGCGTCATGCGTTCGGCGGCCCGAAGCACGATCCCCTGCTGCTCGCACCGTACCTCTTCCAGGCGACCCGTCATCTCGGGGTGGTGCCCACCATGAACCCCGCGGCCTCGCTGCCCTACACCTCGGCCCGGCAGTTCGCGACCCTGCAGCACCTGAGCGGGCACCGGCTCGGCCTCAACGTGGTCACCGACACCGGCAGCGCCCGGCACTTCTCGGCGGCCCCGCAACTCGGCCATGACGAGGCGTACGACCGTGCCGAGGAATGGCTCGCCGGCATCCGCGCGCTCTGGCGGAGCTGGGACGACGGGGCGCTGGTCGCCGATCCCGTCTCCGGGGTCTACGCGGACGGCACGCGCATGCGTCCGGTGCAGTACCGCGGCGCCCACTACGACTTCGACGGCCCTCTGAACGCCCTGCCCTTCACGGACGGCGAGCCGGCCATCGTCTCCCCCGGCGGCTCCGGACGCGGCC
This sequence comes from Microbacterium sp. UMB0228, assembly GCF_002871415.1. Classification (NCBI taxonomy): domain Bacteria; kingdom Bacillati; phylum Actinomycetota; class Actinomycetes; order Micrococcales; family Microbacteriaceae; genus Microbacterium; species Microbacterium sp. UMB0228. The sequence goes on along the minus strand of NZ_PNFU01000004.1, from coordinate 18,434 downwards.
TGGCGTTCGCGGGGGCGAACTCCGACGTCCAGCTGGCGCTCGCTCCCCTGCACGAGAAGGCGGTGCGGGAATACCGGCAGCGGGTGCACGACGCGGCCCTCGCCCGCGGACGCCGGGCCGAGGACGTCAAGATCCTCTTCGCGATCCAGCCCGTGATCACGGCGTCCGCCGAGGAGGCCGACCGGATCGTGGCCGCCTCCGCACACCCGGACGACGCCGCACTCGCGCAGATCGCCCGGAAGCAGTCGAGTGATCTGGAGACCGATCTCACGACCCTCGATCTGGATCGCCCCCTCGACACGACGATCTTCGGAGCGCACGTCTCCCGCGGCAGCATCCAGCGCCTGATCGGTGACCGTGGCGAGGACGCCCCGCTCCGGGCGCACCTCACCGCACTCGCCCGCACCGGCCGGCTGCGCGACCGGAGCGGGTTCGTGGGTACCGCGGAGGAGTTCGCCGATCTCGTCGAGGAACTCGGCGAGTGGGGCAACGACGGCGTGCTCCTCTGGGGCGACTTCCATCCGGTGACCCTGCACCGCACCCTCGACGAGCTGGTGCCGATCCTCCGCCGCCGCGGGCTCCTCCGCCGCGACTACGCGGACGGCGGTCTGCAGGCGAACCTGCAGGCGTTCTGACCCGCTCCGCGCGGACTCAGTCGCCGACCGGGATGGTGCGCTTCTCGGCGCGCTTCTCCCGGGACGAGGCGATCAGGCTCGCGATCGTCGCCACCGTCATCGACACGAGGATCACGGCGAGCGACACCATGTTGTCGATGTCCGGCACCCATTCCACGTGCTCGCCGCCGTTGATGAACGGGAGCTCGTTGACGTGCAGCGCGTGCAGGATCAGCTTGATGCCGATGAAGCCGAGGATCACGGCGATGCCGTAGTGCAGGTAGCGCAGGCGGTCCAGGAGGTCGCCGAGGAGGAAGTAGAGCTGTCGCAGCCCCATGAGAGCGAAGATGTTGGCGGCGAAGACGAGGAAGCCGTTGGTCGTGATCTCGAAGATCGCGGGGATCGAGTCGATCGCGAAGATGAGGTCGGTGACGCCGATCGTGATGAACACGATGATCATCGGCGTCCACATCCGCTTCCCGTCGACGGTCGTGCGGATCTTCGAGCCGTCGTAGGTCTCGCTGATGTCGATCCGGCGGCGGAGCAGCCGGACGATGAAGTTCTCACGCTTGACGTCGTCCTCGTGCTCGCCTTCCGGCATCGCCTGCCGGATGGCGGTGTAGACGAGGAAGGCGCCGAACAGGTAGAAGATCGGCGAGAAGTTCTCGATGATCGTCACGCCGACGAGGATGAACAGCCCGCGCAGGACCAGCGCGATGATGATCCCGACCATCAGCACCTGCTGCTGCAGACGTCGCGGCACCGCGAACTGCGCCATGATGAGCACGAAGACGAAGAGGTTGTCGACGGAGAGGCTGTACTCCAGCGCCCACCCGGTGATGAAGTCCCCGGCGTTCCGCCATCCGCCCACGGTCCCCAGCAGCACCGCGAAGAGCAGGGCGAGGCCCACATAGAACACGACCCAGAGAGTCGACTCCTTGGTGGAGGGGATGTGCGGGCGCAGCCGGATGAGGAGCAGGTCGCCGATCAGGATGATCGAGAGGACGACCATCGAGGTGATCTCGAACCAGACGGGGATGTCCACGGGCGCTGTGCACCTTTCGCGAGGGGTCGGGAATGAGTCGAAAGTCTCTCCCCCGCAGATGTGCGGCGCGCGCCCGGAGCAGCGATGTCGGTGCTCGTGATGACGTTACGCGCGGATTCGGGATACTCCCTCTCGCCCGGGCCATGCTACCGGAGGTGGGGGTCATCGGGACGAGGAAGTCGAGACATGACGGCGGATCCGAATCCGTGCTGAGACGATGGGACATCCGCCGACACTCTCGAGGGAGAGACACCGAACGGAACCAGGATGCCCGGACAGACGAGTGACCAGCGATGGGCCGCCCAGGCGGCGGCCGGCGACCAGAGCGCCTTCCGCGCGCTGTACCGCGCCCACGTGCGCCCCGTGTACTGGATCGCCCACGGCATCCTGGGCGCCGCCGCCGACGCGGAGGATGTGACGCAGGAGACCTTCGTGGTCGCCTGGCGGAAGCTTCCGGGCCTGGAGCTGCAGGGAGAATCAATCCTCCCCTGGCTCGCGACCATCTGCCGCTTCCAAGCGGCGAACCGGCTGCGCCAGCGGCGCCGCGACCAGGCGCACACGACGGCCGCGGCCGACGACCAGCTCCCCGACGTCGTGAGCGTCGAGGACCAGGTGATCACGGCCGCGCTCGCCGCGCGGATCGCCGCGGAGGTGGGCACCCTGAACGAGCTCGACCGGGAGATCTTCCGGCTGTGCGCGTCCGAGGGCTACGCCTACCAGGCCGCCGCCGACGAGCTCGGCGTGACGCACGCCGTCGTCCGGAACCGTCTCTCGCGCGTGCGCACCCAGCTGCGCGGCGCCGTCAAGGAAGTGAGGGACGCATGAACGACCAGACCCCGCAGCAGAGCCTCCCGCCCGTGTCCGACGCGACCGTCGCGCGCATCGAGGACGCCGTCTTCAGCGAGATCCAGGGCGAGCGGCCGCCGGTTCCGCCGCGCGCAGAGCGCGCCAGGAGACGTCGCCGCCGTTGGCTCACAGCCGGCGGGATCGCGGCGGCCTTCGTCGTCGGGGTCCTGGTGACGCCGCCGATCCTCGGTGCCGTGGGAGGCGGCGGCTCGTCCGTGTCCACCGCGGACGGCGTCGTGGGCTGGTCGACCGACGAGGCGGGCTCGGCCGTGCCGGACCGGGCCGTCGAAGGGGCGACCCTCCCTGGTGCCGTCGGATCGGACGCGGCGGCGTCCGCCGAGGATGCCAGGGAGATCGTCGCCACGGCCCAAGCCTCGGTGCAGGTGAAGGACGTCGCCGATGCCGCCGCCGCCATCGGCGACCTCGCTGTCGAACACGGCGGCTACGTCGAGAGCACCGAGGTCGGCAAGGCGGTCGCGACGGATGCCCCCGCCGAGCGGGTCCCCGCGGACTCCGGGTACGGCTGGATAACGGTCCGCGTCCCCGCCGACGACCTGACCACGGTGATCGCCGCCCTCGGCGACACCGGGGAGGTCCTGTCGTCCTCCGTCACGAAGCAGGACGTCACCGCCACCGCGATCGATCTCCGCGCCCGCGTGGAGTCGACCCGCGCCTCGGTGCAGCGGCTCACGGAGCTCATGAGCCAGTCGGGCTCGGTCGCCGATCTCATCGAGGCCGAGGTCGCGCTCACCGATCGCCAGGCACAGCTCGAGTCGTACGAACAGCAGCTCGCCGCCCTGGAGGACCAGGTGGCCCTGTCGTCCCTCACGGTGGAGCTGTCGCGGGCGGACGCCCCGGCCGCAGCGGACCCCGCGGGCTTCGGCGACGGGTTGCGGGCCGGATGGAACGGTCTGGTCGTCTCGCTCAACGCCCTGGTGGTCGCGTTCGGCTTCCTCCTCCCCTGGCTCGCGGTGGCCGCTGTCGTCGTCCTGGTCGTCTGGCTCATCCGCCGCGGCCGACGGCGCCGGAAGGCGGCGGCCGCTGAGCCCCGAACGGAGGAATAGCCCGACGTTCCGCGGTATACAAGAAGTCTTGTGCGTCTCCGAACCGCTGCATAGCCTTCGGGGCGTGGAAGACATCTCCGTGATCACCGCCGTGCACCATCCGCTGCGGCGTCGCATCTACGACCACCTCCTGCTCTACGGCACCTCGCAGGTGACGGCGGTCGCCCGTGCGCTCGAGAGTCAGGTCGGCAGCATCAGCCATCACCTCCGGATGCTCGAGCGCGCCGGGATCGTCGCGCGTGCCCCCGACCCGACCGGCGATCGGCGCACGAGCTGGTGGACGGTCGCACGGCGGGGCCTGACCTGGTCGGTGGAGGACTTCGCCGATTCCCCCGGTGATGCGCTCCTCGCCAGGGAGGCACAGCGGCAGGGCATCCGCATGCAGATCGACCGTCTGCAGCGCTGGCACCGCCGCCGAGGCGATCCCGCCGTGGCTGACTACGACGCCTCCAACACGGAGGCCACCGCCTGGGCGACCCCGGACGAGCTGCGCGATCTCTCCGCACGCGTCCTGCAGGCGCTGCGGGACTGGCAGGCATCGATCGACGAGGACGACGGCCAGGAGCGCACGCCCGTGTTCTTCTTCGCCCACGCGTTCCCCACGGAACCGTGATGACCGCACTCACCCCGCCCCTCGAGCTCTCGGCCCCTCCTCCGTTCCGGCGCGACCGGATGGTGCACGCGTGGGTCGGCGTGAAGGCCCTGTCCGATGCCGGCGACGCCGTGTGGACGATCGCGGTGGCGTGGACGGCCGTGCAGATCGCCTCCCCCGCCGTCGCCGGACTCGTCGTCGCCGCTGGCACGATTCCGCGCGCCATGGTCCTGCTCTTCGGCGGAGTCGTCGCGGATCGCGCCGACGCCCGCCGGGTGATGATGGTCTGCAACGCGGCGCGTGTGGGCGTGCTCGTCGCCGCTGCCGTGTGGACGGTCTCGCAGGCGCCGACCGTGCCCGTCCTGCTCGCCGCCGCCGTGGCGTTCGGGGTGTGCGACGCGTTCTACGAGCCCTCGGCGGGCACCATCGGGCGACAGCTGGTGCGCACCGACGATCTCCCCTCCTACGCGGCTGTCATCCAGACGGCATCACGCCTGGGCACGATGGGCGGCGCCGCTCTGGGCGGCCTGCTCGTCGCCCAGGCCGGTCTCGCGGGGAGCGCATCGGCGAACGCGGTGACCTTCGCCCTGGTCGTCGGATTCCTGGCGATCGCCCTGCGCCCGCGGTTCCGGCTCGCCAGGGCCCCGCGCACGTCGTCCCTGCGCGCGATCGGCGCGGCGTTCGCCCACCTCGGAGCGAACCCCACGACGCGCACGCTCGTCATCGCCCTCTCCGGGCTCAACATCGCAGTCGGCCCGGCCGTCGGCATCGGCCTCGCCCTGCGGGCGCACGCCGAAGGATGGGGGGCTCCCGCGGTCGGCCTGTTCGAGGGCCTCCTCGGCCTCGGTGCCGCGGTGGGCGCGGCCGCGGTCGCGAGAAGGCGGCCGCGCCACGAGGCGCGGAGCGGATTCGGCGCTCTCCTCGTCCAGGGAGCGGGCATCGTCGCGCTCGGGTTCGGCCCCGTCTGGACGGTGGCCGTCGCCGCGGCTGTGGTCGGCGCCACCGCGGGATACGCCTCCGTGCTGCTGAGCGCGACGTTCGCCGCGACGGTGGACACCGCGTTCCTCGGTCGGATGGGCTCCCTCACCCGGCTCGGCGACGACTGCCTGATGCCGCTCGCGATGGCGGGCTTCGGCGCACTCGCCTCCCTCGCCGCCGTCTGGGTGCCGTTCGTCGTGGCCGGTGGCGCGATGATGACGCTCATGCTCGTGCCGCTCCGGGCCCGCGCGTTCCGGACGCTGTCGCTGCGCGCGGACGACTGACGCGCACGGTCGGGAACGACGAAAGCCCCCCGGAGAACCGGAGGGCTTTCGTCGTGTTGTGTGACCCCAGCGGGATTCGAACCCGCGTTACCGCCGTGAGAGGGCGGCGTACTAGGCCGCTATACGATGGGGCCGTCTTGCGGAACTTTTCCGTTCCGCGACAACCGTTCAAGTATGCCACGGCGATTCTCACTGCGCCAAATCGAGGCCGCTTCACCCGAGATCCCGGGCGTGGCGCGCCGTTTTCCGTTTGCCGCAGACCCCGGGAAGGAGTTGACTCGTCTCATGCGCGTCACCAAGTTCGAACATGCCACCCTTCGTCTGGACCAGAATGACGACACCCTCCTGATCGATCCCGGATCCTTCACCGCGCCGCTGCACGATCTCAGCGGACTGGTCGCCATGGTGCTCACGCACGAGCACCCCGACCACTGGACGCCGGAGCACCTCGACCGGATCCTCCGCGCGGCCCCCGGCACCCCCATCTTCGGGCCGGAGGGCGTGGCGAAGGCGGCGGAGGGCTACGAGGTCACGGTCGTCTCCCCCGGCGACACCGTGGAGGTCGGCGCCTTCACCCTGCGCTTCTTCGGCGGCACGCACGCGGTGATCCACTCGTCGATCCCGACCATCGACAACGTGGGCGTGCTCGTCAACGACACGTTCTACTACCCCGGCGACTCCTATGCGGTGCCCGAGGGCGTCGAGGTCGGCACCCTCGCCGCGCCGCTCGGAGCCCCGTGGCTCAAGATCGGGGAAGCCATTGACTACGTGCTCGCCGTGAAGCCCCGCCGCGCGTTCGGCACGCACGACATGACCCTGTCCGTGATCGGCAAGAACATGCACCGCCAGCGGCTGCAGTGGGCGACCGAGCAGGGCGGCGGCGAGTTCCTCCTGCTCGAACCCGGCGACGCCGTGGATCTGTGACCCCACCGCGACGCCTCCTGCCCGCTCCGACGCCACGGCTCACCTTCCGGGAGATGACAGCCGACGACCTCGACGAGATGGCGGCGCTCCTCGGGGATCCCGAGGTCATGGCCTACTACCCGGCGCCGAAGTCGCGAACCGAAGCCGCCGCGTGGATCGCGCGCATGCAGCAGCGCTACCGCGAGGACGGCCACGGTCTCTGGATCATCGAGACGCACGACGGGGAGTTCCTCGGCGACTGCGGCCTCACCTGGCAGTCGGTGAACGACGCCCCCGTACTCGAAGTCGGCTATCACGTCCGCGCCGACCGCCAGCGGCGCGGCTATGCGACCGAGGCGGCGCGCGCCTGCGTCGACCTCGTCGCGCAGACCTTCGCACCGACCGTCCTCACCGCCATCATCCACCCGGAGAACCGGGCGTCGCGAGGCGTGGCGGAGAAGCTCGGCATGACGCACATCGCCGACGACCACGCCCATCCGTGGATCGTGCGGACCGTGATGGGCATGACCGTCGAGGCCACGGCCGGCAGCGCCTCCTGACCGCGGGCCAGAATACCGGGGCACTCTTGCTCCGGTCGTGACCGGATGCTGTACTGGGCGCGCGTAACGTGTTACCTGTCACGAAAGGAACAGTCCTCATGATGACGACCGGAGTTCACCAGACCAGGAAGAGGATCGGGCTCGCCCTCGCCGGCGTCGCCCTCGTCGCGTCCGGCCTCGTCGGCACGACGGCGACGACGGCACGGGCGGACGACGATTCCGGCGACCGCGAGGAACGGGCCAGCTCGCGGATCATCGGCGGCACGGCGGTGCCGAACGACGCCTATCCGTTCATGGCGTCCCTCCAGTTCGCCGGCGAGGCCTTCTGTGGTGGCTCGCTGGTGGCGCCGCGCGTCGTGATGACCGCCGCGCATTGCGTCACGGGAGCCGACCCCCTCAGCGGGCTCCCGGTGCCCGACGTGGACGGAGTGACGGTGACGGTCGGCCGCACCGTGCTGTCCGACGGCAGTCAGGGTCAGGATCGCGGTCTCGCCGGCGCGGACGCCGGTGGCCCGGTCGTCGTGCACCCGCGGTACCTCCAGGGGGATGAGGCCTACGACCTCGCCTTCGTGACGCTCGACCGCCCGGTCTCGGGCATCGTGCCCGTGAAGCTGCCCACCAAGGGGACGGACGCTCTCCTCCGTCCCGGACAGTCGGCGACGGTCATCGGCTGGGGCAACACCGACACCGCTCTCGGGAACTTCCCGGACCGGCTCCGTCAGGTCCAGGTGCCGATGCTCGCGACGGAGGAATGCGAGCTCAGCTACGACTCCTTCCGCCCGGGAGTGAACATGTGTGCCGGCGTCGTCGGCAAGGACTCCTGCCAGGGAGACAGCGGCGGACCACTCTTCCGCCGACCTCCGGCGCGCGACACCGCCTACCAGATCGGCGTCGTGTCCTACGGGGACGGCTGCGGCGAGCAGGGCGCGCCAGGGGTGTACGTGTCGCTGAGCTCCGCAGACCTCTGGGACACCCTGGCGGAGTCCCCTGAGGGCAAGGCCATCGCGAAGAGCCTGAGGCGCTGACCGCTGCCGGGATCGCTGTCGGTCAGCCCTGAGCGCCCCGCACCCGCAGGTCACGCGCGAGGTGGTCGCGCTGCTCGATGAGGAGTCGTCGCAGCGCCGCCGGGGCCTTGGGGCTGGCCGACAGCCAGGCATCGACCAGGTCCAGCGAGGACCGCGCGGGGAACAGACCGATCACCAGGCGACGAGCGATCTCGATGCTCCGCTCCGACCACGCGGCTCCGATCCGCTCGAAGTACTCCTCGTCGAAGGACTCGATGAGGTCGCGGCGGCCGCCGGCGCGGAAGCCCCCGATCTCGGCATCGAGGTGGTCGTTGGTGAGCGACCGGTCGTCCCACGCGGCCGTCCAGGCGGCCGCGCGCACCGCCGCGTCGGGGACGGAGGCGCGAGCGCGGCGGGCGGCGGTGCGTCCGTCGCCGGTGTCGTCCCGCTCCTCCTCCGCGGCGATGTCCGCGAGATCAGCGTGGCCGGTCGTCACGAGGGCCGTGAGGAGCTGCCAGCGGAGGTCGGGATCAACGACGAGGCCCTCGGGCACATCGCCGTCGAGCAGGGCACGGACCTCGGCGTGATGGATGTCGTCGAAAGCCGAGGCCGCCGCCAGCGCGCGCGCCCAGGAGAGCTGGGCGTCGCTGCCGGCGTCCGCCTGCTGCAGCGTCGACCACGTGGCCTCGGCCCAGGCGCGCTGCTCCGCGTCGCGTCGGTCGTCGCGGACGAAATGCCGCAGCGCGAAAGCAGCGTCGAGGAGCGCCGCGGCCAGCAGACCGCCGTTCGACTCCCGCGGCGCGTGCGCCCGCACGATCGCGACGAAGCGAGCCGCGTCGAGTTCGCCGTCACGGGTGGCGTTCCAGAGCGACGACCACACGAGCGCCCGGGCGAGCGGGTCCTCGATGTCGGACAGCGACTCCTCGACGGTGCGGAGGGACCGCTCGTCGAGGCGCGCCTTCGCATAGGTGAGGTCGTCGTCGTTGAGCAGCACGAGATCAGCCTCGGGGAGGTCGATGTCCACGCGCTCCCCGATCAGGTCCAGCTCCCGCTGCTCCCGTCGCACGATGCGGCCATCCACGCGGTCGTACAGCCCGATCCGCAGGCGGTGCGGACGGACGTCGTCCTGCACGAGATGGTGCCCTCCGTCGGCGTCGGTCTCCGTCCAGATCGTCGAGACGCCCGTCGTCTGCAGCCAGGCGGCCGCCCAGTCGGTCATGTCCCGGCCGGACACCGCGCTGAGCTCGACGAGGAAGTCGTCGAGAGTGGTGTTGCCGAAGGCGTTGGCGGCGAAGTACCGGCGAGCCCCCTCGAAGAACGCCTCGTCGCCCACGAAGGCGACCAGCTGCTTCAGCACCGAAGCGCCCTTGGCGTAGGTGATGCCGTCGAAGTTCAGCTTCGCGGCCTCGAGGTCGGGGATGTCGGCGACGATGGGGTGGGTCGTGGGCAGCTGATCCTGCTGATAGGCCCAGGCCTTGCGACGCATGGCGAACGTCACCCACGCGTCGTGGAACCGGGTGGCCACCGCCGAGGCGTGCGAGCCCATGTAGTCGGCGAACGACTCCTTGAGCCAGAGGTCGTCCCACCACGTCATCGTGACGAGGTCGCCGAACCACATGTGCGCCATCTCGTGGAGGATCGTGTTGGCCCGGCCCGCCCGCTGCGCCTCGGTGGCGGCGCCGCGCGAGAGGTAGCCCTCCGTGAAGGTGACCAGACCGGGATTCTCCATCGCACCGAGGTTGTACTCGGGGACGAAGATCTGGTCGTACTTGCCCCACGGGTAGGGATAGGCGAAGGCGTCGGTGAAGAAGTCGAGCCCCTGCCGGGTGACCTCGAGGATCTCGTCGGCCTCGAGGTGGTCGACGAGCGAACGGCGGACGAAGACGCCGAGGGCGACCCGCTGCTCGTCTCTGGTCCACTCCCCGTCGACGCGGGCATAGGGGCCGGCCGCGATCGCCGTGATGTAGCTCGAGATCGGCAGCGTGGGGGCGAACTGCACCCGCTGCACGCCGACGCCGAGGTCGACGTGAGCCGGCGACTGGTTCGAGAGCACCTCCCACCCGGACGGCGCGTCGACGACGAAGGTGTACTCCGCCTTCATGTCCGGCTGCTCGAAGCAGGCCATCACCCGGCGGGAGTCCGCGGGCTCGTACTGGGTGTACAGGTAGGTGCGGTCGTCTGCCGGGTCGTGGAACCGGTGCAGCCCCTCCCCCGACCGGCTGTAGGCACCGACCGCCTCGACCAGGACGACGTTCGAGGCCGCGAGGCCGTCGATCGTCAGGCGCGCCCCGTCGTAGACGACGTCCCGCTGCTCCCCGTTCACCTCGACGCGGACGACCTCCTCGCCGATGAAGTCGAGCCACGTGCTCTGAACGGTCGCGTCGAACTCCAGGACGGTCGTGGTCGGGAAGCCCGTGCGCGCCCGCTCCGGGGCTCCGGTCAGGTCCAGCTCGACGCGGATGCGGTGCAGGGTGATCGCGGCGGATCGCGCCGCAGTCTCCTCACGGGTCAGGTTCGCGGTGTGCATCCCCCCATCCTGGCATCTTCCCGGGGACGACCGGGGAGCGTCGGCGCGTTCAACCGCGCCGCCCTGTCCCTCGCCGGTTGACCTTCCGCGACGTCTCCGGTCCGCCCAGCAGTCGCCGGATCGCCGTCTCGGGCGTCACGTCGAGGTCGAGCGTCCGCCCCCGACCGTACTGCCGGAACACACGGGGATCGATGTAGCTGTTGCGGGCGATTGCGGTCGTGTTGCCGAGGGCGGTCGCCGCCGCCTGCACCGCGAGACGCTCGGCCTGGTTCCGCTGACCGCGGCGATCGAGGGCTCCGATGCGGGCGAGGGCGTCCGCGGCGATGATCGTGCCGTGCAGCGTCCGGAAGTCCTTGGCTGAGAAGCTGGCCCCGAGCACGTCCTTGAGGTACGTGTTGACCTCGGCGGGCGTGATCTTCACCCGCCGCCGGCCTTTCCGGTACGCCAGGAGGAAGGCGGTCGAGGCGCCGCTCGCGAAGTCGGTGAGGGCTTCCGCGAGGGATTCGTCGGTGATCTCGATCGCGGCGGTCTGTCCGCTCTTCGCTGGGAAGGAGAGGGCGACGTCGCCGCCGTCGATGCGGACGTCGCGGCGGCGGAGCGTAGTCAGCCCCCGGCTGCCGTGGCGCGCCAGGTAGCGTTCGGAACCGATCCGCAGCGCGGCGTCGTCGAGCAGGCGGAAGGCGATCGCGAGGGCGCGCTCCTTCGTCTGCCCGTCCTCCTTGAGCGCCTTGGTGACCTGCGCCCGGGCGCTGGGCAGGGCTGCGGCGAGATCCAGCGCACGGACGAACTTTCGACGGTCGCGGGAGACCCGCCAGAGCGGGTGGTAGAGGTACTGCTTGCGCCCGGCGGTGTCGATCCCCACGGCCTGGATGTGCGCGAGCGGGTCAGCCGCGATCCACACGTCCTGCCATGCCGGCGGGATCACCAGGTCGCTGATGCGTTCGCGGTCCGCCTCGGGCGCCGGCTCCCCCGTCGGATCGACGTACCGGAATCCCGAGCTCGTCCGCTTCCGTGTGAAACCCGGGTCCTGGCCGGGTACCACTCGCACCAGTCGCGCCATGCGTCTCTCCTCCCGCCGTGCAGCTCCTCCGAGTGTGGAGTGACCGCGGTCTCGGCGGGAAGGGAGTGGCGTCTCACCCCGCCGGCGTGCTATCCGCGTCGGCGTCCTTCGCGAAGACCGCCCGCATGTGGTCGCTGGTGAGGAAGTCCGCGATGCCGATCATGATCAGGCTGAAGACGATCTGCTCGGTGACCATCCAGACCGGGTAGAGGCCGGGGATCGCCGCCATGACGAGCGTGATGACCGGGAAGATCTGCGCGAACAGCCGCAGGCGGAGATAGGCCCAACGCCATCCGCGGCGTGCGCGCCAGGCGAAGTAGAACAGCGTCGCGGTCATCGCCAGCACTACGAGGGTGCGCATCCACACGGCGAACGGCACGCTGTCGCCGTCGGCGGCGAGCACCAGGGCGACCACGACGGCACCCACCCCGAGCACCAGCTCGGCGACGAGCAGCCAGAGGATCCAGGTGAAGGCACGGACGGTCCGCGGATGGGTGCGACCGGCGTCGCTGATCAGCACGCCGGCCTGCCGCCCACCCGCGATCCGGTCGAGACGGAGGAAGAGCGGTTCGAGGGCCATGCTCGGAGCCTAGACCGGCGGCGTCCGTTCGACCTCGTCCGTTCGATGGACCTCGGCGCTGCTGCCGTTGGCCGCTGCCGGGAGCACCCGCTCCAGCACCACCGCCAGCACGCCGACGGCGAGGCTGCCCGCGACCATGACCGCGATGAACCAGCCGCTGACGCCGACGCCGAGGAGCACCCCCGCGACGAGCGGACCGAGGATCGCTCCGCCCTGGAAGGCCGCGGAGTTGAGGGCGTTGTAGCGCCCGCGGGTGCGGTCCGTCGCGAGATCGTTGTAGATGGCCGGGATCGTCGGCTGCATCATGGTCTCTCCGAACGCGAACACGCCCATGAACGCGATCACCGCGATCGCGGCCGTGACCGAGTCCGGAAGCAGGCCCGCGGCGCCGAGCATGACCCAGGAGACGGCCCAGATGAGGGCCATGACCTGCATGACCCTGGTGCGCCGGCGCCCGGTGATGAGCCGGAGGACGGCGAACTGCAGCAGCACGATGACGGCCGTGTTCACCGCGAACGAGATGCCGACGACGGCGGTCGAGACCTGGGCGATCTGACGGGCGTAGGCGGGGAAGCCGGCCTCGATCTGTCCGTAGCCGATGAAGACGGAGAAGAAGGTCAGCAGCGTCATCCAGAGCACCGCGGGGCGCCGCAGGATCTCCCGGTAACCGCCCTCGGTGGTCACCGCAGGGTCCGGGTCCGCCTGGGTGCGCACCTGCCGGAGCGGGCCGAGGAGCAGAGCGAGCGGGATGAGGCTCGTGGCCGCGTCGATGAGGAAGATCGTGGTGAAGGTCGACGGCTCCGTCACGTCGACGAAGAAGCCGCCGATGATGCCTCCCACGCCGATGCCGAGGTTGACGAGGGCGAAGTTCACGCCGAAGTACTGCTGACGGACCTCGCCGTCGACCACCGAGGCGATCAGGGCGTTGAAGCCGGGCCAGGAGACCCCGAAGTTGATCCCGATGAGCACGACCGCGACCGTCGCGACGGCGGGATGTGTGGCGTAGGCGAGGAGCGTGCACCCCGCGATCATCGCCAGCAGGCCCACGATCAGCACCCGCCGGGCGCCGAAGCGGTCGATGAGCGTGCCGCCGGGACCCGTGACCACGAGCCCCGTGATCGCGATGAGGCTCATGAGCGCACCCGAGAACCCGAGGTCGAAGCCGCGGACCTCGTGGAGGTAGATGATCGTGAACGGCAGCGTCATCCCCCGCCCGAGGGTCTGGATCGCCACGGTCGACAGCAGCCAGCGCCCCTCGGTGGGGAGCGCGTTCCAGAAGGACTTCATACCGATCACCTCGTCATTGTTCCAGGAGCCGGGGACAGTGGGTGACCGCGCAGCCCCGCCACACACGGTCGACCGCACGGTGGATCCCGCGTATCGTCGGGCACAGACGTGATCGGGTCGGGGACGAGGTGTCGACATGTGTCGGTGGCTGGCGTACGTGGGAGAACCGCTGCACCCGTCGGAGGTGATCCTCGACGCGCGGCATTCCCTCGTGGCGCAGTCTCTGGACTCACCCCTGGGTGCGGAGACGGTGAACGGGGACGGGTTCGGCCTCGGCTGGTATCCCGTGCCGAACCGTGACGACGCAGGGCAGCCTGTGCAGCCCGCTCTGTTCCGGAGTATGGAGCCCGCCTGGAACGATCTGAACCTGCGCGAGATCTCCCGCACGATCCGCAGCCCGCTGTTCTTCAGCCATGTGAGGGCTGCCGCGGGCCCGCCGGTCCAGCAGACCAACTGCCACCCGTTCCGGCACGCGAACTGGCTCTTCATGCACAACGGCGGCTTGGCGGACTTCCTGACCGTGAAACGCGACCTCACGCTCGCCGTCGATCCCTCCCTCTACCCGGAGATCCAGGGCACCACCGACTCTGAGGTGCTGTTCCACCTCGCCCTGACCCTCGGCCTCCAGGACGATCCGATCGCGGGGATGCGGGCGGCCATCCGCGAGGCCGAGCGCGTGGGGCGCGAGCGTGGCGTCCGCTTCCCGGTCCAGGGAACCTTCGCGGTGTCCGACGGCACCACTGTCTGGGCGTTCCGGTACTCGACGGCTGGGCGCTCCCGCTCCCTCTTCCACTCCACCGACATCGAGACTCTTCGCCGGATGTACCCCGATGCCGAACGGCTGCGCGTCTTCGGCCGCCGTGCGCACGTGATCGTCTCCGAGCCGCTGAACGATCTGCCGGGCGCATTCCTCGAGGTCCCCGAATCGACAGTGTCGATCCTCGACGAGACGGGTTATCGGTACGAGCCCTTCCTCGAAGCCGCGTGAAGAACTGAGGCCACCGTGCCGGAAAAGCAAAACCCCCGCCGGAGCGGGGGGTTTCGAAGTGCTGGGGTACCTGGACTCGAACCAAGAACAACTGAGAGCCACCTGGCCCGTCCGAGCTAAGCCCCGAATCGGTAGAGTTCCCCGTAATTTCAGGGATCTCATGGGCTTGAGTCTACCTCGGGCTACCGACAGCTACGCAGTGATTCGTGCTGATTCGCGCCTCTCGGGAGGGTTTCTGGTCACCAATCTGGTCACCGAATCCCGCTACACTCTACCGACAGAAACCGTCACAGGTATGCTCTATCTGTAGCTAATTCTGCTGAACAGGAGACAGTGATGGACACCGCGACGCTGCCCGATCTGTTCGGCTACGACGACCTGGCACGGCAGGGCCTCACCCGACATGGCCTCGACCGGCTGATCGAGGCCGGAGAGTTCGAGCGCATCTCCCCTGGCCTGTTCCTACGATCGGGACTCGCAGACGACACGACGGCGGCGTGGATCGCGATCGCTGCGAAGAAGCCCGACGCAACACTGTGCCTGCTCACGGCACTGTCGTTGCACGAGCTGACCGATGAGATCCCCGCCCAAAGCGACATCGCCATCCCGCGCGGCACGCATCCGGTCTCCATCCATCACGCACCCATCGCCTGGCACCGCTTCGACACCGACACGTTCGGCATCGGCCGCGGCGAACACACTCTGCCGGGCGGGCGGTCCATCGGCCTGTACTCAGCCGAGCGCACTCTGATCGACCTGTTCCGGCTGCGGCATGCCTGGGGCAGCGACCTTGCCCTTGGCGCGCTGAAGCGGTGGCTGCGCGAGCGTGGCAACAGCCCCGGCGCGTTGCTGGCGCTCGCGGAGAGCTTCCCGAAAGCGCGCCCCGCGATTCAGCAGACCTTGGAGGTACTTCTATGAGCCCGAACCCGCAGCATGGCACCCCGGCAGGCGATGCGACCATCGCCATTCGCGGTCTCGCCCGACAGACCGGCGCGGACGTACAGGAGCTGATGACTCTATACGCGCTCGAAGGACTGCTGGCGCGGATCGCGCACTCTGAGTACCGGGAGGACTTCGTCTTGAAGGGCGGCGTTCTGCTCGCCGCGTTTGCCGCGCGTCGGCCGACGAAGGACATCGACCTGCAAGCTACCAGACTCACCGGCGACCCCGAGGAGGTCGCCGAGCGCGTCCGCGTCATCGCTGCGCTGGATGTCGCCGACGGGCTCGAGTTCAATCCCGCCAGCGTCGCCGCGACGACGATCCGTGACGAGGACGAGTACGCCGGCGTCCGGGTCAAGCTCACCGCGAGGCTCGGCACCGCGCGACTCACGGTCGGGATGGACGTGAACTTCGGCGACCCGATCTGGCCCGCGCCGCGCCTCATCGACCTGCCACGAATCGTGCATCTCGACCTGCCATCCGTGACGCTGCTGGGCTACCCGCTGACGATGGTGCTCGCCGAGAAGATCGCCACCGCCGTCGATCGTGGCATCGCCAACACCCGTTGGCGTGACTTCGCTGACGTCTACACGCTCATTCGACTCCACCCCGTCGACGCTGGCGAGCTTCGCGTGTCGATCGAGACCGTTGCCGAGTACCGCAAAGTCGCACTTGCACCTCTGTTGCCCGCGCTCATGCCAATGAACGAACGAGCGCAGCAGAAGTACCTCGCCTGGCGCACGCGATCCCACCGTGACGGCGAGCTTCCCGCGGCGTTTGCCGACGTGCTCTCTGCGGTCGCAAACTTTGCCGATCCAGTGCTGTCCGCCACAACGGCAACAGGACGATGGAATCCCCGTCTCCATGTCTGGGAAGCCTGAGAGGAACGACAGCGCGCATGCCCCTGAGCCACGACGAGGCGCAACAACTGCGCCCGGTGATCGAAGAGGTCACCGCATGGTCGAAGCACGCCGCGGCGATCGTCGCGCATCGTGGTCGGGTCATTGCTGAGGCCGATGCCGCGTTTGGTGTGCTTCGCGCGCGCATGGTCGATGTGGCGATCCGAAATGGGAGTCGCTGGACGGTGTTGCCGCTACGGGATGCCGATGGCGGACAGCTCGGCATCCTGGCCCGCTCCGTCTCGCTGCCGGAGATCCAGGCGGGTGAAGCGGCCTGGCTCGGTCAGCTCACGAACGAGGTGCCGAAGGCACTCAACGATGCGAAGTCGAACTTCGGGCTCCGCAAGCTGTTCAGCGGTGGTCAGTCGCGTGAAACGGGCGAACGCGCAGGCCGCTACCTGCTCGACTACCAGCGGTGGGGTGCCGCGTCGAACGTGGCCGCGACGCTGACCCGCTTCGATGATCGTGCACGTCCGGCACAGCCCGTCGATATAGTTCACGCGCTCGTCCCGGCTGTGGGATTCGCTCCGCGGCTCTCGTCGCTGGGCGTCGGCAAGCTCGTGCCGGGCACAGCGGTCGCCAGCCTCGCCGCTGCGGTCAAGACGATCCAGGACGCGCTCGACAAGGAGTCGCGCTACCGGCAGCAGGCTGTCGATGCTGGTGTCGCTCTGAGGAAGGCCGAGGCGCAGAAGGTCATCGCCGAGATGCCGGTTGAACGCCTGAAGGATGCGACCCGTGAGCGCATCCGCATCAGCCCGCTCACGGATGCGGGCATCGCCACGATTCAAGACGTGTTCACCTACGCGAACCGTCTCGCGGCGATCCAGGGAATCGGCGCGACATCCGCGCACCGGATTCGCGGAGCCGCCCAGACCCTCTGGCAGACGACCTACGAGGAGATGCCGGTACGGATCGACATCGCCGCGCCCTCGCCGCAGACGACTGACCTCGTTCGGCACCTTGCCACCTGGGACGCGACCCGACGGACGAAGAACGCCACCCGCGACCTCGCACGAGCCGAGGCGCTCACCCCGCTGGCGCAAGCACTCGATCCGAGAGTGACCCAGCTCGCCGTCTTCGGCGGCAGCACGGACGAGTTCATCGCTGCCATCGAGGCCGTCGCGCAGCGCGCACGGAGCATCGCAGGCACCGCGGCAGGCTCGGTTCCGGCCGACCCCTGGCAGGACTTCCTCGCCAGGCCGGCCGACTACTTCGCCATGCTGCAGGAGCTAGGATTCCTCACCGAGGACCAGGACGCGGTGCTCGGCGGGCTGCCCGAGGAAGTCGTCGCCGCAGTCCGCGAGTTCGAGCTGGAGACGGAGCATCTTTCCGTCTCCTTGCGCGGGTATCAGGGCTTCGCGGCTCGGTTCGCACTCGTGCAGCGCAAGGTCATCATCGGTGACGAGATGGGGCTCGGGAAAACCATCGAAGCACTCGCCGTCCTCGCACACCTCCGCGCGAAGGGCTCGCACCATTCACTGGTGATCTGCCCGGCGGCTGTCGTCACCAACTGGGTTCGAGAGGTGCACGCGAAGTCCGCGCTGAACGCTCACCGACTGCACGGGCCGGGCCGAGACGCCGCACTTCGGGGCTGGCGTCGTCAGGGCGGTGTCGCCGTGACGACCTACGAGTCGCTGGGCTGGCTGGAACCCCACCTCGGGAGCGTGGAGGAACTGGCCTGCGTCGTGCTCGACGAGGCTCACTACATCAAGAACCCCGGTGCGCTCCGCGCGCAGCGCAGCGCCCGCGTGATCGACCACGCTGACCGAGCGGTGCTGCTCAGCGGCACGCCGCTGGAGAACCGCGTCGAGGAGTTCCGCACGCTCGTCGACTACATCCGACCGGATCTCGTTGTCGACGCCAGCGAACTGCGACCGCGCCTGTTCCGACAGCAGGTCGCGCCCGTGTACCTGCGGCGAAACCAGGAGGACGTGCTGACGGAGCTTCCCGAGCTGGTAGAGGTCGAGGAATGGCTGCCGCTCTCCCGCGCCGATGCAATCGCCTACCGGGATGCGGTGATGGCGGGCAACTTCCAGGCGATGCGCCAGGCCGCGTTGCTCCAGGGCAGCGCCTCTGAGAAGCTCCAGCGTCTTATCGAGATCGTCGAGGAGGCGGAGGACAACGGACGTAAGGTCATCGTGTTCTCCAACTACCTGAGCGTCTTGGATGAAGTCACCGCGGCGCTGCCCGGCGGAAAGTGTCAAGGCGGGTGAGACAGATTCCGTCAGGCGGTCTGTATGAGGGCCTCCTGTGAGGGCTGGTTG